>NZ_CP095078.1:2449889-3062362 GCF_022919075.1 Nocardioides sp. W7 | reverse complement strand
GTCAGCAGGAGGCACCCGGCAGGCGTTGCCGGGTCGGTGTGGGCGTGTGCGGTGTCGTCGAACACCTGAGCGATGGCCTCGCGCGCGTTCGGCAGCGCCGCAGCACGGTCGACCGCCTCGCACGTGCGCTGGAAGTACACCGCTGAGGCCTCCTCGAAGAGGCGACGCTTGTCGCCGAACGCCGCGTAGAGGCTGGGGGGTGTCACACCCATGGCCGAGGTCAGCATCGCGACGGAGGTCTCCTCGTAACCCGCGCGCCAGAACTGTTCGAGAGCTGCTCCGAGCGCGGCATCGCGATCGAAGCTCCGCGGTCGGCCGGCCATGTCGGCGAGCATAACGTATCGATCGCTACAGAACGTGGTACCGTCCGAACGTCAATCAATAGTGATCGCTACAGAATAGGTAGTCATGGACGTCAGAGGTGCGGTGGTGCTCGTCACCGGAGCGAACCGGGGCATTGGTGCCGAGTTCGTCGAGCAGTTGAAGAAGCGTGGAGCGGCGAAGATCTACGCCGCCGCTCGCGATGCGGGCGCGATCGACGCCGACGGCGTGCACCCGCTCGAGCTCGACATCACGAGCGCCGGGCAGATCGAAGCGGCCGCCGCCGCGGCGGGTGATGTTCAGGTGCTCGTCAACAATGCCGGCATCTCCACCGGAACTTCGCTCGTCGCCGGGGACGAGGCGACGATCCGCCGCGAGATGGACACGAACTTCTACGGTCCGTTGCTCATGACTCGTGCGTTCGCCCCCATCCTGGGATCCAACGGCGGTGGCGCGATACTCAACGTCATCTCGGCACTGTCATGGTTCACCGCTCCGAGCGCCGGTGCGTACGCTGCGTCGAAGGCTGCGGCCTGGATGCTGACCGACAGCACTCGACTCGAGCTCGCCGCACAAGGTACGCATGTCGTCGCCGTGCACATGGGGCTGGTCGACACCGACATGGCCAAGGCCGTGGAGGCGCCGAAGATCGCGCCGTCGGATCTGGCGAGTGCCGGTCTCGACGCCATCGAGTCGGGTGCACAGGAAGTGCTGGCGGACGACTGGGCAAAGTTCATCAAGTCCGGGCTCACCCTCGACCCGAAGGTGCGATACGAGCAGATCTTCGCCGCCCTGGGAGCCTGAGCAGAACTGCTTCGCGTCTGCTGAGGTGACCTCTCGCCTCGACGAGACTGCGTCGAGGCGATGGCCGCTCATCGGCCCGGATCGCCGAGAGCACTGTCGAGCGGCAGGCTGCGGGGGCTCACGAACCGGCGCAGGACCCCGTCGACGGGGTCGGCGTACTCGAGCTCGCTGGCCAGCAGCTGCAGCGGTCGCGTGAAGTCGTCGACGTCGACCTGGAGGTCGAGCGGGTAGAGCGGGTCGTCGACGATCGGGGCGCCGAGATCGCGCAGGTGCAGCCGGAGCTGGTGCGTGCGTCCGGTGCGCGGGGTGAGGCGGTAGACCGCGAGGGCGCCACGGCGTTCCTCGAGCTCCACCCGGGTCTCGGCGTTGACCGGCCCGTCCGCCACGACCTCGGCGCGCCCGGTGCCGGGGATCGCAGCGATGTGGTTGCGGACGGTGGTCGGTGCCTCCAGGTCGCCACGCCACGGTGCCAGGGCACGGTAGGTCTTGCGCACCGTGCCCTGCGCGAACATCGCATGGTAGGCCCCGCGCCACTCCGTCCCGGTCGCGCAGACCACCAGGCCCGAGGTGACCCGGTCGAGACGGTGCATCGGGGTCAGCTCCGGCAGCCCGAGCTCCTCGCGCAGGCGCACGACGAGGCTCTGCGTCACGTGCCGCCCGCGCGGGACCGTCGAGAGGAACGCCGGCTCGTCGACCACCACGACGCGCTCGTCGCGGTGGACGACGGTGAGCGGTCCGGGTACGACGGGCTCCTCGCGCAGGTCGCGGTGGAACCAGACGAACGTGTGCGCGCGGTAGGGGTCGGCGTCGGCGACCGGCCGACCATCGGCGTACACGAACCGCTCGGTGGCCAGCATCGACTCGACCTCGACGCGCGCGTCGACGTGGTCCCGCAGCCACGCCCCCATGCTCCCCCAGCCTGCGGGTCGCTCCGGGTCGCGGTGCGGCGTGCACACCCACGCCGCACTCAGCCCGTGCCGGCGCGGCAGCGGGGAGCGTGGGGGCACGGCGCGATCCTACGGACCGGTCGGCGAGTCTCCGGGCAGGTTCGACGAGCGAATCGGTTTCCTGGCCGCCCCCGCGGGCATCACTGACTAAGAGGTCTGCCGAATCCTCTGACGCCGTCGAGCGGCGACCTGTCCGAACCGTAAGGGGACCGTTTACATGCGTTCAGTTCGTTCCGCCCGAATGGCCGTCGCCGCAGTCGCGACGGTCAGTCTTCTCGCCCTGAGCGCCTGCTCGGGTGACTCCGACTCCGAGTCCGACGAGGAGCCGCGGGCAGAAGAGAGCAGCGCCTCGTCCGAGGAGCCCACCGAGGACGCGCCCGCCGAGTCCGAGGAGCCCACGGAGTCTGAAGACGCCGCTCCCGCGGGCGCGGAGGGCCAGCCGGCCTGGGCGCGCCCGGTCACCACCGGTGGCGACCTCATCTCGACCATCGAGGTCGGCGACGTCACCGTCGAGGTGTACCAGGTGAGCACCGCGAAGGCGACGGAGGACGGCAACTTCGCGGACCCCGACACCAACAAGCCGCTGCTGGCGAAGGGTGACGACGTCGTGTTCGTCAACTACGTGGTGACGAACAACGGTGAGGCCATCGACCTGGGTTCCAGCCTCGTCAACATCTCGGCTCGCTACGACGACTGGCAGTGGCTGCAGGGCATGGACGGGGTCACCGACGACGCCCTGTACGAAGCGCAGGGCGTGAACGACGACGTGTTCGCTGACGGGTCCTACGTCGACCCGTCGATCTACACGTTCGGTCCCGGCGAGCAGTACTCGTACGGGGAGAACTTCAAGTACCAGGCCGGCTCCCCGATCACCTTCGAGGCGTCGATCACGCCGGTCGACGCGGAGGGCGAGCTGCTCCACGACCAGAATGTCGAGGGCGAAGGAACCGGCACGATCTCCTGACCGGCCGCGCTCGGACGCCGGCCTGCGTCGACCGGCGCAGGCCGGCGGGAGGATGGCGCGTGCACTCCCTGCGGGCGCTCGGATCCCACCTGCGAGGTAGCGGTGCCGTGAAGCGGTCGATCGTCGACCTCGGGACTGGCGCGGCCAGACCCACCTGATCAAGCCCCAGGTGATCGCGCCGGTGGTGACCGACTACCTGCTCGGCAGCTGAGCGGGCTCTTCGTCGCCCGTCGCAGCACTGCCGGGCAGGGCGAGCACAGCCAGAGCCGCGGCACCGAGCTCCGCGCCCTTGGCTCGGAAGTGGCGGGTGAAGTAGGCGAGGTGCTCCTCGTGCTCGTGGAAGTGCAACGGTGTCAGCACTCCGGACAGCACCGGCACATCGGTGGCGAGCTGGACCCGCATCAGGCCGTCGACCACGGCCGAGGCGACGTACTCGTGCCGGTAGATCCCACCGTCTACCACGAGGCCGCACGCGGCGATGGCGGCGTACCTCCCGCTGCTCGCGAGTCTCTGGACGGCCAGCGGGATCTCGAAGGCGCCGGGCACCTCGACGACCTCCGGCCGGGCATGCCCGGCGGCGGTGACCGTGGCGATGAATCCCTCGACGGCCTCGTTGACGATGTCGGCGTGCCAGCGGGATGCGACCACGGCGATCCGGTGGGGCGTGGGTGCCTGCGACATGTGAACTGCCTCCTTGTCTCGTCGCTCACCCAGGGCGATACGACGAGCGGAGCAGACAGAGTCAGACCGTACGCCGCGTTCTCTCTCATCCGGACTATGACCGTCGGCTCCGGAGTCACACCGGATCTGCTGACCCCTCCGGCCTGAGCCGGAAGGCGCTCGCGGGCTGCGATGACCGGATCGTCCGGTCGTCTTCACCGCCGGTGGGGAGTTTCACCCCGCCCTGAGAACGTTGCGACGCAGACTATCGGAAGGCGTCGCCCGGTCGTCGCCTCAGCGCCCGTCCGAGGTGGCGGCCGCCTCCCGCTCGCGCCGGCCGACCCGGCTGTGGGTGCGGCCGTAGCCGGCGTAGACCAGCACTCCGAGCGCCATCCAGATCCCGAACCGCAGCCAGGTCTCGCCCGAGAGGTTGATCATCAGGTAGAGGCACAGCACGGTCGCCAGCGCCGCCACGACATACACCGCCGGTGTGCGGAACGAGCGGTCCAGGTCGGGCCGGGTCCGGCGCAGGATCGCGACGCCGATGCTGACCAGGATGAAGGCGAACAGGGTGCCGATGTTGACCAGGTTGGCCAGCGTCGCCAGGTCGACGAAGCCCGCGATCGCCGCGACCACCAGGCCGGTGATCAGGGTGATCCGGTACGGCGTGCCGTAGCGCGGGTGCACCTTCGCCAGGCCCCGCGGCAGCAGGCCGTCGCGCGCCATCGCGAACGCGACCCGGCTCTGGCCCATGATCAGGATCATCGCCACCGCGACCAGGCCGATGCAGGCGCCGACCGAGATCAGGTCGCCCATCCAGCTGACACCGGCCGCGTCGAAGGCGGTCGCGAGCGGTGCGGCGTCGTCCGGGTCGATGTCGCGGTAGTCCTGGACCCCGGTGACGACCAGGCTGACGGCGGCGTACAGGACGGTGACGACGGCGAGCGAGCCGAGGATGCCGATCGGGACGTCGCGCTGGGGGTTCTTGGCCTCCTCGGCCGTGGTCGCGACCACGTCGAAGCCGATGAACGCGAAGAACACGACGGCCGCGCCCGAGACGACCCCGGCGATCCCGAAGATGGCCGGCTCGATGCCGAAGATGCTGGTCACGAGGGGCAGGTCGAGGAAGCCGCCCGCGGACTCGGGCGTCGGCTGCGACTCGGGGATGAACGGCACCCAGTTGCCGGGGTCGACCAGGGTGATGCCGACGACGATCACCGTCGCGACCACGGCCAGCTTGATCGCGACGATCACCTGGTTGACCCGGCTGGAGAGCTTGGTGCCGCGGATCAGCAGCACCATGATCGCGAGCGACACCACGACGGCCGGTAGGTCGACGACGCCCCCGGAGGCCGACCCGATCTCGGCGGGCACCTCCAACGGCGTGCCGGCCAACAGCTCCTGCAGGTAGCCCGAGAAGCTCACCGCCAGCGCCGAGGCGCCGATCGTGAACTCCAGGGCCAGGTCCCAGCCGATGATCCAGGCGATCAGCTCGCCGAAGCTGGCGTAGCTGAAGGTGTAGGCGCTGCCCGCCACCGGCACGGTCGAGGCGAACTCGGCGTAGCAGAGCCCGGCCAGCCCGCAGGCCACGGCCGCGATCAGGAACGACAGCGCCAGCGCGGGGCCGGAGTGGGAGGCCGCGACGGTGCCGGTCAGCACGAAGATGCCGGCGCCGATCACGACGCCGATGCCGAAGACCACGAGGTCGAGAGCGCCCAGCTCCTTGCGGAGCCGGTGGTCGGGGTCGTCGGTGTCGGCGATCGCCTGCTCGACGGACTTGGTGCGGAACACGCTCATGACGAATCCCCTACCCGAGGTCGGGCCGCGGCACGCGCGTCATCCGCCACGGCGCGCGCGGCGGCCACCGTCGTACGCCGCCGTACGCCGTTTGCGGCGTCCGGAAGTCGGGCACTCCGGGGTCACCCGCCTCCCGCTCAGGGAGCACCACCGATCGGAGACCTTCGTGAACACTCGCACCATCGCCGTCGCCGCCCTGGTCATCGCCGTCATCCTGCTGCTGTTCCTGCTGCTCTGACCCGGGTCGGGCCGGCCGTCAGGCGCCGCCGAGGCCGGCCTCCCGGGCGCGGATGATCACGTCGGCCCGGTCGGTGGCCTGCAGCTTCGCGAGGATGTTCGAGACGTTGTTGCGCACCGTCTTCGGCGCGAGGTAGAGCTCGGCGGCGATCTGGGCGTTGTTGCGGCCCGCCGCGATCAGGTCGAGGATCTCCAGCTCCCGCTCGGTCAACTGCGGGAACGCCGAGCGGTCCGGGGTCGACGATCCCGAGAGCAGATCGGAGATCCGGGCCGCCAGGGAGGCCCCGAACACGAGGCCGCCCGCGTGCACCGTCGAGATGGCCCGGGCCACCTCGTCCTGGCTGGCGCCCTTGACGAGGTAACCCCGGGCACCGGCCCGCATCGCGGCCAGCACGGTGCCGTCCTCCTCGCCCATCGTGAACACCAGGACCCGGGTCTCCGGCAGCTCCGTACCGAGCCGCCGGGTCGCCTCGATGCCGTTCATCTGGGGCATCTGCAGGTCCATCACGACCACGTCCGGGCGGTGCTCGACCGCGAGGGTCACCGCCTCCGCGCCGTCGGCCGCGGTGCCGACCACCGTCACCGACGGCTGGGTGCCCAGCAGCGAGGCCAGCCCGTCGCGGAAGACCGGGTGGTCGTCGGCGATCAGCACCCGAACGGGCCCGCTCGTCTCGCTCATGCCATCTCCTCGATCCTGGTCTCCTCGACCACCAGGCTCAGCGGCAGCCAGGCGCGCACCCGGGTGCCGCCCCCGGGCGGACAGGTGATCTCCGTGCGACCCCCGAGCTCGTCGGCCCGCTCGCGGATGGAGCGCAGGCCCACCCCCGCCGTGACCTCGGGCGCGATCCCGGTGCCGTCGTCGGTGACCTCGACGAGCAGGGCGCCCGGCACCACCGCCAGCCGGACGACGGCGCGCCCGGCGCCCGCGTGCCGGGCGGTGTTGGCGAGCGCCTCCGAGGCGATCCGGTAGGCCGCCACCTCGACGGCAGCGGGTAGCGGCGGCAGGTCCTCGGCCTCGACGGCCGCGGTCAGTGCGCTCGAGCTCAGCCGCTCCGCCTGCTGGCGCAGCGCGGCGAGCAGGCCCAGGTCGTCGAGTGCCGGCGGGCGCAGCCCGTGCACGAGCCGTCGTACGTCGGCGAGCGCGTCGGTGATCTCCTGCCGCGACTGGGCCAGCAGCCGGCGGCTGGTCTCCGGGTCGCGGTCCAGGGCGTTGCCGGCGGCGTCCAGGCGCATCGCCACGCCGCCCAGCGCCGGACCCAGCCCGTCGTGCAGGTCGCGGCGGATCCGTCGCCGGTCCTCCTCGCGGGCCAGCACGAGCTGCTCGCGGGAGGCCTGCAGGTCCTCGGCCAGCCGGCTGCTGCGGACCGCCATCGCCGCCTGCCGCACTACGTCGAAGAGCAGCGCCTGGTCGCGCTTGGAGAGCATCGAGCGGACGCCGCGCGCGGGCAGCTCCAGCAGCCCGACCTCATCGGCTCCGTAGCGGATCGGCACCTCGCGGGTCTCGCCGGGCGCCGTGCCGTGCGTGGCCTCGATGGTGCCGCCGCCGTGCCGGAACACCTCGACCCGCACGAAGCCCAGCTTGAACGCCTCCGCGAGCTCGGCGGCGAGCGCCGGCAGCTGGCGGCGTACGTCGCCGTACTCCTCGAGGCGGGCGGCGAGCTCGGTCACCACGGCGTAGCGGTCGCCGCGGCGCCCGACGAGCACGCGTCGTACGACGGCGCCGGCCCAGGTGCGCAGCGGCCCGTAGATCGTGACCGCGAGGAGCAGCACCAGCAGCGTGGCGTCCTTCTCGGAGAGCCGCTCCCCCAGCACGCCGTCGAGCAGCGCGAGCAGGGCCAGGTCGAGCACGATCACGATCCCGGCGACCGCGGACCACACGACCGTGGCGGCGAGCAGCGCGTCCACGTCCCAGCGCTCCGGGTCGAGGATGCCGATGGCGATCGAGGCGCCCGTCACCGCGAACGCGACCACCAGGGCGATGGTCACGATCCAGCCGTTGTGCAGCACGATCGCGATCGCGAAGACGACCAGGCAGGTCATCGCGGCCCACAGCAGCCAGCGCAGCTGCAGCCGCTCCCGGCCCGAGGCGCGGCGCTGACGGGCGAAGAGCACCGCCACGGCGACCGGGATGGACAGCAGGGTCAGGGTGCGGGCGACGGTCAGCAGGACGATGTAGACGTCGCCGTCGATCGGCAGCTGCGGCATCCCCGTGTCCAGGGGCATCGGGAAGCCGTCGCCCTCCAGGGCGTCCACCGGTGCGAAGATCAGCAGCACCGGCATCGCGCAGGCCATCGCGACGACGCCGAGGCTGACCGGGCGCCACCGGCCCGGCACCAGCCGGCCGGTCGGGTAGAGCACCAGCACCAGCGGCAGCCCGACCATCAGGAACGACCCCAGCTGGGCGACCACCCAGACGGCGAACCCGCTCAGCGGCAGGTACGGCGTGTGCGCCATCCCGTACGCCGACCACGACTCGGCGAGCCCATCGAAGGCCCACAGCAGCCCGGTCAGGGCGATCACCCAGGCCACCGGATGCCGCGGGTGGCGGGCCAGGACGGGGACGGCCGTGCCGGCGCCGACCGCCCCGACCAGGGCGGAGAAGGTGCCCCACCCCATCAGGGCCCGGGCCCGGTCGGCGGGCTCGTTGACGAGGTCCAGGGGCAGGCACAGCGCGACCGGGAGCAGCGCGAGCACGGCGACGACGTACGCCACCGGAGCAGCGCTCCATCCTGGTCGGGCGGGGTTCACCCGCCCAGTATCGAGCGACATCCGTCCCGTCGTCCCGGGATCGTTGTCCCGCTCCGACCGGGACAATCGCGGGGACCGGGGACGGGACCGTGCTCCCTGCCGCCCGGGTCGCCGTCCCGCCGAGGGTTGCTGCCATGACGAACTACACCGACACCACCACCCCCGCCCGCACCGACGTGCGGCCCACCTCCACCCGATCCGGCTCGGCGACCCGCCGGCCGTACGCCGTCCAGGGCACCGTGCTCTCGGTCGGCGCGCTCGCCTGGGCCGCCGCCATGGCCTTCGGCGGCACCGACCCCGGCGAGACCGGCGCCGACGTCGTCGCCTTCGCCTTCGGCTCCGGCCTGTTCCAGGTCGGCCTGCTGTGCCTGCTGACGGTGCTCTTCCGCACCCAGGCGCTCGGCACCGGCCGGCTGGCCCGCTTCTTCGTCCGCTTCGAGTCCGTCCTGGTCGTGCTGGCCATCGGCTCCACGATCGCCGACGGCACCGGCGTCAGCGACCTGGACCAGACCCCGTGGCTGCTGCTCGACCTGTTCTGGCCGCTGTCGATGCTCGGGATGTTCTTCATCGGCATCCGGATCGCGATCGCCGGCCGCTGGCGCGGCGCCTCCCGGTTCTGGCCGATGGTCGCCGAGAGCTGGGCCGTCGTGGTGATCCCGACGCTGGGGATCTTCGGCCAGGACGTCGCCCAGGTCGTCGCCCCGCTGCACCTGCTGGTCGGGTACGTCGTCCTCGGCCAGCTGGTCGCCCGCAAGGAGGGCTGAGCGCATCGCGATCACCCCGGCCCGTCCCGTACGCCGACGGCCTGCTGCCACTCCCCGGGCAGCAGGCCGTAGGCCGTGCGGAAGCGGCGCGCGAAGTGCGTCGCGTCCTTGAAGCCCCACCCGTGCGCCACCCGGGCGACCCCGCGCCGGGAGTGGGCGAGCTCGGCGCGGGCGCCCTCCAGGCGCCGCTCGATGACGTACTGCTCCAGGCTGAACCCGGCCGCCTGGCAGGCCCGGAAGAGCTGGCGGCGCGACACCGCCAGCGCCGCGGCGACCCGGTCGGCGCCCAGGTCGGGGTCGCGCAGGTGCTGGGCGACGTAGGCCCGCACCTGGTCGGCCAGCGTGGTCTCGGTGACCTCGACCGGTGCCCGGCCGCCGGCGGCCGCGCCCGCGAGCAGCGCGCGCAGCAGGTGCAGGCTCGCGATCCCCGCGTCGACCGCGGCCGGCGAGGAGCCGATCGTCTCCGCGTGCCTGCTCAGGTCGCGCAGGTGGTGGACCAGGGTGCCGTAGAGCGGGCTGCTCGGGAGCCGGGTCGAGGCCCGGGCGATCACCTCGGGCGACAGTCCCAGGTCGGCCGTCGAGACCTGCATCGAGCTCGACGAGCCGATCCCGCTCCAGGCGAAGGAGTACGGCCGGGTCAGGTCGACGACCATCAGCTCGCCGGGGAAGACCCGCCGCTGCAACGGGCCCGCGTCGTACCTCCCGGTGCCCTGCTCGTGCACGGCGACCGCGACGTACTCCGGGAAGTCCTGACGGGCGGCTCGCGAGCCGCGGGTCATCCCCACCCCGGTGCTCCAGGTGCTGAACAGCTGGACCGGTCCGACGGGCGTCAGCTCCATCCGCGCGGCCGTGCCCTGCTCCTCGTGCTCCAGGTCGACCCGGGTCGAGCCGGTCATCACCAGCATCGTCGTGCGGAACGCCTCGGCGCGCTCGCGCACGTCCAGCTCGGCGGTGTCGAGCAGCACCGGCATCCGGACCACCTGGCGGGAGAGGACTGGGGCCCTCAGACGGTACGACGACCGGTGGTGCCGGCGCATGACCCGCTCGGGGGATCTTCCGGCGGCGGCCCGCGCGGCACCCAGGGCCGCTGAGCCGGCACTGAGGGCCGTTCGGCGCCCGCGCCGCCGCTCTAGCGTCGGGACTCCCCCATCGAGGCCCACTGAAGGAGATCGACCATGGACGCCGAGCAGAGCCCTGCCCCGGACACGATCGTGCTCGTCCACGGACTGTGGGTCACGCCCCGCAGCTGGGAGCACTGGGTCACCCACTACGAGGCCCGGGGCTACACGGTCCTGACCCCTGCGTACCCCGGCTTCGAGGTCGAGGTCGAGGCGCTGCGCGCCGATCCGTCCATCATCGCCGAGTGCGACATCACCGCGACCATCGATCACCTCGCCGACGTCGTCCGGTCGGTCCCGAAGGCGCCGATCATCATGGGCCACTCGTTCGGCGGTGCGCTCACCCAGATGCTGCTGCACCGCGGGCTCGGCGCGGCCGGCGTCGCGATCAACTCGGCCCCGACCGAGGGGGTGCGCACCAACCCGCCGTCCCAGCTGAAGGCGCTATGGCCGGCGCTGAACAACCCGGCGAAGCGGCACCAGGCTGCGGGGTTCACCGAGAAGCAGTTCCACTACGCCTTCACCAACACCCTCGACGAGGAGGCCGCGAAGGCGGCGTACGACCGCTACGCCATCGCCGCACCGGGACGCTGGGTCTGGGACTACGGACTGATCGCCAACTTCAAGCCCGGTCACCAGGAGACCTGGGTCGACTACCGAAACCCCGACCGGGCGCCGCTGCTGTTCATCAGCGGCACCGCCGACCACATCATGCCGCCGGCGGTGAACCGGTCGAACGCCAAGAAGTACGCCAAGTCCGAGGTGCCGGCGGAGTACATCGAGCTGGAGGGCCGGTCGCACTGGACGTGCGCGGAGCCCGGGTGGGAGCAGGTCGCCGACACCGCGCTGGAGTGGGCGCTCGCGCACGCCCGGCAGCTCAGCGTGCCGGGCTGACCTCGGGGGCGGACGGCGTCTGGGTCGGGGTCGCCTCCGGAGGCACCGGAGTCACCACCGGCGGCGGCGACAGGGAGGGCGGTACGGCGGGCGGCACCGGCTCGCCGTACTCGGCGACGATCAGCTCGCCGGCCCGGCGGGCCAGGCGGGCCGGCCGCACCTCGAGCCAGTCGAGCAGCAGCCGGTCCGGGTCGACCTCCCCGGAGCCGACCTCGTCGAGCAGGCTCCACAGCACGGACTCGTCGAAGCTGCGGACGAGGTACTCGCACGCCCACCAGGCGAGTGCGTAGCTGGCGGCCGTCCCCTCGCCGGTGAACGCCCCGTCGTCCGGCAGCGCGTCGAAGCCCGCCTCCGCGGCCCGGATCGCCCGCTCGGGGACCCGGCGCTCGGCGGGGTCCATCGCCTGGGCGGAGACGTACTCGGCGAGCCCCTCGCTCAGCCACACCGGCGCGTGGTCGTCCCGCGGCCCCAGCGCGACGTGGGTGAGCTCGTGCCGCACCAGCCGGTCGCGGGCGGCACCGGCGCGATCGAGCATCCGGGGGTGCAGGGCGAACCGGGTCGCGGCCAGCGTCTCGTCGCCCGGCGAGGCCGGCACCGGGAAGGCCACCCCGTCGAGGTCGTCGGGGTCCCCGCCGGGCACGTCGTCGATGACCCCGAGGTAGGCCGGGTCCGAGAGCGCGTAGACGACGACCGAGCGGGACCAGTCGTAGGGCACCTCCGCCGCGACCGCGTCGATCCCGCGCTCGACCGAGCGCAGCAGCGGACCGGCGGCGGGCACGCTGCGGGCGTCGAACACCCCGAGCACGCCGGCACCACCGCGCACCTCGACCGGACCGAGGTCCCACGGCTGCGGACGGACGTCGTTCTGCTGCTCCCAGGCCGGGTCGGTCACCGAGGTGAGGACCATCCGGCCGGGCCGCCGCGCGCTGGAGCGGAACCGGTAGCGGTCGCGGGTGACGACGGGGACGGCGTCGTACCCGGCCAGCAGCAGGTGCTCCTCGACCACCACCCAGTAGTCGTCGCCCTCACGCACCAGCGCCGCCGGGTCGGCGGTGTAGCTCAGCTCCCCGACGGGCAGCTGACGCAGGTTGGCGAACCAGGTGCGCTGCTGCTCGCGGAACTCCCCGGTGCCCCGGACGCCGCGGTCGAAGGCCGCCGCGTCGCTGGCGAGGACCGAGCGGGCGCGGCGGTGCAGCGCCTGCTGGACGCCGGCGACCACGTCGGGAGCGGCGGCGTACGACGTGCTGCTCGACGGGGCCGGCTCGGCGTCGTCGGAGCTCGCGGTGCAGGCCGCGGACGCGACCGCCAGCGCCGCGGCCAGCGCGGCGCGAACGCAGAGGTCAGACCGGGCGAACGGCATCGACGGGAGAACGATCCTCGGCCATCGAGGTCATGTCCTCGACGATGCCGCGCGCGAGGGCCTGCGGCGTCAGGCCGATCCGCTCGAGGATCGCGGCCCGCTTCGCGTGGCCCAAAAACTCCTGCGGGATGCCGTGCAGCCGGAACGGCGTGGTGACGCCGGCGTCGTTGAGGGTCTGCAGGAGTACGGCGCCGCAGCCACCGACCCGGCCGTTGTCCTCGATGCTGACGACCAGCCGGTGCTCGCGGGCCAGCTCGACGATCGCCGGGTCGACCGGCTTGACCCACCGCGGGTCGACGACCGTCACGCCGATGCCCTGCGCGACCAGCCGGTCGGCGACGTCGACGGCGACCTCGTTCATCGACCCGACGGCCACGACCAGGACGTCCTTGGTGCCCTTGCGGACCAGTACGTCGGCCCCGCCGGCGCGGCCGACCGCCGGGATGTCGGCCGGCGGCGGACCCTTCGGGAACCGGACCACGGTCGGTGCGTCGTCGACCTCGACGGCCTCGTTGAGCAGCTCGCGCAGCCGGGTGGCGTCGCGGGGCGCGGCGAGCCGCAGGCCCGGCACCATCTGGAGGAACGACAGGTCCCACATGCCGTTGTGGCTCGCGCCGTCGTCACCCGTGACGCCCGCGCGGTCGAGCACGAAGGTCACGCCGCACTTGTGCAGCGCGACGTCCATCAGCACCTGGTCGAAGGCCCGGTTGAGGAAGGTCGCGTAGACCGCCACCACCGGGTGCAGGCCGCCCATCGCGAGCCCGGCGGCGGAGGTCGCGGCGTGCTGCTCGGCGATGCCGACGTCGAAGGTGCGCTTCGGGAACCGCGCCTGGAAGTGGTCGAGCCCGACCGGGTGCATCATCGCCGCGGTGATCGCGACGACGTCCTGTCGCCGCTGGCCGAGGTGGACCATCTCGTCGGCGAAGACGTCGGTCCAGATCCGCCCGCGGGCCTTCTCCTCGCCGGTCTCGACGTCGAAGGGCTGCGGGCTGTGGAACTGGTCTGCCTCGTGCCGCTCCGCGGCGTCGTACCCGAAACCCTTGCGGGTGATCGCGTGCACGATCACCGGGCCGCCGAACCGCTTGGCCTGCGCCAGCACCTGCTCCATCGCGGGCAGGTCGTGGCCGTCGACGGGGCCGACGTACTTCAGGCCGAGGTCCTCGAAGAGGCCCTGCGGCGCCAGCGCGTCCTTGAGGCCCTTCTTCATGGCGTGCAGGGCGTCGTACGCCGCCGGGCCGACGCCGGGGACGGCGTTCAGCCGCTTCTTGACCAGGTCGAGGAGCTGCTCGTAGCGGGGGTTGGTGCGCAACGAGGTGAGCGCGGTGGCCAGGCCGCCGATCGTCGGGGTGTAGGAGCGGCCGTTGTCGTTGACGACGATGACGAGCTTGCTGTCCTTAGCGATCGCGATGTTGTTCAGCGCCTCCCAGGCCATCCCGCCGGTGAGCGCGCCGTCGCCGATCACGGCGATCGTGTGCCGGTCCTCGCCGCGGATGGCGTAGGCCTTGGCGATGCCGTCGGCGTAGCTCAGCGACGCGGAGGCGTGGGAGTTCTCGACGATGTCGTGCTCGGACTCGACCTGGCTCGGGTAGCCGCTCAGGCCGCCCTCGCTGCGCAGGGTGCCGAAGTCGCCGGCCCGACCGGTGAGCAGCTTGTGGACGTAGGACTGGTGGCCGGTGTCGAAGACGACCCGGTCGCGCGGGGAGTCGAACGTGCGGTGGATCGCCAGCGTCAGCTCGACCACACCGAGGTTGGGGCCGAGGTGCCCGCCGGTGCGCGAGCAGGTGCCCACCAACAGGTCGCGGATCTCGCTGGCGAGGGCACTCAGCTGGTCGTCGGTGAGACCGCGGAGATCGCGCGGGCTCGTGATCGACTCGAGAAGACCCATGGACGTCACTTTACGACCCTAGGGCTGAAGCACGGCGATTGCGGGCTCGTGCAGGCTGCCCATCCAGACCCGGCCGTCGTGCTCCCGCACTCCGGTGACCATGTGGTAGTCGGCGGTGTCGACGTCGTGGTCGTGCACGAGCGTGCCGCGGTCGTCGTACGCCTGGACGCGGACGGTGCGCTTCGGCTTCGGCTGGAACCGCTCGGGGATCCTGGTGACCGCCCGGCGCACCGGCATCGGGGCGGTCTGCAGGCGCTCCACGACCGGGTCCCTCGGGCTGGCGATCGTGACCCAGATCAGGCCGTCGCTGCCGCGGGAGATGTTGTCGGGGTAGCCCGGCAGATCCTGGCAGAGCAGGTCGCGCATCCCGGCCCGGTCCCCGGTCAGCCACCGGCGTACGACGGTGCGGGCGCCGGTCTCGGCCACGCACACGAAGTCCTCGTCCTGGCTCAGGGCGACCCCGTTGGCGAAGGCCAGCTCGTCGATGACCACGTCGACGGTGCCGTCGGGGTCCAGGCGCAGCAGCCGGCCGGTGCGGGTGTTCTGGACGAAGTCGTCCTTCCACCTCTCGATGCCGAACCTGGTCGAGGAGTCGCTGAACCAGATGGTGCCGTCGGAGGCGACGGCCGCGTTGTTGCAGAAGACCATCCGCTTCCCGCGCACGCTGTCGGTGACCGCCTCGACCGCGCCGCTGGCGGTGTCGACCTTGAGCAGTCCGCGGTGCGCGTCGCAGACCAGCAGCCGGCCGTCCAGGTCGAGCTCCAGGCCGAGCGGCCGGCCCCCGGTGTGGGCGACCCGGTCGATGCGCGACCCGTCGTGGCTGACCCGGAAGATCCCGCCGTCGGCCGTCCCGGTGAACACGGCCCCCTCGTCGCGGCCGCTGGTGCCGACCACGACGTCCTCGGCGCCGTCGGCGGGGACGGGGATCACGGTGAAGGTCATCGCGCCACCGTAGCGGGCGGCGTCCCCGGGCCGGGGCAGGTCGACGCGCCGCGCATGACGTCGGGCGTGCCGTCGTACCTCTCGGGCAGTCCCTGACGTTCTCGGGCATCGCGATGCCGCGAACGTCCAGCTTCCCCGGCACACCGGGAGGCTGGACCGGGCCGCACCCCGCCCCCGACCCCGTGGCAGGGTGCACCGCATGCGCCGTGCCGCCGCCGTCCTGATCGTCGCCGCGCTGACGACCACCCCGCTCCCGGCGTACGCCGGATCTGCTCCCGAGCCCGTCGACGGCCTCACGGTGACCGGGTACGCCCTCCCCGATCTGCCGCGCCGGGTGCTGGCGCGGAACGTGCCGGGGCTCAGCACGCTGACCGTCGTCGGCGCGACGATCACCTCGGACGGCAGGCGGCTCGACCCGCCGCCGGGCGACAGCGTGCGCCTCGGCCGCCAGGCTCGCCGGGAGGGGCTGCGCTCGGAGCTGCTGCTGAGCAACTACAGCAACCGGCTCGGCGACTTCGACACCCGCGCGGCCGGCCGGCTGCTGCGCAGCCGGGCCAACGTGCGCCGGGTCGCCCGCCAGCTGGCCCGGGCCGTCGCGGCGGGTGGCTGGGACGGCGTGAACCTCGATCTCGAGGCGCTCCGGCCGGCGCACGGTCCGGGCCTGGTCCGGCTGGCCGCCGAGCTGCAGCGGCGGATGCCGGCGGAGAGGATCGTGTCGATCGATGTCTCCGCCCGCCCCTCGGTGCAGGACTACCGCCGGGCCGGCTACCGGCTCGCCGCACTGGCCCGGACCGTCGACGTCGTCCAGCTGATGGCCTACGACCAGCACGGCCCGGCCTGGAGCGGCCCCGGGCCGATCGGCGCGCTGGGTTGGCAGCGCCGCTCGCTGGCGGCGCTGCTCACGCAGGTCCCGCGCGCGCAGGTGGACCTGGGCGTCGGCGGGTACGGCTACACGTGGCCGCGACGGGGCAGCGGGCGCACTCTGACCGTCGCCCAGGCGCGGGCTCTGGTCAGCGCGGACGGCGCTCGCGCGGTCTGGGTCCCCCGGGCCGGCGAGTGGCGGGCCCGGTTGTCCGACGGGACGGTCGTGTGGTGGTCCGACGGCCGCTCCCTGGAGCTGCGCCGCCGGCTCGCGGGCGAGATCGGACTTCACGGATTGGCGGTATGGCGGATCGGATCCGCCGACACGGTGCCCTGAGCGCCCTATCCTGCGATCCATGCGGATCGGCGTCCTCGGCACCACCACCGCCGTGGACGACTCCGACACGGTCCCCCTCGGCGGTCCCAAGCAGCGCGCGCTGCTGGGCGTGCTCGCCCTGCACCTGGGCCGCGCGGTCGCGATCGACACCATCACCGACCTGGTCTGGGACGGTGCTCCCCCGCCCGGCGCGGCGGGGACGCTGCAGGGGTACGTCGCCGGGCTGCGCCGGGTGCTGGAGCCGGACCGCACGACCCGCGGCGGCGGCACCCTGCTGGTCACCGAGCAGCCGGGGTACGCGCTCCGGCTGGCGCCGGACGGCCTCGACGCCGCGGTCTTCGAGCGGGCGGTCACCGACGCGCACACCGCGACCGCTCCCCTGGCCGT
The DNA here is from genome assembly GCF_022919075.1 of Nocardioides sp. W7. NCBI lineage: Bacteria > Bacillati > Actinomycetota > Actinomycetes > Propionibacteriales > Nocardioidaceae > Nocardioides > Nocardioides sp. W7. Next base: position 3,045,336 of record NZ_CP095078.1, on the reverse strand, counting down.
AGCCCTGCTCGCCGAGCACCCGCGCACCCCGCCCCTGGACCAGGACGCGCTGCTCGAGCGGCACGCGACGCTGGCGGAGGTGATCGGGCTGTGGCGCGCGACGCCGTACGCCGACCTCGGCGACGCGCCGGTGGTCGCGGCCGAGCGGTCCCGGCTGGAGGAGCTGCGGCTGCTGGCCCTGGAGGACCGGGCCGTGATCGGGCTGCTGCTCGGCCGGCACGCGCCGCTGACGGCGGAGCTCGACGCGCTGACCCGGCACCACCCGCTCCGCGAGCGGCTGTGGGCGCTGCGGGCGCTCGCCCTGGCCGGCTCCGGGCGCCAGGCCGACGCGCTCGGTGTGCTGAGCGAGGTCCGCACCCTGCTCGACGACGAGCTCGGCCTGGAGCCGGGCGCGGAGCTGCGGGCCGTGCAGGCGCAGGTGCTGCACCAGGAGACCGCACCGGTCGCCACCCCCGCGCCGGCCGCCTTCGCGGCACCCCCGGCGGCCCCGCCTCCGACGACCCCGGCCGCCCCGGCCCTCGCGGCGCCGGCCGTGCCCTGGCCGCTGGTCGGGCGCGACGCCGAGCTCGGGACGCTGACCGACCTGCTCGACCGGACCGTGGCCGGAGCGGGCGTCTCGTACGCCACCCTCACCGGCGACCCCGGCATCGGGAAGACCCGGCTCACCACCGAGCTCGCGGCGCACGCCGCTGCCCACGGTGCCCGGGTGGTCGTGGGCCGCTGCTCGCAGGACGACGGGGCACCCGCGCTCTACCCCTGGGTGAGCGTGCTCGGCGACCTCGGCGCCGAGGTGCCCACGGCCACCGGCGAGAACGACGGCGGAGCGGCCTTCCGGGCCTGGCAGCGGATCGTCGACACGGTCCAGGCCGCCGCCGTGCAGCAGCCGCTGCTGCTGGTCCTCGACGACCTGCACTGGGCCGACACCTCGACCCTGCGGCTGCTCCGGCTGCTGGCCGAGACCCCGCCCGCTCCGACCGCCCGGCTGCTGGTCCTCACCACCTGGCGCGAGCACCCGCTGCCCACCGGCCCGCTGGCCGACGTCGTGGAGACGCTCGCGCGGCGGCACGCCGTACGCCTGCGCCTGCGCGGCCTGGCCTCGCACGACGCGGCGCGGATCGTCGGTGAGGTCGCCGCCGCCGAGCCGACGCCCGGCGAGGCGGAGGCGCTGACCCGCCGGACCGACGGCAACCCGTTCTACCTGGTGGAGTACGCCCGGCTCGCGCGCGAGCGGGGCGACCTCGGGGCCCTGGTCGCCGAGGCGGACCCGCCGGCCGCCGTCCACGACGTCGTCGCGCGCCGGCTCGACCGGCTGGACCCGGCCTCCCTGGAACTGGTGCGTCAGGCGAGCGTGCTCGGTCGGGTCTTCGACATCGAGGTCCTCGCCACGACCACCGACACGGACGAGGACGCCGTCCTGGACGGGCTCGACCCGGTGCTCGAGGCAGGCCTGATGACCGAGGACGGCGTCGACCGCTTCCGGTTCACCCACGCCCTGGTGCGCGACACCGCCCTCGCGACGCTGCCGCAGAGCCGCCGCGCACGGGTGCACGCGAGGGCGGCCACCGCGCTCCTGGACCGCCGCGGGCGCGAGTCGGAGATCGCGCGGCACTGGCTGGCGGCCGGACCTCGGCACCGGTCCGAGGCGTGGCGCGCCGCCGCGGTCGCCGGCCGGGCCGCCGCGAGCGTGCACGCGTACGTCGAGGCGCTGGAGATGCTGGAGATCGCGCTGCGGGGCCAGGACGAGGACCCGACCTCGCACCCCCGGGAGCGCTTCGAGGTGCTCGTGGTCCTCGCCGACGTGCTCCGGTCGTCCGGTCGCTGGCTGGAGCTGCGCGACGTCGCCCACGAGGCCCTGGAGACCGCCGAGGAGGTCGGCGACCTCGACCTGCTGGTGGGGGCCGGCATCATGACCGGCACCGGGGCGCTCTGGCTGGCCTCGGCGCACGGCCAGGTCGACCAGGTCCTGGTCGCCGCGCTGCGCCGGGTCCTGGCCGCCCTGCCCGACGGCGACGACGAGCGCCGCTGCCGCACCATGCTGGCGCTGGCCGGGGAGAGCTACTACGGCGCGACCCCGGCCGAGCGCGAGGCGCTCGCCGAGGAGGCGGTCGCGATGGCCGAGCGCCTCGGCAGCCCCGAGCTGCTGCTCTGGGCCCGGCTGCACGCCGCCATCGCGGTGTGGCGGGCGGAGACGGCCGGGCTGCGCCGGGAGCTGGGCGCGGGCGCCGTACGCCTCGCGCGCGAGCTCGGCGACCCGGTGTCGGAGGCCGCGGGCCTGACCGTCCAGGCGATCGCCGAGGGCGAGCTCGGACTGGTCGCCGAGATGACCGAGACCACCCGGCTCGCCCGGGCGACCGCGGAGCGCACGAGGCACCTCTACGCCCAGCTGGTCCTGGACTCCCTCGACGTGCCGTGGCTGGCGATGCGGGGCCGCTTCGACGAGGTCGAGGCGATGATCGCCGACATGGTCCGGATCGGGCAGACGGTCTCGATCACCGGCTCCGAGGAGGCGATCGCCGGCTCGATCACCACCCAGCTGTTCTGGCAGGGCCGCGAGGAGGAGCTGCTGGCCGCGGTCGCATCGATCGAGGGCAGCACCTGGCTGCCGGTCGCGACCACCATCGCCTCGATGTACTGCCGGGTCGGCCGGGTCGAGGAGGCCCGGGAGTACCTCCGCGTCCACGCAGACGGGGTGGAGCGAGCGCTCACCGAGGAGACCTGGTTCACGCCGATGGGCCGCGGCCTCGCCGGTGAGGTCGCCCTGTACGTCGGTGACCCGACCCTGGGCGCCCGGGTCTACGGGCTGCTCGCCCACCTGTCCGGACGCCCCCTGGCGGCGGGGTCCGGCAGCGCGCTGGGCCCGATGGACGCGTTCTTGGCGATGGCGGCCGAGTCGACCGGCGAGCGGGCCCTCGCGACCCGGCACGCCGACCGGGCGGCCGAGCAGTGCGAGACGTGGCAGATCCCGCTCGCCGCGCAGTGGCTGCGCCGCGAGCGGGACCGGTGGGGCTTCTAGAAGAGGGTCTGAGCCGTCAGGCCCAGGCGAACGCCCGCGCCTCGCGCCTCGCGAACCGGCGCCGGGTCAGCAGCCACACGACCCGGAACGGCAATCCCGCCTCGTCCAGCACCCGGGTGAGCACGTCGCGCGGCACGTCGTACGCCGCCCAGGGGACGAGGCGGACGACCTTGCCCAGCGTGAGCGTGTCGTCCTTGAAGTGCCGCTCGTCCAGCTCCTGCCACTCCTGCTGGGTCATCAGCGCCTGGATCAGCGCGATCGCCTCGGTCTCCTCGTGCGCGAGGTGCCGGCCGAGGCTGTCGCGGGCGGCGACCACGCGTACGGCGAGCGCCGCGCGGGCGTCCTCGTCCGCGGTCTCGGCCAGCCGCCGGAAGCCCGTGGCGCAGGCCTCCAGCAGCGGGTCGATCTCACCGTGCTCGGCCTCCATGGCGTCGAGCACGGCCAGGTGATCCTCGCCGCAGCGCTCACGCAGCCACGGCCAGATGCCGGCGTCCTCGCCGCTGTGGTGGTGGTGCAGCACCTCGGCGAACACCTCCCACCGCTCCAGCAGCAGCGCCCAGGTCGCCCGCTCGGCGACCGGGGTCGCAGCGACGGCCGCGGCGAACCGGCGCAGGTCGCGACGGAAGCCGTGGTGCATGACGTACATCGTCTGCATGTCGACCGGCCCCTCGGGGGCGGCGACCTGACCGGGCAGCATCACCTGGGTGACCGGGGCGCTCATCGCGCACCCGCCGGGGTCTGCTCGTCGAGCGTGTCCAGCTCGTCCCACAGCTTCTCGTCGTCGGCCGGCTCGGCCTCGATCGTCGGGAGCAGGCGGTCCAGCCAGCCGGGCAGCCACCAGTTCCAGCGACCGAGCATCGCCATCGTGGCGGGCACCAGGACCATCCGGACGATGGTCGCGTCCAGCACGATCGCGACCGCCATGCCGAAGCCCAGCATCTTGACCACGACGACGGACTCGCTCGCGAACCCGAGGAAGACCACGACCATGATCGCGGCCGCCGAGGAGATGACCCGGCCGGTCGCGGCCAGGCCGCGCTCGACGCTGCCGCGGGCGTCGCCCGTGCGCAGCCAGTCCTCGCGGATCCGCGAGAGCAGGAACACCTCGTAGTCCATCGACAGGCCGAACAGGATCGCGAACATCAGGATCGGCACCCAGCTCGAGATCGGCAGCTCGTGGTCGAGGCCGAGCAGGTCGGTGGCCCAGCCCCACTGGAACGCCGCGGTGAGGACGCCGTACGCCGCCCCGATCGACAGCAGGTTCATCACCGCCGCCTTCAGCGGGACCACGACCGAGCGGAACACCATCGCCAGCAGCAGCACCGAGACGCCGACCACGAACGCGATCACGAGCCAGATCCGCTCGGAGAGCATCACGGTGACGTCGCTCATCAGCGCGAGGTGGCCCGTCACCTCGGCGTCGGGGAGCTGCTCGCGCAGCGACTCGACGAGACCGGGGGTCCGCTCGTCGGTCGGGCCGAACGACGGCTCCGCGTCGAACGCGGCCAGCGCGCCGTCCGGGGAGACGACCGGGTCGGTGACGGCGACGATGCCGTCGGTCCCCCGGACGGTCTCGACGGCGGCGGCGACCCCGGCGTCGCCCACCTCGGCCCGGTCGACCACGACGGTGACGTGACCGTTCGCCCCGGGGCCGAACTCGGCGGCCACCAGGTCGTAGGCCTGGCGGGTCGTGCTGTCCGCGGGGTTGCTCGAGCCGTCCTGCGGCCAGGTGCGCATCGCCAGCGTCGGCGCCGCGAGTGCCAGCAGGACCAGCAGCGCGGCCAGTGCGAACGGCAGCGGGCGACGACCGACGGTCGCGGCCCAGCGAGCCGTGAGCGGAGGCTTCGTCGTGGCCCGGGGCGCCTCGCCGCGGCGCTCGCGACGCGGGAGCAGCCGGTACTTCGCCAGCCCGGCGAGCGCCGGGACCAGGGTCAGCGCGGCGGCCATCACGGCGACCACGGCGATGCCGGTGGCGAACCCGAAGGAGGAGTAGACCGGCAGCCCGGCCAGGCGCAGGCCCATCAGGCTGACGAGCACCGTCGCGGACGCGAACAGCACGCTGCGACCGGCCGTCGCCGTGGCCCGGCCCGCGGCCTCGGTGACCGAGTGACCGTCCCGGAGGAACTCCACGTGCCGGCTCACCAGCAGCAGCGCGTAGTCGATCCCGACCCCGAGCCCGACCATGCTGGCGATCGTGGGGGCCGAGGTGCTGACGTCCATGGTGGCGGCCAGCAGGGCGACGCCCGCGGAGCCGACGCCGAGGCCCGTCAGCGCCACGGCGACCGGCAGGCCGGCGCCGACGACGGAGCCGAACACCAGCACCAGGAGCAGCAGCGCGACGAGCACGCCGATCAGCTCGCCGACGCCGCCCAGCGGCTCGGGCACGTTGGTCGGGAGCTCGCCGCCGAGCTCGGCGCGGAGGCCGGCGTCCTGCAGCGGGGCGATGGCCTCCTCGAGGACGTCGAGGCCCTCCTCGACGAGGTCGTCGTGGGTGACCGGGACGTCGTACGTCGCCGTGTAGAGGGCGGTGTCGCCGTCCTCGGACATCCGCGGCGCGCTCACGTCGGAGACGTGCTCGATCGCCCGGAGCCGCTCGGAGAGCGCGCCGAGCTCGGTCTCGGCGAGCGGGGCGCCGGAGGGGTCGTGGACGACGACCTGGGCGCTGCTGCCCGCGGCGGCGGTCGCCGGGAAGTGGTCCCGGACCTGCTCGACACCCACCTGGGCCTCGGCGCCGGGGATGTCGTAGTCGTCGTGGAACGTGCCGCCGAAGGCGGTCGAGGTGGCGACGGCCGCCACCACGACGATCAGCCACGCGGCGATGGTCCGCCACGGGTGCGCCGCGGCGCCCTTGCCGAGGCGGTGGAGCATGCTGGTCACGGGATTCTCCTGGGGGTCCGATGTTGTCGGACCGACCTTCGCCCCCCGTCCTGGGATCCGGCTGGAGGTTCACTGGAGCTCCGCCGGGAGTGCCGAGTCAGCACCAGTAGTGCTGACTCGGCGTTGGTCGACACCGGGTCCTCACATCCGTGCGGCGAACCGCCGGCCCCGGAGCGCCTGCTCGACCAGCCCGACCGAGCGGCGTACGCCGGCCAGCCGCGCGTCCTCGGCGAGCCAGGCCTGGACCGCCGCCTCGACGACCTCGAGCCCGACCACGTCCCGCAGCTCGGCGCGGGCCTCGCTGAGCGCGCGGCGGGTGGTGGCCTGGCACGCCTCGACGTGCAGCACCCCGAACCTCGCCAGCACCAGCGCGTGCCGGCGCAGGACGGCGTACGAGCGGTACTCGGGTGGGCACTGGTCGAGCAGCCAGTCGACCGCCGTGCGCTCCCAGTCGGGGGCGTCGGGCGGACGGACGCCGGCGGGCCAGCCGGGCGGGGCGACGGACATGGCCCCCAGGCTACCTCAGGAATCGAACGTACGTTCGATCTCCGCCAGGAGCGGATCGCGCAGGCCGACCGCATCCAGGGCCCAGAACGGGTCGCAGTAGACCAGCGGTCCGGTCATCCAGGGCTCGCGCGAATCGAACACCACCACCTGGAAGGCGGCGTCGGGGATCCGCGCCGACGGGCGGGTGAAGCCGTGCGCGCTCCCCCGCTCCCAGCCGCGTGCGGCGTAGAAGTCGGGCGAGCCTTCCAGGAACACGGCCGGTACGCCGGTGGCGCGCGCGGCAGCCACGGCCGCGGCCAGCAACGCCGTGCCGACCCCGCGCCGCTGCGCGGCCGGCGCGACCGACAACGGGCTGAGCACCAGCACCTCGACCAGCGCCTCACGGGCGTCGACCCACGACTGGCTCAGCTGCACGTGCCCGACCACGACCCCGTCCAGCTCGGCGACCAGGCCGACCCGGCTCCGGCCGGCGGCGTCCAGGGCCCCGAGCAGCTCGACGATCAGCAGGCCCTCGTCGCCGAACGCCTCCGCCACCACCCGGCGTACCGCCGCCCGGTCCGCCGCGGCCTCGGGCCGCACGAGCACGCTCACGCCGACGCCAGGAAGCTCAACCGCACGTCGCGGTCGGGGTTGTCCACGTTGAGGTCGACCAGGCAGATGCTCTGCCAGGTGCCGAGCGCGAGCCGGCCGTCGAGCACCGGGACCGTGGCGTACGGCGGCACCAGCGCCGGCATCACGTGCGAGCGGCCGTGGCCGGGGCTGCCGTGTCGGTGTCGCCACCGGTCGTCGGCGGGGAGCAGGTCCGCGAGGGCGGCCAGCAGGTCGTCGTCGCTCCCGGCACCGGTCTCGAGGATCGCGATCCCCGCGGTCGCGTGCGGCACGAAGACGTGCAGCAGCCCGTCGCCCCGCTCCGCGACCCACGTCGAGCAGTCGTGCGTGAGGTCCAGGACGACCTCACGGTTACCCGTTCGAAATCGCTTCGTCTCCGAGTGCATGCTCGCCATGCTAGATAGTTCGGGAATGGAGCTTCTGTCCCGCGCCTGGCGCACCGACCTGGCGCTGCTCGCGGGCTCCGGCAGCATCGTCGAGCACCACGGCACCTACGTCGTGGTCCGCACCCCCGACAACCCGACCTTTCGGTGGGGCAACTTCCTGCTCCTGCGGCGCGCCCCGATGCAGCGCGACCTCGATCGGTGGCTCGGCCTGTTCGAGGAGCTCCTCCCCGACGTCACGCACCGCACCTTCGGCGTGGACGACCCGACCGGCGACCGGTCGACCCTGAGGGTCTTCGCCGACCGGGGCTTCCGGGTCAGCGTCTCCACGGTGCTCACCGCCGACGAGGTGCACCACCCCCGGCACGCCAACCACACCGCGCAGCTCCGGCAGCTGGAGACCGACGCCGACTGGGAGCAGCGGTTCGCCCTGACGATGGCCTGCTACGCCGACGAGTCCGGACCGGCGTACGAGGAGTTCGCCCGCCGCCAGGCCGAGGCCGAGCGCCGGCTCACCGCGGACGGCAGCGGCGCCTGGTTCGGCGCGTTCGAGGACGGCCGGATGCTCTCGGGCCTGGGGATCTCCCGGGCCGGCCACGGGCTGGCCCGGTTCCAGAACGTCGAGACGCACCCGGAGAGCCGCGGCCGGGGGCTCGCCGGCACCCTCGTCCACCACGCCGGCCGGCACGCGCTCGACGAGCTGGGCGTGCGGACCCTGGTGATCGTCGCCGACCCGGACTACCACGCGATGCGGCTCTACCAGGGCGTGGGCTTCAGCAGCACCGAGACCCAGCTCCAGGCCGAGCTCGTCGGCTGAGAGTCCTTCAGACGACCGAGCCAGTGCCCCCGGTCGGGTCCGGGATCCCGCCGGCGCACGTCACGCCCGGCTCGGGTGCGGTGACCCCGCCGGCGTACTCGTCGATGAACAGCGGCAGCCGCTCGTCGTCCGCACCGTCGAGCCGGAGCTGGCGGCCCCAGACCGTGACCACGACCGGCGCGGGCAGGTCGTCGTACGGCGAGAGGATGCCGTTCTGCGGCAGCAGGTCGGCGAGCACCTCGACGTCGTCGTCGGAGAGACCCGACCGGTAGGTGATCCACACGCTGCCGTGCTCGAGGTCGTGGACGGCGTTCTCGTTGCGCACGGGCACGTCGTACGCCCCGCAGTCGAGCCAGACGTCGGCGTGCGGGCCACCGATCGGCGGCGTGGTCGGGTACGAGATGTCGTCGTCGAGGTGGTCGGTCCGCAGGTCCTCGACCACGACGACCTCGCTCAGGTCCGGCGGCGGCTCGTCGGCCAGCAGCGAGACCGGCACTGCGATCGCGCCCGCGACCAGGGCTGCGCCCACGACCAGGGCGACCACCACCCGGCCGGTCCGCCGCGGCGGCGGCGTCTCCCCCAGCGAACGGAACAGCACCTCGCCGCCCCCGTCCGGCAGCGACACCGGCGGCGAGACCGGGGGCGGGACCGTCGGATAGGGCTGGTACGTCGGCAGCGGCGGCGGCTCGTGCTCCGTCATCAGCCCTCGAGCGCGCGTTCGACGCGCTCGACCTTCGCGGTGAGCTGGCCGTCCCAGCCGGGCCGGATGTCGGCCTTGAGCACCAGCCCGACCCGGGGCGACACGGCGGCGACCGCGTCGACGGCCCGCTTCACCACCGCCATCACCTCGTCCCACTCCCCCTCGATGTTGGTGAACATCGCGTTGGTCTCGTTGGGAAGCCCGGACTCGCGGACGACGCGCACCGCGGCGGCCACGGCCTCGGAGACCCCACCCGTCTCGTCGGCGGTCGAGGGGCTGATGCTGAAGGCCACGATCATGGCTCCACGGTAGCCAGCACCTCGCCGACGCCCGGCACCAGCGTCCGCAGCCGGGCGAGGGCGTCGCGGGCCTGCGACTTCACGGTGCCGACCCCGATGCCCAGCACCTCGGCGGTCTGCCGCTCGGTGAGGTCGTCGTAGTAGCGCAGCACGACCACGGCCCGCTGCCGCGGCGCGAGCCGCAGCAGTGCCGCTCGGAGCACCTCGCGATCGTCCAGATCGGGCCCCGCGCTCGGCGCCTCGGGCAGCACCTCCGCGGTCTGCTCGCGCCAGCGCCGGGAGCGCCAGCGGCTGACGTTCTCGTGGACGAGGATCTTGCGGATGTACGGCTCCGGATCGTCGGCGATCCGGCGCCACCTCGGCACCGCCTTCACCAGCGCCACCTGCACCAGGTCCTCGGCGTCCTCGTGCTTCCCGGTCAGGAGGTACGCCGTCCGCAGCAGGGCCCCGCGGCGGGCGGCGACGTACTCCTCGAAGCCGGACCGGTCAGGCGCGAACACGGCGCCTCCACAGCAGCAGGCCGAGCGCGCCCAGAGCGGCAGCGGCACCGAGCCCGGCCACCAGCACGACCCGCGGGTCGTGCCGGGACGGCGGCGCCGGTGCGTCGAAGAGCGGCGCGGCCAGCGCGTCCGCGGCGAGGTGCACCTGGCTCGATCCCAGGTCCTCGTCCAGTGTGAGCAGGGTGGAGCGGGAACCGGTCTCCACATCCACGGCCTCGTAGGCGGTCGCGCCCGAGACCACGCGCCGGGCGACCAGCTCGTGCCCGCTGCGCCATCCGATGAGCCCCCTGACCATCGGCCCGTCGAGCGTGGTGGGCGTCAGCACTCCATCGTGGCCAGCCGGCAGCCGAGCGACCCGGATCGGTCCCGCGTCGTCGTTCCCGTCCCCGAGGGGGTCGGTGTCGCCGAGATCGGCCAGCCAGGTGCCGGTCGGGTCGATCGCCGCCGTGCCCGCCTGCTGCCCGCTCAGCCGAGCGACCCGTTCGCGTCGGCCGTCCGGACCCACTAGGTGGACCCGGCCGCCCCGCGACACGACCAGCCGGTCCCCCGAGGCCGTCGCCCCCGGCAGCATGGCCAGGAAGGTCTTCGACTCGTGGTCCACCTTCGCACCCGTCGCCAGGTCCCACGCGGTGACCCGGCGCAGCACGCTGACGCCGCCGATGCCGCCGCCGTCCTCGTCCCGCTCCGGCTCGTCGCTCTGCCACTCCGGGACCCACAGCAGGCTGCCCGCCCAGATCAGGATCGAGGTCGACACCCCCCATTCGCCCCCCAGGGGCTCACGCACGGTCTCCCCGGTCACCGTGTCCAGCACCGCGACCCCGGCGGCGGCCGGCTCGCCCGAGCCGTCGGCGGAGAGCTCGGGCCGGCCGGGGTCGGTGTACCAGTACGCCAGGTGCCGCCCGTCGGGGCTGAGCCCGACGGCGTCGCCGGTCTGGTCGTCGAGGTCGAGAAAGACGTAGTCGCCCTCGGGCGTGACGCCCGCCAGGCCGCTGCCGTAGCCCGTCCACGACGCGCGCTCGGTCTCGACCACGGCCACCAGCGGTCCGGCCGGTCCCGTGTCGTCGGTCCCCGGCGTCCACGGGCTGGGGCGGTAGACCCGGTCGGGCAACCGGAGCTCGCTCTCGGCCGAGGCGGGCTGGACCGACACCTCCTGCCACGGCGCCAGGCTCAGCACGCCGGACGCGATCGTCACGACCACGGCCAGGGCCACCGCGGCGGCACCGGCACGCCGGCGCCGGCCGTAGCGCCGGCCGCGGTCCCACAGGTCCGGAGCGTCCGGGGGGTACGGCGCCTCGTCGGCCAGGTCGGTCAGCCGTTCGCGCAGGGTCGTCATCGGTCCTCCTCGGGGTCCATACCCCTCACCACGCGACGGGGGCCGGAAAAGGAGGGGTCAGTCCGCAAGGACGCCCTCGACCAGGGCCGTGAGGTGCTCCGCCGTCTCCTCGCGGGACAGCCCCTCGTCGCGGCGCAGACGCTTCCACACGGTCACGTCGAGCACCGTCGCCAGCCGCACGAGCACCCGCTCCCGCGCGACTCCGCGCCGTCGGGCCAGCTGCGGCGCGAACGCCGTCGCGACGAACGCCCGGTGCGCCGCCCGGCCGGCGGCGACCGCCTCCGCCAGCTCCGGCAGCCGCTCGGCCGTCGCGATCAGCCGCGCCGTACCGTCGCCGGTCTCCTCGTAGTCCTCGACGACGACGCCGACCACCGACGCGACGTCACCGGGGACCGCCCGCGCCCGGGCGCTGTCGATCCCGGGCCCCACCCGCTCGGCGAGCCCGGCCAGGTAGAGCCGGACCTTGCTGCCGAAGTGGTTGACGACCGTCTGCTGGGAGACGCCGGCCGCCCGGGCGACGTCGGCGAGCGTGACGTCGTCGTACCAGGCCGGGGCGAAGAGCTCGACCGCAGCGTCGAGGATCGCGTCGCGGGTGCGCTCCATCGCCCGCGTCCGGCCCGTCATCTCGTAGCGTCGGGGCACCGAACCACCTTTGAATTGAGGTTGACCCAAATGAATTGGTCCGCATACTAACCGATATGACCCGTTTCCTCGCCTACCTCTCCCCCGCCGTCGGGCACACCCTGCCCGTCGTGCCCGGCCTGCTCGAGCTGCGGCGCCGGGGCCACGACGTCCACGCCCGGGTGCTCCCCGAGCTGGTCGGTCCCCTCACCGCGGCCGGGCTGGACGTCTCCCCCCTCGACCCGCGGATCCTCGAGGTCCCCGTCACCGACTACCTGGCCGCCTCCGACGCCGACCGGCTCGCCAGCGGTCAGACCGACCTGATCGGACGCGGCCGGTACGACGGCCCGGACCTCGCAGCCGCCATCGAGGAGCACCGCCCGGACGTCCTCCTCGTCGACTGCATGTCGTACGGCGCCCTCACCGTCGCGGAGACCTCGGGTCTCCCGCGAGCGACGCTGATGCCGTCGGTGCTGCCGCTGCCCGGACGCGGGATCCCGCCGTACGGGCCGGGCCTCCGGCCGATGCGCGGCCCGGTCGGCCGGGTCCGCGACGCGCTGGTCTGGAAGGTGGTCGAGCGGCTGTTCGGCAAGGCGATGTTGCCCGGCGTCAACGCGCTGCGCCGCGAGGCCGGCCTCCCGGCGTACCGCACCCCGCTGGAGCTCTACCGCCGCCCGGACGCGGTGATCACGCTGACCGGCGAGCCGCTGGAGTACCCGCGCACCGACCTGCCCGACCACGTCACCCTCGCCGGCCCGGTGCCGTGGGACCTGCCCGCGGAGCGCCCGGCCTATGTCGACGAGCCCGGCGACCCGTGGGTGCTGGTGACGTGCTCGACCGACTACCAGGGCGACGAGGACCTCGCGCGGGTGGCCGTCGCCGCGCTGCGCGACGAGCCCGTCCGGGTGCTGCTCACGCTGGCCGACGCGTACGACGAGGCCGGGCTGACCTCGGCCGGCAACGTGCGGGTCGAGCGGTTCGTCCCGCACGGTCAGGTGCTGCCGTCCTGCGCGGCCGTCGTGTGCCACGGCGGGTTCGGCATCGTGTCGCGGGCGATGGCGGCGGGCGTCCCCTCCGTGGTGGTGCCGTTCGGGCGCGACCAGCCGGAGATCGCCCGCCGGGTGACCGAGGCGGGCGCCGGGGTGATGGTGCGCCCGAAGGAGCTGACCCCGGAGCGGCTGCGGACGGCGGTCGCCGAGGCCCGCGCCCTCAGCGACGGCGCCGCCGCGGCGGCGGCCCGACTGGACGACGGGCGCGGCGCCGAGCGCTTCGCCGACGCGGCCGAGCGGCTCGCGCGGATCGCCCCCCGCGCCTGAGTCAGGAATCGAAGATGACGTACTCGCCCGGCCGCATGAAGAAGCCCTGACTCGACGACACGCTCACGCACACGATGCCGCCGAGGTCGTTGAGGCACTGGACGTCTCCGGCTCGGGCCGCCTCGCCGGGGTTCAGCACGTCGGGCATGTCGCCGCGGATGGTGTCGGTGTTGCAGACCGGGACCGCCCGACCCTCCTGCAGCTCGATCCGGCCGACCTTGGTCGTCAGTGCCTCGCCGCACACGTCGGGGTCCTCGGCGCCGTCGCGCTCGCCGAGCTCGCAGCCCGCCGGGAGCTCCTTGTCGTCCAGGACGCAATAGATGTCGGTGTCGGTGGTGAAGCGGAGGTACGCCGCCGGCTCCTGGCCGAGCGCGTCGAAGCGCGCCAGCGCGTCGTCGTACGTGCGCGGCACCTCGGTGGACGGCGCCTCGGGCGTCGCGGACTCGGTGGGCGTCGGGGCGGGTGTCGCCGAGGCCGTCTCGGTCGGCGTGGGCGTGGGCGTGGGGGTCTCGGTGACGGTCACGGTCGCCTGCGGCTCCTCGGTGGACGAGCCTCCGTCGTCACCGCACGCCACCAGACTGCCTGCCAGCAGAACCCCGAAAACGACCTGTGCCACCCTGCTTAGCCTCATGGGCAGCAGGGTGGCACAGGTCAGGCGCTCTTCAGCGGAGGCGCTCAGGCCTTCAGCAGGTTGCGAAGCACGAACTGCATGATGCCGCCGTTGCGGTAGTAGTTCGCCTCACCGGGGGTGTCGATGCGGACGACCGCGTCGAACTCCACGTCGCCCGCCGTGACCTTCACGGTCTTCGGCGTGCGGCCCTCGTTGAGCTCGGTGATGCCGGAGATGGAGAACTCCTCCTCGCCGGTCAGGCCCAGCGACTCGGCGTTCTGGCCCTCGGGGTACTGCAGCGGGATCACGCCCATGCCGATCAGGTTCGAGCGGTGGATGCGCTCGTACGACTCGGCGATGACGGCCTTGACGCCCAGCAGCGAGGTGCCCTTGGCCGCCCAGTCACGCGACGAGCCGGAGCCGTACTCCTTGCCCGACAGCACGACGAGCGGGATGCCCGCCTTGATGTAGTTCTCCGACGCCTCGAAGACCGAGGTCACCTCGCCACCGTTGGTGAAGTCCCGGGTGACGCCGCCCTCGGTGCCCGCCGCCAGCTGGTTGCGCAGCCGGATGTTGGCGAACGTGCCGCGGATCATGACCTCGTGGTTGCCGCGACGGGAGCCGTAGGAGTTGAAGTCCCGGTTCTCGACGCCGTGCTCGGCGAGGTAGCGCCCCGCGGGCGAGTCCTTCTTGATCGCACCGGCCGGGCTGATGTGGTCGGTCGTGACCGAGTCACCCAGCTTCAGCAGCACCCGCGCACCGGAGATGTCGGTGACCGGCTCGGGGGTGTCGGGCATGCCGTCGAAGTACGGGGGCTTGCGGACGTAGGTCGACTCCGGGTCCCAGGCGAAGGTCTTACCCTCGGGGGTCGGCAGCGCCTGCCACTGCTCGTCGCCGGCGAAGACGTCCTTGTAGCCATCGGCGAACATCTCGGAGTTGATCGCCATGGCGATCGTCTCCTCGACCTCGGCCGGCGAGGGCCAGACGTCCTTGAGGAAGACGTCGTTGCCGTCCTGGTCCTGGCCGAGCGGGTCGGTGAACAGGTCCACGTCCATCGATCCGGCGAGCGCGTAGGCGACCACCAGCGGCGGCGAGGCCAGGTAGTTCATCTTGATGTCGGGGTTGATCCGACCCTCGAAGTTCCGGTTGCCGGACAGCACCGAGACGACCGAGAGGTCCTTCTCGTTGACCGCGGCGGAGACCTCGGGGATGAGCGGGCCGGAGTTGCCGATGCAGGTGGTGCAGCCGTAGCCGACCAGGTTGAAGCCGAGCTTGTCGAGGTACGGCGTGAGGCCGGACTTCTCGTAGTAGTCCGAGACCACCTTCGAGCCCGGCGCCAGGGTCGTCTTGACCCACGGCTTGCGCTGCAGGCCCTTCTCGACGGCCTTCTTCGCGAGCAGGCCCGCGCCGATCATCACCGACGGGTTGGAGGTGTTGGTGCACGACGTGATCGCCGCGATCGTCACCGCCCCGTGGTCGAGGGTGAACGTCGTGCCGTCCTCGAGGGTGACCTCGACCGGGCTGCTCGGACGGCCGCCGTCGGTCGACGCCGCGGAGAGGTGGTCGCTCGGCGGGGCGGACTGCCCGTGGCCGTTGCTCGTGGCCGGGTCGGAGGCCGGGAAGGTCTCGGCGACCGCCTCGTCGTACCCGTTCTCCTCCTCGCCCGCGACGTAGTCCTTGAGCGAGGCCCGGAAGGACTGCTTGGCGTCGGTGACCTGGATCCGGTCCTGCGGGCGCTTCGGGCCGGCGATGGACGGGACGACGGTCGCGAGGTCGAGCTCGAGCTTCTCGGAGAAGCGCGGCTCGGCCTCGGGGTCGTGCCACAGGCCCTGGGTCTTGGCGTAGGCCTCGACCAGCGCGAGCTGCTCGGCCGAGCGGCCGGTGAGCTCGAGGTACTTGGTGGTCTCCTCGTCGATCGGGAAGACCGCGATGGTCGAGCCGAACTCCGGGCTCATGTTGCCGATCGTGGCGCGGTTGGCCAGCGGCAGCACCGAGACGCCGGGGCCGTAGAACTCGACGAACTTACCGACGACGCCGTGCTTGCGCAGCATCTCGGTGATGGTGAGCACCAGGTCGGTGGCCGTCGAGCCCTCGGGCAGGTCGCCGGAGAGCTTGAAGCCGACCACGCGCGGGATCAGCATGGAGACCGGCTGGCCGAGCATGGCCGCCTCGGCCTCGATGCCGCCGACGCCCCAGCCGACCACGCCGATGCCGTTGACCATCGTGGTGTGGGAGTCGGTGCCGACGCAGGAGTCGGGGTAGGCCTGCAGCTCGCCGTCGACCTCACGGGTGAAGACGGTGCGGGCCAGGTGCTCGATGTTGACCTGGTGCACGATGCCGGTGCCGGGCGGGACGACCTTGAAGTCGTCGAACGCACCCTGGCCCCAGCGCAGGAACTGGTAGCGCTCGCGGTTGCGCTCGTACTCGATCTCGACGTTGCGGCCGAAGGCCTCGGGGGTGCCGAAGACGTCGGCGATGACCGAGTGGTCGATGACCATCTCGGCCGGCGCGAGCGGGTTGATCTTCGCCGGGTCGCCGCCCAGGTCGGCCATCGCCTCGCGCATGGTGGCGAGGTCGACGATGCACGGGACGCCGGTGAAGTCCTGCATCAGCACGCGAGCCGGGGTGAACTGGATCTCCTGGCTCGGCTCCGAGTCGGCGTCCCAGCCGGCGATCGCCCGCACGTGGTCGGCGGTGATGTCCGCGCCGTCCTCGGTCCGGAGCAGGCCCTCGAGCAGCACCTTCAGGGAGAACGGAAGCGAGGCGACGTCGAGTCCCTCCCCGGTGACCGCGTCGAGCCGGAAGATCTCGTAGGACTTGCCGTCCACGTCCAAGGTGCTCTTCGCACCGAAGCTGTCCTTGCTGGCCAAGGCCTTCATCTCCTCATTCGCGTCTGCGATGACGTCTCTGTGGTCTGCCACCCGCCATCTTGCCGTCGCCGGTCGCCGTGGAAAAAGGAAGGCAGACCTAACTCGGGGGTGCGGGTCTCGGCAATATCTCTTGATATCAAGATACACGACGTCGAGTAGAAATGCCGACAGCCCCGGCGGGGGCCGGGGCTGTCGGTCGTGCGGTCGGGGCGCGCGCCGGTCAGCACACGACCAGGACCGCGAACGGACGGTCGGCGAAGGCACCGGCGCTGGTGAAGGTGACGACCTGGACGGCGTTGTCGTTGCCCGCGCGACCGGTGGCGTGGATCTCGCCGTTGAACAGGCCGCCGACCCCCGGCGCCGAGAGGGACGGCGCGATCGCGCAGCCCCGGACGTTGCGGTCGAAGGCCACCTCGTACTGGCCGGTGCCGATCTTGACCGACGACACGGCGTTGCGGGACTGCCCCGGCACCAGCGTGCCGGTGGTCTGGACGGTCGCGGCCAGCACGTTGGTGGCCCGGTCGGCGACGCCGGCCGACGGGACCTGGCCCAGGGTGGACTCCTGGATGTCGGCGCCGGTGAGGGTGTTGTTGCGGACCTTGACGGAGGTGACGGCGTTCCGTCCGAGGTCGGCCGTCTTCACCGCCCCGGCCTTGAGCTGGGGGGAGCCGACCGAGTTCCGGGCGAGCCCGGCGGCGACGGCGGTGCCACCGCCCCCGACGACCATGACGATCGCGAGGGTCGAGGCGACATTGGCGTAGGTGACTCTGGACTTCAGGAAGGTCTTCATGGGAGTGCTCTTCTCGGGTGTGGGAGCGGATCTACCCCAGCAACCTAGAAAGGCCGACCCGGCCCCCGGATGACCCCGACGGGCCATTGCCCCCGTTCCCGCTCCCCAGGAGAAGGTCAGGCCTCCACCGGCACCAGGTGCGCGACGCATTCGACGTGGTGCGTCATCGGGAACAGGTCGAAGGCGCGCAGCGAGGCCAGCCGGTAGCCGTGCTCGGCGAAGATCGCCACGTCGCGCGCCATCGCGGCCGGGTCGCAGGCGACGTAGGCCACGGCCCGGGGCCGACGGGCGACCACCTGCTCGACGACCGGTCGGCGCGCACCTTCTCGCGGCGGGTCCAGCACGACCAGGTCGAACGGCTCGTCGTACGACGCCGCCAGGACCTCGCCGACGTCGCCGGCGCGCACCACGGCGGTGGGGACGTTGCGCGTCGAGAGCGCGGAGGCCCGCGCGTCGCCCTCGACGGCGACCACCCGGCCCGTCGTACCGACGGCCTCGGCGAGGAAGCGGGCGAAGAGCCCGACGCCGGCGTACAGGTCCAGGCAGCGCTCCCCCGGCTGCGGCTCGAGCGCGTCGAGGACCGCGGTGACCAGGACGTCGGGCGCCCCGGGGTGCACCTGCCAGAACCCGTCCTCGGCGACCTGGAAGGCGTGCCCGTGCGCGGTGTGGTCGGACGGGGCGGGCGCCTCCAGGAGGCACTCGTCGACCGGCACCAGGCGGTGCGAGCGGTGCTGACGCATCGCCCGGCCACCGTCCGGCAGCGTGGCGTAGCGCTGGCGGGTGCGCCAGTGCAGTCCGCCCTGGTCGCCCGGCACCGCCTCCACCACGACGGGTACGTCGAGGCCGGCGAGCCGGGACAGCTGCTCGCGCACCACCTCGGTCTTCAGCTCGCGCTGGCGCTCGAGCCGCACGTGCTGGAAGTCGCAGCCGCCACAGCGACCGGGTCCGGCGTACGGGCAGGGCGGCGTGACGCGGTCCGGCGACGCGCTCAGCACCTCGACGGCGTCAGCTCGCCAGAACCGGTCGCCCTCCGTGCCCTCGGTGATCTCCAGGACCACCCGCTCACCCGGGACGGCGTGCCGGAGGAACACCACCCGCGCCTCGGGCTCGGGCAGCCGGACGATGCAGTGGCCGCCGTGCGCGACCGGGCCGACCTCGGCCTCGAAGCGCTCACCCACCCGGGACCGGCCTCGGGGCTTGCGGGTGCGGTGCTGACGAGGACTCACCGGACCAGGGTGACAGGCCGTTGCGCCCCGGCCGAATCAGCCCGAATCAGCCCGAACCAGCCGAATCGCCCGACGACCGGGCCAGGGTCAGCGCGGGACCTGACCGTCGCCGCGGGTCTCCTGCTTGTCGACCCGGCCGCGGCGCAGGTCGCCGGGACGGACCCGGAAGTCGTCGCGCAGCTCGCGCTCCTGCGCGATCCGGGAGGAGCGCAGCTGGTACGGCACCGAGATGACCATCACCCCCGGAGTGAACAGCAGCCGGCCCTTGAGCCGCAGCGCGGTCTGGTTGTGGAGCAGCTGCTCCCACCACCGGCCCACGACGTACTCGGGGATGTAGACCGCGACCACCCCGCGCGGGTTGGCCCGCCGGATCTCGGTGGCGTACTCGACGATGGGCCGCACCAGCTCGCGGTACGGCGAGTGCAGGACCTTGAGCGGCACGTCCATGCGCCGCTCGTCCCACTCCTCCAGCAGCCGGTTGGTCGCCTGCGGGTCGTCGGCGACGTAGACGCCCTCGAGGATGTTCGGGCGGGTGGCCTTCGCGAAGGCCAGCGCCCGCAGCGTCGGCTTGTGCAGCTTGGAGACCAGGACGATGGCGTGCACCCGGGTGGGCATCACCTTGTCCTCCTCGTCGGCGGCGAGCTCGTCGTTCACCTGGTCGTAGTGGCTGCGGATCCCGCGCATCAGCACGAAGAAGCCCGCCATCGCGAGGATGGTGATCCAGGCGCCGGCCAGGAACTTGGTGATCAGGATGATGACGAGCACCACCGCGGTCATGGCGAGGCCGATGGAGTTGATCACCCGCGAGCGGGCCATCTTGCGCCGGGCGGCGGGGTCCTTCTCGGTGGCGAGGTGCCGGGTCCAGTGCCGGATCATGCCGAGCTGACTGAGGTTGAACGAGACGAAGACGCCGACGATGTAGAGCTGGATCAACTTCGTCGTCTCCGCGTCGAAGGCGAAGATCAGCGCGATCGCCATCGCGGCGAGGAACACGATGCCGTTGCTGTAGGCCAGCCGGTCGCCGCGCGAGCCCAGCGCCCGGGGCGCGAAGCCGTCCTTGGCCAGGATCGAGCCCAGCACCGGGAAGCCGTTGAACGCGGTGTTCGCGGCGAGGACCAGGATGACGCCGGTGACGGTGACGACCAGGTAGAAGCCGGGCGAGAAGTCGCTGAACACCGCCCGCGCGATCTGGGCGATCACCGCGTGCTGCTCGTAGCCCTCCTCGACCGGCGTGCCGTCGGCGTAGGTCAGCCGGTCCAGGTCGTGCGGGTCGACGAAGCGGATGCCCATCTGACGCGCCAGCACGATGACGCTGACCATCATGGTGATGGAGATCATCGCGAGCAGCAGCAGCGTGGTCGCGGCGTTCTGGCTCTTCGGCCGCCGGAAGGCCGGCACGCCGTTGGAGATCGCCTCGACCCCGGTCAGCGCGGCGCAGCCCGACGAGAACGCGCGGGCCAGGAGCAGCAGCAGGCCGAGGGTCGTCAGCGGCTCCTCGAGGCCCGGCTCGGGAGTGATCAGCAGCTGGGCGCTCTCGACCTCGGGCAGGTCACCGGTGATCATCCGCAGGAACCCGTACGCGCACATGCCCAGGATCGCGAACATGAACGCGTAGACGGGGACCGCGAAGAAGCTGCCCGACTCGCGGATGCCGCGCAGGTTGATCGCCATCAGAGCCACCACGGCCACGGAGGCCGCGGTCGCCTCGTGACCCTGGAGCGCCGGGATCGCGGAGGCGGCGTACTGCGCACCGGAGGAGATCGACACCGCCACGGTCAGCACGTAGTCGACCAGCAGCGCGCTCGCGACCGTGGTGCCGGCGGTCCGGCCGAGGTTGACCGTCGCGACCTCGTAGTCGCCACCGCCGCTCGGGTAGGCGTGCACGGTCTGGCGGTACGACGCGATCACGACCGCCATCACCAGCGCGACCGCGAGCCCGATCTTCCAGGAGAAGGAGTACGCCGACACCCCCGCGAGCGAGAGCATGATGAAGACCTCGTCGGGGGCGTAGGCCACCGAGGAGAGCGCGTCGCTGGCGAAGACCGGCAGCGCGATGCGCTTCGGGAGCAACGTCTCGCCCAGCTGGGAGCTGCGCAACTTGCGCCCCAGCAGGATCCGCTTGGAGACATCGCCAGCACCCACGAGCGCACACGCTACGGGACCCGGCGTGTTCGCACGGAGGAAGGGATACGGTTCCCTCGTGCATGTCGTGATCATGGGTTGTGGCCGCGTCGGTTCGACGCTCGCGCGCAGCCTCGAGGACCGCAACCACACCGTGTCCATCATCGACAGCGAGCCCGACGCGTTCCGGCGCCTCGGACCCGGCTTCAACGGCGACAAGGTCACCGGGATCGGGTTCGACCAGGAGGTCCTGGAGAAGGCCGGGATCAAGCGCGCCGACGCGTTCGCCGCGGTCTCCTCCGGCGACAACTCCAACATCATCGCGGCCCGCGTGGCGCGCGAGACGTTCGGGATCCAGCAGGTCGTGGCCCGGATCTACGACCCCGGCCGCGCCGAGGTCTACCAGCGGCTCGGCATCACCACGGTCGCCACGGTGAAGTGGACCGCCGACCAGGTGCTGCGCCGGCTGCTGCCGGTCGGCGCCGAGCCGGACTTCCGCGACCCGTCGGGCACCATCCGGCTCGACCAGGTCCCCGCCCCCACGGAGTGGGTCGGCGAGCGGACCGTGATCTTCCAGGAGCAGACTCAGAGTCGGATCGCGTGGATCGACCGGCTCGGGGAGGGCATGCTGCCCGCCCGCGAGAGCGTCATCCAGGAGGGCGACCTCCTGCACCTGGTGATGCGCGAGGAGACCGCCGCGCGCGCCTACCAGGTCATCGAGCGCGGACCCGAGGAGCACTGAGCTGTATGAGAGTCGCCATCGCCGGAGCCGGCGCAGTCGGGCGCTCGATCGCCCGCGAGCTGATCCAGAACGGTCACCAGGTGCTGCTGATCGACAAGAACCCCGACTCGATCAAGCCCGAGCGGGTCCCCGACGCGGAGTGGCTGCTCGCCGACTCGTGCGAGCTGTCCTCGCTGGAGGAGGCGCGCCTCGACAAGTGCGACGTGGTCATCGCCGCCACCGGCGACGACAAGGTCAACCTGGTCACCTCGCTGCTCGCCAAGACCGAGTTCGGTGTGCCCCGCACGGTCGGCCGGGTCAACCACCCCAACAACGAGTGGCTGTTCAGCGAGGCCTGGGGCGTCGACGTCAACGTCTCCACCCCGCGGATCATGTCGGCGCTGGTCGAGGAGGCGGTGACGGTCGGCGACCTGGTCCGGCTCTTCACCTTCCGCCAGGGCAACGCCAACCTGGTCGAGATGACGCTGCCCGCGGACTCGCCGTACGTCGGCAAGCCCACCGGGCTGATCCCGCTGCCGGAGAACTGCGCGCTGGTCACCATCCTGCGCGACGGCCAGGTGTACGTGCCCGACCCCGAGCAACCGGTGGAGTCCGGCGACGAGCTGCTCTTCGTGGTGCCCGACGAGGGCGAGGACGCCCTCGAGCGCCTGCTCGCCCCCCGCGCCCACGGCGGATAGTTCCTGACCCCGGCAGGTCTGGAACCTGCCGAAGGTCGGGGACTATCCGGTCAGACCGTGGTGGCGGTGGTCGTCCTCGATGGGGGTGGCGTCGCGGGCCAGCAGCCAGATCATCGCGCCCCAGGCGCCGATCCGCAGCGGCCAGCCGAGTCCGAGCCGGAGGATGCCCAGCAGCAGGACCGCCAGATCGACGTCGATCGTGTCGGACCAGCCGAGCAGCCATACCGGCCCCTGCAGCAGCACCCCGATGGCGCCGGGCAGCAGGAACAGCCAGGTCAGCCGGGTGCACAGGTGCACCACCTGCCGGTCGGAGTGCCAGGCGGTCGGGTCGCCGGTGACGCTGCCGAGCATGAACCCGACGAACGGCCAGCCGGCCACGCAGGACGTCACCATCACGACCGTGTAGCCCAGGCTGACCAGGATGCCCGGCAGGAAGAAGGCCAACGCCTGGTCGGACTCCGAGCCGCCCGCGCTGGCCGCGATCCGCACGAACACCCAGCCGATGGCGATCGCGAAGAAGGCGTTGAAGACGTACTGGACCGTGGTGCGCTGGGCCAGTCGGACGACCAGAGCCAGCGCGGCGGCGGCGACGCTGACGCCGAGCGCGATCTGGAGGTCCTTGGTGGTCAGCCACAGGACCGTGAACAGGATGCCGGGGATCCCTGCCTCGACCATCCCCCGCCGGCCGCCCAGGGCGGTCGCCATCTGGGCGCGGACCAGGGCCTCGACGGTCTCCACCGTGACCGCTGCGGGGCGGGTGGGGGCCGGTTGGTCGGCGCTCACGGAATCAGCTCGTAACGGGGGTTGTAGAGGATCCGGACGCCGTCGTGCTGGCCGATCCGGCCCTGCACCTGGATGGAGCGACCCGGCGAGATGCCGGCGATCCGCCGACGGCCCAGCCAGACCAGGGTGATCACCCCCGAGCCGTCGAAGAGCTCGGCCTCGAGGGCGGGTACGCCGCCGCGTGGGCGCAGGGTCACGGTGCGCAGGGTGCCGCGCAGCAGGACCCGCTCGCGGTCGGGTGCGGTCGCGATCGAGTCGTTGCCGGCCTCGGCGTAGGTCTCCCGCAGGTCGCGGGCGTGCTGGTCGCCGGTATTGGCCCAACGACTGATGCTGCGACGCAGCCTGCTCTTGTCGGCCATCAGTCGCTCACCCGGACGGCGGCGGGGTGCCGGGCTGGTCGACCTTGCGCGCGTTGGCGGGCAGGACCAGGGGCAGCGGTTCGCCGACCGGCATCGCGCCGACACCGCGCTGCACCGCGACCGAGCGGATCGTCTCGACCCAGGCCTCGGGCAGCGAGTCCTCCATGGCCGGCCGGCCCATCAGCGTCGCCCGCAGCAGCCATCGGTCGCCGTTGACGCCGACGATCCGGGACGGCTGGGCGGCCATGGTGCCGTCGGCCCGCTTCACCTGGAGCTCGCAGAGCAGCTCGGGGCCGAACTCGCCCTCGCGCTCGGTGGCGATGCCGCCGCGGCGGGCCATGTCGGCCGCGAGCTGGGGCCGGACCTCCGTCCACAGGTCACCGTTGCGGGGCGCGGCGAACGCGCGCAGCTCGACGGCACCGTCGGAGCCGGCGAGCAGCACCGCCTGGACCGCCCCGGTGGCCTCGTCGACCTGGAGCCGCAGCTCACGGTCCTCCAGCGGGGCGACCAGCAGCGACCCGAGGTCGATCCGCTCCACCCCGTCGTCCGGCAGGTCGGCGGCGTCGAACGGGCCGACCGGCGCCGGCACCTCGGACGCGAGGGCGGCCGAGTCGGCCGGGGCGGTGTCGGACTTGCGACGGAACTTCACTTCGAGCTGCTCCTCGGTGCGGGGCCCTGCAACGGCTGTGGTCGGGCGGCTCAGGATGTGCCGAACCCCCCGGTAGAACCGTAGCCCCCTTCCCCACGCACGGACGCGGGGAGTTCGGAGACCTCGACGAACCGGGCCCGCTCGAAGCGCTGGACCACCAGCTGGGCGATCCGGTCGCCACGGCGCAGCTCGATCGGCTCGGCCGGGTCGTGGTTGACCAGCAGCACTTTGATCTCGCCGCGGTAGCCGGCGTCGACGGTGCCCGGGGAGTTGACGATGGACAGGCCGTGCCGGGCCGCGAGCCCGGAGCGGGGGTGCACGAGCGCGACGTACCCCTCGGGGAGCGCGAGCGCCACCCCGGTCGGGACGAGGGCACGCTCCCCCGGTGCGAGCGTCACGTCGACGGTCGTCAGCAGGTCGGCGCCCGCGTCGCCGGGGTGGGCGTACGACGGCAGCGGGAGGTCGGGGTCCAGTCGCTGGACCTGGACATCGAGATCTGGGTGGGCCACTCGCGGAGCGTACCGACCGGGATGGGAAACTCTTCTCCGTGCGCGACTCCACTGCTCCCGGCTACGACGAGCGCCTCGGTGTCCCGCTGCGCTGGTGGGTGCAGGGCTTCATGTTCACCGCGAGCGTCTGGCTCGCCGTCCTGGCCGCGCTCCCGGGGTCGGCGGCCTGGACCGTCACCGGCGTCACCGGCCTCCTCGTGGCGACGCTCTTCTGGTCGTACGGCTCGGCGCGGATCAGCGTCCACGACGGTCTGCTCCGGGCCGGCCGGGCCCGGATCGAGGCCCGCCACCTCGGCACGGTCGACGTCCTCGACCCCGAGCAGGCCCGCCGGGCCGCCGGCGTGGACGCCGACGCCCGCGCCTACCTGCTGCTGCGGCCCTACCTCAAGCGCGCGGTCCGGGTCGCTATCACCGACACGGCCGACCCGGCGCCGTACTGGCTGATCAGCACCCGCCACCCCGACGAGCTGGCCCGAGCCCTGGCCGCCCTGCGTGAGGCGCCGACCGCTGGGTAATGTCCTCCCATGGCCAAGGACAGCTCCAAGATCTGGTCGGTCTTCTCCCTCGTCTCGGCCGTCGCGGCCGCCGCGCTGGCGAAGAAGGCCGCTGACGCCACCTGGAAGGTGACGACCGGGAAGAAGCCCCCGGAGAACCCCGCCGACCCCGACGTGGAGATCTGGGAGGCGGTCGGCTGGGCCGTGGTCAGCGGCATGCTGGTCGGGCTCGCCCGGATGCTCGCCCAGCGGCGGGCCGCGTCGTACTACACCCGCTCGACCGGCCACCTGCCCCCCGACCTGCAGAGGGACAACCAGCAGTCCTGACCTGCCACGACGCAGCAAGGCCGCGATCCCCTGAGCGGGGATCGCGGCCTTCGTCGCATGTCGTGCGCTCAGGCGCAGTCGCGGCAGATCATCTTCTTGGCGTCGGCCAGCTGCGAGCGGTGGTGCACCAGGAAACAGCTCATGCAGGTGAACTCGTCCTCCTGCTTGGGCTTCACCTCGACCGCGAGCTCCTCGTGGGAGAGGTCGGCACCGGGCAGCTCGAAGGACTCGGCGGCCTCGGTCTCGTCCACGTCGACCTTGCCGGAGTTCTTGTCGTGACGTCGCGCCTTGAGCTCTTCGATGCTCTCCTCGGACTGGTCTTCCTCGTTCTTACGCGGTGCGTCGTAGTCAGTCGCCATCCGTCACTCACTCCCCTCGTCCGTGCTGCCCCGTGACCGGTCCCCCGCGAGCCGGGTCGGCTCATCCGTTCGGCGCCAGGATTGTGCACCATGCGCCCTCTGGACGCACTCCGGTTTGGGCATCGCGCCGCCTCAACACCGTCCGCTCAGCGGCTATTCCACACCGCTGGCGGCGAACCCTGCGGACACCACCGCCGCCCGCAGGTCGTCGTACGACGGTCCCGGAGCGCACAGCAGCAGGCTCAGTCCACCCGCCCCGACGAGCAGCTCCCAGCGCGCACCCGCCGCCTCGGCGACCAGCGCCCCGGCGGCGTGGTCCCAGAGGTTGACGCCCTCCTCGACGTAGGCGTCGACGGTCCCCTCGGCCACCCCGCACAGGTCGAGCGCACAGGAGCCGAGCCGTCGGATGTCGCGAACCCGCGGGAGCAGGTCGAGCCACGCCGTGACCTGCGCCCGGCGAACCTCGCGGTCGTAGGAGAAGCCGGTGGCGACCAGCGTCTTGTCGAGGGGTACGGCGGCGCGCGGGCCGATCGGCTCCCCGTCGCGGCTCGCGACCGGGCGTCCGTCGGCGTCGCGGTGCGCGACGTACTCGACGCCGGTGGCGACGTTGAGCACCACCCCGGCGACACTCCGCCAACCGGCGGGTCCGTCGACCTCGGCGGCGATCGAGACGGCGTACTGCGGGATGCCGTAGAGGAAGTTGACGGTCCCGTCGATCGGGTCGATCACCCAGCGCACCCCCGAGGAGCCGGCCACGTCGTCGCCCTCCTCGCCGAGGAACGCGTCGTCGGGGCGGCGCTGCTGCAGGGTACGGCGGATCAGCTCCTCGCTTGCGCGGTCGGCCTCGGTGACGACGTCGACGTCGCTCGACTTGGTGGCGGCCACCGAGACCACGCCACGGGCGCGCTCGCGGACCAGCTCGGCGGCGAGCCGGGCGGTGTCGAGCGCCAGCGCAGCGAGCTCGGCGGGGGCGGGCACGTTCACTCGCGGGGTGCTCATGCGCCGCACAGCGTCGGCCGGTCGCCCCGCGCGTTGGCGCAGCAGCCCACCGGGCAGGCGTCCCACAGCGGCCCGATCGTGCCCTCGCTGGCCCGGACCACCTCCTCGCCGCGCTCGACCGCCGCGCGCTCGAGGAGCAGGTCGCGGACCCCGGCCACGAACCGCGCGTCGGTGCCGGCGGTCGCGGAGCGGCGGGCGGGCAGCCCGAGCCGCTCGGCGGTCGCCGCCGCCTCCGTATCGAGGTCGTAGATGACCTCCATGTGGTCGGAGACGAAGCCGACGGGCACCATCACCACCGCGGGCGCACCGGCCTCGTGCAGCGCCTCCAGGTGGTCGTTCACGTCGGGCTCCAGCCACGGGACGTGCGGCGCGCCGGAGCGCGAGCAGAAGACGAGCTCGTGCGGGTGCGCGCGACCGGTCTCCTCCTCGATCCGCGCCACGACCGTCGCGGCGACGTCGAGGTGCTGAGCGACGTACGCCCCGCCGTCCGGCCCCGAGGCGTCGTTCATCGACAGCGGGATCGAGTGCGTGACGAAGGCCAGGTGGGCGCCGTCGCGGACGTCCTCGGGCAGGTCCGCGAGCGCGGCGAGCACGCCGTCGACGACCGGCTCCACGAACCCCGGGTGGTTGAAGTAGTGGCGCAGCTTGTCCAGCCGCGGGGCGCCCTCGACGTCCTGCACGGCGTCGTACAGGTTCTCGCGGTACTGCCGGCAGCTGGAGTACGACGAGTAGGCGCTCGTCACGAAGCAGGCCGCCCGGGTCACCCCGTCGGCGGCCATCTGCGCCAGCGTGTCGGCCAGGTACGGGTCCCAGTTGCGGTTGCCCCAGTAGACCGGCAGGTCGAGGCCGGACTCGGCGAGGTCGGCGCGCAGCCCGGTGAGGAAGGCGCGGTTCTGGTCGTTGATCGGCGACTTCCCGCCGAACAGGAAGTAGTGCTCGCCGACCTGCTCGAGCCGCTCGCGCGGGATCCCCCGGCCCCGGGTGACGTTCTCCAGGAACGGCACGACGTCCTCGGGCGCCTCGGGCCCGCCGAAGGAGACCAGGAGCAGGGCGTCGTACGGCGCGGCGTCGGGAGGCATGCCGCCAATCGTAGGGAGCGACGGTGAATTGGCCCCTCCCGGATCCCCGCCATACGTTGCCTGTGCCATGGCCGTCATCACCTCCTACCGTCGGGTGCTCGCGAGACCCGGGACCGCACGGTTCAGCCTGGCCGGCCTCGTGGGTCGGCTCCCGATCTCGATGGTCGGCCTCGGCATCGTGCTGCTGGTCGAGGACGTCTCCGGCTCCTACGGCATCGCCGGCACCGTCACCGCGGCCTACACGGTCGCGAACGCCGTCCTCGCGATCGGTCAGGGCCGGCTGCTGGACCGGCTCGGGCAGGGCCGGGTGCTGGCCGTGGCGAGCGGGCTGTTCGCGGTCTCGATGGTGCTGCTCGTGCTCGCGGTGCGGACCGACTGGCCGGCGGCGGCCACGTACCTCTGCGCGGGGCTGGCCGGTGCCTCGCTCCCCCAGGTCGGCTCGTGCGTGCGGGCCCGCTGGTCGTACGTGCTCGACGACCCGCGGGACCTGCAGACGGCGTTCGCCCTCGAGGGCGTGGCCGACGAGACCGTCTTCATCCTCGGCCCGATCCTGGTCACGCTGCTGGCGACCACCGTGGACCCGGTGCTCGGGCTCGGCGTCGCCGTGGTGGCCTGCGTGGTCGGCAGCGTCGGGCTCGCCGGTCAGCCGGCGACCGAGCCGCCGAGGCACGCCCACGACGCGGAGACCGGTCCCCGGCCCCGGATGCCCTGGCGCACGGTGGTGCCGCTCGCCGTCGTCAGCCTCGGCCTGGGCGTGCTGTTCGGATCGGCCGAGGTCACCACCGTGGCGTTCGCGGACGAGCACGGAGCAGCGTCGTACGCCGGCCCCCTGCTCGCCCTCTGGGCGCTCGGGAGCCTGGTGGCCGGCGCCGTCACCGGCGCCGTGACCTGGCGGCGCGGGCCGTCGTACCGCGTGCGGGTCGGCGCCCTCGGGATGGCCACGGCGATGGTGCCGCTGTTCCTCGTCGACTCCGTGCCCCTGCTCGGCGCGCTGCTGCTGGTCGGCGGGGTCGCGATCGCCCCCACCCTGATCGCCACCATGTCGCTCACCGAGCAGGTCGTGCCGCGCGCCCGGATGACGGAGGGTCTGGCCATCATGCAGACCGGCCTGGTCGCCGGGGTGGCTCCGGGCGCGGTGATCAGCGGCTTCGTGGTCGACCACGCGGGCGCGTCGCCGGCGTACCTGGTCAGCGCGGGGGCGGGCCTGCTGGCCGCCCTGGCCGCCCTCGTCCTGCCGCGAGAGGACTAGTCTCCGCCTCGTGGAGTGGAGCAACTGGTCCGGCCTGGAGTCCGCCCGTCCTGCCCGGACCGTGACGCCCGCGTCGGTGGCCCAGGTCGTGGCCGAGATCGAGCGGGCCCGGGAGGCCGGTACGACGGTCAAGATGATCGGCACCGGCCACAGCTTCACCGCGATCTCGGCCCCCGAGCACACGATGCTGCGACCCGTCGGGATGGCCGGCGTCGTGGGGGTCGACCGCGAGGCGATGACGGTCACGGCGCTCGCCGGCACCCGGCTGAAGGACCTCAACGCCCCGCTCGAACGACTCGGGCTGAGCCTGCACAACATGGGCGACATCGCCGAGCAGACGCTCGCCGGAGCGACCTCGACCGGCACCCACGGCACCGGCGGCGTCGCGGCCGGCCTCGCCGCGCAGCTCGCCGCCGTCGAGCTGGTCACCGGCACCGGCGAGGTGCTGCGCGCCAGCGAGACCGAGAACCCCGACGTCTTCGCCGTCGCCCGGGTCGGCCTGGGCGCGCTCGGCGTGCTCACCACCGTGACGTTCCGGATCGAGCCGCTCTTCGTGCTCGAGGCCACCGAGCAGCCGATGTCGTGGGACGAGGCGCTCGGCTCGTTCGACCAGATGACGGCCGAGAGCCACCACGTCGACCTGTACTGGTTCCCCCACACCGACCGGATGTCGGTCAAGCGCAACGACCGGCTCGACGTACCCCTCAGCGAGGCGGAGCCGCTGTCGGCCGCCCGCGCGTGGTTCGACGACGACTTCCTGCAGAACCACGCCTTCGGGGCGCTGTGCCGGGTGCTCAACCGGGTGCCCGCCGCCATCCCGCGGGTCAACCGCGTCAATGCCCACCTGATGGGCGCGCGCACCTACAGCGACGTCGCGCACCGGGTCTTCACGGCCCGCCGCGACGTCGTCTTCCGCGAGATGGAGTACGCCGTGCCGCGGGCGGCCGGGCTCGAGGTGCTCCGCGAGGCGCGGGCGGCCATCGAGTCCAGCGGACTGCGGATCAGCTTCCCGGTCGAGATCCGCACCGCCCCCGCCGACGACGTCGCCCTGTCGACCGCATCCGGTCGCGACTCCTTCTACCTGGCCTTCCACACCCACCGCGACGCCGACCACCGCGCCTACTTCGACCTCCTGGAGCCGATCCTGCGCGCCCACGACGGTCGCCCGCACTGGGGCAAGGTGCACACCCGCA
Source organism: Nocardioides sp. W7 (assembly GCF_022919075.1). Lineage (NCBI taxonomy): Bacteria > Bacillati > Actinomycetota > Actinomycetes > Propionibacteriales > Nocardioidaceae > Nocardioides > Nocardioides sp. W7. The sequence continues at coordinate 3,015,325 of NZ_CP095078.1, read as the reverse complement.
CCGCGGCGGACCTCGCGCCGGCGTACCCCCGCTTCGAGGAGTTCCTGGCGATCCGGGACCGGCTCGACCCGGACCGGGTCTTCGCCAACGACTACCTGCGCCGGGTGCTCGGCGACTGACCCGCTCGCTGGTCGAGTAGCCCGCCACTCGCTGGTCGAGTAGCCCGCCACTCGCTGGTCGAGTAGCCCGCCACTCGCTGGTCGAGTAGCCCGCGAGGAACGAGCGGGCGTATCGAGACCCATCCGGACGGGCGGGTCTCGATACGCCCGTCGCGACCTCCTTCGTCGGTCGCGGGGCTACTCGACCTGGCTGCTGGGTCCCAGCCTTCGCGAGCTCAGGCTGGGGCAGCTCACTTGGTGTTGTAGAGCCGCAGCGCGATCGGGGCGAACACCGCCGTGATCGCGGCCGAGAGCACCAGCACGATGAGGATGTCGCCGCTGTCGGGCACGTCGTTCATCAGGCCCCGGGCCGCCTCGCAGAGCAGGGTGACCGGGTTGATGTCGACGAAGGCCTGCAGCCAGCCCGGCATGGTCTCCGGCGGGGCGAAGACGGAGCTGATGAAGGTCAGCGGGAACAGCACCATCATCGAGGTGCCCATCACCGCGTTGGGGCTGCGGACCTTCAGGCCGACGATCAGCCACAGCCAGCTCAGCGAGAAGCAGAAGACCAGCAGCAGGAGCACCGCGAGGAGCACTCCGACGAACCCGCCGGGTGCGCGGTAGCCGATCAGCACGCCGACGACCAGCACCATGAACGACGCCAGGCCGTAGCGCAGGGTGTCGCCGAGCAGGGCGCCGACGAGCAGCGAGGCACGCCAGACCGGCAAGGACCGGAATCGGTCGAAGACGCCCTTGTCGATGTCGGTGTTGATGGTCAGTCCGGTGTACATCGTGATGAACACGACCGTCTGGGTCAGGATCCCGGGCAGGGCGTACTGGAGATAGTCCTGGGTCGAGCCGGAGATCGCCCCGCCGAACACGTAGGTGAACATCAGCGTGAACAGGATCGGGAACATGGTCACGTCGAAGAGCTGCTCGGGGACGTGCTTGATCTTCAGCAGCGCCCGCCACCCGAAGGTGAGCGAGGAGCTGACCGCTCCCGCGCGCGGGGGCCGCTCGGCAGCGCCCAGGGCGGCGATCACGTTCGCGTCCAGGGCCCGGGTCGGCTCGCGGGTGGCCTCGGTGGTCATGCGGGAACCTCCTGGGTCTCGGTCTCCTCGGCCGGTCGGCCCGTCAGGGCCAGGAACACCTCGTCGAGGCTGGGCTGGCCGAGGCTGTACTCGCTGATCAGCAGGCCCAGCTCGCCGACCCGGTGCAGGGCGCCCGCGACCGCCGTCGGGTCCTCGACCCGGAGGCTGACCGCGGCGGGATCGGACTCCAGGACCGCCTCGGTGGCCAGCGACTCGCCCAGCAGGCGGGCCACCTCGTCGCGGTCGGCCGGGTCGGCGACCCGGACGTGCACGGCGCCGGACCCGACGGAGGCCTTCAGCTCTCCGCTGGTGCCCTCGGCGATCACCCGGCCGTGGTCGATCACCGCGATCCGGTCGGCGAGCTGGTCGGCCTCCTCGAGGTACTGCGTCGTCAGCAGGATCGTGGTCCCGGCGCCCACCAGGGCCCGCACGATCTCCCAGACCTGGTTGCGACTGCGCGGGTCCAGGCCCGTGGTCGGCTCGTCGAGGAACATCAGGTCGGGGCGCACGACGATCGACCCGGCGATGTCGATGCGCCGGCGCATGCCGCCGGAGTAGGCCTTGACCTGCTTCTTCGCCGACTCGGCGAGGTCGAAGGCCTCCAGCAGCTGCATCGCCCGGTCGCGGGCCGCAGGCCGCGCGTAGCCGTAGAGACGAGCCAGCAGGGTGAGGTTCTCCAGTCCGGTCAGGTCCTCGTCGAGCGAGGCGAACTGGCCGGTCATCGCGACCCGCGCCCGCACCTCGGCCGCCTCGCGGACCACGTCGTGCCCGAGCACCGTGGCCGTGCCGCCGTCGGGCTCGAGGAGGGTGGCCAGCATCTTGATGGTGGTCGTCTTCCCCGCCCCGTTGGGCCCCAGCACGCCGTACACCCCACCCGTCCGGATGGCCAGGTCGACGCCGTCCACCGCCCGGTTGTCCCCGAAGGTCTTGACCAGGCCGTGTGTTTCGATCGCTAGGTCCATGCCGCTCATGCTGGCACCACCCACCGACAGTTCGCACTGCAGTTCTTGCTCATGTCCATGGGCGGGCAGACCCGGGGAGCCGGCCGGAATCATCGGCGCCGCCGCATCTCCTCCGTGCGCCGCGTCGTCTGGGTGCATGTTCTCCTCCTCTGGTCCGAGGCCCCGGTCACGGACCTCTCACCAAGACGTCGAACGGGGAACGCCCGAATCGACACCGCGACCGAGGAGATCTCTCCCACTGGGACCATCGCCCCACCGAACCTTTTCCGCGCTCCGCGTCGTCTGGGTGGCGACGGGGCAGCGAGCCTCGCGACGAGGGGAGACACGATGGCGGCACGGGACCGGGACGCCTTCGCGGAGTTCGTGACGGCGCGCAGTGCCGCGCTGCACCGCGCGGCGTACCTCATGGTCGGCGACCCCGGCCTGGCCCAGGACCTGGTCCAGGAGGCGCTGACCAAGACGTACGTCGCCTGGCCGCGGCTGCGCGACCCCGCCAATGCGGAGGCATACACCCGCAAGGCGATCACGACCACCGCGATCAGCTGGTTCCGCCGGCGCAGCTGGTCGGAGCGGCCGACCGAACAGCTGCCGGAGGCCAGGACCACCGGACCCGCCGACGCCGCCGACGAGCGGGCCTGGGTGTGGCAGGCGCTGCTGGAGCTGCCGGTGCGGCAGCGGGCGGCCGTGGTGCTGCGCTACTACGAGGACCTCACCGAGGCCCAGACCGCCGAGGCGATGGGCTGCGCGGTCGGCACCGTGAAGAGCCAGGTCTCGGCCGCGCTCCGCAAGCTCCGCGAGCGGCTCGGCGACGACGCGACGCTGCTCCCCCTCGACGACCTGCTGACTACCGGACGGTGAAGACGATGACCGAGAAGCTGAAGACCCTGCTGCACGACCAGGCCGAGACGATCGACTTCGCCGGCCCCGACCTCGACGCGATCACCGCCACCGGCGACCGGCGGGTACGACGCCGGCGGGCCGCCGGCCTCGTGGGCGGGCTCGCCGCCCTGGCCGTCGTCGGCGGGGTGGCCGTCGTGTCCCTCAGCGGCGACGACGGCGGACCACAGGTCGCCGGTGAGCCGCTCCCGACCGCCTCGCTGAGCTGGGCCACCGGCAGCACGCTCCACGCCGGCGGGGAGCGGGCCGACCTCGGCCACCGCGTTGCCGCCTACGTGGGGACCGACGCGGGCTACGTGTTCACCGACGGGGAGGGCGCCGTGTTCTCGTACTCCGGCGGCTCGGTCGACCGGGTGGGCACGACCTCCGCCGGCATGCGGCCGCGGCTGGTCGCCGACTCGACAGGCACGCTGGCGGGCTGGGTCGACCCGTCCGGGGACCGGCCGGCCTTCGTGGTCCTCGACCAGGCCACCGGCGACGTGCAGCGCTACGACGACGCCACCGCGCCCGGGATGGGCGAGCTCGCCGATGAGAAGAACCCGGCGTACCTCTACGCGATCGACCAGTCCACGACGTACTGGCGCGACAGCCGGGGCGCGGTCGCCGTCGACCTGGCCAGCGGTGCGGCGACGGTCCTGGACCCGAAGGCCCGCAACGGCTTCGACCTGATCGACGTGGAGGCGGGCGTGCTCGCCGTCTACGGCGATGAGGGGGTCGAGGTCGGCCCGTCGCGGGCGCAGGCGCGGCCGCTGCCCGGCGTCCTGGACGGCTCCGGTGTGCTCTCGCCCGACGCTCGGTTCTACGCCCCCGACGCCGACGAGCTGCGGGTGGTCGACGTGGCCACGGGTGCCGACCTCGCACTCCAGCTGCCCGCGTCGTACTTCTTCTCGACGGGCTACCAGTGGCTGGACACGGACACGCTGGCCGTCATCGCCCTGGTGGACGAGGACGCGCCGGTCAGCCTGCTGACCTGCACGGTCAGCGCGGGGACCTGCACGGTGGTCACCGACGACGCCGGGGAGCAGGGCCAGGCCCAGATCGCCGTCGGCGAGCCGATCGGCTGACTCACACGCTGGCGGGCCCCATGGGCATCGGGGCCCGCCAGTTCCGCCAGATCGCGAGCAGCCGCCAGACCAGGCAGACCGCCGCACCGGCGCTGGTGACCAGCAGCTCGGGCAGCTCGGCGCGGGTGCCGACGACCGCGACCAGCGCGCCTGCGAGGGCCGGGATCGCGTAGAGCTCCCCGCGGAAGATCACCGGAACCCGGCCGGCCAGTACGTCGCGCAGCATCCCGCCCCCGATGCCGGTCACCATGCCCATCAGCGCGGCGGGCAGCGGACCGAGCCCGTAGTCGAGCGCCTTGACCGCCCCGACCACGCAGAACAGCGCCAGCCCGAAGGCGTCGAAGACGTTCACGGTGCGCTCGAGGCGGCCCACCGTGGGATGGAAGCGGAAGGTCAGCAGGCCCGCGCCGATCGGCACCATCAGGTAGCGCCAGTCGGCCAGCGCCGTGGGCGGTGCGGCGCCGATGAGCACGTCGCGGAGGAACCCGCCGCCGAGACCGGTCGTACCGGCCAGGACGAGGACGCCGAACACGTCGAGGTCCTTGCGGACCGCCACCAGGGCGCCGGAGATCGCGAACACGAAGATGCCGACGAGGTCGAGCACGACGAGGGTCGGCACGCTGCGAGGTTACCGGCTCCACGGGGCCCGCTGGCGTAGGCTCGGGCAAACCGAAGACAGCGTCGACAGGCAGGAGCAGGTCACCCCATGGCGCACCTCACCCTCGCGGGCATCAGCGAGGACGGGAGACGCCTGTTGCTGGTCAGCGACACGGGCGACGAGTACACGCTCGCCGTCGACGCCCACCTCCGGTCCGCCCTCCGGGGCGACACCGCACGACCCGGCCAGTTGGAGATACGCATGGACAGCACGATCCGCCCCAGGGACATCCAGGCCCGGATCCGGGCCGGCGAGTCCCCCGAGGCCGTCGCCGCGGCGGCCAAGACCACGGTCGAGAAGATCATGCCGTTCGCCGGGCCGGTGCTCGCCGAGCGCCAGCACGTCGCCCAGCGCGCGCAGCGTTCCTCGGTACGCCGCTCGGCCGACGCCTCCGGCTCGGCCCGCACCCTCGGAGACGCCGTCGCCGCCCAGCTCCGGCCCCTCAACGTGCGCGCCGAGACCGTCGAATGGGACGCCTGGCGGCGCGAGGACGGCCGCTGGACCCTGGCTGCGCTGTACGACACGAGCGCGCGCTCCGGCACCGCCCACTTCACCTTCGACGCCCCCGGCAACTACGTCGTCCTCGACGACGAGGACGCTCGCTGGCTGGTCGGCGACCTGATCGGCACCGTCACCGCCGAGGCGCCGGCGCAGCGTGACGACCTCGAGCGGGCCCGCCAGCGTCGCCAGGCGACCCCCGCTCCCGACGAGCTGCCCCTGGGCGACGACGCCATCGGGCTCGTGCGCGACGAGCCGCTGCTGGAGCAGCCGCTCGAGGCGTTCCTCGACGACCAGCCCGGCCTGGACGAGACCGAGATCGCCGACGAGGCGGCCGATGCCGCCGCTGCGGACCCGGACCCCGAGCCGGACCTCGAGCCGGACCCCGAGCCGGTCGCCGAGCCCGTGGCCCAGCAGGACCCCGACCACGACCGGGACGAGCCCCCCGCCCGCCGGCCGGTGCGCAAGAGCCGCGGCCGGGCCTCGGTGCCGAGCTGGGACGAGATCATGTTCGGTGGCGGCAAGCAGGACTGACGTGCGGGCGTGAAAGGATCACCCGCGTGGCGGAACTGCACTTCTTCACGGGCACCATGGACTCTGGCAAGAGCACCCTGGCGCTCCAGACGAACCACAACCACGCCGCCCGCGGCCGAGCGGGCCGGATCTTCTCGACCCACGACCGCGCCGGCAGCGCGACGCTCTCCAGCCGCCTCGGCCTGACCCACGAGGCCATCGAGGTCGCACCCGACTTCGACTTCTGGCAGTACGTCGTCACCACCCTCACCCAGGGCGGGCGGATCGACTACCTGATCTGCGACGAGGCCCAGTTCTACACCCGCGACCAGGTCGACCAGCTGGCCAAGCTGGTCGACGAGCTGCAGATCGACGTCTTCGCCTTCGGCATCCTCACCGACTTCCGCACCGCCCTGTTCGAGGGCAGTCACCGCCTCGTCGAGCTCGCCGACCGGATGAACTTCCTCCAGGTCGAGGCGCTGTGCTGGTGCGGCAAGCGGGCCACCCACAACGCCCGCACCGAGGACGGCATCATGGTGGTCGAGGGCGAGGTGATCGTCGTCGGCGACGTCGACGACCAGGCCGGCCCGCCCGCCGAGGTCGCCTACGAGGTGCTCTGCCGCCAGCACCACCGTCGCCGCCTCACCGCCGCCCGCGCCAAGGCCGTCTCGCTCGCTCCCGAGCCGCTCCCCTTCGGCTGAGGCGGGTCCGCCGGCTGGGTGCACCCGGGAGCCCCGGTTTCATCACGGCATGCAGCCCAGTTCTCACTTCCCACGGTGGGTACGCCGTGGGAGGCGCAGGCTCGTCTACATACCGTGATGAACCAGCAGAGCCCCCACCCCGCACCCGCGCGAGAGCGGAACCTATCCGACCAGGATCGGGATCAGCATCTCCGCACGCGTGAGCGACCCGTGCAGGCCGACCAGCGTGGTCTCGTAGGCGAAGTCGGTGGAGGAGAAGACCGCGTGGTCGCCGCGCGAGGCCACCATCACGTCGCCGAGCCGCGGCAGCACCGACGGCCGGACGTCGCCGAACCACCCGCGGGCGATGGCGTCGTCGCGGGTCAGCACCTCGGCCCGGTCGCCGAGCACGTCGGTCCAGGTGGCGACCACGTCGGTGACGGCGCCGCGGTGGCAGTAGAGGTGGCGGAACCTCGCCTCGCCCCCGAACAGCAGCAGTCCGTCGCGCAGCTCCAGCTGCTCGTCGACGTCGACGCGGTGCTCGGGCGGGGAGTCGATCATGCCGTGGTCGGCGACGACGACGAGCCGGGTCGAGGCGGGCAGCGCCTCGCGGAGCTGCTCGGCCTCGGCGTCGATGCTGGAGAGCTGCTGGAGCCACTGGCTCGACGCGACGCCGTAGCGGTGCCCGGTCCAGTCGAGGTCGCCGTCGTACAGGTAGGTCAGCGACGGGCGGTACGCCGAGGCCGCGACCGCGGCGGCGATCCGCTCGCCGACCTTGTCGGCGCCGATGAACTCGACACCCCGGTTGGCCGCCACGGTCAGCCCGCTGCCCTCGAACTCGCGCTTGTTGACGACACTCACCGAGACCCCGGCCTGACGCAGGGTCGCGAACGCGGTGGGGTGCGGCTGCCACTCGACCGGGTCGACGTCCTTGCTCCAGTACAGCGCGTTCAGCAGCTTCTCGGTGCCGGGCACCCGGGAGGTGAACCCGACCAGGCCGTGCGCGCCGGGCACCAGGCCGGTGCCGAGGGAGGTCAGGCTGGTCGCGGTCGTCGACGGCACGCCGGCGGTGCCGGCCTCGGCGCCCTCCGCGAGCGCCGAGAGGTACGGCGCGGCGTGCCCGTGGCGCTCCAGCAGGGTCGCGCCGAGCCCGTCGATGAGGAAGAGGACGTACGACGGCGCGGAGGGCAGCACCAGTCGGCTGGGCGCGTCCGGGGTCGGCACGCCGAGCGCAGCCCCAATCGCGGGCACGACGTCACCGAGCGAGCGCGCCCCGTACGCGGGCTGCAGGAACTCGGCCACGCCGGCTCTCAGCCGCTGTGGGTGCGCGCGGAGAGCGACTCGGCGAAGGCGAGCAGTCCGGCGACCGCGTCGGCGCCGTCCGCGGCGGCGGACACCCGCAGCGAGAAGTCGTCGGAGGCGAGCACGCCGGTGTAGCCGTGGTCGGCGTCGCAGTCGGGGTCGCTGCAGCCGGCCGGCTCCAGGTCGACCCGGCTGACCCCGCCCCAGCCGATGGTCATCACGGCCTCCGCGGGGAACGACGGGCCGGAGGCTGGGTTGGCGATCATCCGGGTCACGACCACCGACTTGACGGTGTCGAGCCGGATCGCCTCGGTCGAGGTCGAGGTGTACGGCTCGGGCAGCAGGTCGTCGCCCGCGTGCTCGTCGGTGTGGGCGAGCACCAGCCGGGTCGGGGTCAGCACGACGACGCTGAGGTGCCGACGCACCTCGTCGCGCTCGAAGGTCGGCTCGTGGTGGACGTAGAACGAGACGACCTGCTCCCCCGCGACGGCCGACCCCACGCCCTCTGCCACCACCTCGGGGTAGTAGCCGGTGCGGTGGATGGCCTCGCGGAGCTCGAGGGCGTGGTCACGATCGTCGGTCCTGCTGCGCATGGCTGCAGTGTGTCACCACGCCCCGACGAGCGCCGAGTCAGCCGGCAGAGTCAGCTGGGGAGCGTGTCCCCGGGCAGCGACGGAAGCCGGCGTACGAACCAGTCCGAGCGGGGGTCGGCGACCGGCTCGATCCGCGCCGCAGCGGTGAGCACCGTGGCGCCCCCGGCACCGGCCAGCACCAGCGACAGCTCGAGCGAGCGGACCTGCGGGAGGTCGTTCTGCAGCTGGGCGACACGGCGGATCAGCCGCTCGATCTCCGCGACGTCGACGACCTCGCTGCCGCGGTAGCCGAAGAGCATCGGCGAGGACTTGATCTCCCGGACCATCGCGGCGGCGTCGCGCCGGGTCAGCGGCGGGATCCGGTAGGCGCGGTCGCTGAGGAGCTCGGTCAGCGGACCCGAGATCCCGAACGACACCACCGGTCCGAAGAGCGGGTCCTCGATGCTGCGGATCGAGATCGGGACGCCCGGCCGGGCGTTCTTCTGCACCACGAAGCCGGCCCTCTCGGGCTGGCCCACGATCTCGGCCAGGGCGTTCCAGGCGTTCCGCATCTCCCCCGGACCGTCGATGTTGCGCCACACGTGCGCCAGGTCGGGGCGCTCGCGCAGGTGGTCGGCGGTGGCCTTCAGCACGACGTCCCAGCCCTCGGCCTCGCCCGCGGCCACGGCCTCGTCGTACGACGTGACCCGGCGCGCCGAGCACAGCTCGACGCCATAGGCCCGCAGCAGCCCGGTGAGGGTCTCGGGGTCGAGCTCGGTCCCGTCGGGGTGCACGGCGAGGGTCTCGTTGATCAACCGCTTGGCGCTGCGGTGGTCGACGTCGTCGGGTCCGTCGGCGTCGCCGTCGGGGGTGCGCAGCCACACCGCGTAGTCGACGACGTGGGCGAGCGCGCGGACCGCGGCCTCGACGGCGGGGTACGACGGCACCGAGCCGCGCCCGGCCGTGGAGCCGGCGACGTCGGGGACCCGGAGCAGCTCGGGCACGCCCTCGGCGCCGAGGAAGGAGGAGACCAGCGGCTTGTCGGACTGCTCGCCGACGGCGGCGAGCACGTTGGCGACGTCCTCGCCGGAGACGTTGAGCGGCGGGATGTAGACCGCGACCACGGCGTCGACGTCGGGGTCGTCGATGGCGGAGTCGAGGGCATCCTCGAAGTCCTCCGCGGAGGGCTCGGTGCTCAGCGCGATCGTCTTGTTGACCACCAGTCCGACGCTCGCGGCCGCATCGGCCGCCAGCAGCCCGAGCGCGTCGGAGTTGCCGACGATCGCGACCCGGCGGCCTCGGGGCAGCGGCTGGTGGGCCAGCAGCTGGGCGACGTCGAACATCTCCTCCAGCGACTCGGTCTGGATCACGCCCGCCTGCCGGAACATCGCGTCGACGGCCTGCGGCGGCGCGGCGATCCGGCGTACGGCGTGGCCCATCGGCACACCCTGCGTGGTGCGACCGGACCGCACCGCGATGACCGGCTTGCGCTGGGAGACCCGGCGGGCGATGCGGGAGAACTTGCGCGGGTTGCCGATCGACTCCAGGTAGAGCAGCACGACCTCGGTGGAGTCGTCCTCCTCCCAGTACTGCAGCAGGTCGTTGCCGGAGACGTCGGCGCGGTTGCCGGCGCTGACGAACGTCGACAGGCCGAGGCCCCGGTTGTTGACCTTCTCCAGGATGGCCGAGCCGAGCGCACCGGACTGGCAGAAGAACCCGGCCCGGCCTCGCGGCGGCATCAGCGGCGCCAGCGAGGCGTTGATCTTCACCGCCGGGTCGGTGTTGATGACGCCGAGGGCGTTCGGGCCGATCAGCCGCAACCCGTAGGAGCGGGAGAGCCCGACCAGCCGGCGTTGCCGCTGACGGCCCTCCTCGCCGGTCTCGGCGAAGCCGGAGGAGATGACGACCAGGCCGTGCACGCCCTTGGCGGCGCAGTCGAGGACGACGTCCTGCACGGCGTCGGCGGGGACCGCGACGATCGCCACGTCGACCTCGTCGGGGATCTCGTTGACCGACTTGTACGCCGGGAGCCCCGACACGGCCGCCGCGGACGGGTTGACGGCGTACACGCGACCGGTGAAGTCGCCGGTGACCAGGTTGCGGACCAGCGCCTGGCCGATGGTGTCCTGACGACGGCTGGCCCCGATGACGGCGACCGAGCGCGGGTTGAAGAACCGGTGGATCGACGCCGCCTCGGCGCGGTGCTCGCGGTTGAGCATCACCCCGATCGCCGTGTCGGTCGAGTCGATGGGGAACTCCAGGATGAGGACGCCGTCCTCGTACTCGCTCGCGACCCGGTAGCCGGCGTCGCGGAAGGTCTGGATCATCCGGGTGTTGTCGGGCAGCACCTCGGCCACGAACCGCTCCAGGCCGCGCTCGCGGGCGGCCTGGGCGAGGTGCTCGAGCAGGAGCTGGGCGATCCCGCGGCCCTGGTGCTGGTCCTCGACCAGGAACGCCACCTCGGCGTCGCCGGGCCGGACGACGTCGTAGCGTCCGACCGCGATCATCCGGCCCTGCAGGGTCAGCACGAACGCGACCCGGTCGACGTGGTCGACCTGGGTGAAGCGGGCCACGTCGCGATCGGAGAGCCGCGGCATCGGGGAGAAGAACCGGTAGTACTTGGACTCGTCGGAGACCCGGGCGTAGAACTCGACGAGGAGCTCGGCGTCCCCGGGGCCGATCGGGCGGATGTGCGCCGTGCGTCCGTCACGGAGCAGGACGTCGGCCTCCCAGTGGGCGGGGGCTGCGGGGATGTCCTGCTGGGTCACGGTGCGAAATCTACCGGCTCACGCACGCCCGGCGAGCCCCGAGCGGGTTCCGCGGACGATCCGGGGACAATGGCGCCCATGGCACGGCGTACCACGACCCCTGATCTCCCCGATGACTTCGAGGAGCACATCCTCGACACCGACATCAAGCAGGAGATGGAGTCCTCCTTCCTCGAGTACGCCTACTCCGTCATCTACTCCCGGGCCCTCCCGGACGCCCGCGACGGCCTGAAGCCGGTCCAGCGGCGGATCCTCTACACGATGAACGACATGGGCCTGCGCCCCGACCGGGGCCACGTGAAGAGCGCCCGCGTCGTCGGCGAGGTCATGGGCCGGCTGCACCCCCACGGCGACGGTGCGATCTACGACGCGATGGTCCGGCTGGCGCAGCCGTGGTCGATGCGGCTGCCGTTCATCGACGGCCACGGGAACTTCGGCTCGCCCGACGACTCCCCGGCCGCCATGCGCTACACCGAGGCCCGGATGGCGCCCGCAGCGGTGGCGATGACGGCCTCGATCGACGAGGACACCGTCGACTTCAAGCCCAACTACGACAGCCGCGAGTTCGAGCCGACGGTGCTCCCCGCGGCGATCCCCAACCTGGTCGTCAACGGCACCACCGGCATCGCGGTCGGCATGGCGACCAACATGGCGCCGCACAACCTCGTCGAGGTGGTCCAGGCGCTGCGCCACCTGATCCTCCACCCGAAGGCGACCATCGACGACCTGATGCGCTTCATCCCGGGTCCCGACCTGCCGACCGGCGGCAAGATCGTCGGCCTCGACGGCATCCGCGACGCCTACGTCTCGGGCCGCGGCAGCTTCAAGATGCGCGCGACCGCGCGCGTGGAGACGATCGGCCGCCGCAAGGGCATCGTCGTCACCGAGATGCCGTACGGCGTCGGCACCGAGAAGGTCGTCGAGCGGATCAAGGTGCTGGTGCAGAGCAAGAAGCTGCAGGGCATCTCCGACATCAAGGACCTCACCGACCGCCAGCACGGCATGCGGCTGGTCATCGAGGTGAAGAATGGGTTCCACCCCGAGGCCCTGCTCGAGCAGCTGTACCGCCAGACGCCGCTGGAGGACTCCTTCGGCATCAACAACGTCGCCCTGGTCGACGGCCAGCCCCGCACGCTCGGGCTCACCGAGCTGCTCCGGGTCTTCCTCGACCACCGCTTCGAGGTCGTCGGCCGCCGCACGCAGTTCCGCCGGAACAAGAAGGCCGAGCGCCTGCACCTCGTCGACGGCCTGCTGGTCGCGCTGCTCGACATCGACGAGGTCATCCAGGTCATCCGCACCAGCGACGACACCGGAGCGGCCCGGGAGCGGCTGATGTCCGTCTTCGACCTCTCCTTGACCCAGACCGACTACATCCTGGAGATGCAGCTGCGCCGGCTGACCCGGTTCAGCCGGATCGAGCTGGAGAAGGAGCAGGAGGAGCTGCGCCGCGAGATCGAGGAGCTCGACGCGATCCTGGGCGACGAGAAGCTGCGCTGGCGAGTCGTCTCCGACGAGCTCGCGGAGGTCGCGAAGACGTACGGCACGCCGCGCCGCACGGTGCTGCTGGAGTCGGCCGGAGTCGCGGTGACCGCCTCCGCCGTACCCCTCGAGGTATCGGACGACCCCTGCTTCGCGTTCCTCTCCTCCACCGGGCTGCTGGCCCGCACCTCGACCGACGAGCCGATCGGCTCCGGCGAGGGCCGCACCAACCACGATGTGGTGACGTCGGTGGTCAAGACCTCCGTCCGCGGCGAGATCGGCGTGCTGACCTCGCGCGGGCGCCTGCTGAGGCTCGGGGTCCTGGACCTGCCGGCGCTGCCGGCGTCGGCCAACGACCCCAACCTGCAGGGCGGACTCCCGCTGAGCGAGATGCTCCAGCTGGCGAACGGCGAGCGCGCCCTCGCGCTCTGCACCCTCGCCACCGAGGGTCCGGGGCTCGCGCTCGGCACCCGCAGCGGCGTGGTCAAGCGGGTCAACCCCGAGGTCCTCGGGCGCGAGGAGTGGGACGTGATCCGGCTCGAGGACGGCGACGAGGTGGTCGGGGCCGTCGAGCTGGTCACCGGCCAGGAGACGCTCTGCTTCATCACCTCCGACGCCCAGCTGCTGCACTTCGGTGCGGACGCCGTGCGGCCCCAGGGCCGCTCCGGCGGCGGGATCGCCGGCGTACGGCTCGCTCTCGGGCAGTACGTCGTGTCCTTCGGGGCCTTCGACCCCGATGCCGGGGACGGCGTGGTCGTGGTGACGGCCTCCGGCTCCTCGACGGCGCTGCCCGGCACCGAGCCGGGCGCGGTCAAGGTCGCGCCGTTCAGCGAGTACCCCGGCAAGGGTCGCGCCACGGGCGGCGTGCGCTGCCACCGGTTCCTCAAGGGCGAGGACGTCCTGGTCTTCGCCTGGGCGGGTCCGGCGCCGGCCCGGGCGGCGGCCGCGAGCGGTGCACCGATCGACCTGCCGGAGGCCACGGGTCGACGGGACGGCTCGGGGATCCCCGGGAGCCAACCGATCGCGGCGTGCGCGGGTCCGGTCGCGGCCCGGGTCCCGGTCGTGGAAGGCTGACCGCCGTGAACCGCACTCTCGCCGCGGCCGGCGCGGCCCTCCTCGCTCTCTCGCTCACCGCCTGCTCCGACGACGAGCCCGCGTCGGGCGGCGACGACAGCTCGCCCACCGAGGTGCTCACGCTCGCCAAGACCACCCTCGACGAGACCAGCGGCGTCGCGATCACCCTGGAGGCCGACAGTCTCTCCTCCAGCGTGACCGGCATCCGCAAGGCCACCGGCGTCGGCGTCCACCCGCCCGCGTTCGAGGGCAGCTTCGACCTCAGCGTCAGCGGCATCCCGGCCACCGCCGAGGTGATCGCGGTCGACGGCAAGGTCTACGCCAAGAACAGTCTGCTGCTGCCGCAGTGGACCGTGATCGACCCGGCCCAGTACGGCGCGCCGGACCCCAACCAGCTGATGGGCACGGACGCCGGCTTCTCGACGCTGCTGACCGAGACGACCGGAGCCGAGAGGGGCGACCAGGTCCGCGGCGGCGAGGACAACAAGGAGGTCTTCACCTCCTACACCGGCACGGTGCCCGGCGACGTGGTCGCCAACATCGTCCCGAGCGCGTCGGGCGACTTCGAAGCGTCGTACACCATCAGCGAGGACGGCGAGCTCCGTGAGGCCGTGCTCACCGGCGTCTTCTACGAGGGCGACGGCGAGATGACCTACACGATGACGTTCTCCGACTACGGCACCGAGCAGGACATCACCGCACCGTGACCGCACGGTCCGGGGCACCCCTGGAGGCCCGCTCACCCCGGGCCCTCCTCGGCCTCGCGGCTGTGGCGGTGGCCTTCGCGGCCGCCGACACCTACGTGGTGGTCCTGGCGCTGCCGGACCTGATGGCGAGCACCGGCATCCCGATCGACGAGCTGCAGCGCGCCGCGCCGATCATCTCGGGCTTCCTGCTCGGGTACGTCGCCATGCTGCCCCTGATCGGCCGGATCGCCGACCTGCGCGGCCGGCTCCCGGTGCTCACCGCGGCCCTGGTGGTCTTCGCGTTCGGCTCGCTGGTCACGGCCCTGGCCTACGACATGCCGAGCATGGTGGCCGGCCGGTTCCTGCAGGGCCTCGGCGGCGGTGGCCTGGTGCCCGCGACGCTGGCCCTGGTGGCCGATCTCTACCCGCGCGAACGCCGCGGCGTCCCGCTGGGCCTGGTCTCGGCCGTCCAGGAGATCGGGAGTGTGCTCGGCCCGCTGTTCGGCGCGGTCGTCCTGGCGCTCGCCGACTGGCGGGCGATCTTCGCGATCAACCTCGCGGTCGGGCTGCTCCTCGCCGCGGCGATCCAGCTGCTGGGCAGGTCCGTCCCGACGCGGGCGCGACGCCGGGTGCCCGATCCGGTCGGGGTGCTGCTGCTGGCGGTGGTGCTCGGCGCCGGCGCGACGGTCTTCTGGAGCCCGCCTCGGCTGATGGCCGACCTGACCTGGGGCGAGCTGCTCACGCCCGTCGCGGGCAGTGGCCGCTGGCTGACCCCGCTCGGGCTCGCGACCATCGTCGCCGCGGTGCTGCTCGTGGTCCGGTGCGCGACCGCGGCCCGGCCCCTGGTCGACCTGCGCTCCTGGGCCCGCAGCACCCGCGAGGCCGACCTCGTCGGCGCGCTCCTCCTGGCCGCGGCGCTCGGCGGGGTGATCCTGGCGTTCGCGACCGCCGACCCGGAGGTGCAGGCCTTCTCCGAGCAGGGACTCTGGTACCTCCTCGGCGCCGCCGTCGCCACCGTCGCCCTCGTCGTCCATCTGCGCCGCACCGCCACTCCCCTGGTCCCGCGCGGCGCCCTGCGCGCCCGTCCGGCGTGGGGCGCGGTCCTGGTCAGCTTCTTCGTCGGCGCGGCCCTGATCGCAGCCCTCGTCGCGGTGCCGCTCTTCGCGCGGTCCACGTCGTACCGCGACAGCCAGCTGATGGCCGCCCTGGTCCTGGTCCGCTTCCTGGTCGCGCTGCCCATCGGGGCGGTGGCTGGCGGCTACCTCACCCGGCGCCACTCCGCCGGCGCCGTCACCGCGGTCGGCATGGTGCTGGCGTCCGTCGGGTTCGCCCTGATGTCCCAGTGGGACTCCGACGCCCTGGAGGGTTGGTCCTGCAACGTGGCCCTGCTGGTCGGCGGCCTCGGCTTCGGTCTGGCGCTGGCACCCGTCAACGCCGCCGTCCTGGCGAGCACCGACGACGACGTCCACGGCCTGGCCAGCGCCCTCGTGGTGGTCGCCAGGATGGTCGGCATGCTCGTCGGCATCTCGGCGCTCACCGCCATCGGGCTGCGCCGCTACTACGCCGCCCAGGACAAGCTCCGCACGGTCGCCGAGATCTGCGGTCCCGAGGCCACCAAGGTCTGC
This sequence comes from Nocardioides sp. W7, assembly GCF_022919075.1. Classification (NCBI taxonomy): domain Bacteria; kingdom Bacillati; phylum Actinomycetota; class Actinomycetes; order Propionibacteriales; family Nocardioidaceae; genus Nocardioides; species Nocardioides sp. W7. The sequence continues at coordinate 2,999,358 of NZ_CP095078.1, read as the reverse complement.
AAGGCCTACCGCACCCAGCAGCTGGACGCCGCGATCACCCAGGAGCAGACCGTCTTCCTCGGCGCCGCCGTCTCGGCCGCCCTGGCCGCCGTACTGGCCCTGGTGCTCTTCCGCGGTGCGGCCACCCGGGCGCTCCCCGCCGCCGACCTGCTTCGATCCGCGGGCTGAACCACCGGCTCGCACCCCCCAGCGACGCCGCTCAGAGGTTCCCGTCGGTGATCCGGCGAAGGATCTCCAGCCCCACGCTGTTCCCGGTGGCCTCTGGTGGCAGGGTCCGCCCGCGCTGGTGCTCGCCTGCTGCCGACAGCGCCGCGATCCAGGCGGCGAACACGGCCACGGCACGCGCGTGTGGCGCGAGCGAGCTGTCGGGACTCCCGCCGCGCGCCGCGGCGTCGTCGATGAGTTGCGTGAGGGTGCGCATCCATCGCTGCATCACGTGACCCGCGATGTCCGGTGAGCCCGAGTGGAGGTGCTCCACGAGGGGGTGCGCCCGGGCGCTGGCTCCTTCGACGCGGTCGGCCCAGCCGGCCTCGCTCATTGCCTCGAGCGCGGCCCGCACCGTGTCGACCACGGGCTCGGTGAGGGGACGCCGCACGATCTCCGCGACGAACGCGTCGAGCCACTCGTCGAAGTAGGCGAGCATGATCGCCGCCTTGGACGAGAAGTGCAGGTAGATCGTCCGTACGGCGACGTCGGCCGCGCCGGCGATGTCCTCGATGGAGGTCTCAGCGTACCCGCGCTCCTCGAACAGTCCGTCGGCCGCGCCCAGGATGCGCCGCCGGGTGGCCGCCTTGCGACGCTCCTGCCGGGGCCCGTCGTGGTCGTCCGCGCCGGCTGCCATGAGCGAAGCGTAGAACAGCCACCTCGGACAGTTAATGCACCTATGCTACTTGTAACTCACATGCACCAAGAACCTCGGCGGTCCGGCTCGGAGCATCGCCCATCCCGCAGTTCGCGTACCCACGAGGAGTCCCCGTTGTCAGCATCGCCGCGTCCTCTCGGACGGCTCACCGTCGCCCTGCTCGCCGCCGGCGTGACCGGAGCCGGCACCGTCCTCGCCGCCCCGGTCGCCCACGCGGCCACCCCGTTCGAGTCGTTCGCGGCCGGCCTGTCGGGCTGCACGGGAGCGCCGACGATCGCGCTCGGCGACAGCTTCACCGAGCCGGAGGCGTCTCTCGTCGTCGCCTGCAACGCCACCCTCGACCTGAGCGGGAGGTCCCTGAGCGTCAACAGCGTCGACATCAGCGCGGGCCGGACCCTCACGATCCGGGCGACCGGCGGCGGCTCCCTGTCCGCGGTCTCGACGACCGACGGGGTCGCCGGCATCAACACGACCGGCGCGACCCTGGTCGTCGACGCCGGCACGATCGTGGCCCGGGGTGGGTACGAGGCCGCCGGCATCGGCGGGGGCGACCGGGAGCCGGGAGGCACCACGACGATCAACGGCGGCACGGTCACGGCCACGGGCAACGTGGGGTCGGGCATCGGCGGCGGCGACCGCGGCGACTCGGGGACGATCACGATCACCGGCGGCTCGGTCGAGGCCCGAGGCGACGGCGCCGGCCACGAGACGGGCGGAGCCGGCATCGGCGCGGGCCGCTTCGGCACCGGCGGGGCGACCATCACCGGCGGCACGGTCGTCGCCGTCGGTGGCCTGTCGGCCGCGGGCATCGGCGGCGGGCAGAGCGGCAACGGCGGGAGCGTCACGATCTCGGGCGGCAACGTCGCGACGTACCCCGCGTCGGGCGCTGCGGGCATCGGCGGAGGCGACAACCTGCAGTTCGAGGCCGGGCTGGGCAACGGGGGCTCCGTCGTCATCGGCGCCGGGGCCGTCGTCACCGTCATGGCCGGCGGCTTCAGCGCGGTGGGTGCGGGCTTCCGGGGCTCCAACTTCGGGTCCCTCACGGTCGACGGCACCCTGAAGCTGCCGAGCGGAGCGCTGCGGATCGCCGACTCGACCCCGACGGGAGCCGAGGTCACCGTCGGCGCCACCGGACAGATCCTCGGTTCCGACGCCGATCCCACCCAGGGCGGGAGCATCACCGGGGGCAACGGGAACCTCGGTACCGGTCAGGTCGACAACCACGGTGTGATCGCCCTAGCCACCGCTCGGGTCTCGGCCACCGTGAACCACCACAACTACCGGATCGCATTCGCCCGCAACGACGGCGGCAACGACACGTCCGCCGTCACCGTCTTCGCCACGTCGTTCGACCTGGGCTACCGCACCCTCCCGGCCCTGACGCGCACCCACTACAGCCTCACCGGCTGGAACGACGAGGCCGACGGCACCGGGATCGCGTTCACGTCCGCCACCGCGCTGAGCGGACCCCGCACGGTCCACGCCCAGTGGGCGGCCAACACGATCGTGGTCGGCACCCCGACGATCTCCGGAACGGCACGGGTCGGCGAGACCCTCAGTGTCGTCGCCGCATCGAGTACGCCCGCCGACGCGACGGCCGACTACGCCTGGACCGCGGGCGGCACCTCGGTGGGCGACGGGACGTCGTACGTCGTGCGGGCCGACGACCTCGGTCAGTCGATCTCCGTGACCCAGACGATGACCAAGGCCAACTACCCGTCCGCGAGCAGGACATCGAGCCCGACGAAGCCGGTCGTGAAGGGCACCATGACGGCGGTCGGGTCGATCGTCGTCACCGGCGCCCCGACCGTCGGCCGGACCCTGACCGCCACCTCCTCGGTGACCACGACGCCGTCGGCCGGTGCGGTCACCGGCCGGTGGTACCGCGACGGGGTCGCGATCGACGGCGCCACGGCCGGCACCCTGCTGCTCACCAGCGCCGACCTCACGGCGCGGCTGAGCTATCGGGAGACGCGCACCCGCGCCGGGTACGACGACCTCGTCAGCACCAGCGACCAGACAGCTCCGGTGGGCAGGGGCACCCTGGTCGCCACCGGCGCGATCGAGATCACCGGGACGCCCAAGGTGGGACAGGTGCTGACCGCGGTCAGCACGGTCGGCACGACGCCGGCCTCCACTGCTGCCGGCCAGTGGTACCGCGACGGGGTGCCGGTCGACGGCGCCACGACGAGCACCTACCTGCTGACCAATTCCGATGTGAGTACCAAGCTCCGCTACCGGCAGACCCGCACCCTCGCCGGGTACGACGACGTCACCACCGCCAGCGCGGAGACCGAGCGCGTCACCGGCGGCATCATCGACCTGGGCGCACCCGGCATCTCGGGCACTCCCGTGGTCGACCAGCTGCTGACGGTCGTGCCGGGGACGCTCAGCCCCGCCGACGCGGCGGTCGGCTTCACCTGGGCGGTCGCCGGTGTCCCGGCCGGCGCCGGTGAGACCTACACGGTCCGGCCCGGCGACGTGGGGCAGAGCGTCACGGTCACGGCCGACGCCACCCGGACCGACTACGACCCGGTCGCCACCGAGTCGGCCGCGACGGCACCCGTCGCCACCGCCTCGTTCACCACCGGCCCCGACGCCAGCCTGTCGGGCGTCCTGAAGGTGGGTGAGCGGCTCACGGCAGGCACGGGGACACCCACCCCCGCCCCGGACTCGCTGCGCTACCAGTGGTACGCCGACGGCCGGCCCATCGACGGCGCAACCGACGAAGTCCTGACGCTGACCGGCGCCCAGAAGGGCAGCCGCGTCAGCGTGGGGGTGAGCGCCGTGCGCGCCGGGTACGACGTCGCGACCAGCACCTCCGAGGCGTCCGCGGTGGTCGTCACCAACCTGGCGCCCGGCCTCACGATGACCGCCCCAGCCTCCCGCCTGCGCCTGGGGAGCTCCACGACCATCACCTGGACCAGCCTCGACGCGGTGACGATGGAGTCCTCGGGAGCCTGGTCGGGGGTCCGGGCCGTCGAGGGGTCGGAGTCGGTCTCCCCCACCCGGGTCGGCTCCGCGACCTACCTCCTGACGGCGACGAACGGCTCCGGCACGACGACCGCGCAGCTCACCCTGGACGTGGCCCTGCCCGCCACCCGACTGGAGCTCTCGGCTCGCCGCTCCGTGCTGGCACCGGGCGCGGTGACGATCCGGGGGCGCCGGCTCGCCGGCCGCGAGAGCTATACGATCACGCTGGGCCCGACCGTCGTCGCGACCGGCCGCGCCGACGCCGCCGGCCGGTTCCGACGCACGGTGCGGGTGCCGGACTCCGTGCGAGCGGGGCGCCGGACCATTCGGGTGCTCGGATCGCTGCCCGACCGGGTCGGCACCCGGCCCGTGCAGGTCGTGCGCACGAAGCCGCTCCACCTCACGCTCCGCGACTCGGTCCGGGCCTCGGACCCCCAGCGCGCCACCGTGCGCAACCTGCTCCCGAACGAGCGGGTCACGCTCACCTACCGAGGCAGGCGGATCTCCCCGGTCTCCGCCCGCGCGAACCGACGGGGCGTCTACACACTCGGCTTCCACGTGGGCATGTCCTGGGGCGCGTTCCGGGTCTCGGCCACCGGTGCCGTCGACGGCCGTTCCGTGACCAGCTCGTTCCGGGTCGTCAAGCGGTGTCCGGGAGCCACCCACCGGTGCCCCTGAGGGGTGCGGCGGGCGCGGCGGACGTCATCCGAAGGGAGCCACTGGTGGCTCCCTCCGGATGACGTCCCTCCCCTGCCTCGTCGCCGGGGACGGCCCCCTGCCGTCGAGCCGTCGCGACCTCGCTAGGCTGCGGGCGTGGCCTTCGACGACCTTCTCGCAGCCAACCGGTCCTTCGCGGACGACTTCGCCTACGGCGGGTTCGACGGCATCGCCCGCGCCGGCGTCGCCATCGTGACCTGCATGGACTCGCGGATCGACCCGCTGGGCATGGTCGGGCTGACGCCCGGCGATGCCAAGATCTTCCGCAACCCGGGTGGCCGGATCACCGAGGCCGCCCTGGAGGCGATCGTCCTCGGCGTGCACCTGCTCAACGTGCAGCGGGTCCTGGTGGTCCCCCACACCCGCTGCGCGGTCGCCAGCAACTCCGAGGAGGAGCTGGCCGCGCGGGTCTCCGAGTCGGCCGGCGTCGATGCCTCCTGGCACCGCTTCCACGTCGTCGAGGACCAGCAGCGCGCGCTGGAGATGGACGTCCGCAAGGTGCTCAGCCACCCTCTGGTGCCCGAGCACGTGAAGGTCGGCGGCTTCCTGTACGACGTCGACACCGGCCTCCTGCAGCAGCTGGTCTGAGCCGGGCGTCAGGCGTCCAGCGCCTCGACGTCCACCTCGTAGGCGCCCTGCACGATGAACTCCTTGCGCGGGGCGACGTCCGAGCCCATCAGCAGCTCGAAGACCTGACTCGCGCTCTCGGCGTCGTCGACCGTGATCCGGCGGAGGGTGCGGTGGCGCGGGTCCATCGTCGTCTCCGCGAGCTGGTCGGCGTCCATCTCGCCGAGACCCTTGTAGCGCTGGACCGGGTCCTTCCACCGGACTCCTCGCTTCTTCAGCTCCGCCAGCTTCCGCTGCAGCTCGGCGTCGGAGTAGGTGTAGACGTACTTGTCCATGCCCTTCTTCGGGTTGGACAGCTCGATGCGGTGCAGCGGCGGGACCGCGGAGTAGACCCGGCCGGCGGCGACCAGGTCGGGCATGTACTTGAAGAACAGGGTCGCCAGCAGGCAGCGGATGTGGGCGCCGTCGGAGTCGGCGTCGGCCATGAAGATGATCCGGCCGTAGCGCCGGGCGTCGAGGTCGAAGGTGCGGCCCGAGCCGGCCCCGACGACCTGGATGATCGAGGAGCACTCGGTGTTCTTCAGCATGTCGCCGACCGAGGCCTTCTGGACGTTGAGGATCTTGCCGCGGATCGGCAGCAGCGCCTGGAACTCCGAGTTGCGGGCGACCTTGGCCGTCCCGAGCGCCGAGTCGCCCTCGACGATGAAGAGCTCGGTGCGGTCGTTGTCGTTGTTGCGGCAGTCGGCCAGCTTCGAGGGCAGCGCGGAGGACTCCAGCGCGTTCTTGCGACGCTGGGTCTCCTTGTGCTGACGCGCCGCGATCCGGGTCTTCGCCGCGCCCGCGACCTTCTCCATCAGCAGCTTGGCCTGGGCCTTCTCGGCGCGCTTGCTGCTGGTGAGGAACTCGGTGAACTGCCGGGCGACGATCTTGCGCACCTCGCCGCGCACCGCCGGCGTACCGAGGATCTCCTTGGTCTGGCCCTCGAACTGAGGCTCGGCCAGCCGCACGGTGACGACGCCGGTGAGGCCCTCGAGCACGTCCTCCTTCAGCACGTCCACGTCGGCGGCCCGGAGCACCTTCGCCGCGCGCATGGCGTCGTTGAACGGCTTGGCCAGGGCCGCCTCGAATCCGGCTACGTGGGTGCCGCCCTTGGGGGTGGCGATCACGTTGACGAACGAGCGCAGCTCGGTGTCGTAGCCGACTCCCCAGCGCACGGCGACGTCGACCCCGAGCTCGCGGTCCACGTCCTGTGGGGTCATGTGCCCCAGCTCGTCGAGCATGGGCACGGTCTCGGTGAACGAGCCGGTCCCCTGGATGCGCAGCACCTCGGTCACCGGCTCGTCGCGGGCCAGGAACTCGGTGAACTCCGCGATCCCGCCGTCGTGGCGGAACTTCTCCTCCACCGGGGTGTCCCCGCGCAGGTCGCGGATCACCAGCTCCAGCCCGGGGACGATGAACGACGTCTGCCGGGCGCGGCCGAGCAGCCCCTCGAACTCGAAGGTGGCGTCCTTGGTGAAGATCTGCCGGTCCGGCCAGAACTGGATGCGGGTGCCGCTGCGCCCCTTCGCGACCCGGCCGGCCTTGCGGCTCAGGCCCGAGCGCGCCTCGAAGGACGCCGCCGGCCCCGGACCGTCGAATACCCCGGGCGTGCCGCGACGGAACGACAGGCCCTGGCTGGACGGCGAGCGCTCGACGTCGATGTCCATCCGGCTCGAGAGCGCGTTGACGACCGACAGGCCGACGCCGTGCAGGCCGCCGGTGGCGACGTACGACCCGCCGCCGAACTTGCCGCCCGCGTGCAGTTTGGTCGCGACGACCTCGACCCCCGGGAGCCCGGTCTTGGGCTCCTTGTCGGTCGGGATGCCGCGCCCGTCGTCGTGGATCTCGGCCGAGCCGTCGGGATGGAGGGTGACCTCCACACAGGTCGCCGCGCCGGCCAGCGCCTCGTCGACGCCGTTGTCGATGATCTCCCACAGGCAGTGCATGAGGCCGCGGGTGTCGGTCGAGCCGATGTACATGCCGGGGCGCTTGCGCACCGCCTCCAGCCCCTCCAGGACGAGGAGGTGAGCGGCGTTGTAGGTGTTGTCGGCGATGACAGGCTCCTGGCGTGAAACAGCGGGAAAATCCGAGCAGTGGGACTGCTCCGAATCTACCTGCGACACGCCGACGTACTGTGCAGGCACGCCTGCTCCCACCGGGAGTACGACGGGTCTACGGTGGGCACCACTTCCCCAGGACGACCAGCAGCACCGCTTCTCCGGCAGCACCCGCTTCACCGGCACCACCCCGCACCACCGTGCGGGCGACGTCACGATGTGGATACGAACGGACTCGGGTTCGCCAAATCCCGCTCAGCGTCACCCGTCTCGCGCCAGACTGTTGAAGACAGCACGTCCACCCCGAGGGTGACCTCCCGCTCCGGCCATCGTTGTCCAGGGCATGGAAATCCCCCGACAGGGAACCACTGTCCATGATGGGATTGACGTGTCGGGCACCACGCGGCACCGGGAATCTTGTGGCCCACCGCTACGTTGTGCAAGACACCGATGATCAGAGAAGAGGCCGATGTGACCACAGCAGTTGCCCCTAGCACGCCGATGACCGCAGCGGACCGCTGCGACCGGTGCGGCGCCCAGGCCTACCTGCGCGTGGAGCTCCAGTCCGGCGGCGAGCTCCTGTTCTGCGCCCACCATGCCCGCGAGCACGGCGACAAGCTCAAGGAGATCGCCGCCAACGTGGTCGACGAGACCCACAAGCTCGGCACGACGCCGTGACCGCTGCCACCAGCTGACCCAGCAGCCGACGACTCTCGACGGCCCCGGACTCGCGTCCGGGGCCGTCGTCGTCATTTCACGACGGGCCGATCCCGCGCGGCTGCTCCGGGCTCAGCCGCTCACGCGCTGCGTAGCCAGGGCGTGAACCGCCGCGGACCGCGGTACCAGTCGACGACCGGGTGCGACCCGTCGTACTGGTCGATCATCTGGGCGGCGACCCGCACCCGGGCGGGGTCACGCAGGCAGGTACGGGCGACCCGGATCCGGGCGAAGTCCCGCGCCGGCCGCAGCCGCAGCGAGTGCTCGCAGGTCAACGGCTCCCCCACGAGCCTCCAGCGGCGGACCCGCACCAGCTGGTAGTCCGTGCCCTGGTGCAGGCCGGTCGTCAGCGCCAGCTCGGGCCCCCTCCGGGCGGGGTTCGCGTCGAGGAAGACGGTCAGGCCGGCGGGCCCGGCGTCGGACTCGGCCCGGAGGTCGGTGAAGCGGACCGTGACGGTGACCCGTTGGAGGCCGTGGGCGACGCGGAGCTCGCGGATGTCGGTCAGGGACGCCTGGGCGTCGGCCGGGTCCGGGAAGCTGCCGAACTCGGCGGAGGCCGGTGCCGCCACGGCCAGGCAGGACAGGACGGCCGCGACGGCGGTGGCGCGGCGGAGTGCGAGGTGGGAGGTCATGCACTCCAGGGTCACCCCGGAGCCGCGTGGTGGCAATCGTCAGGGACGTGACGAGGCGAGGGGCGCGGCATCCGTGGATGCCGCGCCCCTCGCGTCGTCGTACGGTCCGGATCAGTCCAGGTAGTCGCGCAGGACCTGCGAGCGCGACGGGTGCCGCAGCTTCGACATCGTCTTCGACTCGATCTGGCGGATCCGCTCGCGGGTCACGCCGTAGACCTTGCCGATCTCGTCGAGGGTCTTCGGCTGACCGTCGGTGAGACCGAAGCGCATGCTCACCACGCCCGCCTCGCGCTCGGAGAGCGTGTCGAGGACGGCGTGCAGCTGCTCCTGGAGCAGGGTGAAGGAGACCGCGTCGGCCGGGACGATCGCCTCGGAGTCCTCGATCAGGTCGCCGAACTCCGAGTCGCCGTCCTCGCCGAGGGGCGTGTGCAGCGAGATGGGCTCGCGGCCGTACTTCTGGACCTCGATGACCTTCTCAGGGGTCATGTCGAGCTCCTTGGCGAGCTCCTCCGGGGTGGGCTCGCGGCCCAGGTCCTGGAGCATCTGGCGCTGCACGCGGGCCAGCTTGTTGATGACCTCGACCATGTGGACCGGGATCCGGATGGTGCGGGCCTGGTCGGCCATGGCGCGGGTGATGGCCTGCCGGATCCACCAGGTTGCGTACGTCGAGAACTTGTAGCCCTTGGTGTAGTCGAACTTCTCGACCGCACGGATCAGACCGAGGTTGCCCTCCTGGATCAGGTCCAGGAAGAGCATGCCGCGGCCGGTGTAGCGCTTGGCCAGGGAGACGACGAGACGCAGGTTGGCCTCGAGCAGGTGGTTCTTGGCGCGGCGGCCGTCCTCGGAGATCCACTCGAGCTCCTCGAGCAGGCTGGGCTTGACCTTGCCGCCCTTGGCGAGCTTCTCCTCCGAGAAGAGGCCGGCCTCGATCCGCTTGGCGAGCTCGACCTCCATCTCGGCGTTGAGCAGCGGGACCTTGCCGATCTGCTTGAGGTAGTCCTTCACCGGGTCGGCGGTCGCGCCCGCGACCATGACCTGCTGCTCGGGCTCGTCGGTGTCGTCGGCCGCGGAGACCACGAAGGTCGCGGACTTCTCGTCCTCGACGATCGTCGGGTCGGCCTTGACGTCCTTCTCGAACTGCTCGTCAGGCACGTCCGGCAGGACCTTCTTGCCGTCGGGGCCGATCACCGCCTCGACAGCCGGGACGGCCGCAGCATCGCTCGCCGCCGCTTTCTTGGCGGGTGCCGCCTTCTTGGCCGGTGCGGCCTTCTTGGCGGTGCTCGCGGTCGTCGTCTTGCGCGCCGTGGTGGCTGCCACGGCGCGGGTGGTGCCCGCGGCCCCGATGTTGACGGAGATGCCGAGGTCGCTCAGGTGCCCGAGCAGAGCCTTGAGGTGTCGCGGCTCGACGGCCGCGTCCTCACTGGCCCGGCGGACCTCCTCCGGAGAGAGACTGCCGGTGGGCGCCCCACGATCGATTAGGGCCACGACGGCCGGGTGCGAAAGCACCTCGGCAGGGATCTTGCGCGCGGTCGAGGACACGTACACCTCTCGTCAGCTGAGCGTGAAGAAAAGACTCGCGGGCGCGGCCAGGCCCGGTCACGTCAAGAGCCGCAGTCACATTCTGCCACGGGCGACCTGAGGTCCGAGTATCGCCACCCCACCCGTTCGCCCTGCAGACACCTGTTACCCAGCAGTGGCCGCCTTCGCCGCCGCCTTCTTCGCCTTCTTGAAGTCGCGCACCTTCTGCAGGCTCGCCGGGTCCACCACGTCGGCGACCGAGCGGTGCCCCTCCAGCGCGTAGTCGCCGACGGCCGTCTCCCAGCCCTCGGGGCGTACGTCGAGCTGCTTGGCCAGCAGGGCCACGAAGATCTGGGCCTTCTGCTTGCCGAAGCCCGGCAGCGCCATCACCCGCTTCAGCAGGTCCTTGCCGCTGGTCACCTCGGTCCACAGCCGCTCCGTGCGGCCGTCGTACTGCTCCTCGACGAGGCGGGCCAGCTCCTGCAGCCGCGCGGCCATCGAGCCGGGGAACCGGTGGACCGCGGGTGGGGTCGCGCACAGCGCCGCGAACTCCTCCGGGTCGGCCGCCGCGATCGCCGCCGGGTCGAGGGTGCCGAACCGGTCCAGCACCTTGGCCGGGCCGCGGAAGGCGTGCTCCATGGGGTACTGCTGGTCGAGCATCATCCCGACGAGCAGCGCGAAGGGATCGTCGGTCAGCACCTGGTCGGCGGCGTCGTCGCCGGTGATGTGGATGGCCATGCGCACCAGGATGCCGTACCGCTCGGCGATGCCACCTGCCCAGCCACCTCACCCGCGACGGGTGAAGAGTCCGGCGACCCCGCTCCCTAGCGTCGATCTCGGCCGGCGCCGCCCGGTGCCGCCGCTACCGTCGAGGAGGCGCGCTGTGTCCGACCGGCCGAACATCCTGATCATCTGGGGCGACGACATCGGGATCAGCAACCTGAGCTGCTACAGCGACGGGCTGATGGGCTACCGCACCCCGAACATCGACCGGATCGCCGCCGAGGGCGTCCGCTTCACCGACTACTACGGCGAGCAGAGCTGTACGGCGGGCCGCGCCGCGTTCATCACCGGCCAGAACCCCTACCGCACCGGCCTCACGAAGGTCGGCATGCCCGGCGCCGACCTCGGGCTCCGCGCCGAGGACCCCACGATCGCCACCGCGCTGAAGTCCCTCGGCTACGCGACCGGGCAGTTCGGCAAGAACCACTTCGGCGACCGGGACGAGTTCCTCCCGACCGCCCACGGGTTCGACGAGTTCTTCGGCAACCTCTACCACCTCAACGCCGAGGAGGAGCCCGAGCAGGACGACTACCCGACCGAGGAGGACTTCCCGGACTTCCGGAAGCGGTTCGGCCCCCGCGGGGTCATCCACTCCTGGGCCGACGGGGACGGCTCCCAGCGCATCGAGGACACCGGCCCGCTCACCCGGGAGCGGATGAAGACCATCGACGACGAGATCCTCCCGGAGGCGCTGCGGTTCATGACCGACGCCCGGGCGAGCGAGATGCCGTTCTTCGTGTGGCTCAACACCACCCACATGCACTTCCGCACCCATGTGAAGGACGGCAGCCGCGGACGAGCCGGGCGCTGGCAGTCGGCCTACCACGACACCATGTGCGACCACGACGACCTGGTCGGCTCCGTGCTGGACTTCCTGGACGAGCAGCATCTCGCCGACGACACGATCGTCATGTACTCCACCGACAACGGGCCGCACATGAACAGCTGGCCCGACGCCGGCATGACGCCGTTCCGCAACGAGAAGAACTCCAACTGGGAGGGCGCCTACCGCGTCCCCGCGGTGGTCCGGTGGCCCGGTCGGATCGAGCCCGGCACCGTGCTGAACGGGATCGTCAGCCACAACGACTGGTTCGTGACCCTCCTGGCCGCCGCGGGCGACCCGGACGTCGCCGATCGGCTGAGGACCGGCACCGAGCTCGCCGGGACGTCGTACCGGGTCCACCTCGACGGCCACAACCAGCTCGACTACCTCACGGGCGCGACCGACGAGAGTCCGCGCCGGCACTTCTTCTACGTCACCGACGACGGTGACCTCGCCGGGATGCGCTTCGACAACTGGAAGTTCGTCTTCCTCGAGCAGCGCGCCGCGGGCAAGCTCAGCATCTGGCTCGAGCCGTACGTCGAGCTGCGGGCGCCCAAGATCTTCAACCTGCGCACCGACCCCTTCGAGAAGGCCGAGGGCACCTCGAACACCTACTACGACTGGATGCTCGACCACGTCTGGCTGCTCATCCCGGCCCAGACCTACGTCGCGCAGATGCTCACCAGCCTGATCGAGTTCCCGGCGCGGCAGACGCCGGCGACGTTCAGCGTCGACCAGCTGATGGCCAAGCTCCGGGCCGGGGTCGCGGGCAGCTGACCCCGGCCCTCGCGTCAGTCGGCCTTGACGGCCAGCACCGGGCAGTGCGCGTCGAGGAGGATCCGCTGCGCGTTGCTGCCGAGGATCAGCTTCCCGACCGGAGACCGGCGGCGCAGCCCGATCACGATCAGCTCGGCGTCGTTCGCCTCGGCGATCGAGATCAGGTCCTCAGCGGGCTCGAAGCCACGGACGAGCTGGCGCAGGTCGTGGTCGATCCCGGCGGCGTCCAGCTTCGCCTTCACCGACTCCATCTCGGTCTCCGCACGCCGAGCGGCGTCGGCGTCGAAGTCCTGACCACCTCGATGGGAGTTGACGACGACCAGCTTGGTGTTGCGGAGCTTGGCCTCCTCGATCGCCTTCGCCAGAGCGGCCTCGCCCTCCGGCTTCGGCACGTACCCGACCACAACGGTCCCCATCGACGTCCATCCCTTCGTCAGCCGGCCTGACGACCGGTCCTCGCGCACGCTACCGAACTCCCGTACCCGGCGGGAGCCTGTGGACTCACCAGGCGGGAGAAGCGATTCTCGCGGCAGGGTGGGGCCATGGTCCCCGGACTCCTCGAACCCGTCGCGCCACGGACGGCTGCGCTACTCCGGCGGGCGGTCCTCGACCATGCGACGTCCGAGCCGCGGCGCTCCTTTCCCGCCCGCCTGCACGTCGGTACGCCGGGCGGGTCCCAGCGGGTGCTCGCCCTGGAGCAGGAGGACGTCGACCACTCGCTCCGCACCGACGTCGTGGCCGCGATGCTCAGTCGGGCACCGGCCGGGGCGGAGCCGGTCGTCTGGCTGACCCGACCCGGCGAGCTGGACCTGCAGGACGTCGACGCCCAGTGGCTGGCCGCGGCGCTGGCCGCGTGCGTGGAGGTGGGGCGCCCGCTGACCATGGTGGTCGTCAACCGGCACGGCTGGCGCGACCCGCGCTCCGGGACGGCGCGGGGGTGGCGGCGGCTGCGTCGCCGGTGACCCGGGTCAGTCCCAGGTGTGCACGGGCTCGTTGGTGTGCATCCGCTCACGGTAGTCGAGCAGGGTGGACCGCAGCGCGGCGTACCGGTCCTGGTCGGCACGCTCCCCCATCCGCCGCACGAACCACTCCGCACCGTTGACGCCGGTCAGGCAGCGCTGCTCGATGATGTCCATCAGGCGGTCGGCCTCCGCCGTCGGCACGCCCCAGTCGGCCAGCCCGTGTCGCGCCAGCGGCAGCAGCCGGCGCAGCACCAGCTCGGTGGCCCGGACCTGACCGACTCCCGGCCAGTAGATCTGGGCGTCGATCCCCTGCTGGGCGGCCACGTGGAAGTTCTCCTCGGCGGCCGAGAAGGACATCTGGGACCACAGCGGCCGCTGGCTCTCGGCCAGGGCCCGCACCAGGCCGAAGTAGAAGGCGGCGTTGGCGACGGTGTCGGCGACCGTCGGCCCGGCGGCGAGGACGCGGTTCTCGACCCGCAGGTGCGGCACCCCGCCGGCGATGTCGTAGACCGGACGGTTCCAGCGGTAGATCGTGCCGTTGTGCAGGCGCAGCTCCGAGAGGTTGGGAGTGCCGCCTCCCTCGAGGACGGCGAGCGGGTCCTCGTCGTGGGTGATCGGCAGCAGGGCCGGGAAGTACCGGACGTTCTCCTCGAACAGGTCGAACACCGAGGTGATCCACCGCTCGCCGAACCACACGCGGGGGCGCACCCCCTGCGCCTTCAGCTCCTCGCTGCGGGTGTCGGTGGCCTGCTCGAACAGCGGGATCCGGGTCTCGCGCCACAGCTCCTTCCCCAGGAGGTACGGCGAGTTGGCGCCGATCGCCAGCTGCACGGCCGAGATCGCCTGGGAGGCGTTCCAGTACGCCGCGAACTGGTCCGGTGCCGTCTGCACGTGGAACTGGGTGCTCGTGCACGCAGCCTCCGGCACGATCGAGTCGGCCGTCGTGTCCAGCCGCTCGGTGGCGCCGACGATCGAGATCGTGATGTCCTCCCCGCGCGCGTCGAGGATCTGCTCGCTGAGCAACCGGTAGCGCGGGTTGCCGCTGATGCTGTGGATGCCCATGTGTCCCGCGGCCAGCGTGGGCAGGACGCCGATCATCACCAGGTGGGCGCCGACCTCGGCGGACTTCCGCTCCGCGTCGTTGAGGCTGCGCCTCAGGCTGGCCTCGAAGGTGCCGAGCCCGCCCTCCCGGAGCCGGGCCGGCGGCACGTTGATCTCGATGTTGAACTGGCCGAGCTCGGTCTGGAAGTCCGGGTCGGCGATGACCGCGAGAGCCTCGGCGTTCTTCAGGGCGGGGTCGCCCTGGTCGTCGATCAGGTTGAGCTCGACCTCGAGACCCGTCATCGGGTCGTCGGTGTCGAAGCGCGCGTCCCGCAGCATCCGCGCGAAGACGTCCAGGCAGCGCCGGACCTTCTCGCGGTGGCGGGTGCGGTCGGCGCGCGTGAACTCCTGTGCCTCGACCTCTTCACCCATGGGGCGACCCTAGTGGCGCGTCCGCCCACGAGCGCCGGGTCCGCTCGAGAAGGTCGTCGACCACCCCGTCGATGCTGCCGGTGCGCTCCTGGGCCGCCCGTTGGCGGGTGGCGCCGCTGGCGTGCCGGACCCGGCGACTGCCGTCCTCCACCAGGGCCAGGTCGCCGGTCTCGACGAGCACCGGGCGGACCCGGTCGACCAGGGCGTCCAGGACGTCGCCGGCGGGGGCGAGCACCCGCTCGGCGGGGTGCACCAGGCGCTCGGCGACGCCGTAGCGCGCTGCTCGCCACTGGGCGGCTCGCAGCTCCTCCGCCCTCCAGGGGGGCACCGGGTCCCCCGCCGCGTGCTCGCGGGCGAAGGTCTCGACGAGCGCCCGACCCAGGGCGGCCACGAGCACCGCGTCGAGCGGGTCGGTGCACACGTCGGCGATCCTGATCTCGAGCGTGGGCTGGTGGGCGGCGAGCCGGGCGTCGAAGTAGAGCATCCCCACGTCGCGAGCGGCGCCGGTCTCGAGCAGCATGGCGCAGCTGGCGTGGTAGCCCGCGGCCGAGCCGAACTGCTCGGTCGGCCCGGCGCTCGGCCAGCGCGCCCAGACCTGGGATCGCCAGGAGGCGTAGGAGGTGTCGCGGCCGGCGTAGAACGGTGAGTTCGCGCTGATGGCGAGCAGCACCGGGAGCCAGGGACCGAGGCGATCGATCACGCCCACCCCCTCCTCGTCGTCGGCGATGTCGACGTGCACGTGCATGCCGCAGGTGCCACCGGTGCGGGCGACCTCGCCGAAGGTGTCCACCATGTCGCGGTAGCGGTCGTTCGGGGAGACCGTGACCTCGTCGATGGGGGTGGGCACGATCCCGCAGGCCGCGATCTCCACGTCGGCAGCGGCCGCTGCCTCGCCCGCGGTCCGGCGGGCCTCCCGGATCTGGGTCAGCGCGTCCTCGATCGACGTCGTCGGATCGGTCCTGGTCTCCAGCTGGTGCCGGAACAGCTCCTGGTCGAGCTCGTCGGTCGCGACCGAGGCGTGCCGGCCCCGTCCGTGCTCGCGAAACTCCTTGAGCACCCGTGTCGACCGTGCGGTCACGAGGCGGGTCGCCGGGTCGACGAGGAGCAGCTCCTCCTCGATCCCGAGCATGCGTGGCGCACCTGAGCGATCCATGCCGAGGGGTGTACCCGGCGGGCCTCACGCTCACCGACCGGGCCCGGCGGGGCCCTCGCCCTCGAACATGCTCGGCGGCACCGCGTGTTGGAGCGCATCGGAGACCAGGCGGGCCAGGGAGTTGCCCGGGTCGACCGCCTGGCATCGGTCGACCGCGCACCAGGCGAGGGCGCCGTCGCCTGCTGCCCAGGCCGTCACCGCCAGCAGGGCGGCCGGGCCGCCGAGCACCTGCGCCGGCGCGCGGCGGACCGCGTCGGTCCAGAGCCGGACGTGGTCGTGGGCACCGGGCCGCCGCACCGAGGCCCATGCCGCGTCGCGCACCGCCAGGTCGCGGAGGCCGAGCAGCAGGCGGGCCAGGTCCGCGTCCGGCACCCGGCCGACGCCCAGATGGGCCGCGACCAGGTCGGCGGCCTCGCCGGGGCGGGCCGGCACGGCGCCCGGCAGCAACGCGGCCACCGCGGCGACTCCGTCCCGATCGGGGTCGAGACCACGCGCCAGCTCCTCGCGGGACCCGAGCAGCGCTCGTCCGTCGAACACCGCCTGGGCGGTGAACGGGTGGCAGGAGAGGTCGTAGGGGACGCCCCACTCCGGCACTCGTGGTCGTCGGCCGGGCAGCAGCGGGTGCCAGCGGTGACCGTCGGCCCGCAGGGCGTCGACCACGTCGATCCCGGCGCGCTGGAACGCGGGCACGAGCCGCCGGCCCAGCCGGCGGGCCGCGGCCGCGCGGTCCTCGTCGGCCTGCACCACGAGCGCGGCGGTGCGCACGCGGTGCTGCCGGGCGGGGCCGAGCAGCGCGGCGACGGTCTGCTCGTCGTGCGCCGCCGAGTCCGGCAGGTCGATGCGGGCGTGGAACGGGCGGGAGCCGCCGAAGGTCAGCAGCACCACCGAGTCGGTGGCCTGGAAGCCGAGGACGAGCGGCACCATCGCGATCAGGTCCTCGGGCGTGCGCGCGGTCAGCCGGGTCGGGGGCGGCGGCGAGGAGGGAGCGGGAGAGGTCATGGCGAGACGCTCCCCGCGAGCGCCGACGACCCACGCGGCGGCGGCCGGGGCTGTGGACGACGCTGCCCGCAGGTGGATCTGTGGACGGTCGGCGGCCCGGAGTAGCGTGCCCGCGTGCGTGCCCAGGCCTCCGTGCTCCACCTCGATCTCGACGCGTTCTTCGCCTCGGTCGAGCAGCGCGACAAGCCGTCACTGCGGGGCAAGCCGGTCGTCGTCGGCGGGGTGGGCGGTCGGGGCGTGGTCTCGACGGCCTCCTACGAGGCCCGCAAGTACGGCGTCCGATCCGCCATGTCGACCCGCGAGGCCCGGTCCCGCTGCCCGCACGCCGCGTTCCTCAGCGGCCGCTTCCACGCCTACCGCGACGCCAGCCGGGCCGTCATGGGCCTGCTGCGCTCGGTCAGCCCGCTGGTCGAGCCGCTCTCCCTGGACGAGGCCTTCGTCGACCTGCAGCAGGCGGACCTGCCCGACCTCGAGGTGCCGACGGTCACCGCGTTCGCCGAGGAGCTGCGCGGCCGGCTGACCGAGGTGACCCGGGGCCTGACCGCCTCGGTCGGCGTCGGCACCTCCAAGTTCATCGCCAAGGTGGCCAGCGACCTCGACAAGCCGGACGGGCTGGTCGTCGTACCCCCCGGGACCGAGCAGGACCTGCTGCGGCCGATGCACGTCACGGTCATCCCGGGGGTCGGCCCGGCGACGGCGGAGCGGCTGCGTCGGGCCGGGATCCACACGGTGGCGGAGCTGGAGCTGGTCAGCCTCGACGAGCTGGTCCGGCTGGTGGGCAAGGCGCAGGGCGGCGGTCTCCACCAGCTCGCCCGGGCGCTCGACGACCGCCGCGTCGTGCCCGAGCGGGAGGCCAAGTCGGTCAGCGTCGAGGGCACCTACGACACCGACCTCACCGACCGGAAGCTCATGGAGGGCCTGCTGACCCGGCAGGCGGGGGAGGTCGCCGCGCGGCTGCGCAAGAGCGGGCTGTCCGGCCGCACGGTCACGATCAAGGTGCGCCTGCACGACTTCACGACCCTGAGCCGGTCGAACACCCTCGGCTCCCCCACGGACGCGGCCGGGACCATCGCCCGGGTGGCCCGCTCGCTGCTCACCGACCTCGACACCTCGGGCGGGGTCCGGCTGCTCGGGGTCGGCCTGTCGGGCCTGGCCGACTGGGTGCAGGAGGACCTGTTCGGCGAGACCGCCGAGGACGAGCCCGAGCTGCCCGAGGTCGAGGTGCCGCACCACTCCCGGCGTACCTGGGCACCCGGGATGGACGTCGAGCACGACGAGCTCGGCCGCGGCTGGGTGTGGGGGTCCGGGCGCGGCGTGGTGACGGTCCGGTTCGAGACGGCGGCGACCCCGGCGGGGCCGGTGCGGTCCTACGCCGAGGACGACCCGGCACTCCGGCCGTGGCTCCCCGAGGAGGTGACCGAGGAAGCGAGCGCGGAAACGACCGAGGGCCCCGCGACGGTATGAGCGTCACGAGGCCCTCGCTGTGAGGCGGAGTGGGTGACGCCCGCCTCGACCCGACCGGAGCTCCGACCCCGCCGTCCCCGTCACCGGGCCGACGCCGCGAGTCGCCTCGCGGTGCGGATCCTCGCTCTGCCTGATCCCCGGCTCCTCACCTGCCTTGCGGCCGGTTCCGAGCTGGTGAGGTAGTTCTACGTGACCGTGACCGGCGCCACCAGACGTGCCGCTGGTCCCACAGCTCTCTCCACAGAACAGGGCCGTCGGTCCACAGGTATCGGCGGTGATCCACAGGCTCCGGTCTGGACCTGTGCACCCGCCTGTGGAGAGCCGATTCACCGAGTCGTTACACGCGCGGCACGTACGACGCACGGTGGACACGGTCCACTGTCCGGAGACATCTGCCGGGTCGCTCGGAAGGCCCCGATACCTCTAAGGACTCCTCGATGGACACAGGCACCACAGCCTTCATGCTGGCGTGCATCATCGGCCTGACGATGATGATCCCCGGCCTGGCGCTGTTCTACGGCGGCATGGTCAGCGTCAAGAGCAGCATCAACATGATGATGATGACCTTCGGAGCCGTCGCGGTCGTCGGCGTCCTCTGGGTGCTGTTCGGCTACTCCATGGTCTTCGGTGACTCCTACGGCGACGCCGGCCTGCTCGGCAGCATCACCGAGTACGCCGGCCTCGGCGAGGCGATCGCGGACGGAGAGGTCGCCGTACCGCTCGCGCTCTTCGCGGTCTTCCAGGCGCTCTTCGCCGGCATCACCGTCGCGCTGATCTCCGGCGCGGTCGCGGACCGGATGAAGTTCGGCGCCTGGATGATCTTCGCGGCGATCTGGGCCGTCCTCGTCTACTTCCCGGTCGCGCACTGGGTCTTCGCCTTCGACGCAGCCGACGGCAGCGTCATCGGCGGCTGGATCGCCAACGACCTGAAGGCCATCGACTTCGCCGGCGGCACCGCGGTCCACATCAACGCCGGCGCCGCGGCCCTGGCGCTCGCCGTCATCCTCGGCAAGCGCGCCACCTGGGGTCAGGCCCCGCGCCCGCACAACGTGCCGCTCACCCTGCTCGGCGCCGGCCTGCTGTGGGCCGGCTGGTACGCCTTCAACGGCGGCTCGGCCCTCGCGGCGAACAACGCCTCCTCGGTGGTCATGCTGACGACCTTCATCGCCACCTGCGCCGCGATCCTGGCCTGGCTCGCCGTCGAGCAGCTCCGCACCGGCCACACCACCGGCATCGGCGCCGCCTCCGGCGCCATCGCCGGCCTGGTCGCCATCACGCCGTCCTGCGCCGCGGTCTCACCGATGGGCTCGATCGTCGTGGGAGTGGTCGCCGGCGCACTGTGCCAGCTCGCGGTGGGCCTGAAGGACCGGCTCGGCTACGACGACACCCTGGACGTCGTCGGCGTGCACCTGGTCGGCGGCATCATCGGCACCCTGATGATCGGCATCGTCGGCAACGCCGACATGCCGAGCGGCGTCGACGGCCTGCTGTACGGCGGCGGCCTGGAGCAGCTCGGCCGGCAGGCGGCGGCCGTGGTCGCCGTGCTCGCCTACACCCTCATCGTCACGGCGGCCATCGCCCTGGCGCTGAAGGCGACGATCGGTCTGCGGGTCTCCCCGGAGGACGAGGAGAGCGGCATCGACTCCAAGCTGCACCGCGACCCGGCGTACGACCTGGTCTGACCTCGACGACGGCCGTCCGGGCCTCGCGCCCGGGCGGCCGTTTTCGCGGCCCGCCGCGTCCACTCTCCGTGGCTCATGACTCCTCGCAGTAGACAAGGATCCTGGATGACCGACCTCCCGACCCTGGCCCGCGAGAGCGGGACCACCTTCCTGCTGGCCCTCTTCGTCGACCTGCGCGGCAAGCCCTGCGCGAAGCTCGTGCCCGTCGAGGCGGTCGACGCGCTCGCCACCGAGGGCGTCGGCTTCGCCGGGTACGCCGTGGGCGCGATCGGCCAGGAGCCGTGCGACCCCGACCTGATGGCGATCCCGGACCCGGGATCGTTCACGCCCATCCCGTTCGTCAAGCCCGGTCTGGCGATCGTGCACTGCGACCCGCACGTCGAGGGCGAGCCGTGGCCCTTCGCGCCCCGGGTGCTGCTGAAGTCGGTCCTGGCTCGCGCCGCCGAGGCCGGCCTGGCGCCGTACGTCGGTGCGGAGGTGGAGTACTTCCTCCTCGACCGCGACGAGCAGGGCCGGCTGCGCACCGCCGACCCGGCCGACACCGCGGCCCAGCCCTGCTACGACGCCCGGGGCGTGACCCGGATGTACGACCACCTCACCTCGATCTCGCGGGCGATGAACGACCTCGGCTGGGGCAACTACGCCAACGACCACGAGGACGGCAACGGCCAGTTCGAGCAGAACTTCGCGTACGCCGACGCGCTCACCACCGCCGACCGGGTCATCACGCTGCGCTACCTGCTCAGCGTGCTCGCCGAGGAGCGCGGGATGACCGCGACCTTCATGCCCAAGCCGTTCGGGGACCGCACCGGCACCGGCCTGCACCTGCACGTGTCGCTGCAGCGGGACGGGCGCAACGCCTTCCCGGCCGGGCCGGGCGCCGAGGACCCGCGGGGACTGGGCCTGTCCCCCACGGCGTACTCGTTCGTGGCCGGCGTCATCGAGCACGCCTGCGCCCTGCAGGCCCTGCTGGCGCCGACGGTCAACTCCTACAAGCGCACCGGCGCCCTCACGACGGCCTCGGGCGCGTCCTGGGCGCCGAGGCGGGCGACGTACGGCGGCAACGACCGCACCCACTACGTCCGGGTGCCCGACGACCAGCGCGTCGAGCTGCGGGGCGGGGACGGCTCGGCCAACCCCTACCTGGCGATCGCCGGGGCCGTCGGCGCCGGACTGGACGGCATCTCGCGGGGGCTGGACCCGGGCGACCCGGGCGCGACGACGAGCGACCCGCTGCCGCTGACCCTGCTGCACGCGGTCGAGGCGCTCGAGGCCGACCCGGTGCTGACGGGCGTCCTGGACGCCGCCGGGGAGGGCGTGGCCCCGTACTTCGCGAGGCTGAAGCGCGAGGAGTTCTTCACCTGGCACAGCCAGGTCTCCCCGTGGGAGATCGACGAGTACCTGAGGGCGTTCTGATGTGCGGCATCGTGGGCCTGCACCTGCGCGACCCCGCCCTGTTCCCGCGGCTTGGCGAGCTGTTGAGCGGGATGCTCGGCGAGATGGAGGAGCGCGGCGCCGACTCCGCCGGGGTCGCGGTGTACGGCGACCCGCGCTGGTCCCCGCCCGGGCACGCGAGCGTGTCGGTGCTCGACGCCGGCATGCGGCCGGACGTGCTCGCGGAGACACTGACCGCGGAGACCGGCAGCGAGGTGGCCGTCGTGCCGCTGGGCTCGACGTACGTCGTGCACGCACCGATGGCGGTCGAGGCGCTGCTCGCCGCGGTACGGGCAGCGGCGCCGGAGGCACTGGTCGCCGGCTTCGGCGACGACCTCACGGTGCTGAAGGGGGTCGGCCGACCGCGCGACCTCGCCGAAGGCTGGGGCCTGGCGCACGCACAGGGCTGGCAGGGCGTCGGCCACACCCGGATGGCGACCGAGTCGGCGGTCACCCCGGCCGGTGCGCATCCCTACGCCGTCGGTCCCGACCAGTGCCTGGTGCACAACGGCTCGTTCGCCAACCACGCGACGATCCGGCGCGAGCTGCGCGCCCGCGGCGTCGTCTTCGACAGCGAGAACGACACCGAGGTGGGCGCGCTCTACGTCGCGCAGGCCCTCGCCGACGGCCTCGACGTCGAGGCCGCACTGAAGGGGCTGTGCGCGGAGTTCGACGGCTTCTACACGCTGCTCGTGTCGAACCGCACCTCCTTCGCCGTGGTCCGCGACGCCATCGCCTGCAAGCCGGCGGTGGTCGCCGAGACCGACGACTGGGTGGCGATGGCCTCCGAGTACCGCGCCCTGGCCGGCCTGCCCGGCATCGACGGCGCCCACCTGTTCGAGCCCGAGCCGGAACGGATCTACGCATGGACACGATGACCGACCCTTTGACCGACACCACCCGGCTGGACCTCGCCGAGCTGACCCTGCGCGAGGTCAACCGCACCCTGCACGAGATGACCTCCGGCGAGGTGGTGGTCACGAACCCCCGCGGCGCGCACAGCGTCGCGGCCGGCCTCACCGCACCGCTGCTGGTGACGATCGCCGGGCACTGCGGCTACTACGCCGCCGGCATGAACCAGCTCGCCGACGTGGTCGTCGAGGGCACCGCGGGGGTGGGCGTCGCGGAGAACATGATGAGCGGCTCGGTGCGGGTCCGCGGCAACGCCAGCCAGTCGGCCGGCGCCACGGCGCACGGCGGCCTGCTGGTCGTCGAGGGCGACGCGGCCGCGCGCTGCGGCATCTCGATGAAGGGCGTCGACATCGTGGTCGGCGGCAGCGTGGGCCACCTGAGCGCGTTCATGGCCCAGGCCGGGCGGCTCGTCGTACGAGGTGACGCCGGGGAGGCGCTCGGCGACTCGATCTACGAGGCCCGGCTCTACGTCCGCGGCACGGTCGCCTCGCTGGGCGCCGACTGCGTCGAGAAGCCGATGCGATCGGAGCATCTCGCCGAGCTCGCCGGGCTGCTCGAAGCCGCCGGCTTCACCGACGACGACCCCGCGTCGTACTCCCGCTTCGGCTCGGCGCGCGGGCTCTACCACTTCCACGCCGACAACGCGTACTGAGGGGACCACCGATGACGTACGCCGAGCGCGGGCTCCGCGAGTCCGCCACCTTCGACCGCGCCACCATCCACGGCATCCAGCGCGCCGCCGCCACCGGTGTCTACGACATCCGGGGCTGGGGCGCCAAGCGCGCGCTGCCGCACTTCGACGACCTGCTGTTCCTCGGCGCGAGCATGTCCCGCTACCCGCTGGAGGGCTACCGCGAGTCCTGCGGCACCGACGTGGTGCTCGGCGGCCGGCACGCCGAGCGGCCGCTGCACCTCGACATCCCGGTCACCATCGCCGGCATGAGCTTCGGCGCCCTGTCGGCCCAGGCCAAGGAGGCGCTCGGCCGCGGCGCCTCCGAGGTCGGCACCTCCACGACCACCGGGGACGGCGGGATGACCCCGGAGGAGCGCGGCCAGTCCCGGCATCTCGTCTACCAGTACCTGCCGAGCCGCTACGGGATGAACCCCGACGACCTGCGCGCGGCCGACGCCATCGAGGTGGTGCTGGGCCAGGGCGCCAAGCCGGGGGGCGGCGGGATGCTGCTCGGCCAGAAGATCAGCCCGCGGGTCGCCGGGATGCGCACCCTCCCCGAGGGCATCGACCAGCGCAGTGCCTGTCGGCACCCCGATTGGACCGGCCCGGACGACCTGACCATCAAGATCGCCGAGCTGCGCGAGATCACCGACTGGCAGAAGCCGGTCTACGTCAAGGTCGGGGCGACCCGGACCTACTACGACGTGAAGCTGGCCGTGCACGCCGGCGCCGACGTGGTCGTCGTGGACGGGATGCAGGGTGGGACCGCCGCCACCCAGGACGTGTTCATCGAGCACGTCGGCATCCCCACCCTGGCCGCGCTCCCCCAGGCGGTGCAGGCGCTGCAGGAGCTGGGCGTGCACCGCCGGCCCGACGGGGTGCAGCTGGTCGTCTCCGGCGGCATCCGCACCGGCGCCGACGTCGCCAAGGCGCTGGCCCTCGGCGCCGACGCCGTCGCGATCGGCACCGCCGCGCTGATCGCGCTCGGCGACAACGACCCCCGCTGGGCCGCCGAGTACGACGCGCTCGGCTCCGCCGCCGGCTTCTACGACGACTTCCAGGACGGCCGCGACCCGGCCGGCATCACCACCCAGGACCCCGAGCTCGCGGCCCGGCTCGACCCGGTGCTGGGTGGACGGCGCCTGGCCAACTACCTCAGGGTGCTGAGCATGGAGGCGCAGACCATCGCCCGCGCGTGCGGCAAGTCCCACGTCACCCACCTCGAGCCCGAGGACCTGGTGGCGGTCACGCTCGAGGCGGCCGCGATGGCCCGGGTGCCGCTGGCCGGCACCTCCTGGATCCCGGGGACGACCGGTGGCCTCTGAGTACCTCGAGGCCGCGTACGACGTCTGCGTGGTCGGCGCCGGCCTCGCGGGCACGGCCGCGGCCCGCGAGCTGGCCGCCCGCGGCCACTCGGTGCTGCTGCTGGAGCAGCACACCGTCGGCCACGTGCACGGCAGCTCGCACGGGTCGTCGCGGATCTACCGCCGCGCCTACCTCGACCCGTTCTACGTCGACCTCACCGGCCGGGCCGCGGACGAGTGGGACCGGCTCGAGGCCGAGGCCGGCGTCGCGCTCCGGACCCGGACCGGCGGGCTCGACACCGGCACCGCCCGGACCCGCGGCGTCCTCGACCTGCTGACGGCTTCCGGGATGCCGGTCGAGCTGCTGAGCGCCGGCGAGATCGCCGAGCGCTGGCCCGGCATCGCGCTGGCCGGCGAGGCCGCCTTCCACCCGGAGGCCGGGCACCTCGACGCCGACGCCACCGTCCGGGCCTGCGTCGGCCTCGCCCTCGCCCACGGGGCGGACCTGCACGAGCAGACCGCCCTGACCCGGCTGGAGCCGGTCGCCGATGGGGTGGTCGTGCACACCGCGGGCGGGTCCGCCCGCGCGGCGACGGTCGTGGTCGCGGCCGGCGCCTGGCTGCCCGAGCTGCTGGGAGGCCTGGGCGTCAGCCCCGAGCTCCCGCCGCTGTGGGTCAAGCAGCAGGAGCTCTTCCACTTCGCGCACCGCGACCCCGCGGCCCGCTGGCCGACCCTGGTCGACAAGCACGAGGTCGAGCTGTACGCGCTCGGCTCGGGGCGCGACGGCGGCCCCGCGCCGTCGTACAAGATCGGGCAGTTCGACAGCGAGTCGCTCACGACGGCGAGCACCCGCGACGGCGTGATCGACGACCGGCCCCGCCGGGTCGTGACGTCGTACGTCGAGCAGCACCTGCCCGGTCTCGTCCCCGATCCGACCGAGGAGGCGACCTGCCTGTTCACGATGACCGGCGACGGCGACTTCGTGCTCGACCGGGTCGGGCCGGTGGTCATCGCCTCGCCCTGCTCGGGGCACGGCGCCAAGTTCGCGCCGCTGCTCGGGGTGCTGCTGGCCGACCTGGTCGCGGGGGCGGCGCCGGAGCCGCGGTTCGCGTTCCGGGGAGCAGGCCGGTGAGCCGGCGGCTGATCCGCAACGCGACCGGCACCACCCGGCGCCGTGACCCCTCGCAGCCGCCGCCGGAGAGCAGCCTGGAGGACACCATCGCCCGCAACGTGCGCGCGCTGCGGATCCAGGCGGGGCTCTCGGTCGCCGACGCGGCCGACCGGATCGGCATCTCCAAGGCGATGCTGTCGAAGATCGAGAACTCGCAGACGTCCTGCAGCCTGGCCACGCTGTCCCGGCTGGGCACCGGCCTCGACGTGCCGGTGACGTCGCTCTTCCGGGACGCGGACGGCGAGCGGGAGGCCGTGCACACCCCCGCCGGCCAGGGCCCCCGGATCGCCCGCGAGGGCACCCAGGCGGGCCACGACTACGAGCTGCTCGGCTCGCTGCGCGGTCAGCACAAGCGGCTGGAGTCGCTGCTGGTCACGCTGACCGCGAAGAGCGACACCTACCCGCTCTTCCAGCACCCGGGCACGGAGTTCATCCACCTGCTCGAGGGCGTCATGGACTACGGCCACAGCCGCACCGTCTACCGCCTCGAGCCCGGCGACTCGCTGCAGTTCGACGGCGAGGGCGCCCACGGCCCGACGGACCTGGTCGAGCTGCCGATCCGGTTCCTCTCCGTCATCGCCTTCCCCGACAGCACGACGCGCTGAACGAACCACCGGGACGGGCCTGCGGGGGCAGCCGGATAGGTTCGCCCCATGCAGCCCCCTGTCGCCGACCGACGACCCACCACCCGCGAGATCCACGGCCAGACCCGCGTCGACGACTACGAGTGGCTGCGCGACAAGGACGCGCCGGAGGTGACGGCGTACCTCGAGGCCGAGAACGCCTACACCGCCGAGCGCACCGCCCACCTGGCCGAGCTGCGGACCCGGATCTTCGAGGAGGTCAAGGCCCGCACCCTCGAGACCGACCTGTCGGTCCCGAGCCGCAACCGCGGGCACTGGTACTACTCCCGCTCCTACGAGGGCAAGGAGTACGGCGCCACCTGCCGCGTCCCCGTCGGCGACCCCGACGACTGGACGCCCCCGAAGCCCGCGGCCGAGGCCCGCCCCGACGAGCCGGCGCTCCCGGGCGAGGAGGTGCTGCTCGACCTCAACGAGCTGGCCGAGGGGCACGAGTTCTTCTCGCTCGGCGGCTCGGCGCTCACCCTCGACGACACCCTGCTGGCCTACGCCGTCGACACGGTCGGCGACGAGCGCTACACCGTGCGGTTCAAGGACCTCACGACCGGCGGCCTGCGCGACGACGAGCTCACCGACGTGATGGGCGGCGTCGTGTGGCACCCCAACGGCCTGGACTGCTTCTACTCCACCATCGACGACTCCTGGCGGCCCGACAAGGTGTGGCGGCACCGCCTCGGCACCCCGCAGGCCGAGGACGAGCTGGTCCTGCACGAGCCCGACGGCCGGTTCTGGACCGGCATCGGCCGCAGCCGCAGCAACCGGTTCCTGATGACCGCGACCGGCTCGAAGACCACCACCGAGTACCGCTACCTCGACACCGCCGACCCGGACGCCGAATGGGTGCTGTTCGCGCCCCGCCGCGAGGACCTGGAGTACACCCTCGAGCACGCGGTGCTCCGCGGCGAGGACGCCTTCCTGGTGCACCACAACGCGACCGGGCCCGACTTCGAGATCGGGGTCGCCCCGATCGCCCCTACCGCGCCCGAGGAGTGGCACCCGCTGGTCGCCCACGACCCCGCCGTACGCCTCGAAGGCGTGGACGCCCACGCCGGCCACCTGGTGATCCACCAGCGCAGCGACGGGCTCACCCAGCTGCGGATCATCGAGCTCGACGCGGACGGCACCGGCGACGACTACCTGGTGGAGTTCGACCACGAGGTCTACACCGTCGGAGCCGGCGGCAACCCGGTCTTCGACCAGCCGACCGTCCGGCTCGGCTACACCACGATGTCGGTGCCGTCCTCGGTCTACGACTACGACGTCCGCACCCGCGAGCTGACCCTGCTGCGCCGCGCGCCCGTGCTGGGCGGCTACGACCCCGACGACTACGAGGAGCACCGGCTCTGGGCGAGCGCCGAGGACGGCGAGCGGGTGCCGATCTCGATCGTGTGCCGCCGCGGCTCCCGCGAGGGGGTGGGCGGGGGCAGCCAGCCGGTCCCGACCCTGCTGTACGGCTACGGCGCCTACGAGGTCTCCACCGACCCGTACTTCTCCGTCGCCCGGCTCTCGCTGCTCGACCGCGGCGCGGCCTTCGCGATCGCCCACGTCCGCGGCGGCGGCGAGATGGGCCGGCGCTGGTACGACGAGGGCAAGCTCTTCGCCAAGCAGCACACCTTCGGCGACTTCATCGCCTGTGCGCGACACCTGGTCGACACCGGCTGGGCGACCCCCGAGACCCTGGTCGCCGAGGGCGGCAGTGCCGGCGGCCTGCTCGTGGGCGCGGTCGCCAACCAGGCGCCGGAGCTGTTCGGCGGCTTCGTCGCCCAGGTGCCGTTCGTCGACGCGCTCACCACCATGCTCGACGCCACCCTGCCGCTGACCGTCACCGAGTACGACGAGTGGGGAAACCCGGAGGCCGACCCGGAGGTCTACGCGTACATGGCCGGCTACGCGCCGTACGACAACGTGGCCGACCGGGCCTACCCGCCGATCCTCGCCGAGACCTCGCTCAACGACACCCGCGTCCTCTACGTCGAGCCCGCCAAGTGGGTGGCGCGCCTGCGCGCGGTCACGGGCAACCCCGACGTGCTGCTGCGCACCGAGATGTCGGCCGGCCACGGCGGGGTCTCGGGGCGGTACAAGTCCTGGCACGACCGGGCCTTCACGCTGGCCTGGATCCTGGATCGGATGGGCCTGGCGGACCGCTGATCGGGGTGCAGCCCTGAGAAGTCCCTGAGAGTTGGCGGATCAGGCAACTCGCGGGCCCTCCCACACGTCGTTCCAGCTGAAGGCCCAACGGGTTTGACAGGGGAATCCTCTGGACACCTGGGGCGTTGACGACGATGTGAGCCGGCAACAGCCGGTGTCACGGAAGCTAGGAGGGCCCCATGGCTACACGAACCGCATCTGCGGGGGGACGCGAGATCGAGGGCCGCGACAGCGTCGGCCTGTACCTCGACGAGATCGCCCGCAATGCCCTCCTCGACGCGGCCACCGAGGTCGAGCTCTCCAAGACCATCGAGGCCGGCCTGATGGCCGAGCACCTCCTCGCCGAGGGCCGGGTCGGTCGCCGCAAGGGCGGCGCCCCGATGACGGCCAACGCCGAGGAGCTCGAGTGGCTGGCCGAGGAGGGCCGCAAGGCCATCGACACGTTCATCACCGCCAACCTCCGGCTGGTCGTCTCCATCGCCCGCAAGTACGGCCGCGCGCAGATGCCGATGCTCGACCTGATCCAGGAGGGCAACACCGGCCTGATCCGCGCGGTCGAGAAGTTCGACTACACCAAGGGCTACAAGTTCTCGACCTACGCCACCTGGTGGGTGCGGCAGGCCATCACCCGTGGCATCGCCCAGCAGGCCCGGGTCGTCCGGCTCCCCGTGCACGTCGTCGAGGAGCTCAACCAGGTCGGCGGCGCCCGTCGTACGCTCGAGCGCCAGCTGGGCCGCGACCCGGAGCCGCACGAGATCGCCACCGAGCTCGGCATGCAGGTCGAGCGGGTCCTCGACCTGATGGCCTGGGGTCGTGAGCACGTCAGCCTCGACTCCCCCGTCGACGAGGACGGCGACACCTCCCTGGGTGACCTGATGGCCCAGGAGACGTCGCCGGGTCCGGACCTGTCGTTCCTCGACGTGGAGGCCCGGGACCGGCTCAACAGCCTGGTCGGCCACCTCGACGAGCGGGCCGCCGACATCATCCGATCGCGCTACGGCCTCGTCGACGGCCGGCAGCACAAGCTCGCCGACATCGGCACCAAGCACGGCATCTCCGCCGAGCGGGTGCGCCAGCTCGAGCGGGAGGCGCTGCAGAAGCTGCGCCGGATCGCTGACCCGGACCTCGCGGCCTGACCGGTCGCAACGTCCTCGGCACCACTCGGAAGCCCCCGCCCACCGGCGGGGGCTTCCGTGCGTTCAGGCCGTCCCGGCCTCGCGCCGCTCGTGCAGCCGCTGCTGGGCGGCGGCCAGGTAGGCC
Source organism: Nocardioides sp. W7 (assembly GCF_022919075.1). NCBI lineage: Bacteria > Bacillati > Actinomycetota > Actinomycetes > Propionibacteriales > Nocardioidaceae > Nocardioides > Nocardioides sp. W7. The sequence goes on along the minus strand of NZ_CP095078.1, from coordinate 2,969,617 downwards.
AGGCACGGCGCCTCGGCATCCGGGTGCTTCTCGGTCAGGTGGAAGGTCCACCGGTCCATCGCCGCCATGAAGCCGTTGTCCCCGCTCTGGCGATGCGTCGACCAGGGCTTGTCACCCTTGCCCGTGCACGTGGTGCAGCTGATCTTGTAGAGGAACTGCTGCTGTCCGTCCAGGTCGATCTTGACCCGGGCCAGCGGCCCGGCCTCCACGGCCGCCTTGCGCTCTCGAGCAGATCGGCTCGCCACCATGTCGCACCCCCGTGTTCAGAAGGTGACAGGCTACGCCGGTGCAGATCACGCCCGACCCACTGACCTCGCCCGAGATCGCGGCCTTCCTGCAGGCCCACCTCGACCAGATGCACGAGACCTCCCCGGCGGAGAGCGTGCACGCGCTCGACCTGGCCGGCCTGCGGGTGCCCGGGGTGCGCTTCTGGTCGGCGTACGACGCCGGGGAGCTGGTCGGCTGCGCGGCCCTCAAGCGGCTCGACGACGGGCACGCCGAGCTGAAGTCGATGCGGACGGCACCGCACCGGACCCGCCAGGGCATCGCCGCGCGGATCCTCGCCTTCGTGCTCGAGGAGGCCCGGGCGGCCGGGTTCGACCGGGTCAGCCTGGAGACGGGGACGCAGGACTTCTTCGCCCCCGCCCGGGCGCTCTACGCCCGTCACGGGTTCGTCGAGTGCCCGCCCTTCGGCGGCTACCGCCTCGACCCGAACAGCACGTTCATGACCCGGAGCCTGACCCGGAGCTCGTGAGCTCGGCGTGCACCTCGAGCACCCGCGCGCGCAGGTCCTCGAGACTGCCGGTGTTGTCGAGGACGTGGGTCGCGATCGCGAGCCGCTGCTCGCGGGTGGCCTGGGCTGCGATCCGGGCCTCGGCGTCGGCCCGCTCCATCCCGCGGTCGCGGACCAGCCGCTCGACCTGGGTCTCGACGGGTACGTCGACGACCAGGACCGCGTCGAAGGTGTCGGCCCGGCCGGACTCGGCCAGCAGCGGGATGTCGTGGACGACCAGCGCGCCCGCGGGCGCCGAGGCCTCGAGTGCGGCGTACCGCTCGAAGACCAGGGGGTGCACGATCCCCTCCAGCACCCGACGCTTGGCCTCGTCGCCGAAGACGACCTTGCCGAGCGCCGGACGGTCGAGGTCACCCGCGGGCGTCAGCAGCTCGGTGCCGAACGCCTCCACCACCGCCGCCAGACCCGGCGTGCCCCGCTCCACCACCTCGCGGGCGAGCTTGTCGCCGTCGATGACGACGGCGCCGAGCTCCTCCAGGATCGCCGAGACCGTGCTCTTGCCCGAGGCGATGCCCCCCGTGAGTCCCACTCGCGTCACGCGGGGAGTATCGCAGCCCGGGTCCGATCCGGAACCCGCGGTCCGGGGCCGAGCCCGCCCGGTGCCCTCAGTCAGCAGGTGGGGCGGCAACCGCGCCGATGATCACCTCGGTCACGCAGATGACCCCGTCGGTGGCCGTCGACTCGATCCGGACCTCGTCCTCCACGGCGCCCACGATGATCGCCTGGGGCGAGTTGAGCCCCTCGTGGATCGTGAACGGCAGGGTGTGCTCCCCCGCGTCCAGGGTCAGCCCGCCCGCCGTCGACGTGTAGGCGTTGACTGCACCATCCACTTGAACCCGTAGATCGAGCTCGTCATCGAGACCGTCACGCTCTCGCCCGCTCCGAGTGCGTAGCCGCAGTCGGGGACCGGGCCCGGGCGAGAACGGATCGCCGGGACGACGGCCGCCTCGAGGAGGCGACCCTCCGGGGACAGGGTGTAGAGCCGGTTGGCCTCCGCCTGCACCGTGCTCATCCAGGCGCGGGCGGGCGAGACCCCGATCCGGTGCACGGCCACGATGTCGGCCACCCCAGGGACGCGACCAGCGCGGTGACGACGGCCCACGGGAGTGCTCGGGGCAGAGCACCCTCCCGCAGCCGTGCGAGCGTCGACGAGTTCCCCGGCTCCTCGGGCGCGAGGACTCCGGCGTCACGCACAGCGCCAGGGCCAGCACGGCGAAGATGTCGGCGGCGTAGCGCTCGTAGCCGAGCTTGGTCAGGCCGAGGACCTCCAGTCGACCGCTCTGGACGAGCAGCCACCATGCTCAGCGGCACCCACGCCGAGCGCCGGACCGCGGTCGCCACCAGCAACCCCACGCCGACCACGACTCCGGTCAGGGCCACCTGCCGGCCGGCGGGATGAGCCTGAAGGGCGGCCTCCGTCGGCAGTGTGCCCCAGGGGCCGCCGAGGAGGCCCGGCGCCAGGAGGTGCCCGGCCAGCTCGCCGAACGAGCGCAGCACCGAGTCGATCGGCTGCCACCTAAACTCGACGGGAAAGGGCCCGGTCGAGTCCCGGCGCGTCAACGCGAGGTAGATCAGCCCGTAGCCGGTGGCGACGGCACCCAGCACGCAGCCCTCACGAACGAGCCTGCGCCAGCGGCCGGACCGCCGGGGTGCCAGGTAGATCATGACCGGAGCGATCGGAATGGCCACGAGGAGCGACTTCTCCCGCATGGCCAGTCCGGCGAGGTACGTCAGAAGCAGCCCGATCCGATCCGCACGGCGACCGTCGTCCGGGTCAGGCCGGGAGTCAGGCGGAGAAGGCGCGCCGGTACCGCTGGGGGCTGACGCCCCGGACCCGCGAGAAGTGGTGCCGCAGGGTCGCCGCGTTGCCGAAGCCGACGTCGCCGGCGATCCGCTCGACCGAGCGGTCGGTCTGCTCGAGCAGCTGCTCGGCGCGCAGCACCCGCTGGCCGGTCACCCACACGTGCGGGGTGGCCCCGACCTCGTCGCGGAAGCGGCGCGCGAAGGTGCGCGGCGACATCAGCGCCCGCTTGGCGAGGGCGTCGACGTCGAGCTCCTCGTGGAGGTTCTCGACGATCCACTGCTGCAGGACGCCGAAGGTCTCGCCGTCGCAGTCGGGCACCGGCCGGGCGATGAACTGCGCCTGACCCCCGTCGCGGTGCGGAGGTACGACGATCCGGCGGGCGGTCGTCGCGGCCACCCGGGCGCCGTACAGGTCGCGCAGCAGGTGCAGCGACGCGTCGATGCCGGCGGCGGACCCGGCGCCGGTCAGCACCGTGCCGTCGTGGCAGTAGAGGACGTCGGGACGGACCAGCGCCTCGGGGTACATCGAGGCCAGCCGGGCCGTGTAGCGCCAGTGCGTCGTGCACTCGCGTCCGTCGAGCAGCCCCGCGGCGCCCAGCTCGAAGACGCCCGAGCAGTGCGCGTAGAGGATGGCGCCCCGGTCGTAGGCCGCGCGCACCGCCTCCAGCACAGCCGGGTCGTGGTTGAGGAAGTCGTGCTTGGGGCTCAGGCAGACCAGGTCGGCGTCCGCGACGGCGTCCAGTCCGCGCTCGATGTGGAGGTCGTAGTCGGAGCGACCCTTGACCCGACCCGGGCGGGGGGTGCAGACCTGGAAGTCGAAGACCGGGTTGTCGTCGTCCGGGTGGTACGGCTCTCCCCACACCTCGACCAGGGACCCGAGCCCGAAGGGCTCGGCTCCGTCCTGCACGACCACGGCAACCGTCTGCACCCGTTCCACCTCAGCCATGCTGCCACAGGTCTGGCAGAAAATCGACGGAAGGTGACTTTCCTGCCACTGTGGCAGGAAGTCACTGAAGCGCAGGATACTGCCATGATCTTCTTCTACCTCCTGCTGGCGCTGGCCGCCACCCTCGCGTTCCTGACCATACGCACGATGGTCCACGACAGCCGGGGCACCCGGCGTCCCCCCACCTCCCACTACGAGGACCCCGCGTTCCGCGAGCCCGGCTACCTCGCCTGAGGTGCCGCCCGCTCCGGGGCAGAAACGGACGACGGCCCGGCCACCGTGAGGTGGCCGGGCCGTCGTGCGCGTGGAGCTGGTTGTTACCTGCTGATCAGCTTGCGCCGCCGGTCAGCTTCTCGCGGAGCGCCTGCAGCGCCTCGTCGGAGGCCAGCGAGCCACCCTCGGCGGCACCACCGGTCTCGACGTCGTCCGAGCCGCCGCTGGAGTACGACGTCGCCTCGCCCGCCTCGACCTCGGCCTGCTTGGCCTCGGCCTGCTGCTTGACGTGGGCCTCCCAGCGAGCGTGCGCCTTGGCGTACTGGTCCTCCCAGGTCGCGCGCTGCTCGTCGAAGCCCTCGAGCCACTCGCCCGTCTCCGGGTCGAAGCCGTCGGGGTAGACGTAGTTGCCCTGCTCGTCGTAGGTCGCGGCCATGCCGTAGAGGGTCGGGTCGAAGTCCTCGACGTCGCCCGCGGCAGCGGTCTCGTTGGCCTGCTTGAGCGACAGCGAGATCCGGCGACGCTCGAGGTCGATGTCGATGATCTTGACCATGACGTCGTCGTTGACCTGGACGACCTGCTCCGGGATCTCGACGTGACGCTCGGCGAGCTCGGAGATGTGCACCAGGCCCTCGATGCCCTCCTCGACGCGGACGAACGAGCCGAAGGGCACCAGCTTGGTGACCTTGCCCGGCACGATCTGGCCGATCTGGTGGGTCCGGGCGAAGTGCTGCCACGGGTCCTCCTGCGTCGCCTTCAGCGACAGGGAGACACGCTCGCGGTCCATGTCGACGTCGAGCACCTCGACCGTGACCTCGTCGCCCACGGCGACGACCTCGGACGGGTGGTCGATGTGCTTCCACGACAGCTCGGAGACGTGGACGAGACCGTCGACGCCGCCGAGGTCCACGAACGCACCGAAGTTGACGATCGAGGAGACGACACCCTTGCGGATCTGACCCTTCTGGAGCTGGGTCAGGAAGCCGTGGCGAACCTCGGACTGGGTCTGCTCGAGCCAGGCACGGCGCGACAGGACCACGTTGTTGCGGTTCTTGTCGAGCTCGATGATCTTGGCCTCGAGGACCTGACCGACGTACGGCTGCAGGTCGCGGACGCGACGCATCTCCACCAGCGAGGCGGGCAGGAAGCCGCGCAGGCCGATGTCGAGGATGAGGCCGCCCTTGACGACCTCGATGACGGTGCCCTCGACGACGCCGTCCTCCTCCTTGACCTGCTCGATGGTGCCCCAGGCGCGCTCGTACTGGGCGCGCTTCTTGGACAGGATCAGCCGGCCCTCCTTGTCCTCCTTCTGGAGAACAAGGGCCTCGACCTCGTCGCCGACCGCGACAACCTCGGAGGGGTCGACATCGTGCTTGATCGACAGCTCGCGCGAGGGGATGACGCCCTCGGTCTTGTAGCCGATGTCGAGGAGGACCTCATCGCGGTCGACCTTGACGATGGTGCCGGCGACGATGTCGCCGTCGTTGAAGTACTTGATCGTCGCATCGATGGCGGCGAGGAAGTCCTCTTCGGAACCGATGTCGTTGATCGCAACCTGAGGCGCGTCGTAATCGGGGAGAATCGAGATGGTGCTCGTCATAAGGGAAGGAAACCTTTGGTGGGCAGATGTTGTGCGGGCACGCGGAGAAGTCCTGTTTCACTACCGATGGAGTCGTGCGCGGATCCGGATGAGGGGATCCTGGCGCTGATAGCGAGCGAGAGTCCACTCCGTCCGGGACGCAGGCAGACCTCTGGCGCAGGATTGAGCCTACGCCGCGGCGCGCGCCTGCGTCCAACCAGCGCACTCCCCCGAGCCGCCCTCAGATCGTGCCGTCCCACGCCCCGGCGTCCCGGGTCCGGGCGACGACCTGCAGCAGCCGCTCGGCCCGGGCCGCGACCGGGTTCGCATCGGGCCGGGCGGCCAGCTCGACCAGCGCCCACAGGTCGGCCGCCCGGGCGAGCGCGAGCGCGTCGTCAGGGTCGGCTCCTCGGCGCTCGGCGTACGCCTCGAGGACCGCGGTCGTGAAGACCGGGTCCCGCTCGAAGCGGAGCAGGTTGCCGAGGTCGGTGAAGGGGTGCCCGGCGTGGGCGTACTCCCAGTCGACCAGCCCGGTCACCTCGAGGGTGGCGGGGTCGACCAGCAGGTTCTTCGGGTTCAGGTCGCTGTGCACGAGCACCCGCCTCGTGACGGAGTCGAGCAGGGACTGAGCGTCGTCGGCGACCCCGCCCAGGTCGGGCCGCGCCGTCGCCACCAGCTCCGGCAGTCCGTCGGGCATCCCCCACTCCCCGATCCGCAGGTCGGCGTCGACGAACGGACCGGCCGTCAGGTGCGGCATCCCGCCGAGGTCGGCGACGAGCCCGCCGAGCCGGGTGCCGAGGGCTCGCCGACCCGCCTCGTCGAGCTCCGGCAGCAGCAGGTCGGCCCGCACCCCGGGGAGGTACGACGTGACGAGCAGCGCCGGCATCCCGCTCGCCGGGTCGGCCCGGCGCAGCTCCAGCACCTCGGGCACCGGGAGCAGGCCCCGGACCAGCCGCAGCAGGGCTGCGTCGACCTCGGCCGCGGCCGACCCGCGGTGCCCGGCCTCGGCGTACACCCGGACGACCGAGCGCTCCCCCGCGACCTCGGCGAGGAAGGTCTGGCCCGACCAGCCGCCGGGCAGCGGCTCGAGCGAGGCGGCGGCGAGGTCCACGCAGGCGATGGTGCCATGAGGCGGGGGGCTACCGTCGGGTCGTGACCACCGGCAGCATGCTCGGCGACGCCGATGCCCCCGACTCGCGACAGCACCCCGACCTGCCGCCGTTCCGGGCCGAGCGGCGCACCATCGGCGAGGCCGACTCGCGGCGCGCCAACGGACCCGACTGGGACCGCTACGCCGACGAGTACCAGGCCACCCACGGCGCGTTCCTCGGCGACGCCGGCTTCGTCTGGGGGCCCGAGGGCCTGACCGAGGCGGAGGTCGGGATGCTCGGACCGGTCGCGGACCGCGACGTCCTCGAGGTCGGCTCCGGGGCCGGACAGTGCTCGCGCTGGGTCCGGACCCAGGGCGGACGCTCCATCGGCCTCGACCTGTCGCACCGCCAGCTGCAGCACAGCCGCCGGCTTGACGACTCCTCCGGCCTCGTGGTGCCCTCCGTGCTCGGCACCGCCACCGCGCTGCCGTTCGCGGACGGCTCCTTCGACGTGGTGTTCTCGTCGTTCGGCGCCCTGCAGTTCGTGCGCGACCTCGACGTGGCGGTCGGCGAGGCTGCGCGGGTGCTGCGCCCCGGCGGCCGGTTCGCCTTCTCGATCACGCACCCGACGCGCTGGATGTTCCCCGACGACCCGACGGAGGACGGTCTGGTGGCGAGCCAGTCCTACTGGGACCGCACGCCGTACGTCGAGACCGACGACGCGACCGGCGAGGTGTCGTACGTCGAGCACCACCGGACCCTGGGCGACTGGGTCGAGGTGCTGACCGCCGCCGGTTTCCGGATCGGCCGACTGCTGGAGCCGGAGTGGCCCGAGCACCACGACCGGGTGTGGGGCGGCTGGTCGGCGGTCCGCGGTCGGTTGACCCCCGGGACGGCCGTCTTCGCCGCGGACCTGCGGTGACCGGCACGACCTGGGTCGGCGACCCGGCGGTCGCCTGGACGCCCGCCGTCTCCGTGCGCCGGCCGCCCGGCCTCGACACGGCCACCCTCCGCGAGGCGGTGGACGAGCTGACGGCCCTGCTGCCCGGCGGCGCCGGGTCTGCTCCGGTGGTGGAGGAGGATCGGGACGGCCTCCTGCTCGGCGCCGTGACGGGCCGATCACCCCACCCGGTTCAGGTCGGCCTGTCCCGGACCAGGCTCGCGATCAGCGTCGACCACTCGGTCGGCGACGGGCTGAGCCTGCTCGCGCTGCTCACGGCCCTCACCGGTCGAGCTGCCACCTCGGGAGCCGCCGGCGTCGGTGACCGACCGCCCCGGCACGGCTTCGTGGAGGCCCGGCTGCGACGCGTCGGCGAGGCGTTGCTGAGCCCGCCCTCGGAGGTCGCCCCCACGCGCTCGACGCCGGGACCCGGCGGCGACGTCTTCGCCTCCACCGTGGTCGATGCGCGGCTCGGGACCGCCGCCCTCGTGGCCGCCTGTGCCGCCGCCGCTCCCGGACTGGTCGTCCCCTCCCGCCTGCGCCGCACCCGCGTGGCGGTCGGGGTCAGTCGTCCCGGGGGCGCCGAGCCGACCCTGGGCGATCAGAGCGCCCTGCTACGCCTGGGGCCCGGGCAGGTCGGCAGCGTCGAGGCGGCACGCACCGCCCTGCGGTCCCTGGGCACCGAGCCCGCCGCAGCCGATCCGGTCTATGCCGACCGGGCGTGGCTCGCCACGCTGACCGCCAGGGTCCAGGCAGGACTGGCGGGACGACTGGGTTCGACGTACCTCGTCTCGCACCTCGGGGAGCTCAACACCGACCTGGACGACGTGGCGTTCTACCCCGTCACCGGAGGCGGTTCCGGGGTCTCCATCGGAGCCGCGGTCCAGGACGGCCGCACACTGCTCACCGCGCGCGGACGGGGCGCCCGCCACGACCCGGCCGGCCTGAGCCGCATCCTCGATGCGGTGGCCGACCGAGCGCGCTAGCGAGCGCCCCGTCCTAGAAGCAGTGGATCAGACCTTGGCGGGCGCCCGTCCCGCGTTGGTCGTGGTGCCGGAGGTCGACTGCCGGGAGCGTCCGAGCAGCACGCCACCGGCGATCAACAGCACGCCCAGAATCAGCGCGAGCAGCGGGATCAACCCGTTGACCAGGCCGAGCAGGCTGGCCTTCTGCTCGTACTCGTCGATGTTGGCCGCGACCTGCGCGTCGGTGTAGCTCAGGTCGGCCTGGGTCGTGGTCGCGCGGTCCTCGCCCGCGATCTGCAGCGTGCTGTTCTGCTCCTCGCGCCGGTCGATGATCACACCGGTGTTGGGCTCCACCCAGAACGTGCGGCGGTTGGCGTAGGCGATGTCGACCTCGATCGGGTCGTTGCCGACCTCGCCGACGATGGAGGCGGGCGCCTCACGGGTGCCGACGACGGTCTGCGGGATCTCGGCCACGAACTGGTAGACCGTCATCCCGTCGAGGTCGGTCTCCTTCTCGAACTTCGCCTCGACCGTGTCCAGGATGGTGTCGTCCCACCACTGGTAGGACTTCTGCTCCGTGCCGAACGGGAACTTGTAGACCTGACCCTTGCGGACGACCTCGACGGGGCCCGCCTCCGCGTCCTCCTGCACGAACGAGCCGCAGCAGTCGACGGCCTCACCGGTGTGCGCGTCGTGGGCGGCCAGGGAGACGCTCTGCGAGAGCGTGTCACCGTCGGTGTTCTTGACGGTCTGGGTGTCGGCCCACACGAGCGTGCCGTCCGGCGCGTCGTTGGTGGCCTTGATGTCGCCTCGGGTGGTGTTGGTGACCTCCAGGTCCATCTTGACCTCGGTCAGCAGCGCGGGATCGGTGCTGAACACCACCGCGTCCTCAGCCGACAGTCGGGTGATGCTGTCCTGGTCCTTCGGGGCGACCGCCAACTGCGGATACGCGTAGAACTTGATCAGTGCCGCTGCGACGAGCAGGAACACCCCGAGGCCCACCAAGGCAGGCGGAAACAACCGGCGCATTTTGAGATTTCCCTCCCTACGCTGAGTGGCACACGTCACTCAGAACGCCCGAACACTAGCAGTCCGACGGTCCCTCGTCAGGCATTCGGACGGCGATCGTACTGAGCAGTAGGGTCGGCCCGTGGACGAGCAGGAGATCCGGAAATCGGCCGCGCTCGAGGAGCGCCACTGGTGGTACGCCGAGCGCCGCGCACTGGTGCGCAGGCTGGTGGCGCCACTGCCCACGGGGCGGGCGGTCGACGTCGGTTGCGGCGGCGGCGGCAACACCCGCGTGCTGCGCGACCTCGGCTGGGACGTCACCGGGCTGGAGTACTCCCCCGTGGCCGCCACGCTCGCCGCCTCCCGGGGGCTGAAGATCGTCCGAGGCGACTCCCGGCGCCTGCCGTTCGCCGACGGCACGCTCGACCTCGTGATGTCGACCGACATGTGGGAGCACATCGACGATGACGAGGCCGTGGCCCGCGAGACCTCCCGGGTCCTGCGCCCCGGCGGGCGCGCCCTGGTGGCGGTGCCGTGCAGCATGAAGCTCTGGAGCGGGCACGACGTCGCCCTGGGGCACCACCGACGCTACGAACGTGCGGAGCTGGTGACGCTGATGGAGGGCGCCGGACTCGACGTCGTCGACGTGATGTCGTGGAACGTCCTGTTGCGACCGGTCGCCCGGCTGCGCCGCCGGCACAACGACAGTGAGAGCGAGATGGAGGAGGTGCACCCGGTCGTGAACGCCGGACTGCGCCTCGCCGTCGCCACCGAGCGCTACCTTCCGGTCGGCCGGCTGCCCGGCATCAGTCTCGTCGCCCGCGCCGTGAAGCGCTGACCTCCGCGGCGGCGATCTCCGTGACCCGGGACCGCATCCGCGCCCAGGTGAACCGCCCGGCCCAGGCCTGACAAGCCGCGAACGAGACGTCCCGCTCACCGGGATCCGAGAGCTCGGCGAGTGCCTGCGCCATGGCCGCGGAGAGCCGCGCACCCACGACGTCGAGGTCTGCGTCGTCCGCCACCAGCCAGCCGGTCTCCCCCGGCCGCACCGAGTCGCGCAGTCCGGGCACGTCGCGCGCCACCGTCGGGACGCCGCAGCCCGCCGCCTCGATCACGACCTGGCCCCAGCCCTCGCTGTCGGACGCCGCGACGTGCAGGCTGGCGAGTCGCAGCAGCTCCCACTTCCGCTCCTCGGTGACGAAGCCGTGGAAGCACACGCGCTCGGCGATCCCCAGCTCGGCCGCCAGGGCGCGCAGCCGCTCCTCGTCGGGACCTCGGCCGAGCACGTCGAGGCGCAGAGCGGGCCGATCTCCGGTCAGGTCGCGGATCGCCCGCAGGACCAGGTCGACCCGCTTGTGCGGCACCAGCCGACCGAGTACGGCGACCCGGTCCGGTTCCTGGCCGGCTGGGTCGAACCGATCGGCGGGCGGTACGGCGGTGCCGTTGGCGACCACCTCGACCGGCCCCGTCCAGCCCAGCCGTTCGATCATCTCGGCGTGGGTCGAGGGCGAGACCGCGATCGTGCGCACCCCCCGGTAGACGCGGGGCATGACGACCCGCTCCAGCACCTGGCCCAACCAGGCCAGCGGCGCCGGGAAGTAGGTCGCGAACTGCTCCTGGTGGACGTGGTGGACCACGAGCACGAGTGCCGTCCGGCGGCCGACGTAGAGGGGCGACCAGGACGGGATGCCGCACTCGGGGTCGACGACGAGGTCGAGCCGCTTCCGCCGTCGAAGCAGGGCCAGCGCCGCGAAAAGGTAGAAGGTGAACTGGTTGCCGCCACGGACGATGCGGATCCCGTCCACGAGGTCGCTGCGGCTCTGCCCGCGGTCGCGTGCAGTGATGAAGTCGACGCTCGCACCGGCCTCGTGCAGGGCACGGGAGAACTCCCAGGCGTAGTGCTCGGAACCACCGGCCGCCGAGTGGTCCAGGTCGCGCCAGTTGACCACCGCGGTCCGGCAGCCTCGCAGGGCTCCCGAGTCGGCCGTCACCTCAGACGTCGGCCGCCATCGCGCCCAGCGACGGCGAACCCGTCATGGACGGGCCGAGCGGAACCGGGACCGGGATCGGGAGACCCGCCACAGCGCGAACCCGCCACGCGATCATCGCCAGCGCCGCGAACGACGAGGCCCCGTGCCGCACCGGGTCGAAGGTCGAGCCGGGCACGTCGGTCCAGACGACGGGAAACTCCTCGATCCGGGCGCCATGGGCTCGGGCGAGCCCGAGCAGCTCCACATCGAAGGAGAAGCCGGCCGAGCGGAGCCGGCGGGCGGTGACGCGTCCCAGCCAGCCGGTCATCAGCTTGAAGCCGCACTGGGTGTCGCGCACGCCCGGGACGACCCGAGCCGTGCAGGCCCGGTAGGCCCGCGCTCCGGACTCGCGCATCCAGTGGTGCCGCACCTCGGTGTCACTGCCGGGCACTGCGCGCGACCCGATCGCCATGTCGGCACCGAGCGAGAGCAGTCGCAGCCCCTCCTCCAGTGCGTCGAGGTGCGTCGCGCCGTCGGCGTCCATGAACCCCACGACGTCGGAGGTGGTCGCCAGCAAACCGGCCCGTACGGCGGCCCCCTTGCCCGGTGTCGCGCAGCGCACGACCCGGACGGGGAGCGCGGGGCTGTCCGCCTCCCGGGCCAGCGCTGCCGTGGCGTCGGTGCTGGCGTTGTCGACCACGATCACCTCGACCCGACCCGTGAGGGTCCGGCTCGCCAGGACGTGCTTGCGCAGCTCGCGCAGCGTGCGCGGGAGCCGGCCCTCCTCGTTGTACGCCGGGATGACGAGTTGCAGCATGCGGGGCCCTCCCAAGCCTGATGCAGCGACAACACGACCCGTCCACCTGGGACGGGTCGTGGAGCGGATCACTCGCTGGCGTACTCGAAGAGCTTGTCGTTCGAGACCGGCGACGGGTCACTGCCCTGGTAGGCCTGGATGCCGCCGAAGGTGGCGGTCAAGGCCACCAGACCGCCGACGACGCCGGAAATGATGAAGTTCATGCTGTTGTCCCTCCCAAAGACCGACAGCGCCGGACGTCAATGTGACGTCCATGACACACGTCGCCGAATTATGACCACGATCGCTCCCGAAAGCAACACGGTCGCCAGCGCGTCTCCGACCACGATAGGCACGGTGCTCGACGCTGTCTGCGAAACGGCCGCGCCGGGTCCGAGGTCGATCAACGACAGGTCGTCGCCCGCGTGCACGACCGTGCCCTCCGGTGGCGTCGTCCGGTCCATCCCGTGCTCGACCACCACCCACCGCACGCCCAGGTCCCGGAGCTCGGCGGCCGGGTCGGACGCCGCGAGGGCGGCGCCCACGTCGGACGAGCGCGGGTCCTCCGCCGGGACGACCGCGTCGGCCAGGATGGTCCGGTCGTCGACGAGCACCTCCCCGGGCAGCAACCGGGGTGCCGGGTCGAGGACGGCGCGCCACCCGTTCCACTCGAATCCGCGGTAGCCGCCGTACCAGGGGAGGACGACGGTGCGGCCGGGGTCGTCCTCCAGCAGCTGCGCGACCGTCGACCAGTCAGTGGGATACGACGACGGCCGCAGCTCGCCCAGCTCACCCCAGGCCAAGCTCGGCAACAGGAGCAGAGGGGCCAGTACGACGGATCCGACCGCTGCCCACAGCGCCTCGCGGCCCCGCCGGACCTGCTCGCGCAGCCAGGTGACCGCGCCCGCCACGCCCGGCAGCAGGAGCAGCACCATCGGCGCCAGGAACCGGTGAGAATCGCGCAGCAGGGCCAGGCCGGGCACCACCTCGGCCAGCCGCTCCAGCGCCGCGGCGCCCGGGCCCCAGGCCGGCACCGCGGCCACCACGAAGGACCCCACCGCGAGCAGGGCGAGTCGCGGCAGCGCATCGGACACCGGAGCGTCCCAGTGCCGGGCGCGACGCAGGCCGGCGAGGGCCACGAGGGTCAGTCCACAGCTGAGCACCACCAGCGCCACACCGGTCCGCTCGGGGGCCACCACCGACGACTTCCAGATGCCACCGAGCGAGAACAGGCTCGGGAGCACCCCGGCGGCCGACTCGCCGCGAGCGGCGAACGCCGCGAAGACCCCCGAGACGGAGACGTTGCTGGACCCGGCGAGCAGCGACGGGACCAGCCACGGCAGGTTCGCGACCAGGGCCACCGTGCCCGTGCCGACGAGGTGGAGGCGGGTGGGGCGGATGGCGAGCACGAGGGCCACGACCGCGGCCATGACACCGCTCGACGGGCTGCACACCGCCGAGAGGACCAGGACCACGGCCAGCCCCGGCAACCCGCGGCGCGGCGAGTCCCGAACCCGAAGCGCGGTGACGGCGACGGCTGGCAGCAACAGATAGCCGGCGAGGATCGCCCACTGGCCGATGAGCAGCCGCTCGTGCACCCAGGGGTTCCAGAGCAGCAGCGTGATAGCGGCGGCGCGGGCGTACCACGGGGCGGGCCGGACCAGGCGCCCGGCGCCGGCGGCACCCGCGAGGAAGGCGCCCACGAGGAAGATGCGCTGCAGCCAGGCGCCCGGGACGACCCCGCTCAGCACCGAGACGAGGGCGTCCATCGGCACCGCTCGCGGGAGGGAGCCGTCCAGGCCGAGCCAGGAGTCCTTCCAGGGCTGGCGCGGCACGAAGACCATGTCGCCGAAGAGCCAGTAGCCCCCGCCGGTCAGCAGCGGACCGAGGATCACGAAGGCGACCAGCGCCCCCACGGCGAGATCGGCCAGGACCGGCCGGGGGACCCGGAGGCCGGCCAGGGTCACGGCTGCTCCGGCAGGCCGGCCTCGACCGCGACGATGCAGACCGCGCTGCCGCTGTCCTGGACCCGGAAGGTCAGCTCGTCGAGCTCCCTGCCGACATCGGGGACGGGGACCCAGATCCGGTTCGGACCCGGATGGGCGAGGAAGGTGTGGGTCCACGAGTCCGTGCCGACCTCGACCACGTGCTCGCGGTCGGTGAAGTACCCCACCCGGGCCACCAGCTGGCCACGGATGCCGACGACGAAGGGCACCCGGACCGGCGCCGTGTGCACCGAGTAGCCGCAGTCCTCCTCCGGCCCGGGCTCCGCCGGGATCGAGCCCGCGAGCTCGAACGCGACCAGTCGACCGTCCTCCATGACGGTGCGCATCCGAGCCGACGGCTCATCGAACGCCGGCGACTCGGGCAGGCTCGCGAACACGCGGGAGAGCCGGGCGTCGTCACCGATCAGCGGCAGCACCAGCTCCGGCGGGACCAGTGCGTCGAGCATCACCTGGTTGGGGTCGACAGCCAGGTCGGCGCGGAAGGCGGCGACGTACGCGCGGTCCTCGGTGTTCTGGAAGTGCGGCACCAGCAGGGCAGTGCCGAAGGCGGTGCCGAGGACGTACGCCGTGCCGAGCGCCGCGACCGCACCGACGGCGACGAGCCGGCGCCGCCCGCGTAGCGCGGACAGACCGAGGCCCGGAGGAGTGCCGCGCAGACCGACCGCCACGGCCACCACGCCAACGTGCACCACGTCCGCCGCGTAGCGCGGATCGAGAGCGATCACCGAGCCGAAGCCGCCCCGGCCCGAGATCAGCAGCACCAGGTCGGCGATGACGTAACCCACCAGCAGGAAGACCGCCCAGCGCCGGGCCGGTCCCCCGCGCCACAGCACCAGACCGAGTCCGGCCAGGACCACCGCCATCGACACCACCGTCACCCACAGGGAGGGACTCACGGCACCACCGCGGACGTCGCCGGCCCAGGGGCCACCGACGAGGCCGGGCACCACGTTGCGGCCGAGGTACTGCCAGGTGATGGCCAGCGCCTCGCGGACGGAGCTGGTGCCGCCCTCGACGGGGCTCACCTGCTCGCGCACCACGAGGAACGCGACCAACCCGGTGACCAGGGCGCCCCAGAGCAGCCAGAACCGGCGCAGCGCAGCCACCAGGCGCCGCCACCCCTGGGCCTCGTCGGCGAGCGCGACCGAGAGCCCGAGCAGGACCGGGACGATCAGCACCGCCCGGGAGTGCCAGGTCAACCCGGCGACGAGGCAGAGCACCACCGCGAGCTGGTTGATCCACGCCCGGCCTGCGCCCTGCCGCGCACGAACCAGGAAGAGCATGGCCAGCAGCGAGAACAGCACCTGCGGCCACAGCGCCAGCGCAGCCGCCCACCACAGGGTCGGCATCAGCGTGAGCGGCGACCAGGCGAAGACCGCCAGCAGCGGGACCCGCGCCCACCGGCCCGGCAACAAGCGAGTGAGCAGGTGCCAGGTCACCACCGTGGCGAGCAGCTGCAGGGTCACGATCTCGATCGCGACGACGTCCCACCGGAACGGCGTGAAGTGACCGACCAGCCAGTAGTTGAGCTGTTGGGCGGGGATCACGTGACCCGCGAAGGGCTCGAAGAGGTAGCCCCAGGTCAGGTCGGCCCGGGCGCCGCGGGCGCTCAGGTAGAAGTCGTCCTGGTTGAAGTAGGAGCCGCGCACGAGCACGGCGCGCCAGACCACCATCACGGCGATGACCACGCCGGCGGCGGCCGCCTGGCGATCCCCCCACACCCGCGTTCTGACAGTGCTCACGCCCACCGCCTCCTCGCCTCGCGCCGGGGCGTCGAGAGCATCAGTCCGCAGACCAGTCCAACACCGAGCGCGGCGAGGGCGTCGGCGAGCGGGCCGGTCCAGCTCGGCCCCGCCGTGACGTCGAGCACCGCCGACCCGATCACCGCCAGGGCGGCCCAGGCCGGCACGAACCGGCCGGTCCAGTGCGCACCCCAGCGACCGAGCACGCCCGGGCGAGCGACGACCAGGCTCGCACCCACCACCAGGACCAGGCCGAGCGCGGCGGCCGGTCCCAGGACGAGCAAGGACACCACGGCGGTGAGCGTGATCGCGCGTCCACCGGCGCGCTGGGGCGTGAGGAGGTCCCAGTTGTCCGGCTCGCGTCGACTCCGGCGCCACAGCAGGGACAACGCGGACAGCAGGCCGCCGAGCAGGATCAGGCCGCTCACGACCAGTCCGAGCGGCAGCAGCACGGCGTACACCCGCTGCGGCGCATAGGTCAGCTCGACGGTGACCGGGCCGCCCTCGGGCAGCACCCAACCCTGCTGCCAGCCGTCCACCCGGATCGGCCGCAGTCGCTCACCGTCGACCTCGGCGCGCCAGCCGTCGTTGAAGTTCTCGGGGACCGCGAGCAACGACTCCGGCCCGGCCGCGACCTCGGCGGTACGGCGACCGGCCCCCCAGGTGTCGATGTCGACGTCACGCCCGGTGTCCACGACCAGCTGACGCTCGGGCACCCCGGCGACCTGGATCACGGCGAACTCCGCGTTCGGCACGGCCCGAAGCCGGTGCTCGCCGGGCTCGAGCAGAGGTCGCTCCTTGGCGTCCTCGAGCGCGCAGCTCTCGAAGCGCAGCGGCGTCCCGTTGACGAGGTCCGCCATGGTGCCGTCCACCCGGGTCGGGACCGTGCGCCCGTCGATCTCGATGTTGGGCCCCAGCCCGCACTGGGCACCGGTGGGCGCGTCGGCCAGGAAGGGACGCTGCACGTCCGCGCCGGCGAAGGCGATCTCGGGGACGACGACCCGGTCCGTTCCCGGTCGGGGGATGAACTCGACCCGCAGCTGCCGCGCGCTGAACGGCGGGTTCAGCTCCAGCCCGGTGCCGTCGAGCGGTACCTCGACGCTGCGCCGCAGGGAGCTCACGACGGCGCGGAGCGGCACCCCGCCCGTGTCGTCGCCGAGCACCGTCACTCGAGAGATGCGCTGTCGCTTCTTCCAGCGGAAGAGCAGCGTCGGGCTCGAGTCCTGCGGAGAGGATGCCCAGGCGGTCGTCGACTGCCCGTCATAGGCAAAACGACTGGAGACCTTCGGGTCGAAGCCGTAGACCGAGCTCGCGCCGACGACCTGGTCGTCGCCCAGCGGCTCGAGCAGGCGGGCGGTCTCGTTGGTGGCCCGGGCCACGACCCAGCCCTGAAGTCGCGGGTTGCTGTAGCCGGAGGTGGTGAACGTGCGGTCGAGGCCGGTGCGCTCCTCGGCGGCCCGGATCCGCGAGGCGTCGCAGTCGGGCACACCGACGGTGAGGGTGCAGGCGCGCCGCTCGGCGCCGGTGGTGAAGACGAACGCGGCACCACGGCCGACCTCGCCCGGGACCTGCAGGCTGCGTTTCGGAGTGAGACCGGCAATGGTGATCTCGCGCAGACCCACACGGGCGCGCTTCTCCCGAGTGGCAGCCCGGGTGATCCGCACCTCGACATGGTCGACGCGGCTGCGGTCGAACTCCACGACCGACGGCGCGCCCGACGCATTCCCGCGCACCGTCCGCACCTGGTCGCCGGCCCTGATCTCGAGCTCGCGCACCGGTACGACCGCGTCGTCGTCGACGACCGGGAGCACCGACACCCGGCCGACGGAGCGCAGGCCGTCGAAGTCGAGACGCACCCATTGCTCGGTCGGGTCGCTGGCGTACGACGAGACCCAGCGGGTCTGGCGATCACCGTCGATGGCGGAGTACGGACCGCCCTGCGGCACCACCGGCCCGAAGTTGTCGGCGTACCCCTGCGCGGAGGAGGCCGTCAGCGACCGCAGCCCGTCGTACGTCGCCACGACCTGGCGGGCACCGTCGACGGTCGGGAAGTCGTGGGCGGCGCGTTCGGTGCGCCACTCGTCGTCGGGCCCGAGGACCGCCGAGACCGACTCGTCGTTGACGCCGAAGGCGCGCTCGCGCCGTTGGTCGCCGTCGGTCACGATGTCGGCCTCGCGGTCCCAGCCCGGCTCGCCCTCCAGCACGGTTGCCTGTCCGGGCTCGACCAGGCCGTTGTCCTGCACGGCGAGCACGCTCTCGGGTGCGCCCCGGACGGTCAGGACGTCGTCGACGGGTGTCGCGCGCAACGCGGGCAGCTGCTCGTCGACGGCGAGCACCTCGACGGCCGGGCCGCCCTCGCCGTCGGTGCCGAACCGAGCCACGCTGGTGAGCCCCCCGTTGGCCAGCGAGACCGCGGCGCCGCCCGGGTGCGGCGAGCCGGTGAACCGGCGGAGCAGGTCACGTCGGATCACGACGTGGCCGATGCCGGCGCGGGCGAGCTGATCGCCCAGCTTCGGGGTCGCCTTGCCCGTGGTCGCCAGCTGGTCGAGCGCGGTGAGGAAGCGGATCGACTGACCGGGCACCAGCGGCACCTGGCTGCGGACCACCCGGTTGACCCCGCCCAGGACGAGCAGTGGTTCGTCCAGGGTCCAGCCCCACTCCTGCTGCGCGAAACCCGAGCCGGGGAGGATCAGCGTCTGTCCACTGCCCTGGTGGTCGACGAGGTAGCGCTGGGCCTGCTGCCAGGGGTCGGAGATCTCGGTCCAGCCGGGGGTCCGCGAGTTGTTGGCGAGGAACGGCTGGCCCAGGCTCAGTACGAGCACCACCGGCAACAGCAACAGCAGCGGCCGCGCCGGCTCGGTGCGCGGCCACCGAGTGGTGATCGCCCGCATCCCGAGGACCACCGCATGCCCGAAACCGAGCGCGAGCGGCAGCCGCACGATCGGGTCGATCTTGTGCACGTTGCGGAAGATCTGCAGCTGGTTGTCGAGCAGGGTCCGGAACACGCCGGACAGCGGGCTGCCCGGCCAACCGCCGTGGGCGATCGTCAGCGCGGCGAGTCCCAGGACCGCGCTGAGCAACAGCGGGGCGCGGACACCGTGCTCCATCCGGGCCAGTCCGTAGAGTCCCAGCGCCGAGATCACGGCGGTGACCAGGACCAGGCCGCGCTCGGCGACGAGCGCGTGGGCCGCCGGCCACCAGGACTGATCGCCGGTGATCAGGTACGCGACCCAGTGCGAGTTGCCACGGACCGACTCGGACCAGCCGATGATCGCGGTGGTGTTGGCGGCGCTCTCGACGTACTCGTAGAACGGCGGCGCATGGCCCGCGAGCACCAGCAACGGGAGCACCCACCAGAACGACGCCAGCATCGCCGCGCCCGCCCAGGCAGCGGCGAAGCCCCGCGAGACCAGCCGACGGCGTACGCCCCAGACCAACAGCACCAGGACCAGGGGTAGGGCGCCGATGTTCTCGACGGCGTTGACCCCACCCATGCAGACGATCGCTGCGGCACTCATCAGCAACGCGCGGCCCCGGTCCAGGCGGCCCCGGAACAGCAGCAGCAGGGGAAGCAGCACCCACGGCATCACGGCGCCCGGCAGGCTCTCTCCCGTGAGCACCGGCACCGTGCCGAGCAGTCGCGGTGAGAACGCGAAGGCCAGACCGGCGATCAGGGCCGCGGCGCCGGGCAGGTCCAGGACCCGGGCCACCCGGCGCGCGCCCTCGCAGGCGACGATCAGGATCAGCGCCGTCCACAGTCGCTGGGAGACCCAGTCGGCCAGGCCGAGGGTGTCGGTCACGGCGAACCAGGCGCCCTGCGGGAACAGGTAGCCGTACGCCTGGTTCTGGAACTCCCCGAAGTTCGACTCCGGATGCCACAGCGAGAATGCCTCGCGCAGGAAGCTCCCGGGGCGCTCCGTCAGCTCGGCGCGGGTGTCGTACGTCGTCCGGCCGACCTGTTGGGCCAGGGAGACGAGCACGAACCCGAGATAGAGCGCCAGGGCAGCGATGCCGGACGGCGTCCATCGGACCCGGTGCGGACGCACGGTCGCCAGGGTGCTCGCCGACCTCAAGGCGGCATGTCGACGCTCCACGTCGCCGCACCTCCTCCCCTGGTCGCGCGAGCGACGGCCAGGGTAGGGCATCGCCGAAACACCCGTGCCTACTCCGTGGACTTGGTTGCCGATGGGCCCCGCGTCAGCACCCTGTCTTATGCTCCCCCGCGTGAGAGCAGGCGAGGATCAGTTGGTGGCCGGGCGAACCGCCCGGTGGCGGACCCTCGCCCACAGCGGTGCCGGCATCGCGGTCGCGATCATGGTCATGAACGTCGCCACCTACTCATTCCAGATGGTGGCGGCCCGCGTCCTCGGACCGGCCCAGTACGGCGGGGTCGCCAGCCTGATGGCGCTGCTGCTCGTCGTCGCCGTCGCCCAGCTGGGCCTGCAGGCGACCGCGGCCCGCCGGATCTCCGCGACCCCCGACCACGTCGCCCAGATCGAGCGGGTCATCCTCCGCGTCACCTACCGGGCCGCGCTCGCGCTGGGTCTCGTCATGCTGGCCCTCGCGCCGCTGGTGTGGAAGATGCTGCGACTGGACAGCATCGCCCCTGCGCTCCTGGTCGCGGTGGCGACCGTGCCACTCACCATCCTCGGCGGGCAGACCGGCATCCTCCAGGGCGAGCGGCGCTGGCTGGCCCTGGGTGCGATGTACCTCGCCATGGGGGTGCCGCGCCTGGTCCTCGGCGGGATCTTCATCGCGGTCCGGCCCACCGAGGGCGCCGCGATGGCGGGCGTCGCCCTCTCCCTGTTCCTGCCGGTCGTGCTCGGCTACTTCCTGCTGCGTCATCCCCGGGTCCCCGGTGAGGACAGCGAGCTGAACCGGCTCCGCCCCACCCTGCGCGAGACCGTGACCAACTCGATGGCCCTGTTGGCGTTCTTCGTGCTCTCGAACGCCGACATCGTGATCGCTCGCAACACCCTCGACTCCCACGACGCGGGCCTGTATGCCGGCGGCCTGATCCTGACCAAGGCCGTTCTGTTCCTCCCGCAGTTCGTCGTCGTGGTTGCGTTTCCGTCGATGTCGACCGTCGACGAGCGCAAGACGGTGCTGGTGCGCAGCCTCGGACTGGTCGCCGCCGCAGGCGTCTGCGCCGTGCTTGGCGCCTGGGCCCTCGCGGACGTGGCGATGATCTTCGTCGGCGGGGACGACTACTCCGACGTCCAGTCGCGGCTGTGGCTGTTCGCGATCCTCGGCACGCTGCTCTCGATGCTGCAGCTGCTGGTCTACTCCGTGCTCGCCCGACAGGGCACCCGCTCGGCGTACCTCGTGTGGGTCGCCGTCGTCGCCGTGGTGGTGTGCGGACTGCTCCAGGACTCCCTCGACGGGCTCCTGATGACGGTCATCGTGATCGACGCCATCCTGTTCGTGGTGCTCCTGGCGCTCAGCCTGTGGCGGCTGCGGGAGCCCGCCCGCTGAGACCCTGCCGGTCCCCGTGCTTCGTCAGTGCGCGGCCTCGTGCCAGCTGTGACCGGTGCCGACGGAGACGTCGAGGGGAACGGCCAGGTCGGCGGCGCCGCCCATCTGGGCGCGCACGAGCGCATCGAGCTGCTCCCGCTCCCCCGGCGCGACCTCGAAGACGAGCTCGTCGTGCACCTGGAGCAGCATCCGCGAGCCCAGACCCGCCTCGCGGATCGCCCGGTCGACGTCGAGCATCGCGATCTTGATCAGGTCGGCCGCGGAGCCCTGGATGGGCGCGTTGAGCGCCATCCGCTCCGCCGACTCGCGGCGCATCCGGTTGTCGCTGGTCAGGTCGGGCAGCTGGCGTCGGCGACCCATGATCGTCTCGGTGAAGCCGGACTTGCGGGCCTCCTCGACCACGCTCTGGAGGTAGTCGCGGATCCCGCCGAAGGTCTCGAAGTACTCGTCCATCAGCTCGCGGGCCTCCGCGGGCTCGATGCCGAGCTGCTGGCTCAGCCCGAAGGCTGACAGGCCGTAGGCCAGACCGTAGTTCATCGCCTTGATCTTGGCCCGCATCTCCACGGTGACCTCGTCGGCGGGGACGTCGAAGACCCGGGCCGCGGTGATCGAGTGGAAGTCACGACCGGAGCGGAACGCCTCGATCAGGAGCTCGTCCTCGGAGAGGTGGGCCATGATCCGCATCTCGATCTGGCTGTAGTCGGCCGTCAGCAGCGACTCGAAGCCGGGGCCGACGACGAACGCCTCCCGGATCCGACGGCCCTCCTCGGTGCGGACCGGGATGTTCTGCAGGTTCGGGTCAGTGCTGGAGAGCCGGCCCGTCGCCGCGATCAGCTGGTTGAACGTCGTGTGGATGCGCCCGTCGGGCTGCACCGTCTTCAGCAGCCCCTCGATGGTCTGGCGCAGCCGGGCGACGTCGCGGTGGCGCAGGAGATGAAGCAGGAACGGGTGCTCGGTCTTGACGTAGAGCGACTGCAGCGCGTCGGCGTCGGTGGTGTAGCCGGTCTTGGTGCGCTTGGTCTTGGGCATGCCGAGCTCGTCGAAGAGCACCACCTGCAACTGCTTGGGCGAGCCGAGGTTGATCTCCTTGCCGATCACCGCGAACGCCTCGTCGGCCGCCTGCCGCACCTCCGCGGCGAAGTGGCTCTCCAGGTGCTCGAGCTGCTCGATGTCGACCGCGATGCCGGTGCGCTCCAGCTCACCCAGCAGGTGCACGAGCGGCAGCTCGACCTCCGCGAGCAGGCGGGTGCCACCGGCCGCCTCGACCTCGCCGTCGAGGGCCTCGGCGAGGTCGATGACCGCGCGGGCGTGCAGCATCGCGGTCTCGGCGATCTCGTCGCCGCCCTCGCCGCCGTCGACCGGCTCGTCGAAGAGCATCGCCTGGTCGGACTCGCTCTCGGTGCGCAGCTCGCGGCGCAGGTAGCGCAGGGTGAGGTCGCCGAGGTTGTAGGAGCGCTGGTCGGGCTGGACCAGGTAGGCCGCGAGCGCCGTGTCGCTGACGAGCCCCGCCAGTGTCCAGCCGTGCGCGGCGAGCGCGTGCTGGGGCCCCTTCGCGTCGTGCAGCACCTTGGGCCGGGCCGGGTCGGCGAGCCAGACAGCGAGCGCCGCGTCGTCCTCGGGGGTCAGGCCGGCCACGTCGAGGTACGCCGCGAGCCCGCTGACATCGGCGACCGCGATCCCGTCGACCACGCCGGTGCCGGACCCCCAGCTGCCGCGGACGTGCACGCCGACGTGCTGCGAGCCGAGGCCGCCGAGGAACTCCCCCACCTCGCCGGCGGCCAGGCGACGGCCGCTGAGCTCGAAGCCACCCTCCTCGACCGGGTCCTCCTCCGGACCGAGGGTGTCGATGGCGCGCTGGCGCAGCTCGCCGCGGATCTCCAGCTCGTCGAAGAGCGTCAGCGCGGCCTGCCGGTCCCACGGCGCCAGGACCAGCTCCTCGGGCCGGCGCTCCAGGTCGAGGTCGCGGACCAGGGCGTTCAGGTGGCGGTTGCGGATGACGTCGCCGAGGTGCTCACGCAGCGCCTCGCCCTTCTTGCCGGTGATCTGGTCGGCGTGGGTGATGACGTTGTCGAGCCCGTCGAACTGGTTGATCCACTTGGCGGCGTAGCCCGCACCCACCCCGGGCACGCCCGGGAGGTTGTCGGAGGTCTCCCCGACCAGGGCGGCGATCTCGGGATAGCGGTGCGGCGGCACGCCGTACTTGCCCTCGACCCAGGCGGGCGTCATCCGGGCGAGGTCGGAGACCCCCCGCATCGGGTAGAGCACCGTCGAGTCCTCGGTGACCAGCTGGATGGAGTCGCGGTCGCCGGTGAGGATCAGCACCTCCATGCCGGCGGCGAGCGCCTGCGTGGTCAGGGTGGCGATGATGTCGTCGGCCTCGAAGCCGTCCTTCTTCAAGTAGGTGATGCCGAAGGTGTCGAGGAGCTGCTCGATGACCGGCAGCTGCCCGCTGAACTCCCCCGGGGTCTTGTTGCGCTTCGCCTTGTACTTGGAGTACTGCTCCAGGCGGAAGGTCTGGCGCGAGACGTCGAAGGCCACGCAGACGTGCGTGGGCTGCTCGTCGCGCAGCACGTTGACCAGCATCGAGGTGAAGCCGTAGACCGCGTTGGTGTGCTGGCCGGTGGTCGTGGAGAAGTTCTCCACCGGCAGCGCGAAGAACGCGCGGTAGGCCAGCGAGTGGCCGTCGAGGAGGAGCAGGCGCGGACGGGTCGACTCAGGCACCCGCCGACTCTAGCGGCGCCCGCCGACAGGCAGGATGGGGCCATGAGCGAAGACGCGCGACAGCTGCTGTCGGTCGAGGAGTTCGTCGCCGCGATGCCCCAGGGCATGGGCGGGCTGAACGAGCGGATGGGCATCGAGCTCGTCGAGATCTCCGCGGACCGGGTCGTCGGGACCATGCCGGTCGAGGGCAACACCCAGCCCTACGGCCTGCTGCACGGCGGGGCGTCGGTGGTGCTCGCCGAGACGCTCGGCTCGATCGGCTCCGCGATCAACGCGCACCCGGACCGGGTGGCCGTCGGCGTCGACATCAACGCGACCCATCACCGCTCCGCGACCGCGGGCATCGTCACCGGCGTCGCCACCCCGGTCCACCTGGGTCGGACGACCGCCTGCTGGGAGGTCGTGATCAGCGACGAGCGCGGCAAGCGGGTCTGCACCTCGCGGATCACCTGCTCGCTCATCCCCCGCGAGCGCGTCGGGATGTAGGGCGGCCTCAGCCCGCGTCCGCGGCCTGCGAGCGCCTCAGCGACCGCCGGGCTGCGAGCACCTGCCCGAGCTGACGGCCGCCACCGCGGTGCAGGCTGGGCCGCTGGGCGACCAGTCGGGCGCGCACCGCGTGCGTGGGAGCCACCCGCAGCACCGCCTGCGGGCCCAGGGCGAGCCGCGCCATGAACCGGTTGCCGTCGCGCGAGCTGGACGCCGCCGCCGTGGCGAGCTGGCCGACGCCGAGCTCCTCGGCGAAGCTGACCGCCGCCTCCATGAGGGTGCGTCCGACCCCGTGCCGACGGAACTCCGGCAGCACGTGCGGCGAGAGCGCCTGCACGGTCGGCTCCAGGTTGATCGCGCTGAGCGTGGTCAGCCTCAGGTAGACCGCGCCCGCCGGGCTGCCGTCGTAGTCGGCGACGACGATCTTCGCGTCCGGCGACTCGCTCGCGTTCTTGATGATCAGCTCGAGGTCGGCGATCTGCTCGCCACGGTCGGCGCGCCGGATCCCGCCCTCCCACAACGTCGCCAGGAACGGGGCGTCGCTGAGCACCGCGCACCGCAGGGACACAAGTGTCCGCATCATCGGTTCATGGCCTTCCACGCCTTCCTGGTGTGGGCGAGCGCGCAGTCCGGTCCCGTGAACGCGACTCCCGTCCGAGGCTACTCTCTGCAGGCTGATGACGGCAGAGGAGGGTCGACGGTGTTCCCAGGGATCGGGACGATCGTGAACGTGGCCGCGGTGCTGGTCGGCGCGCTGCTCGGGATCCTGCTCGGCAACCGGCTCCCGATGCGCACCCGTGAGGTCGTCACGGACGCCCTCGGCCTGGTCACGCTCCTGATCGCGGCCACGAACGCGGTGGCCGTGCTCGACCCGGCCCTGGCCGCCGCGGTCGGCGACAGCGCTCCGATGCTGATCGTGCTCGGCGCGCTGCTGATCGGTGGGATCGTGGGCTCGCTGCTCGGTATCGAGAGCGGCGTCGTGTCGTTCGGCGGCTGGCTGCAGCGCCGGCTCGTCGGTCCGACCGGCTCGGCGGAGCGCCAGCGCTTCATCGAGGGGTACGTCGCCTCCTCGCTGCTCTTCTGCACCGGCCCCCTGACGATCCTCGGGTCGTTGAACGACGGGCTCGGCAACGGTGCCGACCAGCTCTTCTTGAAGTCCGCCCTCGACGGGTTCGCGGCCATCGCGTTCGCCGCGTCCTTCGGCTGGGGCGTGGTCGCGAGCGTCGTGACCATCGTGGTCGTCCAGGGCAGCCTGACCCTGGCGGGGCTGGCCCTCGGCGACGTGCTGCCCGACGCCCACCTGGCCGCCGTCACCGCCGTCGGGGGCCTGCTCCTGGTCGGGATGGCTCTCCGGCTGCTGCGCGTCCGGGACGTCCCGGTGGCGGACCTGCTCCCGGCACTCGTCGTGGCGCCGCTGCTCGTCGCCGGGGTCGCCGCGTTCCGGTGACGGCGACGTACCACCGGTGGTGTGACGCAGCTCAAAACGTCCGCTTGGTCACAAAACGGCCACAAAAGACAACAGGTGGGCGACCCAGCCACCAAAGCCCGAGCATCGCACTACCGTGCTTGCTGGTGCCCATGCCTGCATGGTGCTTCGTGATAACCCCGGAGGATAGATGAAGCGCAATTCCCTGACTCTCCGCTTGGCCGCCGTGACGGCCGCGAGCGCGCTGGTGCTCGCCGGCTGCGGCGACGACGAGAGCGAGCCCACCTCGACCGACAAGCCGAGCGAGAGCAGCAGCGAGGACAAGGCACCGGTCGCCAAGGGCGACGGCACGCTGACGTTCGGCTCCCTGCTCCCGCAGACCGGCAGCCTGGCGTACCTCGGCCCGCCGGAGTTCGCCGGTGTCGACCTCGCGGTCGCCGACATCAATGCCGCCGGCGGCGTGAACGGCGCCGATGTCGTGCACGTGCGCGGCGACTCGGGCGACACCGACTCGGGCATCGCCCCGTCCGAGACCGACAAGCTGCTCGACGCCGGCTCCGACGTCATCGTCGGCGCGGCCTCGTCGGGTGTGTCGCTGACCGTGATCGACAAGATCATGTCGGCCGGCTCGGTCATGTTCTCCCCCGCGAACACCTCCACGGCGTTCGACGAGGGTGACTACGCCAACCCCGACCAGTACTTCCGCACGGCGCCGTCCGACATCCTCCAGGGTGCCGTCCTCGCCAACCTGCTCGTCGAGGACGGCCGCAAGAACGTCGCCGTCCTGGCCCGCCAGGACGCCTACGGCGAGACCCTCGCCTCCGAGGTCCAGAAGAACCTGGAGTCCCAGGGCTCCGCGGTGGCCGGCGAGACGGTGTTCTACGGCGAGAAGGCGCAGTCCTACGACACCCAGGTCCAGGAGGTCGCCGGCTCCGGCGCCGATGCACTGGTCCTGATCGGCTTCGAGGAGACGGCTGCCATCATCCCGCAGCTCATCGCCGCGGGTGCCGGTCCCAAGGACGTGCCGACGTACTTCGTGGACGGCAACACCGCCGACTACAGCGACGACTCGACGACCCCGCTCCCGGGCGGTGCCCTGCAGGGCACCAAGGGCACCATCCCCGGTGCCGAGACCGCGGGCGACTTCCGCGAGCGCCTCGCGACGGTCAACGACAAGCTGACCGACTACGCCTACGCCGGTGAGTCCTACGACGCCGTCATCGTCTCGGCGCTCGCGGCCATCGCGGCCGGCAGCGACGCCGGTGAGGCCATCGCCAGCCAGATCGTCGACGTCACCACCGGCGGCGAGAAGTGCGACTCGTTCGAGGCGTGCGCCGCACTCCTGACCGAGGACGCGTCGGCCGACATCGACTACGACGGTGTCTCCGGCCCGATCGAGCTCGGCGAGACGGGCAGCCCGACGGCTGCCTCGATCGGCATCTACGAGTACGACGCCAAGAACAAGATCGCGCCGGTCAAGTTCATCAGCGGCAACATCTGATCCAGCAGCACCCGCACCACCAGCAGGGCCCCGGAGCACCGCTCCGGGGCCCTGCTGCGTACCCGGGGGCGTCGCGCCCGTGACGTCTCAGGCGCTCGCGCCCGACGGCCCGCCCGTACGACGTCGGCACCCGACCCGGAACAGCAGCAGGGCCCGGGAGCGAGTCGCTCCCGGGCCCTGCTGGTGATGCGTGCGTTCAGCTGGCGGCGCCGAGGGTGCCGAGGTAGAGCTCGATGACCTTCGGGTCGTCGGCGAGCGACTTGCCGGTGCCGCTGTAGGCGTTGCGGCCCTGGTCGAGGACGTAACCGCGGTCGCAGATCTGCAGGCAGCGGCGGGCGTTCTGCTCGACCATGATCACCGAGACGCCGGCCTTGTTGATCTTGCGCGTCTGCACGAACACCTCGTCCTGCATGACCGGCGACAGACCCGCGGAGGGCTCGTCCAGCAGCAGCACGGAGGGGCTCATCATCAGCGCCCGGCCCATCGCGACCATCTGCCGCTCACCGCCCGACAGCGAGCCCGCGCGCTGCTTGCGGCGGGTGCCCAGGGTCGGGAACAGGTCGGTGACGAAGTCGAACCGCTCGTGGAACGTCTTGGGCGCCTGGTAGCAGCCCATCTCGAGGTTCTCCTCGATGGTCAGGCTCGGGAAGACGTTGTTGCTCTGAGGCACGAAGCCGATGCCCTTGCTCACCAGCTGGTCGGCGCGCTGGTTGGTGATGTCGTCACCCTTCAGCAGCACCTTCCCGGTGTGCACCTTGACCAGGCCGAAGAGCGCCTTGAGCAGGGTCGACTTGCCGGCGCCGTTCGGTCCGATGATGCCGACCAGCTCGCCGGGCTGGCAGTACAGGTCGGCACCGTTGAGGATGTTGACGCCGGGCAGGTAGCCGGCGATCAGGTTGTCCGCGCGCAGCACGGCCCCGTCGGCCCTGGCCAGGTGCTGCTCGCGCTCGATGTTGGTCTCGCTCATGCCTTCTCCTCCTGCTCCATCTCCGCCTCGACCTCGGCCCCGAGGGCCGCCTCGTCGAGCTCGCTGAGGTCGGTGTCGTGGTGGGCGCCGAGGTAGGCGTCGATGACCCGCTGGTCGGCCATCACCGAGGCAGGCGAGCCCTCGGCGACGATCTGGCCCTGGGCCATCACGATCACCCAGTCCGAGATGTGGCGGACCATGTCCATGTCGTGCTCGACGAACAGCACCGTGCGGCCCTCGTCGCGCAGGGACTGGACGTGGGTGAGCAGCGACTGCTTGAGCGCGGGGTTCACCCCCGCCATGGGCTCGTCGAGCATGATCAGCTCGGGGTCGACCATCAGGGCCCGCGCCATCTCGAGGAGCTTGCGCTGGCCGCCCGAGAGCGAGCCGGCGAAGTCCTCGCGCTTGGCGTCGAGCATGAACCGTGCGAGCAGGTCGTCGGCCCGGGCGGTGATCTCGTTCTCCTGGCCCTTCCAGAGCCACTTGAACGGGGCCAGCCAGAACCGCTCGCCCTTCTGGCCGGTCGCGCCGAGACGCATGTTCTCGATGACGGTCAGCTTGGCCAGCACCTTGGTCAGCTGGAAGGTCCGGACCATGCCGAGCCGCGCGACCTTGTAGGCCGACACGTTCTGCAGCGACCGGCCGTTGAAGCTCCACTCGCCGCTGTCGGGCTCGTCGAAGCCCGTCAGGAGGTTGAACAGGGTGGTCTTGCCGGCACCGTTGGGGCCGATGAGCGCGGTGATGACGCCACGCTGGATCTCGACGTGTTCGACGTCGACGGCCTTCAGACCGCCGAAGGTGCGGGTGATCTGACTGCCGACGATGATCGGGTCCGGCTTCTTGGCCCCCGGGTCGGTCGCCACCTGGGCGAGCGCAGCCTGGGCTGCCGTGAGTTCAGCGGCCATCGATCGCGATCTCCCTTCGGTCGCCGAAGATCCCCTGAGGTCGGAAGATCATCAGCAGCATGAGTGCGAGCCCGGTGAGGATGAACCGCACCAGGCTGGACTGGGTCGAGTCCATCAGCCAGGTCGGGAGCAACGGGTCCTCGCCCGACGTGGCCTGGCTGAAGAAGGCACCGAGACCCGACAGCAGGAACCAGAAGATGACCGCTCCCACCACCGGGCCGAGCACCCGGGCGGCACCGCCGATGAGCAGGGCGGTGTAGGCGTAGAAGGTCAGCGTGGTGTTGTAGTCGGTCGGTACGACCGCGGACTGCTTCAGGGCGTAGTAGAGGCCGGCCAGGCCGCCGATCATGCCGCCCAGGATGAGCGCCTGCATCTTGTAGGAGAAGACGTTCTTCCCGAGCGAGCGCACGGCGTCCTCGTCCTCGCGGATCGAGCGGAGCACGCGGCCCCACGGGCTGCGCATCAGCGCCCAGACGATCAGGCAGCAGATGGCCACGAGGGTCCATCCGACGGTGATGTTCCACAGGTCGTCGCGGCGATAGCTGATGAAGCCGAGGTCGATGCCGTCGGAGTACGGGTTGAGGTCCCGGTAGACCGACGAGTAGCCGGTGA
This sequence comes from Nocardioides sp. W7, assembly GCF_022919075.1. Lineage (NCBI taxonomy): Bacteria > Bacillati > Actinomycetota > Actinomycetes > Propionibacteriales > Nocardioidaceae > Nocardioides > Nocardioides sp. W7. Next base: position 2,939,672 of record NZ_CP095078.1, on the reverse strand, counting down.
GCCCGTTCGAGCCGCCGAACACCTCCTTGGTCTCGACGGCGCCGAAGATCAGGCGCAGCACCTCGGCCGCCGCGATCGTCGCGATGGCGAGGTAGTCGGCCCGGAGTCGCAGCGTCGGGATGCCGAGCACGATGGCCAGCACGAGGGGTGCGAGCAGGGCGACCACGATGCCCACACCGAACGGCAGGTCGTAGGTCACGACGGTCACCGCGAGCCCGTAGGCGCCGACGGCCATGAAGCCGGCCTGACCGAAGTTGAGCAGGCCCGTGTAGCCGAAGTGCACGTTCAGGCCGATGGCGGCGAGCGCGAAGACGATCGCCTGCGGGCCGAACGCCTGCTGCAGCGCCGAGCGGAGAATGTCCAGGAAGTCCATGTCGTTGCCCCTCTACCCGATCCGCTCTCGGCGGCCGAGGATGCCTTGCGGCCTGACCAGCAGGATGAGGATGAGCACGACGAGGGCACCGACCTCCTTGATGGAGGACGGCACACCGAACGTCGGGCCGACCTCGACCACGATGCCGATGACCAGCGAGCCGATCAGCGCACCCCAGATCGTGCCGAGTCCGCCGAGGGTCACAGCTGCGAACACCAGCAGCAGGAGCTTGAAGCCGTTGTCGAACTTCACCTGGCTGTTGATCGCGTAGAGCACACCGGCGAGGCCGGACAGCGCCGTACCGATGATCCAGGCGTTGCGGATGACGGCGTCGACCCGCATGCCCGAGGAGGCGGACAGGGCGGGGTTGTCGGAGACCGCGCGCATGGCCTTGCCCAGCCGGGTCGTCATCATCGCGATGCACACGACGGCGATGGCGACCACCGAGACCAGGATGATCGCGATCTCCTTGTCGGCCAGGTGGATCGGACCCCAGCTGTGACGCACCTGCGTCGTGTACTGGTCGAGCGAGCGCGTCGAGCTGCCGAAGAGGTACTGGTAGATGCTGCGCAGGAACAGACCGAAGCCGATCGAGACGATCATCATCGCGATCAGGCCCGTACCGCGGCGCCGCAGCGGCTGCCACAGGACCCGGTCCTGCGCCCACCCGAAGATCCCCGACGCGATCACGGCCAGGATGCCGGCCACGATCACCGGCAGGCCCAGGTCGCGGTTGAACCAGTAGGTCACCAGTCCACCGAGGGTGATCAGCTCGCCGTGGGCGAAGTTCGTGAGGCCGGTCGCACCGAAGATCAGCGAGAGCCCCAGGGCGGCGAGCGCGATGATCAGGCCGAACTTGATGCCCGAGACGATCGAGTCGATCAGCTTCGTGGCGAAGCTGGTCGTGTCGGCCGCCTGGACGCCGATCGGGAACTGCGCGTTGGTGGCCGACCCGCTGATCAGCACCCGGATCTCGAGCTCGGTCCGGGTGGAGGAGTCGAGCTCGGTGCCCTCGGGCAGGGTGTCCTCGTCGAGCGTGACGGTGTAGGTGCCGGCACTGGGCAGCGGAACGTTCGCCTTGCCCTCGGCGTCCGTGACGTCCTCGCCGACCTCGACGCCGTCCTCGGAGGTGACGGTCAGCGTCACGCCCTCGATCGGCGCCGGCAGACCGTCCGGACCCTTCTCCGAGTCGTTGGCCAGCGTGACGCTGATCGCCGTGCCGTCACCCACCGGTGCCTCGGCCGGAGCCGTCGGACTCGACGAGGGACTGGGCGACGACGTCTCGTCGGCGAAGGCCGTGGCCGGGGACAGCAGGGCTGCCGTGACCACCGCCAGCGCAATCAGTCGCGAAACCACACACAACTCCGTTCGTTCCACGCGCCAGCGGCGAGGGTGGATGCAGTCTAGGGGCCGGACGGTCGGGTAGCGCCAGATCAACCGGTGTCGACCGAAGGGAGACTCGGCCTTTACCCACCCGTGACCTGAGCGACACCGACCCGGGGCGGGTCAGCTCCCGGCGAGGCCCGGACCGTGCTCGATCACGCCCTCGGCGACCTGCCGCATCGAGAGTCTCAGGTCCATCGCGGTCTTCTGGATCCAGCGGAAGGCCTCCGGCTCGGAGAGGCTCAGCTGCTGCTGCAGGACCCCCTTGGCCCGGTCGACCGCCTTGCGGGTCTCCAGGCGCTCGGTGAGGTCGGCGACCTCCGCCTCCAGCTGGCCGAGCTCGGCGAACCTGCTCACGGCCATCTCGATGGCCGGCACCAGGTCGCCCTTGCTGAACGGCTTGACGAGGTACGCCATGGCGCCGGCGTCGCGGGCCCGCTCGACGAGGTCACGCTGGGAGAACGCCGTCAGGATGACGACCGGAGCGATCCGCTGGCCCGCGATCGCCTCGGCGGCGGCGATCCCGTCGAGCACGGGCATCTTCACGTCGAGGATGACCAGGTCGGGGCGGAGCTCCTCGGCGAGCTCGATCGCCTTGGCGCCGTCGCCGGCCTGGCCCACGACGTCGTACCCCTCCTCGGTGAGCATCTCGGCGAGATCCATCCGGATGAGCACCTCGTCCTCGGCGATGACGACGGTGCGGGTCGCGGGGGTCGGCTGGGCAGGCTCGGTCACGCGGCACAGGCTAACCCCGCCGACGGGTCAGGCCGGGTGCTGGGTGCCGGCGCTCCGCACGGACGTCGGCTCGGCCTCGGGGACGAGCGCGGCGAGGTAGAGCCCGACCTCGATCCGGTCGACCAGGCGCCGCGAGCACTCGACGGCGCCCACCCGAGCGTTCTCGACCGCGCGCGTTGCTGGCGCTGGCCCACCGCCACGGCTGCCACATGGCTGCCTCCTGAGTCCCGAGATCGTCCGACAGTCAAACCCTAGTCTTTCGATAGACTTAAGCCAAGGGTAAGGTGTGGCCGGCCCTGAGCCGGGTTGGCGGAACGGCATACGCGGTGGTCTCAAACACCACTGTCCGCAAGGACTTGTGGGTTCGAATCCCACACCCGGCACCAGACTGTCGGTGCTCGGACGCACCATCGGGACGTGCCCCACGTCCGCCCACTTGCCACCGTGGAGAGTGCTCTGCGTGCCTCCGACGCGGGCATGTCCGACGCCGAGAACGCCCGTCGGCACGGCGTCGCGGTCAAGACCATCCGTCGCTGGCGACGCGACTACCAGCGACGCGGCCTGCCTCTCGGCCAGTCCCGTATCACTCCGCCGTGCCCGAGGTGCGACGGAGGTCCGCTCGACGAGCCCGCCTACGCCGAGCTGCTGGGGTGGTACCTCGGCGACGGGCACATCACGGCCGGACGACGAGGAGTGTGGAACCTGCACGTCGTCAATGACGCGAAGTACTCGCACGACATCGACCGGATCGCCGCGCTCATGACCGAGGTCAAGCCCGGGGCCCGCCCTCACCGCCGGTGCGTCCCGGGCGCCGTCATCGTGACAAGCTCGTGGAAGCACTGGTGCTGCCTGTTTCCCCAGCACGGTCCGGGCCGCAAGCACGAGCGCAGGATCGAGCTCGAGGACTGGCAACGAACCCTCGTGGACGACCACCCGGACCGGCTGTTGCGCGGGCTCTTCCACTCGGACGGGAGCCGGGTACGCAACTGGGCCACCCGGACCGTCGCCGGCGAGGCGAAGCGCTACGAGTATCCGCGGTGGCAGTTCAGCAACAGGTCCGAGGACATCCTCGAGCTCTGCTGCCACGCCCTCGACCTCGCAGGCGTCGCTTGGCGCCGATCGTCGCGCTGGCACGTGAGCGTCTCCACCCGCGAGGCGGTCGCTCGCCTCGACGCGCTGATCGGCCTGAAGACCTGAGCGGCGTCAGTCCCGCTTGTACGCGGGCGCGACCCGGTTGATCGCGTCGCCCATCCGGTGGATCCGCAGCGCGTTGGTCGAGCCCGGGATGCCCGGAGGCGCACCGGCGATGATCACCACGAGGTCACCCTCCTGGACGCGGCCGATGCGGAGCAGCTGCTCGTCGACCTGGCGGACCATCTCGTCGGTGTGCTCGACCGTCTGGGTCTTGAAGGTCTCGACGCCCCAGGACAGCGACAGCTGGGAGCGAACGGTCGCCTCCGGGGTGAAGGCCAGCAGCGGGACCGACCCGCGCAGCCGCGACATCCGGCGCGCGGAGTCGCCGCTCTGCGTGAACGCGACGACGTACTTGGCTCCGACCCGCTCGGCGACCTCCTCGGCCGCCTTCGCGATCACCCCGCCCTTGGTGTGCGGGTCCCACTCGATGGAGTCGAAGACCCCGACGCCCGTGGTCTCCGCGGCCTCGAGCGCGTGCCGCTCGGTGGAGGTGATGATCCGGGCCATCGTCTCGACGGTGTGGATGGGGTACTCCCCCACGCCGGTCTCGCCGGAGAGCATCACCGCGTCGGCACCGTCGAGCACCGCGTTGGCGACGTCGGAGGCCTCGGCGCGGGTCGGCGACGGGCTGGAGATCATCGACTCCAGCATCTGGGTCGCCACGATGACGGGCTTGGCGTTGAGCCGGGCCTGGCGCACGATCTGCTTCTGCAGGAACGGCACGTCCTCCAGCGGGCACTCCACGGCGAGGTCGCCGCGCGCGACCATGAAGCCGTCGAACGCCGCGATCACCTCGTCGAGGTTCTCGATCGCCTGCGGCTTCTCGATCTTCGCGATGACCGGGACCAGGACCCCCTCCTCGCGCATGATCCGGCGCACGTCCTCGGCGTCGGCGGCGCTGCGCACGAAGCTCAGGGCGACGAAGTCGACGCTGAGGGCGAGCGCGAAGCGCAGGTCGCGGATGTCCTTCTCGGACAGGGCCGGCACGGAGACCGCGACCCCGGGCAGGTTGATGCCCTTGTTGTTGCTGACCTTGCCACCGACGAGCACCTCGGTGTGCACGTCGGTGCCGTTCTCGACGCCGGTGACCCGGAGCCGGAGCTTGCCGTCGTCGATGAGGATCGGGTCGCCGACCTTCACGTCGCCCGGGAGGCCCTTGTACGTCGTCCCGCAGATCTGGGCGTCGCCCGGGACGTCGCGGGTCGTGATCGTCCAGACCTGGCCGCGGCGCAGCTGGACCGGCCCGTCGGCGAACTTCTCCAGCCGGATCTTGGGCCCCTGCAGGTCGGCGAAGATGCCGACCCCGTGGCCGCTGGCATCCGCGGCCTCGCGGACCAGCCGATAGGACTCGGCATGGTCCTCGTGGGTCCCGTGGCTCATGTTCAGCCGGGCGACATCCATCCCCGCATACACGAGTTCGCGGATGCGCCGCGGGGAGGAGGTTGCCGGGCCGAGGGTGCAGACGATCTTGGCTCTACGCACGAGACGAAAGTCTAGCGTGGCTTTGATCGTTCAAAGTCCGAACCCCCGGCCCGGATCCGCCTCAGACCACCAGCGGGCGGTCGGTCGGCTTGATCGGTGTCGGCAGCGTCGTCGAGCCGGTCAGGAACCGGTCGACGTTCGCGGCCGCGGCCCGGCCCTCGGCGATCGCCCACACGATGAGCGACTGCCCGCGGCCGGCATCGCCGGCGACGAACACCCCGGGCACGGACGAGGCGTAGGAGCCGTCGCGGGCCACGTTGCCGCGCTCGTCGAGGTCGACGCCGAGCTGGTCGACCAGCCCGTCCCTCTCCGGGCCGACGAAGCCCATCGCGAAGAGGACCAGGTCGGCCGGGATCTCGCGCTCGGAGCCCTCGATCTCGGTCAGCCGGCCGCCCTCGAAGACGACGTCGACGAGCTTGAGCGCCCGCACGTTGCCGTCCTCGTCGCCGATGAACTCCTTGGTGGAGACGGCGTAGACCCGCTCCCCCGCCTCCTCGTGCGCCGAGGAGACCCGGAAGGTCATCGGGTACGTCGGCCACGGCTGGCCCGCCGGCCGCGCGTGCGGCGGCTCGGGCATGATCTCCAGCTGCGTGATCGACGTCGCGCCGTGCCGCGTGGACGTGCCGAGACAGTCCGCACCGGTGTCGCCGCCGCCGATGATGACGACGTGCTTGTCGGTGGCCATGATCTGGTCCGAGCCGTCCAGCGTCGCTGCCTCGCCGACCGCGACCCGGTTGGCCTGCGGCAGGAACTCCATCGCCTGGTGGATGCCGGCGAGCTCGCGCCCGGGCACGTCCAGGTCACGCGCGATCGTCGAGCCCATGGCGAGCACGACGGCGTCGTACCGCTCCCGGAGCCGGTCGGCGGTGAGCTCGCCCACGCCGACGTTCACCCCGGCACGGAAGACGGTGCCCTCGCGGCGCATCTGCTCCAGCCGCTTGTCGAGGTGCTTCTTCTCCATCTTGAACTCGGGGATGCCGTAGCGCAGCAGGCCACCGACCTTGTCGGCGCGCTCGTAGACCGCGACGGTGTGGCCCGCACGGGTGAGCTGCTGGGCGGCGGCGAGGCCTGCGGGCCCGGAGCCGACGACGGCGACCGTGCGGCCCGAGAGCCACTCCGGCGGCTGGGGCCGCACGAAACCCGAGTCCCACGCCTTGTCGATGATCGAGACCTCGACGTTCTTGATCGTCACCGGGTCCTGGTTGATGCCCAGGACACAGGCGGTCTCGCACGGGGCCGGGCAGAGCCGACCCGTGAACTCCGGGAAGTTGTTCGTCGCGTGCAGGCGCTCGATCGCGCCCTCCCAGTCGTCGCGCCAGACCAGGTCGTTCCACTCCGGGATGATGTTCCCGAGCGGGCAGCCCTGGTGGCAGAACGGGATCCCGCAGTCCATGCAGCGGCTGGCCTGCTTGCTGATGATCGGCAGCAGGGCCCGGCCGATGCCGCCCGGGTAGACCTCGTTCCAGTCGTTGACGCGCTCGTCCACCGGACGACGGGGCGCGACCTCGCGACCTTCCTTCAGAAAGCCCTTGGGGTCAGCCATTAGACGCAGCCCTCCATCGTCGTCGCGATCGTCCACCACTGCCGACAGTGGCGCTGATGAGGCCTCGGCTCAGCCATGGAGCGCCTCCATCATCTTGTGAGCGGTCTCGTTCTCGTCCAGTCCGTCGGCCTCGGCCTTCGCCTTGGCCTCCAGCACGATCCGGTAGTCGCGCGGCATCACCTCGGTGAAGCGGGTGAGCGCGGTGTCCCAGTCGGCCAGCAGCTGCGCCGCGATCTCGGAGCCGGTGTCCTCGGCGTGCGCGCGGACGAGCCCCTCGAGGTCGACCGCGGCCTGCCCGGTGACCGGACCGAGCTCGACGAGCTCCTTGTTGACGCGGAAGTCCTTCAGGTCCAGGACCCACGCGACGCCGCCCGACATGCCGGCCGCGAAGTTGCGGCCGGTCTTGCCGAGCACGACCACCCGGCCACCCGTCATGTACTCGCAGGCGTGGTCGCCCACGCCCTCGGTGACCGCCCACGCGCCGGAGTTGCGCACGGCGAACCGCTCGCCCACCCCGCCGCGGATCAGCAGCCGGCCCGCGGTCGCGCCGTACGCGATCGTGTTGCCGGCGATGATCTGCTCCTCGGAGCGGAAGGTCGCCGCCCGGTCGGGGCGGATCACGATCTGACCGCCCGAGAGGCCCTTGCCGACGTAGTCGTTGGCGTCGCCCTCCAGGCGCAGGGTGATCCCCTTCGGCACGAACGCACCGAAGGACTGACCGGCCGAGCCGGTGAAGGTGATGTCGATGGTGCCGTCGGGGAGACCCTCGCCGGCGTACCGCTTGGTGACCTCGTGGCCGAGGATGGTGCCGACCGTGCGGTTCACGTTGCGGATCTCCACCTGCGCCCGGACCGGCTCCCCGCGCTCCAGCGCCGGTTCGGCGAGGGGCACCAGGGTGGTGACGTCGAGCGACTTCTCCAGCCCGTGGTCCTGGCCGGTGGTGTTGCGCAGCGCGGCACCCTCGGGCAGCTCGGGCTTGTGCAGGATCGGCGTCAGGTCCAGCCCGGCCGCCTTCCAGTGCTCGACCGCCCGAGTGGTGTCGAGCGCCTCGACCTGACCGATCGCCTCGTCCAACGAGCGGAAGCCCAGCTCCGCGAGCAGCTCGCGGACCTCCTGGGCGATGTACTCGAAGAAGTTGACGACGTACTCGGCCTTGCCGGAGTAGCGCTCGCGCAGCACGGGGTTCTGCGTCGCCACGCCCACCGGGCAGGTGTCGAGGTGGCAGACCCGCATCATGATGCAGCCCGAGACGACCAGCGGAGCGGTCGCGAAGCCGTACTCCTCGGCACCCAGGAGGGCGGCGATGACGACGTCGCGGCCGGTCTTGAGCTGGCCGTCGGTCTGCACGACGATCCGGTCGCGCAGCCCGTTGAGCAGCAGGGTCTGCTGGGTCTCGGCGAGGCCGAGCTCCCAGGGACCGCCCGCGTGCTTCAGCGAGGTGAGCGGCGAGGCGCCGGTGCCGCCGTCGTGGCCGGAGATGAGCACCACGTCGGCGTGCGCCTTCGAGACCCCCGTCGCGACCGTGCCGACGCCGACCTCGGAGACCAGCTTCACGTGGACCCGAGCCGCCGGGTTGGCGTTCTTCAGGTCGTGGATCAGCTGCGCCAGGTCCTCGATCGAGTAGATGTCGTGGTGCGGCGGCGGGCTGATCAGGCCGACGCCCGGCGTGGAGTGCCGGGTCTTGGCCACCCACGGGTAGACCTTGTGGCCGGGCAGCTGACCGCCCTCGCCGGGCTTGGCACCCTGCGCCATCTTGATCTGGATGTCGTCGGCATTGGTGAGGTAGTCCGACGTCACGCCGAACCGGCCGCTCGCGACCTGCTTGATCGAGCTGCGGCGCTCCGGGTCGTAGAGCCGGTCGACGTCCTCGCCGCCCTCACCGGTGTTGGACTTCGCGCCCAGCCGGTTCATGGCGATCGCGAGGGTCTCGTGCGCCTCCTGGCTGATCGAGCCGTACGACATCGCGCCGGTCGAGAACCGCTTGACGATCGCCGAGACCGACTCGACCTCGTCGATGTCGATCGGCTGGCGGCCGAGCGCCTCGGCGTCCTTGAAGCGGAACAGCCCGCGCAGCGTCATCAGTCGGTCGGCCTGCTCGTCGACCCGGGAGGTGTACTGCTTGAAGACGTCATAGCGGCCCGCGCGCGTGGCGTGCTGGAGCCGGAAGACGGTCTCGGGGTCGAACAGGTGCGGCTCGGCGTCCCCGTTGACGCTGCGGCGCCACTGGTACTCGCCGCCGATCTCGAGCTCGCGGTGGCCGGGCAGGATGCCGCCGCGCGGGTACGCCGTGGCGTGCCGGCGGGCGACCTCCTCGGCGACCGTGTCGATGCCGATGCCGCCGAGCTTGGAGGTGGTGCCGGTGAAGTACTGGTCGACCAGGCTCTGCGAGAGGCCGAGCGCCTCGAAGATCTGGGCACCGGTGTACGACGCGACCGTCGAGACGCCCATCTTCGACATGACCTTCAGCACGCCCTTGCCGAGCGCCTTGACGAGGTTCTTGACCGCGACCTCGGGCTCGGTCTTGACGTAGTAGCCCTCGCGGGCGAGGTCCTCGACCGACTCCATGGCGAGGTACGGGTTGACCGCGGCCGCGCCGTACCCGACGAGCAGCGCGACGTGGTGCACCTCGCGCACGTCGCCGGCCTCGACGAGCAGGCCGACCTGCGTGCGGGTCTTCTCGCGGACCAGGTGGTGGTGGACCGCGCCGGTGAGCAGCAGCGACGGGATCGGCGCCAGCTCCGCGGTGGAGTGCCGGTCGGAGAGCACGATGATCCGCGCGCCGCCGGCGATCGCGACACTGACCTCGGCGCAGATCTCCTCGATCCGCGCGGCCATGGCGGCGCCGCCGCCCTCCACGGGGTAGAGGCCACGGGACACGTGGCTGATGAAGCCCGGCGCGTCGCCGTCGCGGTTGATGTGGCGGATCTTGGCCAGGTCGTCGTTGGAGATGACCGGGAACGGCACCACCACCTGACGACACGAGGCCGGCGTGGGGTCGAGGAGGTTGGCCTCGGGCCCGATGGTGCCGTTCAGCGAGGTGACGAGCTCCTCGCGGATCGCGTCCAGCGGGGGGTTCGTGACCTGCGCGAAGAGCTGCGCGAAGTAGTCGAACAGCAGCCGCGGCTTGTCGCTGAGCGCGGCGATCGGCGTGTCGGTGCCCATCGAGCCGAGCGACTCCCCGCCGGTGTTGGCCATCGGGGTGAGCAGGATCCGCAGCTCCTCCTCGGTGTAGCCGAAGATCTGCTGGCGGCGGGTGACCGAGGCGTGGGTGTGCACGATGTGCTCGCGCTCGGGGATGTCGTTGAGGTGGATCAGCCCGGCGTGCAGCCACTCGTCGTACGGGTGCTCTGCCGCGAGGCCGGACTTGACCTCCTCGTCCTCGATGATCCGGTGCTCGTCGGTGTCGACGAGGAACATCCGGCCCGGCTGCAGACGGCCCTTGCGGATGACCGTGGCCGGGTCGAGGTCGAGCACGCCGACCTCGGAGGCGAGCACGACGAGGCCGTCATCGGTGACCCAGTAGCGCGACGGGCGCAGGCCGTTGCGGTCCAGGACCGCACCGATCTGGGAGCCGTCGGTGAAGACCACGGCGGCGGGCCCGTCCCAGGGCTCCATCAGCGCGGAGTGGAACTCGTAGAACGAGCGGCGCTTGGCGTCCATCTCGCCGTGGTTCTCCCACGCCTCGGGAATCATCATCAGCACCGAGTGCGGCAGCGAGCGTCCGCCCATGTGGAGCAGCTCGAGCACCTCGTCGAAGGACGCGGAGTCCGAGGCACCGGGGGTGCAGATCGGGTAGAGCCGGTCCAGGTCGCCGGGGATCAGGTCCGAGGCCAGCAGCGCCTCGCGGGCCCGCATCCAGTTGCGGTTGCCCATCACCGTGTTGATCTCGCCGTTGTGGGCGATGAACCGGAACGGGTGGGACAGCGGCCAGCTCGGGAAGGTGTTGGTCGAGAACCGCGAGTGGACGACGGCGAGCGCCGAGGCGACCCGCTCGTCGAGCAGGTCGGGGAAGAAGTTGTCGAGCTGGTCGGTCGTCAGCATGCCCTTGTAGGCCAGGGTGCGCGACGAGAGCGACGGGAAGTAGACGTCGGTCTCGCGCTCCGCGCGCTTACGCAGGCAGAAGGCGAGCCGCTCCAGGGCCATGCCCGTGACCCGCTGTCCGGCACCCGCGACGAAGAGCTGCACGAAGGTCGGCATCACGCCGAGCGCGGTCTTGCCCAGGATGTCGGGGTTGACCGGGACCTCGCGCCAGCCGAGGACCGCGAGGCCCTCCGCGGCCGCGATCTCCTCGATCCGGATGCGGGTCTTGGCGACCTCCTCCTCGTCACCGGGGAGGAAGGCGGTCCCGACGGCGTACGCGCCCTGGGTGGGCAGGTCGAAGCCCGCCACCGCGCGCAGGAAGGCGTCGGGGACCTGCAGCAGGATCCCGGCGCCGTCGCCGGAGTTGGGCTCGGCACCCGCGGCACCACGGTGCTCGAGGTTGCGCAGCGCGGTGAGGGCCTTCGCCACGATGTCGTGGCTGGCAACGCCGGTCAGGGTGGCCACGAACGCCACGCCGCACGCATCGCGCTCGTGGCGGGAGTCATAGAGCCCTTGGGGGGGCGGGAACGCGTGCTGATAGGGCACGGATCCTCCCGTCGTCGTCAGCGCCGGAGGCGACTCGCGGGGAGCACCCGGACCGGCGGAATCGGCAATGCAGTTGGGATCTGGCAGATGTGCAACTGCACCCAGATCGGCAGGGGACGACACTGGCCCACGCGGAGGTACTCAGGTTACCAGCACGTTGCGGCGACGGTGCTACTCGCGATCGCCGGCGGACGGCTCGGGGGTGTCCTCGGTCTCGTCGACGGTCGTGGGAACGGTCTCGCCGGCGGTCTCGTGGACCGGCTCGTCGTACACCTGCTCCTCGCGGCCGGGGTGGCGCACGCTGCTCCAGGCGAAGTACGCCGCGGCCAGCACGAACAGCACGATCGAGGTCCACACGTTGAAGCGCAGCCCGCCGACGTCGGAGAGCTCGACGTTGTCGATGCGCAGCGTCTCGATCCAGCCCCGGCCCAGGGTGTAGGCCATCACGTAGAGCGCCAGCACCCGGCCGTGGCCCAGCCGGAACCGGCGGTCGGCCCAGACCAGGACGGCGAACGCCGCGAGGCACCACAGGCACTCGTAGAGGAAGGTGGGGTGGAACGTCGCCACGTCGGCGTAGCCGTCGGGTCGGTGCTCGGGGTCGATCTCCAGCCCCCACGGCAGGTCGGTCGGCTTGCCGAAGAGCTCCTGGTTGAACCAGTTGCCCCACCGCCCGATCGCCTGCGCGACCAGGACGCCGGGCGCGAGCGCGTCGAGGATGGGCAGCAGCCGGATCCCCTTCACCCTGGCCCCGACGACGATCCCGAGGGCGCCCGCGGCGATGCCGCCCCAGACCCCGAGACCGCCCTGCCAGACGTAGAGCGCCTCCCAGGGACTGCGGCCCTCCCCGAAGTAGAGGCTGTGGTCGGTGGCGACGTGGTAGAGCCGGGCGCCGACCAGGCCGAACGGCACCGCCCAGATCGCCAGGTCCTGGACCTCCCCCGGCTTGCCGCCCCGGGCGACCCAGCGCCGCTCGCCGATCCAGATCGCGGCGACGATGCCGAGGATGATCGCGAGCGCGTAGCCGCGCAGCGGCAGCGGGCCGAGGTGCCAGACCCCGTTGTCGGGGCTGGGGATGGCCAGCGGGGGCAGGAGCCCGGTCACGTCAGTCCTCTCCGAGGAGCATCTCGATGTCGGCGGCGAACTCCGCCGAGGAGGTGTCCTGGCCCCAGTAGACCGGTACCTCACCCGCGGCGTCGAGGGCCAGCACCTGCGAGCCGTGGCTGCCGAGGTCGTAGCCGCCCGAGGCCAGCTGCTCGCCGTCCGCGACGAAGATGCCGACCGTCCGACCGAGCGCGACGATCTCGTCGAGCTCGCCGGTCAGGCCGACGAACGACGGGTCGTACCGGTCGAGGTAGCGCCGCAGCGCGGGCGCGGTGTCGCGGCTGGGGTCGGTGCTGACGAAGGCCATGCCGACCTCCTCGCGATCGGCGTCGGAGAGCCGGGTGAGGGCCGAGGCGATGGTCTGCATCGTCGCCGGGCAGATGTCGGGGCAGTGCGTGTAGCCGAAGAAGACCAGGGTGAGCCGGTCGTCGGTCTCGGCCAGGGAGCGCGGCTCGCCGTCGGTGTCGGTGAGCTCCTGGGCGCCGATCTCGAACGGCCGGTCGGGGACCACCGTCGCGCTGAGCTCGCCCTCGGGCGTGTCACTTCCACAGCCGGCGAGCAGGACCAGGGCCGCCAGCAGGATGCCGAAACTACGCACGTCGGACGCCGCCCGCGAGGTCCTCGGTGAGCGCGGTCAGGGCACGCAGCCCCGCCGCCCGGTCGTCGGCGTGGTCGAGGAGGACGCGCACGAACGCCGAGCCGACGATGACGCCGTCGGCGCCGATCCCGTTCTTGGCCGCGATCTCCGCGGCCTGGTCGCCGTTGCTGACCCCGAGGCCGACGCCCACGGGCAGGCCGGGGGCGGCCGCCTTGGTGCGGGCGACGAGCGGGCCGGCCAGGTCGCTGGTCGTGGTGCGGGCGCCAGTGACGCCCATGACCGCGGTCGCGTAGACGAAGCCACGGCACGCGGCGGTCGTCATCGCGATCCGCTCGTCGGTCGAGGAGGGGGCGACCAGGAATATCTTGTCCAGGTCGTGGGCGTCGGCCGCGGCGATCCACTCCGGCGCGAAGTCGGGGGTCAGGTCGGGCGTGATCAGGCCCGCTCCCCCGGCGTTCGCGAGGTCGGCGGCGAACCGCTCGACGCCGTACCGCTCCACCGGGTTCCAGTAGGTCATCACGACCGTGGGCGTGCCGGTGGCCGCGACCGCCTCGACGGTGCGGAGCACGTCGGTGGTGCGGATGCCGCGCTCGAGCGCGGCCTGGGCGGCGGCCTGTATGGTCGGGCCGTCCATCACCGGGTCGCTGTAGGGCAGGCCGATCTCGATGACGTCGCAGCCGGCGTCGACCATGGCGAGCAGGGCGTCGATCGCCCCCGGGACGTCGGGGTAGCCGGCGGGCAGGTAGCCGACCAGGGCCGCGCGGTCGTCGGCCTTCGCCTTCTCGAATGCAGTGCTCGTCGTCATCCGACGGGGTCCTCCGTGACCTTGTCCGGGTCGCCGAGACCGAAGTACTCGATCGCGGTGCCCATGTCCTTGTCGCCGCGGCCGCTGAGATTGATCAGCACCGTGGCCTCGGGGCCCCTCTCGGCGGCCAGCTGCTCGGCGATCTTCAGGCCTCCGGCCACGGCGTGCGCCGACTCGATGGCCGGGATGATGCCCTCGGTCCGGCTGAGCATCGCCAGCGCCGTCATCGCCTCGTCGTCGGTGACGGGGAGGTACGACGCCCGCCCGGTCTTGGCGAGGTGGGCGTGCTGCGGGCCGACGCCCGGGTAGTCGAGGCCGGCGGAGATCGAGTGGGACTCGATGGTCTGCCCGTCCTCGTCCTGGAGCACGTAGGTGCGCGCACCGTGCAGCACGCCCTGCTCACCGGCCCAGATGGTGGCGGCGTGGCGGGGCGTGTCGACGCCCTCGCCGCCGGGCTCGAAGCCGTAGATCGCGACGTCGGCGTCGTCGAGGAACGCGGTGAACAGCCCGATGGCGTTCGAGCCGCCGCCCACGCAGGCGGCGATCGCGTCCGGCAGCACGCCGAACCGCTCCAGGCACTGGGCCCGGGCCTCGTCACCGATGCCGCGGGTGAAGTCGCGGACCATGCTCGGGAACGGGTGCGGTCCGGCCGCCGTACCGAACAGGTAGGCGGTGTGGTCCACGCTCGCGACCCACTCGCGCAGCGCCTCGTTGATCGCGTCCTTCAGCGTGGCCGAGCCGGACGCGACCGGGACGACCTTGGCCCCGAGGAGGTTCATCCGGGCGACGTTGAGGGCCTGGCGGCGGGTGTCGACCTCGCCCATGTAGACGGTGCAGTCCAGACCGAAGTACGCAGCCGCCGTCGCGCTGGCGACGCCGTGCTGGCCGGCCCCGGTCTCGGCGATCACCCGGGTCTTGCCCATCCGCTTGGTGAGCAGCGCCTGGCCCAGCACGTTGCGGATCTTGTGGGCGCCGGTGTGGTTGAGGTCCTCGCGCTTGAGTAGCACCCGGCAGCCGACCTTGGCGCTGAGCCGCTCGGCGAGGAACAGCGGGCTCGGCAAGCCGGCGTACTCGCGCAGGATGGTGTCGAACTCGGCCACGAACGCGGGGTCGGCCATCGCGTCCTGCCAGGCCACGGTGAGCTCGTCGAGCGCGGCGATCAGCGCCTCCGGCATGAACCGCCCGCCGAAGTCTCCGAACCAGCCCTGCTCGTCCGCGTCGTACGACGTCGTTCGTTCCACCTGGGTACTCACGCTTCCACTCCCGTCATGGCGGCCACCGCTGCGCGGGGGTCGCCGTCCTTCACGAGCGCCTCGCCGACGAGCACCGCACGGGCACCCTCGGAGACGAAGCGCTTGACGTCGGTCTGCGAGAAGATCCCGGACTCGGCCACCTTGACGCGGTCGTCGGGGACCAGCGGGGCGAGCCGCCCGAAGGTCTCGGTGTCGATCTTCAGGGTCTTGAGGTTGCGGGCGTTGATCCCGACCAGCTCGGCGCCGAGCGTGACGGCGCGCTCGGTCTCAGCCTCGTCGTGGGCCTCGACGAGCACGGTCAGGCCGAGCTCGCGGGCCTCGTCGTGGAGGCGGCGCAACTCGTCGTCGTCGAGAGCCGCGACGATCAGCAGCGCCAGGTCGGCACCGGCCGCGCGGGCCTCGACGATCTGGTAGCTGGTGACGATGAAGTCCTTGCGCAGCACCGGCACGTCGACGGCGGCCCGCACGGCGCGCAGGTCGTCGAGGCTGCCACCGAAGCGGCGCTGCTCGGTGAGCACGCTGATCGCGGCCGCCCCTCCGGCGGCGTACGCACGAGCCAGGTCGGCGGGGTCGGGGATGTCGGCGAGCGCACCCTTGCTCGGGCTGCGGCGCTTGACCTCGGCGATGACGCTCGAGCCCGGCGCCCGGAAGTGCGGCATCGGGTCGCGCGGCGGGTCGACATCGGCGAGCGCCGCGCGCAGGTCGGCGACGGGGACGGCCGCCTCGCGCTCCGCGAGGTCGGCCCGGACCCCGGCGACGATGTCGTCGAGCACGGACATACGGGCCTCCGGAACAGCGGGCGAGGTGGACCCGACCAGTCTCTCACCCGAGGAGGTTTGACCCGGCCGCAGGGCGGTACGTTCACCCCACCCGACCGGCTCCGTAGCCGGCCCCCCGACGAAGGACGACGACACGTGAGCTACTCCGAGCCCCCTCCGCCCCAGTACGGCGCGCCGCAACCGCCCTACGGCGGCGCTCCGCCGCAGAAGACCTCCGGCATGGCGATCGCCGCCCTGGTGCTCGGCATCATCGGCGCCATCCCCTGCTTCTGGGGCTGTCTGATCTTCTCGATCCTCGGTGTCGTCTTCGGCCAGCTCGGCAAGAAGGACATCCGGGAGTCGAACGGCGCCAAGAAGGGCGACGGCCTCGCCCACTGGGGCTTCATCCTCGGCATCATCGGCCTCGCCCTCGGCATCCTCTACTGGATCCTCGTCGCCACGGGCGTCATCGACATCACCTACACGAACACCTCGGGCGACTGAGACCGCCCCGGCGCTGCGTCAGGGGGCGAGCCACGTCCCGACCGGGAGGTTGCGCAGCACGGTGAAGACCGCGAGCAGACCGAGCCCCGCGAACGCGACCCGCTGACGCAGCTGCCAGTCGGCCCGGAGCCGGTCGTCACGCCAGCGGCGTACGGTCCACAGCGCGATCGCGGCGACGATGAACGGCAGCGCGACCACCAGCGCCAGGTTGCTCGACGCCGCCGCGGCGAGGTCGAGGTGGGTGAGGTCGTTGACCGCCCGCAGCCCGCCGCAGCCCGGGCAGGCGAAACCCACGGCGGCGGTCGGGCAGAAGCCCCACGAGCCGCTCTCGTGCGGGTCGCGCAGGTGCAGGGCGGCGGTGGCGGCCGCCAGGCCGCCGATCGTGAGCGCCGGCGCCACCATCCGCTGCCGCCGGGTGGGCGGCGACGCGACGGCGAGCTGGTCGCTCACGGGAGCACGCTCAGTGGCTGGTGCCGTGCAGGCCCAGCTTGTCCATCACGATGAAGACGACGCCCGCGGCGACGACCAGGCCCACGCCGACCCAGAACACCGTCCAGCTGGCCGGGTCGAGCATCAGGCCGACACCGCCCACCAGGAACCCGAGCAGCGCGATCACGACCGCGGTCCAGGCTGCGGGGGTGTTGCCGTGGTTGGCGCTCATCGTGCTGGCTCCTCGGGTGTGGCGGGGTACGTCGGGCACGCGTCGGATGCGTGCGCGCACAGTCTAGGGACCCGGTCGCTCGGTCGGGTCGCGGCCCTCGTCGAGGGCCTTCCAGAGCTCCAGGGAGGACTGCTCCTCGGGGGCGGCCTCGGGGCGGTCGGCGACGGCGGCCGCGGCGGGGGCGTCGTACCGCCGGCCCATCTCGGGCCAGCGCGACACCAGGCGCACGGCGAGTGCGGAGGTGGCCACGCAGACCAGCGCGCCGACGAGGGCGGCCCAGAACCAGACCGTCCGGCCGACGTCGGGGCCCTCGTCGTAGCCGGCGAACGCGTCGCGGATGCCGTCGGCGGCCGGGCCGTAGCCCAGCAGGGTCGTCGCCAGCAGGCCGAGCGAGGCCAGCAGCCCGAGCACGGTGACCACGCGGCGCACGAGCCCGCGGGTGACGAGCACGACGCCCCAGCAGGCCAGCACGACCAGGGCGAGCGCCCCGGCCAGCGGCACCTCCCCCGCGGTGTCGGACAGCGAGTAGCCGGCGAGCGGCGTGTCGCCGGAGACGGTGCGCTCGGCGTCCCAGTCGACCCAGGGCTTGCTGCCGGCCACCGCGGCGAGCGCCGCGCCGGCGAGGCCGAGCAGCACGACCGGACCGAAGGAACGCCGCCCGCTCATCCGGCCCGTCACAGCAGTCGGTCGGCGTCGAAGCAGGTGCGGTCGCCGGTGTGGCACGCGGCACCCTCCTGGTCGACCTTGACCAGCAGGGTGTCGCCGTCGCAGTCGAGCCGGACGTCCTTGACCCACTGGACGTGGCCGGAGGTGTCGCCCTTGACCCAGTACTCCTGGCGGGACCGTGACCAGTACGTCGCCCGCCCGGTGGTGAGCGTGCGCTGGAGAGCCTCGTCGTCCATCCAGCCGAGCATCAGCACCTCGCCGGTGTCGTGCTGCTGCACGATGGCGGGCACCAGCCCGTCGGCGGTGCGCTTGAGCCGGGCCGCGAGGGCGGCGTCGAGAGACATGTCGCTCATTCTCCCACTGATGATCTTGTGACCTCTCACTTGCGCGCTCGGGATGGATTTCGAGACGGGTCGCGCGTCCGTCGCTGCGCTCCGGTCGCGCCGAGCCCTCCTCAATCTGCGCCTCTGTTCGTGACCGGAGCTCGCAGGCTCGCTCCGCCCACGGAGGCTTGAGAGGTCCACGAGGCGTGCAGGCCGGCGTACACGGAACCCTCCTGCGCGGCCAGCTCGGCATGCGGGCCGCGCTGGACGACGCGGCCGCGGTCGACCACGACGACCTCGTCGGCACTCTCGGCCGTCGAGAGCCGGTGGGCGATCGTGACGGAGGTGCGACCGGACATCAGCCGCTCCAGGGCGCGACCGATGCGCATCTCCAGCTCGGGGTCGACCGAGCTGGTGGCCTCGTCGAGGACCAGCAGGTCGGGGTCCGCGAGGTGGGCCCGCAGGAGCGCGACCAGCTGGCGCTCCCCGGCCGAGAGCGACTCGCCGCGCTGCCCGACCTTGGTCTCCAGGCCGCGCGGGAGACCGGCGAGCCAGTCGCTGAGCCCGAGCTCGTCGGCGCTGGCGAGGATCTCGGACTCGGTGGCGTCGAGCTTGCCGTAGCGGACGTTGGCGGTGAGCGTGTCGTCGAAGAGGAAGCCCTCCTGCGGCACCAGCACGACGCTGCGTCGCAGCGAGGCCTGGCCGATCTCGCGCACGTCGATGCCATCGAGCAGCACCGCGCCCTCGCGCGGGTCCATCAGCCGGGTCAGCAGCTTGGCGAAGGTGGACTTGCCGGAGCCGGTCTCGCCGACGATCGCGACCCGGGTGCCGGCGGCGAGGTCGAGGGTGACGTCGCTCAGCACCGGTGGGCCGGTCGGGTAGGCGAAGGTGACGCCCTCGAAGCGGACGTCGATCGGGCCGCGCGGCAGCTCGCGGCCCGCCGGGCCGGGATCGACCAGGTCGGCAGGGGTGTCGAGGATGCCGATCACCCGGCGCCAGCCGGCGATGGCGTTCTGGGCGTCGGTGAGGATCTGGGTGCCCATCTGCACCGGCCCGACGAACAGCGTCACCAGGAAGGCGAAGGCCAGCACCTGCCCGGCGGTGAGGTCGTCCGCGCCGGGGATGACGCCCTGCCCGAGCCAGATGCCGACGATCAGCACGCCGGCGTTCGCGAGGCCGGCCGAGAGGCCGCCCAGGGAGAACGAGACCGCCGTGAAGCCCTGCGCCCGGGTGCTCGCGGCCTGGTGGATCGCGATCGCCTCGTCGATGCGGGCCTGGGTGCGGGCCTCGACGGCGTAGGACCGGACGACGGCCGCGCCGACCACCGGCTCGGAGATCGCCGAGAGCATCAGTCCGACCTGGCGCCGCACGGTGCCGTAGGCGTCGGAGAGCTTGCGCTGGAAGAAGCGCAGCGAACCGAAGAGCGGCAGGAAGCAGAGCCAGACCACGATCGTGAGCTGCCAGCTGTAGACGAGCATCACGACCGTCGCGAGCAGCACCTGGCCGACGCTGACGATGAGCAGCAGGCCGCCGAAGACGAGGAACTGGCTGACCTGGTCGACGTCGCTGGTCACCCGGGAGACCAGGGCGCCGCGGCGCTCGGTGTTCTGGGTCAGCAGCGGCAGGTCGTGGACGTGGCGGAAGGCCTTGATCCGCAGCGTCGCGAGGCCGCGCTCGGCGGTCGTGAACAGCCGGCTGGTCATGGCGTACGACGCGACGCTGGTGGCGACGATCGCGATCGCGGCGAGCACGCCGGTCCAGACCGTGAACGACACGTCGGGACCGCCCTCGGCGCCGAGCCCGCGGTCGAGGACCTGCTGGACCGCGACCGGGACGACGATCTGACCCACCGAGGCGATGATCGCGAGCACCAGGGTGCCCCAGATGCCCTCGACGAGCTCGGGCGAGAAGTGCACGCCGCGGCGCAGGGTGCGCAGCGCGGAGATGTCCTCGCCGGAGTCCATGACGGTGCTCATGTCGTCACCTCCGCGGCCAGCTCGTCCTGCTCGTGCTCGTAGGCGTTGACCAGCCGGGCGTACGCCGGGCTCCGCACCAGCAGCTCCGCGTGCGTGCCCCGGTCGGCGATCCGGCCGTCCTCCAGGTGGACGACCTCGTCGGCCAGCCCGATGGTGGCCTTGCGGTAGGCGACGACGACCAGCGAGGTGTCCGTGTCGCCGTCGCGGAGCGCCTCGAGGATCCGGGCCTCGACCTCGGGGTCGACCGCGGAGGTGGCGTCGTCGAGGATCAGCAGCCGCGGCCGGCGCACGAGGGCGCGAGCCAGCGAGATGCGCTGGCGCTGGCCGCCCGACAGCGACGTGCCGCGCTCCCCCAGCCGGGCGTCGAGGCCGCCGTCCAGGGCGGCGACGAAGCCGTCGGCCTGGGCCGCGCGGAGCGCCGCCCAGACCTCGTCGTCGGTGACGTCGAGACCGAGCGCGACGTTGCCGCGGACGGTGTCGTCGAAGAGGAAGGCCGACTGCGGGACCACGGAGGCGACCCGGGCCAGCTCGCCCCGGCCCAGGTCGCGCAGGTCGGTGCCGTCGAGCAGCACCCGCCCGCCGTCGGGGTCGACCAGCCGGGTCAGCAGCGTGGTGAGGGTGCTCTTGCCCGACGCGGTCGCACCGACGACCGCGACGGTGCGGCCGGGCTCGACCGTGAAGGACACCCCGCGGAGCAGCTCCTGGTCGGGCTCGTAGCCGTAGGTCAGCGCCTCGACGTCGAGCCGGGCACCGCCCGGGGCCGCGACGGCGGTGCGGTCGCCGTACGGCATCTCGCCCGTCTCGTCGAGCACCGAGCGCACCCGCTGGTAGCCGACCACGCTGCGCGGGAGCTCGCCGAGCAGCCAGCCGATCGAGCGGATCGGGAAGGAGACGATGGTGAGCAGGTAGGCGACGGTGACCACCGCGCCGGCGTCGGTCTGGCCGTTCAGGACGCGGGAGACGCCGACCGCGAGCACGATCAGGACGCCGAGGTTCGGCAGCGCGGCCAGGGCCGGGTCGAAGGCGGCGCGGATCCGGCCGGCGCGGATGTTGACGTCGCGCAGCTCGCGCGCCCGGGCCGCGAACCGCTCGGTCTCCTCGCCCTCGCGGCCGAGCGTCTTGACGACGAGCGCACCGTCGAAGGACTCGTGGGCGATCTCGCTGACCTCGGCGCGCAACTGCTGGGCGCGGGTCATCCATCCCTGCGCGAGCCGCTGGTAGGCGACGTTGGCGACCATCACGGCCGGGAACACCAGCAGCCCGACCAACGCGAGGACGAGGTCGGCGGTGAGCATCTGCACCACCGCGATCACCATCATCGCGACCGTGCCGACGGCCATGGGCAGGGGCGCGATCGGGCCCCAGGCGGCCTCGACGTCGGAGTTGGCGTTGGAGAGCAGCTGGCCCGTCGGGTGGCGCTGGTGCCACTCCATCGGGAGGGAGAGGTACTGCCGGGTGACGGCGCGTCGGGTGTGGGCCTGCATGCGGTACTGCATGATCCCCGCGCCGAGGCGCCGGGCCACGATGCCGACCGCGCGCAGGATCGCGACCCCGACGAACAGGGCGAGGATCGCGAGCAGCATGTCGCCGCCGACCTCGCCGGTCTCGAAGGTGGGCAGCACGACGTGGTCGGTCGACCAGCCCAGCACCCAGGCGTCGGCGACGGTCAGCGCGCCGAAGAGCACGCTGCCGAGGGTCGAGATCGCGAAGACCCACGGCTCGCGTCGGATGGCGACGAGGAGTACGGCGAAGCCCGCGCTCGTCGATCCGCGCCCACTGGTCCGCTCGCTCGTCACCTGCACCCCGTCCTTCGCCCCGCCGCAACCGCGCGGATCGGTCAATCTATTCCCGGCCGCCGACAGCGGCCGAATCCGAACCGCGACCGCTGGCCGGATCGCCGGCTGGGGTGTGCCGTTTGGTCACCAACGGCAACCGGGGGCCCGATCCCGTGCGGTTGGTGACCAAACGGCAACACCAGGAGGTGCGCCCGGACCATCCCGTGGATGGACGCGAGCCCGCGGGCCGTAGGCTCGTGACCCATGGGTCTCTTCTCCCGCCAGCCGACCGCCCAGCTCCAGGTCGACTCGCACCTGGCCGGCGATCTTCCGCTGATCGAGGCCGCGCACGCGGGTGCCGCGCAGGGCCTCGGTGACCGGCTCGCCGAGCTGCGCGCCCAGGGGCGCTGGCACCACCGCCACCAGCTGATCGCGCGAGCCGCCAGTCCGGACCGCGGCACCGGGTGGATCGAGGACTGGGCGCGGCAGTCGACGGGCAACCAGGACGCCCTGACCACCCGCGCGGTCACCGAGGTCCGGATCGCCCGCTCCTCCGACGACCGGCAGCGGCTGCTCTCGGATGCGTCCCTGGTGCTGGAGGCGGCCCGGGACCGCTCGCCCGCCGACCCCACCGCGTGGTCGGCGCTGTTCGACCAGGCACACGGCCTCGGTCACGGCGCCGAGCGGGTCCGCGAGCTGGTGATGGAGGCCGAGGCGGCCTCGCCGGGCGGCTTCGCCTGGCGCGCGACCGTGGTCGAGCTGCTCTCCGCCCGCTGGCACGGCACCACCGAGGAGTCCTGGGACTTCGCGGTCGGCTCCGTCGAGGTCGACCCGCAGAGTCGCCTGGTGCTGCTGCCGTCGTACGCCGCGCTCAGCGTGCTGCGCCGCGAGCCGGACGAGCTCGCCGAGCAGATGCTCGCCGAGGCACTGCCCCCGGCGCGGAACTACCTGGAGTCGTGCCGGATCGACGAGGCCGAGTACGTCGAGGCCGTCAGCAGCATCGCCGCGCGACTCGTCGCGGCGACCCGCAGACGAGAGGCACCCGCCTACCTCGAGCTGCTCGGCGACCGCGTCGACTCGGTCGTGTGGAGCACGGTGGTCGGCCCCGACCCCGTCGGCGTCTTCACGCAGGCCCGCCGGACGTTCCGCTCGAGCTAGCTCCGGCGCGCGTCGCGCACCAGCGCGGCCGCGTTGAGCACGGCGTAGCCGAGCGTCACGGCCAGCACCTTCGCCCGCACCTTGGCGTCGGGCGCCCGCGAGCCGAGCACCACCGCGTCGCCCAGGTCGCCGACGATCCGCAGCACCATCGCCGTCCGGACCACCTTCGGCGACGGTCCGGCCAGGCCCAGGCCGCCGATGACGACGTCGCGGACGCCGTACGCCCGCGCGAGCCGGTCGTACGTCGGCTGCTCGAACGCGTCGGAGTCCATGGCGCGACCGAGGTGCTCGGGCTTCACCAGGGAGAACACGGCGTACCCCAGCGTCGCCGCCGAGACGGCCCGGCTGAACATCTGATTGGTCATGCCGAGCAGGTACCCCTCACCGGACCGGGTGACCCGCCGCCGCCAGCGACGACTTCACCTCGGAGATCCGCAGGGTGCCGAAGTGGAAGACCGTGGCGGCGAGCACCGCGTCGGCGCCGGCCTCGACGGCCGGCGCGAAGTGCTCGGTCCGGCCCGCGCCGCCGGAGGCGATCACCGGGATGCTCACCTCGCGGCGTACGGCGCGGATCAGCTCCAGGTCGAAGCCGTCCTGGGTGCCGTCGGCGTCCATCGCGTTGAGCAGGATCTCCCCCGCCCCGAGCTCGGCCGCGCGCACCGCCCAGGCGATCGCGTCCAGCCCCGCCGACCTCCGGCCGCCGTGGGTGGTGACCTCGAAGCCGGAGTCCGTGCCCGTCGGGACCCGCCGCGCGTCGAGGGACAGCACCAGCACCTGGTTGCCGAACCGGTCCGCGACCTCCGCGATCAGCTCGGGGCGGTTGATGGCGGCGGTGTTCATCGCCACCTTGTCGGCACCGGCCCGCAGCAGCCGGTCGACGTCCTCGACCGAGGAGACTCCCCCGCCGACGGTCAGCGGGATGAACACCTGCTCGGCGGTCGCCGAGACGATCTCCATCGTCGTCGCCCGGCCCTCGTGGGAGGCGGAGATGTCGAGGAAGGTCAGCTCGTCGGCGCCCTCGGCGTCGTACACCTTGGCGAGCTCGACGGGGTCGCCCGCGTCGCGCAGCTGCTCGAAGTTGATGCCCTTGACCACTCGGCCACCGTCGACGTCCAGGCACGGGATCACGCGCACGGCAAGGCTCATGCGGTGCCCCGGGTCAGCGCCAGCGCGTCCTCCAGGGTGAACCGGCCCTCGTAGAGCGCGGTGCCGGCGATGGCGCCCTCGACACCGACGGGCACCAGGCCCATCAGTGCCTCGATGTCGGCCAGCGTGCTCACGCCGCCGGAGGCGATGACCGGCGCGTCGGTCGCGGCGCAGACGTCCTGCAGCAGCTGCAGGTTGGGGCCCTGCAGCATGCCGTCCTTGTTGACGTCGGTGACGACGTAGCGGGCGCAGCCCTCCGAGTCGAGGCGCGCCAGCGTCTCGTAGAGGTCGCCGCCGTCCTTGGTCCAGCCGCGGGCCGCGAGCGTGGTGCCGCGGACGTCGAGGCCGATCGCGATCCGGTCGCCGTGCTCGGCGATGATCTTCGCGCACCACTCCGGCTGCTCCAGCGCGGCGGTGCCGATGTTGACCCGCCGGCAGCCGGTGGCCAGCGCCGCCTCCAGCGACTCGTCGTCGCGGATGCCGCCGCTCATCTCGACCTGGATGTCGAGCGCGCCGACGATCTCGGCCTGGAGCTCACGATTGGTGCCGCGGCCGAACGCCGCGTCGAGGTCGACCAGGTGCAGCCACTCGGCGCCGGCGTCCTGCCAGCGGCGCGCGGCGGCGACCGGGTCGCCGTACACGCGCTCGGAGCCGGCCACGCCCTGGGCGAGCTGGACGGCACGGCCCTCGGTGATGTCGACGGCGGGGAGGAGCTGGAGGTAGGACATGGAGGTTTCCTTCTAGGTACGGCGGAACAGCATCGTGTACAGGACGGGGGCGGCCAGCGGGGTGATCGCGAGGGCCAGCGCCCGCTCGGCCCAGCCGGTGGAGAACGCGAAGACCAGGACGTTGGCGAGCAGGAGCAGCAGGCCGGTCGCCCAGACCTGCTTGCGGCGGCGCTCGGCGAGCACCCCGCGGGGGCGGGCACGACGCCGCGGCAGCCGCGACGTCACCACCCGGAGCCGGGCCTCCCGGCGCTCGCGGCGCTCCGCCGCGGCCGCGCGGGCGGCCGCGACGACCGCCGCCTCGCGCTCCCGCTCGGCGCGACGAACTGCGCGCTCCTTGCTCACAACGAGGTGACCCAGTTGCGCAGCAGTGCAGCACCGGCGTCGCCGGACTTCTCCGGGTGGAACTGGGTCGCGGTCAGCGGGCCGTTCTCGACGGCCGCGACGAACCGGTCGCCGCCGTGCTCGGCCCAGGTCACCAGCGGCGCCGTGGTCCGGTCGTTGGTGACCAGGGTCCAGTCGCGGACGCCGTACGAGTGGACGAAGTAGAAGCGCTCGTCCTCGATCCCGCTGAACAGGGTGCTGCCGGGCTGGGTCTCGACGGTGTTCCAGCCCATGTGCGGCACCACTGGCGCCTGCAGCCGCTCGACCACGCCCGGCCACTCGGCGCAGCCCTCGGTCTCGACGCCGTGCTCGTCACCGCGCGCGAAGAGGATCTGCATGCCCACGCAGATGCCGAGCACCGGCCGGCCGCCGGCGAGCCGACGCCCGATCAGCCGCTCGCCCCGGACCTCGAGCAGCCCCTCCATGCAGGCCGCGAAGGCCCCGACGCCCGGCACGAGCAGGCCGTCGGCCTCCAGACAGGTGTCGAAGTCCGACGTCAGCTCAACGTCCGCCCCGGCGCGCTCGACCGCCCGGACCGCGGACCGGAGGTTGCCGGAGCCGTAGTCGAGGACGGCGACCCGGGGCTGGCTGCTCAGAGTGCGCCCTTGGTCGAGGGGATGCCGGTCTCGCGCGGGTCGAACGCGACCGCGTCGCGGAGCGCCCGGGCGAACGCCTTGAACTGCGTCTCCACGATGTGGTGCGGCTCGCGACCGGCCAGCACCCGCACGTGCAGGGCGAAGTGCGCGTGGAAGGCGATCGACTCGAAGACGTGCTGGGTCAGCGAGCCGAGGTACGCCGGCGTGCTGCCGCCGAGCTGGACGTACTGCTGCCCCTCGGGCTCGCCGGTGTGCACGCAGTAGGGCCGGCCGGACACGTCGACGACGGCCTGCACGAGCGCCTCGTCGAGCGGGACGGTCGCGTCGCCGAAGCGCCGGATGCCCACCTTGTCCCCCAGGGCCTGGCGCAGCGCCTGGCCGAGGGCGATCGCGGTGTCCTCGGTGGTGTGGTGGGCGTCGATCCAGTGGTCGCCCTCGGACTGCACGGTCAGGTCGACCAGGCTGTGCCGCGCGAACGCGGTGAGCATGTGGTCGTAGAAGCCGATACCGGTGGAGATGTCGTGGCGGCCGCTGCCGTCGAGGTCGACCTCGACGAGCACCTTCGACTCGCTGGTCTGCCGCTCGATACGTGCGGTCCTGCTCATGCGCCTGCCTCCATCGGTAGAGCCTCCGTGACCTCGGTCAAGGCCTGCTTGAACGTCTTCATCTCGTCGGCGGTGCCGATCGACACCCGCAGCCAGCCCTCGGGACCGACCTCGCGGATCAGCACCCCCCGGTCCAGGAGGCCCTGCCACACAGCATGGCGGTCGGGGAAGGTCCCGAACAACGCGAAATTGGCGTCGCTGTCGGCCACCCGGTGGCCCTGCTCGCGCAACCAGGCGACGGTGTCGTCGCGCTCGGCGCGCAGCTCGTCGACCTTCCCGAGCAGCTCGGGGGCGTGCCGCAGCGCCGCCAGCGCGGTCGCCTGGGTGACCGCGGAGAGGTGGTAGGGCAGCCGGACCACCCGGATCGCGTCGCAGATGGCGGGGTCGGCGGCCAGGTAGCCCAGCCGCAGGCCGGCGGCCGCGAAGGCCTTGCTCATCGTCCGGGTGACCACGAGGTTGCGGTACGTCGGCAGCAGCTCCAGCGCGCTCGGCACGCCGGTGCGGCGGAACTCGCCGTACGCCTCGTCGACCACGACCAGCCCGTCGCCCGCGGCCTCGCACAGCGCACCGACCGCCTCCGGGGGCAGCGCCGTACCGGTCGGGTTGTTGGGGCTCGGCAGCAGCACCACGGAGGGCTGCTGCTCCCGCACCAGCGCGGCCGCCGCGTCGAGATCGATGGAGAAGTCGTCCTCGCGGCGGCCCTGCACCCACTCGGTGCTCGAGTCGCGGGCGTACTCGGGATACATCGAGTACGTCGGCGCGAAGCTCATCGCGCTGCGTCCCGGCCCGCCGAAGGCCTGCAGCAGCTGCAGCATCACCTCGTTGGAGCCGTTCGCCGCCCACACCTGCTCCGGCACGATGCCGTGCGGGGTGTCGCGGG
This sequence comes from Nocardioides sp. W7, assembly GCF_022919075.1. Taxonomy (NCBI): domain Bacteria; kingdom Bacillati; phylum Actinomycetota; class Actinomycetes; order Propionibacteriales; family Nocardioidaceae; genus Nocardioides; species Nocardioides sp. W7. The sequence continues at coordinate 2,912,422 of NZ_CP095078.1, read as the reverse complement.
AGAGGTACGACGCCAAGGCGCCGCGGAGCTCGACGAACTCGCGGTCCGGGTAGCGGTTCAGGGTGCTCGCCGCCTGCGCGACGGCGGTCGCGATGTCGGCGATGCACGCCACGGAGGGGCCGTACGGGTTCTCGTTGACGTTGAGCTGGACGGGCACGTCCAGCTGGGGGGCGCCGTACGGCACGAGGCCGCGCAGCTCCTCCCGCAGCGGGGGCCATACCGATGGCGCGCTCGCAAGATCGCCCGCGGTCACGCGAACCTCACCTTGACCGCCGCGCCGTGGCCGGGCAGGTCCTCGGCCTCGGCGAGCGTCACGACGTGGCCGGCGACCTCGTCGAGGCCCTCGCGGGAGTACTCGACGACGTGCACCGACTTGGTGAACGCGCGCACCGACAGCCCGCTGCTGTGGCAGGCGCAGCCGCCGGTGGGCAGCACGTGGTTGGACCCGGCGCAGTAGTCGCCCAGCGACACCGGCGCGTGCGGACCGACGAAGATCGCGCCGGCGTTGCGCACCCGGGCGGCCCAGGCCGCGGCGTCCTCGGTGTGGATCTCGAGGTGCTCGGCGGCGTAGGCGTCGACGACCTCCAGGCCCTGCTCGAGGTCGTCGACCAGGACGACGCCCGACTGGACGCCGCTCAGCGAGGTGCGGATCCGGTCGGTGTGCTTGGTGGCGAAGACCTGCTTGTCGAGCTCGACCAGCACCTCGTCGGCCAGCCGCTCGGACGGGGTGACCAGCACGGCCGCGGCCAGCGGGTCGTGCTCGGCCTGGCTGACCAGGTCGGCTGCGACGTACGACGCCTGCGCCGTGTCGTCGGCGAGGATCGCGATCTCGGTCGGGCCGGCCTCGGAGTCGATGCCGATCTCGCCCTTGAGCAGCCGCTTCGCGGTCACGACGTAGATGTTGCCGGGCCCGGTGACCAGGTCGACCTTCGCGCAGACGACGGTCGAGTCCGTCCTCCCGGCGGTCGAGTCGGTCCCCCCGGTGGTCGAGCCCGTCGAAACCCCGTAGGCGAACATGGCGATCGCCTGGGCGCCGCCGACGGCGTACACCTCGTCGATGCCGAGCAGCGCGCACGCCGCGAGGATGGTCGGGTGCACCGACCCGCCGAAGTCCTTCTGCGGCGGGCTCGCCAGCGCGATCGAGCCGACGCCGGCGGTCTGCGCGGGCACGGCGTTCATCAGCACGCTGGACACCAGTGGTGCGAGGCCGCCCGGCACGTAGAGCCCGACCCGGCCGACCGGCACCTTGCGGTGAGTCACCCGGGCGCCCGGGCCCAGGTCGGTGGTCACGTCCTGCTCGAGCTCGGCGGCGCAGGTGGCGCGCAGCCGGCGTACCGACTCCTCCAGCCCGGCCCGGATGGCGGGGTCGAGCTCGTCGAGCGCGGTCCGCATCGCCTCGGGCGAGACCCGGAGATCGTCGACGACGACCCCGTCGAACCGCTCGGAGTACTCGCGGATCGCCTCCAGCCCGCGGGTGCGGACGGCCTCCAGGATCGGACGGACGGCATGCGTCGCGGCCTCGATGTCGAACTCCGCGCGCGGCACGGCCGCGCGATAGTCCGTCGGGCCGCCGTCGGCAGCCCCCCTGAGGTCGATCCGGCGCATCATGGTGTCGATTCTACGAGCGGCGCGCCCGCGCTCCCGAAACGGCGACGAGGTCTGGACTACCTTGCAGGGGTGACACCGACGCTGCCGATGTTCCCGCTGAACACGGTCCTGTTCCCCGGCGTCAGCGTGCCGCTGCACATCTTCGAGGACCGCTACCGCGCCCTGGTCCACCACCTGCTCCGCGTCGAGGACCCCACCGAGCGGGTCTTCGGCTCCGTCGGCATCCGCGAGGGCTACGAGGTCGGTGACCACGGCGCCCAGTCCCTCTACCGGGTCGGGTGCAAGGTCCTCCTCACCGAGGTCGAGGCCCACGAGGACGGCAGCTTCGACGCGATGGCGGTCGGGCTGGACCGGATCGAGCTGGAGCGGCTCGACACCACCGGCACCTTCCCGGTCGGCCACGTCCTGGACCGCCCCGAGGCGCCCGCCGCGGTTCCCGAGCAGGTGCTGGAGTCGGCGCGGGCCACCTTCTCCGCCTACCGGGCCGCGCTCGCCGGGATCCGGGCCGACCCGTACTCCGGCTCCCTCCCCCGCGATCCGTCGTACCTGTCCTGGACGCTCGCGGCCTGCGCGCCGCTGCCGATGCCCGAGCGCCAGTCGCTGCTGGAGGCCGAGGACGCCACCGAGCGGCTGACCCTCGTGACCGACCTGCTCCGCTCCGAGCTGCGCGCGATGAACGTGATCCCCTCCCTGCCCGCCACCGAGGTCGCCCGCACCCGGTGGTCACCGAACTGAGGCCACAGCCTCGGCGACGAAGGAGCCGGCGTCGTGGCCGAAGATTGAGCAAGCCCTCCGGCTGAGCCCGCGAAGCCGGAACGGGCGCGTCGAAATCCACCAAGCGTCCCCTCGACAACCGGGAGAGCCACGTGCCCAAGAAGCACAGACCCGGCGGCACCCCCGCCACCGTCGCCCTGACCGCGGCCGGCATCGCCTACACGCTGCACCCCTACGAGCACGACCCACGCGCGGAGTCGTACGGACTTGAGGCGGCCGAGGCTCTGGGGCTCGACCCGGCGCGGGTCTTCAAGACGCTGATGGCCAGCGTGGACGGGCGGCTCGCGGTCGCCGTCGTACCGGTCTCCGGCCAGCTCGACCTGAAGGCGCTGGCCCGGGCGCTCGGCGGGAGCAAGGCGACGATGGCCGACAAGGGCGCTGCCGAACGGGCGACCGGGTACGTCGTCGGCGGGATCTCCCCGGTCGGCCAGAAGCGCGCCCACCCGACCGTGGTCGACGCGACGGCGCTGGCCCACCCCACGATCTACGTCTCCGCGGGCCGCCGCGGCCTCGACCTGGAAATGGCTCCGGCCGACCTGGTCGCGGTCACCGGGGCGACCACGGCCGAGGTCGGCCGGAGCTGAGGGAGGGCGGGTCAGTCGGTGCTGATCCGCAGCCGGGCGCGCATGACGCCGTCTTCCTCCCAGGCACTCATGCCGAGAGCGTCCAGGGGACCCAGGTTGGCGGTGAGCTCGTCGTCGTCGCCCATCCCCTCGATGATCAGCGAGGCGATCTTGTCGAGGTCGAGGAAGAGCACCGCGGACACGTCGTCGCTGTCGGGCACGACCGACTCGAAGCTCTCGGAGTCGCCGAGACCGCCGTCGCCGAGGACCTCCTCACGGTAGTCGCTGTCCGGGCCGATCGCGATGGCGTCGCCCTCGCTCGAGCTGCCGAGCAGGTCGCCCGCCGAGCCGAGCTGCGGGCGGATCTTGTCGAGCACGCTCTCGACCTCGTCCGGGTCTCCGAGCACCTTCAGCGCCAGCGGCAGCCCGGACGGGTCCCCGGACGAGAACAGCTCCTCGGGATCCAGGTCGCCCCCGACCGCGAGGGCGGCGGAGTCACCGAGCAGCGTCTCCGCGTCCTCGGGCAGGCTGAGCCCGCTGGCGTCCTCGAGCTCCTGCAGCAGCGTCTCGACGTCCTCGCCCAGCGACGACGCGGCCGAGGCGAGCACGTCGTCGAACCAGCCGTCGTCGAAGCCCAGCCCCAGGGCCACCATCGTGCCGGCCGGCAGGCTGGCGAGCGCCTCGGCGCCGGAGTCGCCGTCGACGGCACCCTCGCCGTACATGGCCGGGTCGCCGGCCACCTCGACCGCGACCGCACCGCCGTCGAAGCGGATGGTGACGGCCGCGCCCTCGAAGTCCTTCAGCGCCTCCTCCAGCTCCTCGGTGACCTCGTCGGGCACCTCGCTGGGCAGCTCCTCCTCCAGGCCGCCGTCGAGGCCGCCGTCGAGGTCGTCGTCCAGGCCGTCGCCCAGGGCGCCACCCAAGTCGTCGTCGAGGCCGTCGAGCTCGTCGGTCGAGGAGGTGAGCTCCTCGAAGTAGGCGTCCAGCTCCTCGGGCGACATCGCCGCGAAGTCCTCGTCGGAGAGCTCGGGCAGCTCGGGCGCCTCGGGGACCTCGGGGACGTCCGCGTACGACGACTGCGTCATCCCGGCGATGCCCGGTGTCATGCCCATCAGGCCGCCGAGGTTGTCGGCGAGGAACGCGCCGGCCGCCGGGGCGGCGTACATCGTGACGATGCCGGGGTCACCGGCGCCCTCGGTCCACTTCTTGAAGGTCTCGTCGTCGGCCAGCGAGCCCTCCGCCGTCGCGTCGGTGACGTCCTCGGCGATGGCGGGCGTCTCGGCCAGCACCACCCACTCGTCCCCGACGAGCTCCACGCCGGGCTGCTCGGACTCGTCGCCGCAGGCGAAGATCTTCTTCAGGCCGTCGGCCGCGGCGTCGCCGTCGGTGACCTGCAGGACGACCACCGGGGAGGGCTGCTCCTCGCCGGCCTCCACCGCCGCGACCGCGCCCCGGTCGCCGAGCCACGGCTCGATGTCGTCGCCGTAGTCGAGGTCGCACGGGGCCTCGGCGAGGATGGCGTCGACGATCTTCTTCGTGACGTCGATGTCGCCGACGTCGCCGCTGAGGTCCAGCTCGCCGTCGATCACGGGGAACTTCTTCAGCGTGCGCAGCGCGTCGATCTTCTGTTCACCGCTGGGATCGAGGTCGACGCTGATGTAGCCGAGGGTGTCGGCGGGCAGGGCCTCGGCCGGCTGCGCACCGGTCGAGAGGTACCACCACGCACCGAAGGCGGCGCCGCCGATGGCGCCGGCGCCGACGACGGCGCCCGCGATCAGCAGGAGTCGCCTGGGGCCGCGTCCTCCGGAGGCGCGGCGAGCACGCTCGGGCGGGATCGGGCCGCCGCCGCCGTACTCGAGCGTCTCGCTGCCGGGCGGCGGGCCACTCGGCGGCGGACTGCTCGGAGGCGGGCCACTGGCCGGTGGGCCGCTGGGCGGGCCGCTGGGGGGCGGACCACTCGGGGGCGGGCCGGCCGGAGGTGGGCTGGAGGGCGGAGGGCCGGGAGGCAGGCTGCTGGACACGGCCGCAGCCTATCTCGGCTCCCGGGTCCCCGACGTCCTCAGCGCAGGCGTCGACCGAGAGTCGCGAGAAGCACGACCAGCACCGCGGCGAGCGCTCCGACCGGGAGCGCGACGTAGGGGCTGAGGCCGTCGACGACCAGATGGCCGGGAAGCCTCGTGCCGTCAGCCGCCGTCTTCGCCAGCACCTCGGGATCCGTGGGACCGAGCGACATCCCGACCCTGGCCATCACCCAGGCGGCGAGGCAGGACCCCACGGCGAGGGCGACGACGGTCACGACCTCGGTGTGGTCCAGCACCAGCGCGCAGACCACGCCGCCGAGCACCCCGGCGGCCAGGGCCACCAGGACGTAGAGCGCGATCGCGTCGAACTCGGCCTGTCGGCCCGGCATGTAGGGGTCGGGGTACCAGGTGTGGTCCGAGACGACACCGGGCGGGGCGTCCCAGACCCGGAACCACACCCAGCCGGCGACGGCACCCAGCGCGGTGAACAGCGCCAGGATGGCGAGCGCCTGCGCAATCGGCGCCCGCCGGTCGCGGCGGGCCTCGCTCAGCTCGTCAGGCAACCGGGCCCCAGCAGCTGCTTGAGGTCGGCGAAGAGCGCCGAGCTCGGCGTGACACGGTTCTCCAGGGCCATGACCAAGGTCTTATCTCGGTTGAGCAAACGCAGCCGCACCTCGGTCGTGCCGCGGTGCGTGCCGAGGACGTCCTTGAGCTGTGCCACCACCGGTGGCGTGCACCGGGTCTGCGGGAGGCTGATCACCACCGGACCGCTGGGCCCGTCGGAGATGTCGGGGACGCTGACGTCCTGGCCGTGGATCTCCGGCTGGTCCTTGCTCTTGGAGAGCCGGCCCTTGACCGTGATGATCGCGTCCTCGACCAGGTAGGTGCTGGCCAGCTGGTAGGAGCTCGGGAAGAGCAGCACGTCGATGGCGCCGTCGAGGTCCTCCAGGGTGACCATCGCCCAGGCGTCGCCGCGCTTGGTGATCTTGCGCTGCACCGAGGTGATCAGGCCGCTGATCGTGATCGGCGAACCGTCCTGCCGGTCCTCGTCGAGCATCAGCTGTCCGACGGTGCAGTCGGAGGTGTTGGCGAGCACGTGCTCCAGACCCAGCAGCGGGTGGTCGGAGACGTAGAGGCCGAGCATGTCCCGCTCGTGGCCGAGCAGGGTCATCTTGTCCCACTCGGGGATGTCCGGGATGGTCACCGAGATCCCGAAGCCGCCGCCCGCGGACTCGTCGAGACCGCCGAACAGCGAGTCCTGACCGATCGCCTCGTTGCGCTTGATGTCGACGTACTGGTCGACCGCGGTCTCGTGGATCGCGACCAGGGCGCGGCGCACGTGCTTCATCTCGTCGAAGGCGCCGGCCTTGATCAGCGACTCGATGACCCGCTTGTTGCAGACCAGCGCGGGGACCTTCTCCATGAAGTCGTTGAAGTCGGCGTAGCGGCCCTTCTCCTCGCGGCCGGCCACGATGCCGTCGACGACGTTGGCGCCGACGTTGCGCACCGCCGTCAGCCCGAAGCGGATGTCGGTGCCGACCGGGGTGAAGTTGGCCGAGGAGGAGTTCACGTCCGGCGGGAGCACCTGGATCTTCATCCGGCGGCACTCGTTCAGGTAGATCGCCGACTTGTCCTTGTCGTCCTTGACCGAGGTCAGCAGCGCGGCCATGTACTCGGCCGGGTAGTTGGCCTTCAGGTAGGCCGTCCAGTACGACACCAGGCCGTACGCCGCGGAGTGCGCCTTGTTGAAGGCGTAGTCGGAGAACGGCAGCAGGATGTCCCACAGGGTCTTGACCGCGGCCATGGAGTAGCCGCGCTCCTGCATGCCGGCGGAGAAGCCGGCGAACTGCTTGTCCAGCTCCTCCTTCTTCTTCTTGCCCATCGCGCGGCGCAGGATGTCGGCCTGTCCCAGGCTGTAGCCCGCGAGCTTCTGGGCGATCGCCATCACCTGCTCCTGGTAGACGATCAGACCGTAGGTCTCCCCCAGGATCTCCGCGAGCGGCTCGGCCAGCTCGGGGTGGATCGCCTCGACCGGCTCGCGGCCGGTCTTGCGGCGGGCGTACTTGTTGTGGGAGTCGGCACCCATCGGGCCCGGCCGGTAGAGCGCGCCGACGGCGGAGATGTCCTCGAAGAGGTCGGGGCGCATGCTGCGCAGCAGCGCGCGCATCGGACCGCCGTCGAGCTGGAAGACACCGAGGGTGTCACCGCGCTGGAGCAGCTGGTAGGTGGTCGGGTCGGTGAGAGGCAGCTCCTCCAGGACCACGTCGATGTCGCGGTTGGCCTTGATGTTCTTCACCGCGTCGTCGAGCACCGTCAGGTTGCGCAGCCCCAGGAAGTCCATCTTGATCAGGCCGAGGCCCTCACAGGTGGGGTAGTCGAACTGGGTGATCATCGCGCCGTCGGCGGGCCGCTTCAGCAGCGGGATCACGTCGACCAGCGGCTCGCTGGACATGATCACGCCGGCGGCGTGCACGCCCCACTGGCGCTTGAGGCCCTCGATGCCGATGGCGGTGTCGACGACCTTCTTGACGTCGTTGTCGCCCTCGTAGAGGGCCCGGAACTCGCCGCCCTCGCCGTAGCGCTTGTGGGCCGGGTCGAAGATGTCGTTGAGCGGGACGTCCTTGCCCATCACCGCAGCCGGCATCGCCTTGGTGATCCGGTCGCCCATCGCGAACGGGTAACCCAGGATCCGGCTGGAGTCCTTGACGGCCTGCTTGGCCTTGATGGTGCCGTAGGTGACGATGTAGGAGACCCGGTCGTCGCCGTACTTGTCGGTGACGTAGCGGATGACCTCGCCGCGTCGGCGCTCGTCGAAGTCGATGTCGAAGTCGGGCATCGAGACGCGGTCGGGGTTGAGGAAGCGCTCGAAGATCAGGCCGTGCTCGAGCGGGTCGAGGTCGGTGATCCGCATCGCGTAGGCGACCATCGAGCCCGCACCCGAGCCGCGGCCCGGACCGACCCGGATGCCGTTGTCCTTGGCCCAGTTGATGAAGTCCGCGACGACCAGGAAGTAGCCCGGGAAGCCCATCTGGGTGATGACGCCGATCTCGAACTCGGCCTGCTTGCGCACCTTGTCGGGGATGCCGTTCGGGTAGCGGAAGCGCAGCCCCTTCTCGACCTCCTTGACCAGCCAGGAGTCCTCGTTCTCCCCGGGCGGGCAGGGGAAGCGCGGCATGTAGGTGCCGTTGCCCTCGGTGAACTCGACGTCGCAGCGCTCGGCGATCAGCAGCGTGTTGTCGCAGGCCTCGCGCAGGTCGTACTTGTCGACCCACAGCGCCCGCATCTCCTCGGCGCTCTTGATGTAGTAGCCGTCGCCGCTGAACGCGAACCGCTGGCCCGGACCGTCGCCGGCCGGGATGTCCATCGTCGAGCCGGAGTTGATGCAGAGCAGGTGCTCCTGGGACTTGGCGTCCTCGCGGTTGACGTAGTGGGAGTCGTTGGTAGCCACCAGCGGGATCTGCAGGTCCTTGCCGAGGCGCAGCAGGCCGTCGCGGACACGGTTCTCGATGTCGAGGCCGTGGTCCATCAGCTCCAGGAAGTAGTTCTCCTTGCCGAGGATGTCCTGGAAGTCGCCGGCGGCCTTGCGGGCCGCTTCGTACTGGCCGTAGCGCAGGTGGACCTGGACCTCGCCCGAGGGGCAGCCGGTGGTGCCGATGATGCCCTTGCCGTGCTGGGCGAGCAGCTCGCGGTCCATCCGGGGGTGCTTGAAGAAGCCGTCGCTCCAGGCACCGGTGGAGAGCCGGAACAGGTTGTGCATGCCCTCGGTGGACTCCGAGAGCAGCGTCATGTGGGTGTAGGCGCCGCGGGCCGAGACGTCGTCGGGGCCGCCGTCGTAGAAGTTGACGCCCTTGCGCTCCTTGCGGGAGATGTTGGGCGCGAAGTAGGCCTCGATGCCGATGATCGGCTTGACCCCGGCCTTCTTGGCCTTCGAGTAGAACTCGTAGGCGCCGAACACGTTGCCGTGGTCGGTCATCGCGATCGCGGGCATGCCCAGCTCGGCCGCGCGTTCGGCCATCGGACCCAGGCGCGCGGCACCGTCGAGCATGGAGTACTCGGTGTGCACGTGCAGGTGGACGAACGAGTCCTTCGAACCGGTCGACATCGTCGCGGAGCGCTCCTCGGCAGCAACAGTTCGGACAGGTAGCATCAGCAGCCGGAGGCGTCGGCAAACGATCCTGGGGGAAGGACGTCAGCCTACGCGACGGCAGGACCTCATCCTGGCACCCGCCGCCGACAATCCCGGCGGCGCCGGTCAGCTCGCGTCGAGGCTCTCGGTGATCACGGCGTGCATGATCCGCGCCAGTCGCTCGGACCCCAGCGTGGGCGCGCGCTCGGCCATCGTCGCGGCGATCGCCCGCTCGCGGTCCGGGTCGCGCGTGCGGTCGTGCTTGATCCCCTGGACCGCCGCCGTCAGCGCCACCCGGCGCTCGAGCAGGTCCCCGAGGTCGGCGTCGACGTCGTCGATGAGCCCCCGCAGGAAGCCCAGCGGGTCCTCCCCCGGCCAGGCCACCCGGACGTCGGGAGCGCGCTCCTCGTTGGCCGTCCCGTCGGTGCGCTCCAGCTCGACCAGGCCGTGCCCGCCGTAGAACGCCCGCGCCGGGGTGTTCGTCTCGAAGACCCACAGGCAGAAGCCGCCCGGACGCTGCGCCTTGACCAGGTCGAGCAGGGCCGAGCCGACGCCGCGGCCGGCGTACGACGGGAGCACGTAGAGGTCGTCGAGCCAGGTCGGCGTGAAGCGGGCGTAGGCCACCACGCGCCGCTCGGACTCGGCGAGCCAGACCTCGTCCTCACGCAGCCGGGCGGCGAGCCACGAGCGGGTGTCCTCGTCGGGGTGCACCGACGGCGGCATCGCGCCCGAGCGCACGGCTGCGTGCCGGGCGGCCAGGTGGACCTCGGCCACCGCTCGGTCGTCGGCCTCGCCGGCCGGCCTCAGCAGCAGCGCGGGGTCGGCCTCAGTGGGCATCTCGGATCACGGCGAGGGCGTGGGCCAGGTCGTCGGGGTACGACGACTCGTACTCGACGTGCTCACCGCTGTCGGGGTGCTCGAAGCCGAGACGCACGGCGTGCAGCCACTGCCGCTCCAGACCGACCCGCTTGCCCAGGGTCGGGTCGGCGCCGTAGGTGACGTCGCCGACGCAGGGGTGCTTGAGCGCGGACAGGTGCACCCGGATCTGGTGGGTGCGACCGGTCTCCAGGTGAACCTCCAGGAGGCTCGCGAACCGGTGCGCCTCGAGCGTCTCGTAGTGGGTGACGCTGGGCCGACCGTCAGCCATCACGGCGAACTTGTAGTCGGCCTTGGGGTGCCGGCCGATCGGGGCGTCGATGGTGCCCTCGTGCGGGTCGGGATGACCCTGGACCAGTGCGTGGTAAGTCTTGTCGACGGTGCGCTGACGGAAGGCATTCTTCAGCAGCGAGTAGGCGTGCTCGGACTTCGCGATCACCATCACGCCCGAGGTCCCGACGTCGAGACGCTGGACGATGCCCTGTCGCTCCGAGGCACCGCTGGTCGCGATCCGGAACCCGGCGCCGGCAAGGTGGCCCACCACGGTCGGGCCGCTCCAGCCCGGCGAGGGGTGTACGGCGACCCCGACCGGCTTGTCGATGACCACGATCGACTCGTCGTCGTGGATGATCCCGATCCCCTCGACCACCTCGGGCACGACCTCGAGCCGGTTGGTCGTCGCCGGGAAGGTCACGTCGAGCAGGGACCCGGGCAGCACCCGGTCGCTCTTGCCGACGGAGTGACCGTCGACCTGCACCTGGCCCTGGGCGATCAGGTCGGCCGCGCGGGTGCGCGAGAGCCCGAACATCTGGGCCATCGCGGCGTCGACGCGCTCGCCCGCGAGACCGTCGGGCACCGACAACGTCCGGTGGTCAACCTGGGTCACGCGTCAGTTTCCTCGTCGGTCGTGCGGGTGCCGTCGAGACGGACACCGCGGAAGGCCTGGACCAGGATCAGGGCGGCGGCGACGTTGATGCAGATGTCGGCGACGTTGAAGATCGGCCAGTTCGGGAGCATCAGGAAGTCGACCACGTGACCGCGCAGCGGCCCCGGGTCACGCAGGAGCCGGTCGGTGAGGTTGCCGCAGACACCGGCCAGGAGGAAGCCCAGGGCGACGGCCCACAGGGTGCTGCCCAACCGGCGGCTGAACCACACGACGGCCACGGCGGCGACGATCGCGACGCAGCTGAGGACGACGGTGTACTCGGTGCCGAGGCTGAACGCCGCGCCCGGGTTGTAGACCAGCCGGAGCTGCAGGAGATCACCGATCACCGAGACGTCGTCGCGGCCCTCGAGGTGCTTCTCGGCCTGCCACTTGGAGACCTGGTCCACGACGTACAGGGCCGCGGCCAGCGCCGCGAACAGGGTCCACGGACGCGGAGACCGGCGAACGCCGGACGGGGTCTCGATGTCGCTCAGCGACGTTCCTCGCGCTGCTTGCATGTCATGCAGAGTGTCGCACGGGGAAACGCCATCAGCCGCATCTTGCCGACCGGCTGACCGCAGGACTCGCAGACGCCGTAGGTGCCGTCGTCGATGCGGGTCAGCGCATGGTCGATCTGGGCCAGCTTCTCCCGCTCCATGGCCAGCACGGTCATCTCGTAGTCCCGCTCGAAGCTCGACGCGCCGACGTCCGCCTGGTCGTGCCCGGCCCCGTCACCCGAGTCGCGCATCAGGCCGGAGAGCTCGACCTCCTGGGCACTCACGATCTCGGCGCTGTGGGTGCGCTGGTCGTGGAGCTCGGAGAGCACCTCCGCGAGCTCGGACTTGGTCCACGGCGACTCGCCGTCCTTGACGACCAGGGCGCTCGCAGGAGCCTTCCTGGCCGCCGTCTTCTTCGCGGGCGCTGCCTTCTTGGCCGGCGTCGCCTTCCTGGCCGGCGTCGCCCTCTTGGCCGGCGTCGCCTTCTTGGCGGGAGCGGTCTTCTGGGCAGGCGTCGACTTCTTGGCCGGTGTCGCCTTCTTGGCGGGAGCGGTCTTCTGGGCAGGCGTCGACTTCTTGGCCGGCGCTGCCTTCTTGGTCGGCGCCGCCTTCTTGGCCGACGTCGCCTTCTTGGTCGACGCCGCCTTCTTCGCCGACGTCGCCTTCGCGGCCGGCGCCGCCTTCGTGGCCGGTGCGGTCTTCTTCACGGGCGTCGCCTTCTTGGCCGGCGTCGCCTTCTTGGCGGACGCGGCCTTCTTGGTCGGCGTCGCCTTCTTCGCCGTGGTCGTCTCGGGCGGCTCGGACGCCGCCTTGGCGGATCGCCGCGAGATCACCTTGCGTGCGGCCGTGGCCGCCTGACCGGCCAGCGACTTCCTGGTGCTGCGAGTCATCGACTGCCTCCATCCGGGGCCGAACACGTGGCGGGGCCACGGGTGTGCACGGACAGTAGCCGCTCCGGGCAACCCCTGACAGGAGGCACACCGGACAGAGGAGTCCGACATGCGGAACGGCCGGCCCCCAAGGGGGCCGGCCGTCCGGGTCTAGCTTGGTCGAGGAACTCAGGCCTCGTCGTCGCCCAGGATCGAGCGGAGCCGCTTCGGAGCCGGGGGCTCGTCGGTCGGCGCGGCCGTCTCACCGGAGCCGCTGAGCGACTCCAGCTGCTGGGTGAAGTAGCTCTTGAGCCGCGAGCGGTACTCACGCTCGAAGGAGCGCAGCGTCTCCACCTCGCCGCTGAGCCGGTCACGCTCGCGCTCCAGCTCACCGAACATCTGCTGACGGCGCTCGGCCGTCTCGGAGTCCAGCATCTGAGCGCGGGTGCGGGCGTCCGCCTCGAGGCGGTCGGCCTTGGCCTTGGCCTCGGTCTCCAGGCGCTCGGCGCGGGTGCGCGCCGAGCCCACGATCTCGTCGGCCTCGTTCTTGGCCTCGTCGACGAGCTCGTCCGCGTTGCGGGTGGCGATCTCCAGCAGCCGGGCAGCAGCGTTGGAGGCCTGCGGCACGGTCTCGATCCGGATGGTCTCGACCGGGCTGGCGGCCACCACGGGGGCGGCCACGGGGGTCGGCTCCGGCTCCGGCTCCGGGGCCTTCTCGACGACCGGGGCCGGCGGAGGCGTCGGCTCGGGAGTCGGGACCGGGGCACCCGACTGCGCCGAGGAGAGCTTGGCGCGCAGGTCGTCGTTCTCCTTGGTCAGCCGCGCGAGCTCGGCCTCGACCTCGTCGAGGAACTGGTCCACCTCGCCCATGTCGTAGCCCTCACGAAGCCGGACGGGAGTAAACCGCTTGTTACTCACGTCCTCAGGCGTCAGTGGCATGACCTCACCCATTCATTCGTCGAGAAGTAGAACTGTCCGTCGAACAATAGCGCCTGCTGTGGGACGGGTGTGACTCAGCGACCCACTCGGCGACCCTGGGCACGGACGAGCCCTGGGCGGCGGCGGTGTCAGCCACCGAAGGACGAGCGCACCAACGCGATCAGCACGTAGGTGGAGATCATGACGATCAGGAAGCTGACGTCCAGGGCGATGCTCCCCAGCCGCAGCGGCGGGATCACCCGACGCAGCGCCCTGATGGGCGGGTCGGTGGTGGTGTAGACGACCTCCAGCAGGAGCAGGAGCGCGCCGTGCGGACTCCAGCCGCGCGCGAACATCTGCACCCAGTCCACGATGAACCGGATCCAGAGCATCCCGAAGAACACGTAGAGGACGATCAGAAGGATGTTGCCGACGGCTTCCACCTGAGAACTGCGCTCCTGCGTTGGCTGCGAACCCGACCCCCCGCGAGGGGCCTCAGCTCTGGTTGAAGAAGTCGCCCTCGACGATGCGACGCTTGTCCTCGGCGGTCACGGACACATTGGCCGGCGAGAGCAGGAAGACCTTGTTGGTCACGCGCTCGATGGTCCCCCGGGTGGCGAAGACCAGGCCCGCCGCGAAGTCGACCAGGCGCTTGGCGTCGGAGTCGTCCATCTCGGTGAGGTTCATGATCACCGGCGTGCCGTCGCGGAAGTGCTCGCCGACGGTGCGCGCCTCGTTGTAGGTGCTCGGGTGCAGGGTGACGATCCGGGAGAGCTCCGCCACGGAGCCGACCGGAGCGACGCTCGGACGCCGGCGCTCGGCCAGGTCGGCGACCGGGGCGGGCGTGCCGGCCCGGGCCTCGCGGGTCTTGGGTGCCCGGCTCGGCCGGGTGGCGACCGCCTGAGTCTCCTGCGTGTAGTCGTCGTCGCCGTCGTACTGGTCGTACTCGTCGTCGTACCGGCCAGTGTCCTCGACCAGGCCGAGGTACTCACCGATCCTGCGCATCGCGCCGCTCATGACTTGTCGCCCTCCGTACTTGGCGCCCCGGCACCGGGACACACTCCTGGTGATCGGGACACTACTGGACCGGGGCCCTCGAACCGAGGACCGCGGAGCCGACGCGCACGTGTGTCGCGCCGGCGTGGATTGCCTCTTCTAGATCCCCGCTCATGCCCGCGGACAGCCAGTCCGCGTGCGGATGGTCGGCGAGCAGCTCGCGGCGTACGTCGGCGAGCCGCGCGAACGCCGTGGCGGGATCCTCGCCCAGCGGCGCCACGGCCATCAGCCCGCGCAGCGCCAGCCCCTCGGCCTCCTCGACCGCCGCCGCGAGCCCCGCCACGTCGGCGGGGTCCGCGCCTGCGCGACCCGCCCGGTCGGGCGGGTCCAGGCTGACCTGGAGCAGCACCTCGACCTCGCGGTCGGCCTGGTGGGCGCCGTGCGAGAGCGGGGCGAGGAGCTTGCGCCGGTCGACCGACTCGACGACCTGGGAGTACGACGCCACGGCGGCCGCCTTGTTGCTCTGCAGGCCGCCGATGAAGTGCCAGACCAGGGGCAGGTCCGCACACTCCCCCGCCTTGGCCGCCGCCTCCTGGTGCCGGTTCTCGCCGACGTGGACCACACCGAGGTCGGCGAGGAGGCGGACGTCGGAGGCCGGGAAGAACTTCGTCACGACCACCAGCGTCACCTCCTCGGCGTCCCTTCGGGCCGCCGCACAGGCCTTCTCGATCCTTCCCCGGACCGAGGCGAGGCCGGCGGCGACCTCCTCGTGGCGACTCACTTGAGGAAGTCGGGCACGTCCAGCTCGTCATCGTCGAACTGCACCTGGCGCGGCGCCGGCCGGGGAGCCTGGGCGGGCGCGGGCTGACTCGGACGCAACGTCTGGGGGGGCTGGGTCTCGGCAGGACGCGGAGCCGGCGCGGCGGCGACCGTGGCGCGCTCCCGGGTCTCCTCCTGGGTCTGCTGCGGGCGGGGCTCGCGACGCAGCACCGTGCCCTCGTCCCGCTTCTTGGGCGTGCCGCCGTCGAAGCCCGCGGCGATCACGGTCACTCGGACCTCGTCGCCGAGCGCGTCGTCGATCGTCGCACCGAAGATGATGTTGGCCTCGGGGTGCACGGCCTGGGCGACCAACGCCGCGGCCTCGTTGATCTCGAACAGGCCGAGGTCGGAGCCACCGGCGATCGAGAGCAGGACGCCGTGCGCGCCGTCGATGCTGGCCTCGAGCAGCGGGCTGGAGACGGCCATCTCGGCCGCCTGGACCGAGCGGTCCTCGCCGCGCGCGGAGCCGATGCCCATCAGCGCGGAGCCCGCGTTGGCCATCACCGACTTCACGTCGGCGAAGTCGAGGTTGATCAGGCCCGGGGTGGTGATCAGGTCGGTGATCCCGGAGACACCCTGGAGCAGCACCTGGTCGGCCTGCTTGAAGGCGTCGAGCACCGAGACGTTGCGGTCGCTGATCGAGAGCAGTCGGTCGTTGGGGATGACGATGAGGGTGTCGACCTCCTCGCGCAGCGCGGCGATGCCCTCCTCGGCGGAGTTGGCCCGACGCCGGCCCTCGAAGGCGAACGGCCGGGTCACGACGCCGATCGTCAGCGCGCCGAGCGATCGGGCGATCCGGGCCACGACGGGTGCGCCGCCGGTGCCGGTGCCGCCGCCCTCGCCGGCGGTCACGAACACCATGTCGGCGCCCTTCATGACCTCCTCGATCTCCTCGGCGTGGTCCTCGGCGGCCCGGGCGCCCACGTCGGGGTTCGCTCCGGCACCGAGGCCGCGGGTGAGCTCGCGGCCGATGTCGAGCTTCACGTCGGCGTCGCTCATCAGCAGCGCCTGCGCATCGGTGTTGATCGCGATGAACTCGACGCCCTTGAGGCCGACGTCGATCATCCGGTTGACGGCGTTCACGCCACCGCCACCGATGCCCACGACCTTGATGATGGCCAGGTAGTTCTGTGCTGCTGCCACGGTGGCTGCCTTTCGGGTGGGGGTGTCTCGATCGGGGTGGTTCTGCGATCGCTCGCGCAGAGACGGTTCAGATGTCTGTCCGACGTGTCCATCAACTCTGACCCTCAGCCTGAGGGTTATAGTTATGTCAACCTCGCCGTGGTCACGACAGTAGGCAGCCGCGCACCCCGGATCTCGCAGACACGCCGGGGCGGGCTCAGCGATCCGCCGCGGCTCCGGCCGGCTCGTTCGACGTCGCCGGCCGCGAGGGCACGCTGACGTCGTACCAGCGCGCCTCCTGCCGGAGCAGGCCGCCGAGCACCTCGGCCTTCAGCTCCGACTCGTCCGCGCTCCCCCACATCACCTGGCGGTCGCCGCGCAGCACCAGCCGGATCTCGTCGACCGTGTCGACCTCGAGTCGGGCCACCTCGCCGACCAGTCCGGCCGGGAGGGCCGCGATCACGGTCGCCGCCTCCTGGAGGGTCTCGCTGTCGGCCTCCGGCCCGGCCTTGACCAGCGGCAGGTCGTCGGGCGCCGAGCGGTAGCGGCGGAAGAGCACGCCAGTGTCGTCCATCCCCCGGATCTGGCCGCCGATCTCGACGACGGCCACCGGCTCCCGCTCCTCGATCCGGACCAGCACCTGATCGGGCCACTGCCGGGTCACGTCGGCGGCGCGGACGTCGGCCAGGGACTCGACCCGGGACCGGACGGCGTTCAGGTCGACGGTGGCCAGCGGCTCCCCCTCGGGCACCCGGGCGGCGTCGCGGACCACGTCCTCGGAGATCGTGCGGGTGCCCGCGACCTCGACGCCCTGCACCGACAGCCAGGTCGAGAAGTAGACGGCGTACACGCTCCCGCCCACCAGCCCCAGGAGTACGACGATGCCCGCGACGTAGCGCCACGCCAGCCAGCGGCGGCGCCACTGCCGGCGCGCGAACCGGCGACGGGTGCGCTCGGCGGCGCTCACCGGATCGGGGGGCCGACGCTCAGCCACCGGCGTCCTCGAGGAGCTCGAGGACTCGCGGCCCGGTGCGGGTCACGTCACCCGCGCCGAGCGTCAGCACGAGGTCACCGGGGCGAGCCCGGTGCACCAGCTCACGGGCCGCCTCCTCGATGCCGGGCACGAAGGCGACGCGCTCGCGCGGGAGGGGTACGGCGTCGGCGACCAGCGCACCGGTCACGGCAGGGTCGGCGTCCTCCCGGGCCAGGTAGACGTCGAGCACGACGACCTCGTCGGCCGCGCCGAGCGCCTCGCCCATCGCGGTGCCGAAGATCCGGGTGCGCGAGACCAGGTGCGGCTGGAAGGCGACGACCAGCCGACCCTCCCCCGCCAGCGCGCGCCCCGCTTGCAGGTCGCCGACGATCTCGGTCGGGTGGTGGGCGTAGCTGTCGTAGACCCGCACCCCCGCGACCTCGCCCTTGAGCTCCATGCGTCGCTTGGTGCCGGTGTAGGACACCAGGCCGCCGACCAGGTCCGCCTCGGCGAAGCCGAGCTCGCGGCCGACGGCCAGCGCCGCGAGCGCGTCGGCGAGGTAGTGCTCGCCCGGCGACCACAGCCGTACGCCGGCCAGCGGGCCGGGCTCGCGCGCCGAGACGGTCACGACCCGGCGGCCGGCGATCCGCTGCCGCTCGGCCAGCGCGGCTGCACCCGGGTCGTCGACGACGCAGACCAGGAAGCCGGCGGGGTCGAGGGTGTCGGCGAACTCGTCGAAGGCGGCGGCGTACGCCTCCGGTGTGCCCCAGTGGTCGAGGTGGTCGGCGTCGACGTTCGTGACGATCGCGGCGTACGGCGCGTAGTGGAGGAAGGCGCCGTCGCTCTCGTCGGCCTCGGCCACGAAGAGCTCGCCGCTGCCCTCGGCCGCGTTGCGACCGGTGGCGGCCAGCTCGCCGCCGATGGCGTACGTCGGGTCCGCGCCGGCCGCCTGGAGGGCGACCGTCAGCAGCGAGGTGGTCGTCGTCTTGCCGTGGGTGCCCGCGACGGCGAGCACCCGGCGACCGGCCATCACGGCCGACAGCGCGGCCGAGCGCGGCAGCACCCGCAGGCCCTGCCGGACCGCCTCGAGGTACTCCGGGTTGTCCTCGCGGACGGCGGTGGACACCACGAGGGTGTCGACGTCGTGGACGTGTGCGGCCTGGTGGCCGAGGTGCACCACGGCACCCGCCTCGCGCAGCGCGTCGAGGGTCGGCGAGTCGACGCCGTCGCTGCCGCTGACCACGATCCCGCGGGCGAGCATGATCCGGGCGATGCCGGAGAGCCCGGCACCGCCGATGCCGACGAAGTGCACCCGGCCCAGCCGGTCGGCCGGCAGGACGTCCTCGGGGACCGGGACCCTCATCGGGCCGGTCCCGCCGCGGCCTCCACGACGATCCGGGCGAGCTTCTCGTCGGCGTCGCGCGGGATCAGCCCCGCCGCAGCCGCGCTCATGGCGGCCAGGCGCTCGGGGTCGGTCGCGAGGCCGGGCACGGTCGCCGCCACCCACTCCGGGGTGAACGCGGCGTCCGCGACGAGCAGCGCGCCGCCGGCGTCGACCACCGGGCGGGCGTTGTGGGCCTGCTCGCCGTTGCCGTGCGGCAGCGGGACGAAGATCGCGGGCACGCCAACGGCGGCGGCCTCGGTGACGCTGTTGGCGCCGGCCCGGCAGACCATCAGGTCGGCGGCCGCGAGGGCGAGGTCCATCCGGTCGACGTACCTCTCCACGACGTACGGCGTGGAGGTCGGCTCGGGGATCGCCTCGCCGTTCGGGCCGACGACGTGCAGCACCTGCACCCCGGCGTCGCCGAGGGCTCGGGCAGCGCGGGCCACCGACTGGTTGAGCCGGCGTGCTCCCTGCGAGCCGCCGGTCACGACCAGGGTCGGCCGGTCGGGGTCGAGGGCGAAGAACTCGCGGGCCTCGGCCCGCAGCTCGGCCCGGTCGAGGGTGGAGATCATCCGACGGATCGGCAGGCCGACGTACTCGGCCTTCGGGAGCCGGGTCTCGGGGAAGCTGACGGCGACCCGGGCGGCGACCCGGGCGCCGGCCTTGTTGGCCAGGCCGGGCAGGGCGTTCCCCTCGTGGACGACCACGGGCACCCGGGCCCGGCGAGCGGCGAGGTAGGCGGGCATCGAGACGTAGCCGCCGTAGCCGACGACCACGTCGGGTCGGATCCGCTCGATCACCTCGGCGGCCGCCCGCACCGCGCCGCGCAGCCGGCCGGGCACCCGCAGCAGGTCGACGCTGGGCTTGCGCGGCAGGGGCACCGGCGGGATCAGCTCCAGGGGGTAGCCGGCCGCGGGGACGACGGTGTTCTCCAGACCGCGGGGCGTGCCGAGACAGGTGATCTCGACGGACGGGTCCAGCCGACGCAGGGCGTCGGCGGTGGCGAGCAGGGGCGAGGTGTGGCCGGCGGTACCGCCGCCGGCGAGTAGAACGCGCATATCGAGGACGACCCTACGTACGCCGGCCTGCGGACAGACCGGCGGAGCGGGCCTTGCGGCGCTGGGCCAGGGCCCGGGCCGCCTCCGGCTCCCGGCGGGCGAACCCGATGACCAGGCCGAGCGCCACCAGGGACGGCAGCAGGGCCGAGCCGCCGTAGGAGACCAGCGGGAGCGGGATGCCGATGACGGGCAGCAGCGCCAGGACCATGCCGACGTTGATGATCATCTGGCCGAGCAGCCAGACGACGATGCCGAACGTGGCGTAGCGGACGAACGGGTCGGCCGTCTCGCGGGCGACCCGCAGCGCGGCGTACGCGATGGTGAGGAAGAGCAGCACCACCAGGAGGGTGCCGATCAGGCCGAGCTCCTCGCCGAGCACCGCGAAGATGTAGTCGGTGTGGGCCTCGGGCAGGGTGCCCCACTTCTGCCGGCTCGCGCCGATGCCCTCGCCGAAGATGCCGCCCGAGGAGAGGGCGTAGAGCCCGTGTGCGGGCTGCCAGCCGGTGTTGTTGAAGTCGCGGAACGGGTCGGTGAAGCCGGCGATCCGGCCCAGTCGCTCCTGGTCGGTGGCGGCCAGCGCGAGCACGACCGCGCCCATCGAGAACAGGCTGATGGTGAAGAACCGGCCCGGGGCGCCCACGACCCAGAGCATCCCGATCATGATCGCCACCAGCACCAGCGCGGTGCCGAGGTCCCTGCCGACCAGGACCAGGGCGGTCGCGAGCAGCATGCCGGGCACCACCGGCACGATCACCTGGTGCAGGTCGCGCAGCCGGCGCTCCTTGTTGGCGTAGATGTGGGCGGCCCAGATGACCAGCGCCAGCTTGGCGACCTCGGAGGGCTGGATGACCAGCGAGCCGACGCCCAGCCAGTTCCTGTTGCCGTTGCGCTCGACGCCGAAGAACACGGTGAGCAGCAGCAGCAGCAGGGAGACGGAGAACGCCGGGTAGGTGAGCTGCCGGATCCAGCTCTGCGGCATCCGGCTCGCCAGCCAGGCGATCGGCACCCCGATGACGACCCACATCAGCTGCCGCTTGACCACGGCGTAGGAGTCGCCGAACTCGCCGAAGGAGTAGACGCTCGACGAGCTCAGCACCATGATCAGGCCGATGGTGAGCAGCAGCGCCGAGGAGCCGAGCAGCAGGTAGTACGTCGTCAGCGGCCGGTCGAGCGCCTCGCGGGCCGCCGTGAACCACCGGAGACCGGGTCGGAACCGTCGGGCGGTCTCTCTCGGGGCCTCGACGGTGGCGGTCATCGGGCCATTTTCACCGTCGCCCGGCTCGATGCCCGGCACATCCGGAGCGTGTCGCGAAGAGGGTGCGGGGTCAGCCGCGGAACGTCCGCAGACCGTCGCGGACGGCGACCTGTCCGACGCCGTGGGCCCGAGCGAGGGCGGCAGCGACCAACGCGTCCTGGACCACCTCGGGCGTCGCGTCGGGGAGGTCGCCGATCGAGCAGAGCTCGGCGGCGCTGGTGTCGCGCTCGGCGATGAACGCCCGGTCGACGAGCAGGTCCTCGACCACGCCCAGCATCCCGACGCCGGGCGCGCCCAGGGTGATCCCGATCGCCCTGGCACCCTCGACGACGTCGGCCTCGCGGACCAGGTCCTCGGTCACGGGCTCCGACGCCAGATAGACGCAGGCGTCCCGGACCTGCTCGTAGACCCGGCCGAGGCCGGTCTCGGCCCCGACGTCGAGGACCGCGGCCGACGCGGCGCTCATCGGCCCGGCTCCGGCCAGCTGCGCGCCGGTGAGCCCGACCGCGAGGGCGTCGTACGGCTCGGGGTCCATGACGGCCTCGACGATCGGCAGCCCGCCGGCCCCGGCCCCGGCGGCGGCGCAGCGCAGGCCGCCGGCCACCAGGATCGCCTCAAGCATCCGCACGCTGCGACCCGGGTCGCGGGCCCCGGTCACGCACAGCCACGGCGCGGGGTGGGCCGGGTCGCGCAGCCGCCAGGCGAGCTCGAGCTCGCCCCAGACCGGTACGCCGCGCTCCCGGGCCTGGAGCAGCAGGGGCGACTCGTCCCAGCCGGGCGAGCCGATCACCACGTCGACGTCGTCGGGTAGGCGCGCGGTCGCGCCCTCCCCGAGCCGGACGGTCGCGCCGAGCACCTCGAGGAGCTCGGCCTCCTCCTCGCGGCCCGCGGAGGACTCGTCCAGCGCGGTGACGCTCGCGCCGAGGTGCGTGAGGTTGTCGGCGGCCGCGAAGCCGGCCGCTCCGAAGCCGGCGACCACCGCGCGGACGCCGTCCCAGGGGTCGTGGCGGCCGAGTCCGGCCGGGTCGCTCATGTGCCGGCGACCCACTCGGCGTAGAAGATGCCGAGCCCGCCGGCGACGCAGAGGCCGGTGATGATCCAGAACCGGATCACCACGGTGATCTCGTCCCAGACCATCTCGAAGTGGTGGTGGATCGGCGCGATCCGGAACAGGCGCCGACCGGTGCCGGTGACCCGCTTGGTGACCTTGAACCAGCTGACCTGCAGCATCACCGAGACCGTCTCGACCACGAAGAGCCCGCCCAGGATGACCAGCAGCAGCTCGGTGCGCGTGAGGATCGCGAAGCCGGCCAGCGCGCCGCCGAGGGCCAGCGAGCCGGTGTCGCCCATGAAGATCTGGGCCGGCGCGGCGTTCCACCACAGGAAGCCGAAGCAGGCCCCGGTGATGGCCGCGGCGATGATGGCCAGGTCGAGCGGGTCGCGGACCTCGTAGCACTTGCCGTAGGTGATGTCGGCCTGGCCGCACCACTGGTTGTTCTGCCAGATGTTGACCAGCGTGTAGGCGCCGAAGACCATCACGCTGGCTCCGGTCGCCAGCCCGTCCGCGCCGTCGGTGAGGTTGACGGCGTTGCTGGTCGCGGTGACCACGAACCAGATCAGGAGCAGCACGACGACCGTCGGCAGCGCCCAGCTCTCGAAGTCGCGGATGAACGAGATGTGGTGCGAGGCGGGCGACTGGCCGCGGTCGTCCTCCAGGTGGTCGGAGAGGGCGAGGTAGCCGAAGACCAGGGCGATGACGGTCTGTCCGACCATCTTCGCCTTGCTGCGCAGGCCGAGACTGCGCTGCTTGTAGATCTTGATGAAGTCGTCGAGGAAGCCGACCAGGCCCATCCCGACGAAGAGGAAGAGCAGCAGCATCGCGGAGGCCGTCGGCATCGTCCCGGTGACGAGCTTCGCCGCGAAGTAGGCCACGAGCGTGGCCAGGATGATGACCACCCCGCCCATGGTGGGGGTGCCCCGCTTGGTGTGGTGGGTGGTCGGGCCGTCGTCGCGGATCTCCTGGCCGTAGCCCCACTCGGTGAACCGCCGGATGGCGAAGCGGGTGCCGAGCAGCGAGATCAGCAGGGCCAGTCCCCCGCCGACCAGAATCGCTCTCATCGGTCCCTCTCGTTCCTCGTCGTGTCCGACCCAGCATTCTTCCTCATCCGGGCCAGCTCCTCGCGCACCACCACGCGGTCGTCGAACGGGTGTACGACACCGCACACTTCCTGCCCGGTCTCGTGGCCCTTGCCCGCCACCAGGACGATGTCACCGGCCTGCGCCCGGCCGAGCGCCTCGGCGATGGCGGTACGGCGATCGCCGACCTCGACGACCTCCGCGACCGCGTCGCTCGTGCCCGCCAGCATCGCGGCCCGGATCGCGGCGGGGTCCTCGGAGCGCGGGTTGTCGTCGGTGACGACGAGCACGTCGGCGAGCCGGGCCGCGGTCTCGGCCATGATCGGCCGCTTGCCGGGATCCCGGTCGCCGCCGGCGCCCAGGACCACGATCAGCCGGCCGTCGGTCAGCGGCCGGAGCGTGCGGATCGCCGCCTCGACCGCGTCGGGCTTGTGGGCGTAGTCGACGACGACCTCGAAGTCCTGGCCGGCGTCGACCCGCTCCAGGCGACCCGGCACCCCGGAGAGTCCCGCGATGCCGGCAGCGACCCGGGCGGCGTCCAGTCCGGCCTCGCCCGCCGCCGCGACGGCCGCGAGCGCGTTGGCGACGTTGAACGCCCCCGCGAGCGGCACGCCGGCCGTGTGCCGCCGCCCGTCCGGGGCCTGGACGCGGAACTCCGAGCCGCTGGGATGGGCGACCACGTCGGTGGCCCGCCAGTCGGCCGCCGCACCGGTGGCGGCACCGCTCGCCGAGAACGTCGCGACCGGCAGGGCCGTCTCCGCCACGAGCCGGCGGCCGTGCTCGTCGTCGACGTTCACCAGGGCGCGGCGGGCGCGCTCGGGGGTGAAGAGCGAGGCCTTCGCCGCGTAGTAGTCCTCGACCGTCTCGTGGAAGTCGAGGTGGTCGCGACCGAGGTTGAGGAACACCGCCACGTCGAAGACGACCCCGTCGACGCGGCCGAGCACGAGCGCGTGGCTGGAGACCTCCATCAGGCAGGCCTCGACGCCGCGCTCCAGCATCAGCGCGAACAGCGCGTGCAGGTCGGGGGCCTCGGGGGTGGTCAGCGCGGTCTTCACCTCGACGCCGGCGACCCGGGTGCCGAGCGTGCCGATCACCCCCACCGTCACCCCCGCCGCCGCCAGTCCGCCCTCGGCGAGGCGGGTGGTCGTCGTCTTGCCCTGGGTGCCGGTCACGCCGATCATCCGCAGCCGCTCGGCCGGGTTGCCGTAGACCTCGGCACTGAGCCGGCCGAGCACGCCGCGCGGACTGTCGACCACCAGCAGGGGTACGCCGACCGGAGCCCGGTCCACCCCCGCGGGATCGGTCAGCACCGCGACCGCACCGGCGGCGACCGCCTGTCCGGCGAAGTCGATGCCGTGCGCGCGGGCGCCCGGCAGGGCGGCGTACAGGTCACCGGGGCGGATCCGCTGGGAGCTCAGCGACACCCCCGTCACGACCGCCTCGGCGGCGGGAGCGGGCACGCCCAGGAAGGCGGCCAGGTCGGTCGTCGAGGTACGGGGCGGGTGCTGGGGGCGCGGCAGGAGCGGGTCGGTCATGACCGGACGAGGCTATCCGGCCCCGACGCGGGGCCGATCACCACTCGACCGGCAGCGTCGAGGGTGCGGCGCCGGTCGGCGCCACGCCGTACTGGCGCAGGGCGTAGCCCATGATCTTGGAGAACGCCGGGCCGGCGACCGAGCCGCCGCCGCTGCCCTTCCTCGGCTCCTGGACGACCACGTAGACGGTGAACCGCGGGTCGTCGGCCGGGGCGAAGCCGGCGAACGAGACGGTGGTCGAGCCGTCGTAGCAGGCGCACTTGTCGCCGACGCGCTGCGCGGTGCCGGTCTTGCCGGCGACGCGGTAGCCGGGCACGGCCGCGCCGGGCGCGACGCCTGCCTCGGGGTCGACGACCCGCTCCATCATCCGCGACATCTGGTCGGCGGCGCGCTCGCTGATCACCCGCTCCTTGGTGGCGGTGTCGGTGCCGACCACGGTGCCGTCGGCCATCGTCGCGGACCCCTTGACGATGTTGGGATCGACCCGGACGCCGCCGTTGGCGATCGTGTTGACCGCCGCGGTCATCTGGACGGCGTTCACCGAGACCGACTGGCCGAAGCTGATCCGGTCCTCGGCCTGGCTGGTCCAGGAGCTCGGCCCGCCCAGGATGCCCGCCGTCTCGCCGAGCACGCCGATCCCGGTCTTGCTGCCCAGCCCGAACCGCTCCAGGTAGGACCGCAGCTCGCCGGCCTCGAACTGGTCGGTGGCGAGCACCGTGCCGATGTTGGACGACTTCGCGAGCACCCCGGCCAGGGTCAGGCGGATGGTGCCGTGGTCGAACCAGTCGCCGATCGGCCGGTCCTGCCGCTGCAGCTGGCCCGGCACCGTCAGCTTCAGGCGCGGGCTCACCCGTCCGGTGTCGAGCAGCGCGCCCAGCGAGAGCACCTTGGCCACCGAGCCCGGCTCGTAGGGGTCGCTCAGCGCCCGGGAGATCCGGTTCGACCGGGGCGAGTCGGCCGGCTTGTTGGCGTTGAAGGTCGGGTAGTCGGCCACGGCCAGCAGCTCGCCGGTCCGGGTGTCCTGGACGATCGCGTAGCCCGAGGAGCCACCCGCGGACTCGACGGTCTGGCGGAGCACCCGTTGGGTGTACCAGCTCAGGTCGCGGTCGACGGTCGTGATGATGTCCTGGCCGTCGACGGCCGGCACCGTGGTGTTGTCGCCGAGCGGGATCTTGCTGCCCGCGCCGCGCTGGTACGTCGCCTCACCGTCGGTGCCGGAGAGCACCTTGTCGAACGCGAGCTCCATGCCGGCCAGCGGCCGGTAGCGCCCTTCCGCGTCGGGCGTGCCGACGAAGCCGATCAGGTTGGCGGCCACGTCGTCCGCGGGGTACTGCCGCACCGGGTCGCGCTCGGTCCACAGCCCGTCGTACTTCTTCTCCTTGGCGGCGTCGACGACCGCGTTGGCCTGCGCGGCCGGGACCTGCCGTGCGATGTACTCGAACCGGCTGCCCTTCTCGCGCTGCCCTCGCAGCAGCGGGAGGATCTTGAAGTAGTCGACGTCGAGCCGGTTGGCCAGGAACTTCGCGAGAGCGGGTGCCTCCTTCGCGGTGAGCGAGGGATCGGCGACCACCATCGCGCCGTCGCCGGAGTCCGCGAGCGGCTCGCCGTTGCGGTCGAGGATGTCACCGCGCTCGGCGGGCAGCACCACCTCGGCGAGGCCCTCGGCGGCCGCCATCGCGGCGTAGCCGTTCGGGTCGAGCCCCTGCAGCTGCACCAGGCGGGCACCGAACGCCGAGAGCACCATGGCGATCAGGATGAACCCGATCCGCAGCCGCACGTGCGGCGACCCTCGCAGGCTCCCCCGGGCGGTGACCGGCTGACGGTCTCGGCTCACGGTGCTCCCTCGACCCATCAGCGGTTGCGGTTCCTGGACTTGCGCTTGTCCTGCTTATCTCCCCGATCGACTGCGGCGTCGGAGGACACGCCCGGCGGCGGGGTTGCCGTGGTCGCCGCGGGGGGCGTGGGCGGCAACGAGACGACGATCGGGTCCGGGTCGAGTGCCTTCGGGACCTTCGGCTCGCGCTGCCCGAGCGGGAGCTTGGCGCCCACGGTCGGGCACGGCGCGCCGCCGACGGTGCCGGTGGCGGTGTGCAGGAAGCCGGTGCAGTCGGGCAGCACCATGCCCTGGCGCTGCGCCTTCACACCCAGCCGCTCGGGATCGCGCAGGTCCTCCAGCTCGGCGTTGAGCTGCTCCTCGCGCGCGGCCAGCCTGGTGGCCCGCTCCTGGTAGGTGCCCATCGTGAAGGACGCCTGCTGCATCGAGGTGTTGAACATCAGCAGGCCGACCACGCCGAGCAGCAGGATCAGGCTGACGAACAGCACGAACGGCACCCGGGCCGCGCGCACCGCCCGGGTGCGCGGCACCACGGTGAGGCGGGCCCGCTCGACGGCGGCACCGGCGATCCGCGGGACGCGGGATCGCAGCTGGGAGGCTGGACTGCTCATCGGGCACTGCTCATGACGGGGCTCCCGGGGAAGGGGGACGGACTCGTTCGACGGCCCGCAGCCGCACGGACGCGGCTCGGGGGTTCTGCGCTGTCTCGGTGGCGTCGGCCTTCTCGGCCCCTCGGGTGACCAGCCGGAGTGCGGGCTCGCTGCCCTCGGGCACGAACGGCAGGTCGAGGGGGACCTCGGAGCGGGTCACGGCGGTGAACGCCTGCTTGACCAGCCGGTCCTCGAGCGAGTGGTAGGACTCGACGACGACCCGGCCGCCGACGCCGATCGCGCCGATCGCGGCGGGCATCGCGCGCCGGAGCACGGCCAGCTCGTCGTTGACCTCCATCCGCAGCGCCTGGAAGGTGCGCTTCGCGGGATGTCCACCGGTACGGCGGGCGGGTGCGGGGATCTCGGCGTACAGCAGCTCGACCAGGCGGCCCGAGGTCGTGAACGGCTGGGTCTCGCGCTCGCGGACCACGGCGCCGGCGATCTTGCGGGCGAACTTCTCCTCGCCGTAGTCGCGCAGCACCCGGGTCAGCTCGGCGGCGGAGTAGGTGTTGAGCACGTCGGCGGCGGTCGGGCCGGTGGTGCCGTCCATGCGCATGTCGAGGGGCGCGTCCTCGGCGTAGGCGAAGCCGCGCTCGCGGACGTCGAGCTGCATCGAGGAGACCCCGAGGTCGAAGAGGACGGCGTCGACCGAGGCCAGGCCCTGGTCCTCGAGCACGTCGGCCAGCTCGTCGTACACCGCGTGCACGCCGGTGAACCGGTCGCCGTACGGCGCGAGCCGGGCACCGGCGAGCTCCAGGGCGGCCGGGTCGCGGTCGACCCCGATCACCCGGGCGGTCGGCACCCGCTCGAGGACGGCCTCGGTGTGGCCGCCGAGGCCGAGGGTGCAGTCGACGAGCACCGCGCCGTCGCGCCCCAGGGCCGGCGCGAGGAGGGCGACGACCCGGTCCAGGAGGACGGGGACGTGCTGGGGACGGGCCATGCTCAGTGCCCGAGGTGGGTGAGGACGACGACGGCCAGGGCGGCTCCGACCGACACGACGGCGGAGAAGGTCATCAGGACCACGGCGTCGCGCGCCTGGTGGCGCACCCGCCGTACGTCGTTCACTGGCGTGCTGCTCATCTCGACCCCATCCGGTGAAGCTGTCCCGAAACGGATCCGCAGGGCCAGGTCCCTGCCCGCTCTCCCGGGGAAGTCGCCGTCTGGAACCGGGGAAGTGATCCCAGCTGGCGAGTGAGAGAGCGGGCACGAGACCTGGCCCTGCGCGTCCGTTGTGCTGCTGTGTGTGTGACTGGTGGAGCTAGTTGCCGCTGGGTTCCTCGTCGAGCTCGGCGAACTTCTGCTGGGCACCGGTGGAGTACTCCCGCCAGCGGGCGGGGTCCCAGATCTCGATCCGGTCCATGACGCCGATCACGACGACGTCCTTGTCGAGATCGGCGTACTCCCGCAGGTTCGCGGGGATGCCGATCCGGCCCTGCTTGTCGAGCGCGCCCTCGTCGGCGCCCGCGAAGAGGACTCGCGCGTACTCACGCGCGCTCTTCACGGTCATCGGCGTGGCCCGGGCCCGGTTGGCCTCCTCCATGAAGACGTCCGAGGGCCACACGACCAGGCAGTTCTCCTGACCTTGCGTCACCACGAGCCCCTCCGCGAGTCGGTCCCTGAACTTCGCTGGAAGGAAGAGACGGCCCTTGTCGTCGAGTTTCGGCGTGTACGTGCCCATGAAGAACATCAGGCACCTCCACTCCCTCTTCCCCCACTTCGCTCCACATTACCCCACAACTCCCCACCGTCAATCACATCGAGCGTGTCTGCGCGCCCGATTCGCCCCTGTTTCGGGTCGGTGCACCGCGGGCTCCACCGCCCACTCCCCCGCATCCGTGCAGGTCAGCGCGGTACGACGCCCCACTCGACGGGACCGGTGGGGCGTGGTGGGGGAAACCGGCCCCCAGGTGGGGCGCAGGTGGGGGACGCGACGCGGCAACCAAGGGGGCGCGCCACGAGTCGAACGTTCGCCCGCACACCTGCACGGCACCGCGTAAGTTGCGCGAACGTCCTACGGTTGGAGAACCGAGGTGGGGACGACGGGGAAGGACCGCATGTGGACGCGTCGACTGCTGGAGGAGCCGACCTGGAGACGCTGGCCCGGGTGGTCAGCCGGATCCGGGGCAACATCGAGAGGGTCATCGAGGGCAAGCCCGACGTGGTGAACTCCGCGCTGGTCGTCCTGCTCGCCGAGGGACACCTGCTGATCGAGGACGTCCCGGGCGTCGGCAAGACCATGCTCAGCAAGGCGCTCGCGCGCAGCATCGACTCGACGGTGCGCCGGATCCAGTTCACCCCGGACCTGCTCCCGTCCGACGTCACCGGGGTCTCGGTGTTCAACCAGGACACCCGCGAGTTCGAGTTCCGCCCCGGGGGCGTGTTCGCCAACATCGTCGTCGGGGACGAGATCAACCGGGCCTCCCCCAAGACGCAGTCGGCGCTGCTGGAGTGCATGGAGGAGCGCCAGGTCACCGTCGACAACACGACGTACACGCTCGAGACGCCGTTCATGGTGATCGCGACGCAGAACCCCGTCGAGATGGAGGGCACCTACGCGCTTCCGGAGGCGCAGCGCGACCGGTTCATGTGCCGGGTCTCGGTCGGCTACCCGGTCGAGGCCGCCGAGATCGCGATGATCGCGAGCCACACGACCACCAACCCCCTCGACGACCTCGAGGCGGTGACCGACGCCGCCGAGATCCGCAAGCTCACCGCCATCGTCGGCCAGGTGCACGTCTCCCAGGCCGTGCAGCGCTACGTCGTCGCGCTCGCCGCGGCGACCCGGCGCACCGACGACCTGACCCTGGGCGCCTCCCCGCGCGCCACCCTCCACCTGGTCCGCGCGGCCAAGGCGTCCGCCGCCATGCACGGCCGCGACTACGTGCTCCCCGACGACGTGCACGGCCTGGCCCGGCCCGTCCTGGCCCACCGGCTGCTGCCCAGCGTCGAGGCCGCCATGAGCGGGCGGTCGACCGGCACGATCCTCGACGGCATCGTGGCGAGCGTCCCGGTGCCGGACTCGCGGCCGAGCCAGGTCTGAGCTCGTGCGCGAGGCACTCGCCGGGCTCACCGTCCGCGGCCGGGCGTTCCTGGCCGCCGGGATCACGGCGGTGGTCTGCGCCGTCGTGCTGGGCCAGCCCGCGCTGACCCGGATCGGCGTCCTGGTGCTGACCCTCCCCCTCGTGACCGCGTTCGTGATCGGCCGCAGCCGCTACAAGCTGGCGCTGGTGCGGACCGTCAGCCCGCAGCTGGTCGCCGCCGGCCAGCCCGCCCGGGTCAACCTGACCCTCACCAACGAGGGGCGCACCCCCAGCGGGGTGCTGCTGCTGGAGGACCACGTCCCGTACGTCCTCGGCACCCGACCCCGATTCGTGCTCGAGGGCATCGGCCACGGGTGGCGCCGGCACGTCACCTACCAGGTCCGCTCCGACGTCCGCGGCCGGTTCGAGATCGGTCCGATGACGGTGCGGGTCGGCGACCCGTTCGGATTCGTGGAGCTGGGCCGGGCCTTCCGGACGACGGTCCCCCTGACCGTGACGCCGCGGACGGTCCCACTGCCGGGGATCCCCCTCGGCGGCGCCTGGACCGGCTCGGGCGACAACCGGCCGCGGGCCTTCGCCACCGGATCCGCGGAGGACGTCACCGTCCGCGAGTACCGCCGCGGCGACGACCTGCGCCGGGTGCACTGGCGCAGCTCGGCGCGGGTGGGCGAGCTGATGGTGCGCCGCGAGGAGCAGCCGTGGCAGTCGCGGGCGACCCTGTTCCTGGACAACCGGCTGCGGGCGCACCGCGGCCAGGGCATCGCCTCGTCGTTCGAGGCGGCGGTCTCGGCGGCCGCCTCGATCGCGCTGCACCTGAGCCAGCGCGGGTTCACCGTCCGGCTCGTCACCGCCGCCGGCGAGGAGCGCGGGGCCACCTGGCACCTGCGCGACGCCGACCTCAACGCCGCCGCCCTGCTGGAGGCGCTGGCCGTCGTCCAGGCCGTCCAGGCCCCGCGGCTCGACTCCGGCTGGCTGACCGAGCAGTCGCACGGCGGGCTCACCGTCGCCGTCCTCGGCAGCATCGAGGCCGCCGACGTGCCCGTGCTGCGCCGGATGCACCACCACACCGGCGCGGCGGTCGCCGTCGCCCTCGACGTCGACGCCTGGGGGTCGAGCGGCGCCACCAACGGCGGGGCCGCCCCGGTGCTCGCCCAGCAGGGCTGGCGCGCGGTCCCCCTCGGTCCCCGGGACCGGCTGGAGACGGCCTGGCAGGACCTCGCCCGGCGCAGCACCCGCGCCCCGCAGCGGGCGGTCGCCCGATGAGCCGGGCCTCGTCCCGGCTGACCACGGTCCTGCTGACCGCGGGCGTCGCGGCCGCGACCACCTGGGTCTCCATGCTCTCGTGGGACGGCTTCGCCGCCGTCCCCGCCGGCTACCTCCGGCCGCTGCTGATGCTCGGCGTCGTGGTCGCGGTCACCGGCGCGCTGGCGCGCTGGCGCCGCCTGCCGGGGGTCGTGGTCTTCGCGCTGCAGCTGGTGCTCTCCGCCGCCGCGGCGTGCTGGGTCCTCACCGGGTCGCCGCTGCCGGTCGGTCCGGCGTACACCGAGCTGATCGCCGCCTTCTCCGACGCGGTCACCAGTGCCAACCGCTACGCCTCCCCGGTCCCTGCCCGGGTGCCCCCGATCGACCCGCTGCTGATCGCCGGCGGCCTGGCCTGCCTGCTCCTGGTCGACCTGGTCGCGTGCACCCTGCGCCGGGTGCCGCTGGCCGGGCTGCCGCTGCTCGTCGTCTACACGGTGCCGGTGAGCATGCTCGACAGCGGCCTGTCGTGGTGGATCTTCGCCCTCTCGGCGGCGGGGTTCCTCACCCTGCTCTTCCTGAACGAGAACGAGCAGATCGCGCGGTGGGGCCGCCCCCTCGGCTCCGACACCACCGTCACCGACCCGAGCACCTTCAGCGTCCGCACCGGCGCCGCGCGCACCAGCGCCGGCGCGATCGGTGGGGTCGCGACCGCGCTCGCCATCGTGGTCCCGCTCGCGATCCCGACCCTCGACCTGCACCTGTTCGACATCGGGCCCGGGTCGGGCGGCAACGACGAGATCACCCTCGAGAACCCGATGACCGACCTGCGCCGCGACCTCAAGCGCGAGGTGGACATCCCCCTGCTCCAGGTCACGACGGACGACCCGGACCCGTCGTACCTGCGGATCTCGGTGCTCAACCGCTTCAGCGACGAGGAGTGGACCTCCGGCGACCGCGCGATCCCCACCGACCAGCTGGCCGACGGTTCGCTGCCGCCGCTGGACGGCGTCGCCGACCGAGTGCCGCGCCGGGAGTACGACTACGAGGTCTCGATCGGCTCGGCCTTCCGCTCCACCTGGCTGCCGACCCAGGCGCCGGTCAGCACCGTCACCGCAGACGGCGACTGGCGCTACGACGAGGCGACCATGGACTTCCTCGCGGGCGACAAGGGTCTCGACACCGCCGGCCTCGACTACGAGATGACCGCGGTCGAGCTCGACCTCGACCCCGAGGACATGGCCGCCGCACCGTCGTCGCCGACCGCGGTGGGCAGCAGCTTCGTCGAGGTGCCCGACGACCTGTCCGAGCTCGCGCGCGACGTGGCGGCCGCGGTCACCGCCACGGCGTCCTCGCCCTTCGAGAAGGCCGTCGCGCTGCAGAACTGGTTCCGCGAGGACGGCGGGTTCACCTACTCCCTCGACGTCGACCTCGGCAACGGCTCCGACGACCTCGACGCCTTCCTGACCGACAAGGAGGGCTACTGCGAGCAGTTCGCCTCCGCGATGGCCGTGATGGCCCGCGAGGTCGGCATCCCCGCCCGGGTGGCCGTCGGGTTCCTCAGCCCGGAGCGGCGGGGCTCGTCGACCTACGAGTACAGCTCCTTCGACCTGCACGCCTGGCCCGAGATCTTCATCCCCGGCTCCGGCTGGGTCGCCTTCGAGCCGACGCCGGCCGACCGCGCCAGCGGCGTCCCGTCGTACACCCGGATCGACCTCGGCGACCAGCGCCCCGACGTCGTCCCGTCACCGACGGCCACCGGGAGCGACGACCGGCCCAGCCGCGGGAGCTCGGCGAGCACCGCGCCGACGGAGACCGCGGACCCGGAGGCCGCAGCCGGCGGCGGGAGCGACGGTGGCATCCCGTGGCTGCCCGTCGGCGGAGGGCTCGCGGGCGTGCTGCTGCTCGCCGGCCTGCTCGCCGTACCCCGGGCGGTACGACGCGCGCGGCGCGAGCGGCGCCTCGACGGTGATCCGGAGACCGTCTGGGCCGAGCTGCGCGACACCGCGCTCGACCTCAGGCTCCCCTGGCCCGCCCAGCGCTCCCCGCGCGAGACCCGCGACCACCTGGTCGGCTACCTCGGCGCCCCCGCCGACGGTCCGCCCGTCGAGCGACCCGCCCACGGGCGGCACCTCGCTCCCGGCCCGGTCCGCTCCCTGGACCGGATCGTCGTGGCGCTCGAGCTGGCGAGGTACTCGCGAGACGGCAGAGCCCAGGCGGAGTCGCTGCGCGAGGACCTGGAGGCGAGCATCGCGGGGCTGCGGGCCGGCGCCACGCCGCGCGCGGTGCGCCGTGCCGAGTGGTGGCCGCGCTCGCTGTTCCGCCCGGCGACCGCGGGGTGGGTGCGGAGCGGGACCGCTCAGCCGGCGGAGTCGGTGCACGGTGGGGTCGTCGATCGGGTGCGGTGACGCTCGGCGGTGGTGCGCTGCTCGGCGCACGGATCTGCTCGCGTGACCTAGTTGGGTCTCGACACGCCGGTTCCGGCTTCGTTCCTCAGCCGGACGGCTCGCTCGACCACCATCAGCGAGTCCGCTGGCGCGTCCTCGCTACTCGACCACCGACAGCCGATCCGCTGGCGCGTCTCGGCTAGAAGCCGGCGTCGCGGTCGCGCCGGCGGCGCCAGCGCGCCTCCATCCGCGACATGAAGGCGCCGGAGCGGGGCGCTCGCAGCAGGCGGGGGCGGGGACGACGGCCACCCTCGATGACCGTGAAGCCACGGGAGGGATGGCCCGCCATCCGAGCCGCGTCGGCGGCCGCGGCGGCCTGCTGACCACGGATCGCGTTCAGGCCGATCACGGCGGAGGCGAGCATGATGACGAAGCCGACGATGCCGACCACGATCAGATTGGTCATGGCGCCGGACAGCAGCACCGCCATGCCCAGGACGAAGACCACGCCTGCGGCGATGGCCCGGCGACGGGCGGTCCGACGTAGCGAGGTGCCGCGCAGCGTCGAGGCGAACTTGGGGTCCTCCTCGACGAGGGCGCGCTCCATCTGCTCGAGCAGTCGCAGCTCCTCTTCCGAGAGTGGCACCGGTTCCTCCAACGGGGTGAGCTGGCCGTCCAGGCTCCCCATGCCTGGCATGGGGCCAATTCTAGGCAGGCCCCTCGTAACACGGTAGCCGTCATCGCGAATTTGCTGACGAACGGTCCCACCGGTCTCAGCCGGCAGCCGGTCGGCGGCTGCCCCGGTCGTGCCGCAGCAGGCTCGCCGGAGCCACGACGGCGGCCCCGAAGCGCTCCGCGGCGAGATCGACCGCCCGGTCCGCGTCGGCCCACCCGTGCTCAGGCTCCCCCAGCAAGTGCTGGTGGTGGACACCCGTGCGCGCCACCAGCCCCTCGACCCGTACGCCGACCAGTCGCAGGCGGTCGCGGTGGCCGCCGAGGGCGTCGTACAGCGTGACCGCGATGCGGTAGACCTCCTGGGTCACGTCGGTCGGCTCGAACAGGGTGCGGGAGCGGTTGAGGGTGCGGAAGTCGGCGTAGCGGACCGTGATCGCCACGGTCCGACCGACCTTGCCGGCGGCGCGCATCCGGCGGCAGACCCGGGCCGCGAGCCGGAGCAGCTGGCGCAGCACGAACCCCCGGTCGGCCGAGTCCCGGACGAACGTCTCCTGCGCCCCCATCGACCGGTCGGGCTCCCCCAGCCCGAAGCCGGCGGCGTTGCGGGCCACGACCTCGCGTCGGTCGCTGCCCCACGCGAGCGCCATCAGGTGCGTGCCGGAGCTCGGACCGAGGTGGTGCTGCAGCACCTCGAGCGGCATCCGGGCCACGTCGCCCACGGTCTGCAGGCCCAGCCGACGCAGGGCCGCCCGAGTGCTCGCGCCGACGCCGTACAGCTCGCCGACGTCGAGCGGGTGGAGGTAGTCGGCCACCCCCTCGGGCGGGATCACGAGCACCCCGTCCGGCTTCGCGCGGCGGCTGGCCAGCTTGGCGACCGAGAGGGAGGCCGCAAGCCCGACCGAGCAGGTGATGCCCTGCTCGTCGTGGATCCGCGAGCGCAGCTGCTCGGCGATCGCATCCGGTGGGCCGAGCCGGCGTACCGAGCCGCGGACGTCGAGGAACGCCTCGTCCAGCGAGACCACCTCGACCAGCGGGGTCACCCGACGGAAGGTCTCCATGACCGCGCGCGAGACGGTCGAGAAGGCGTGGAAGTCGGGAGCCAGGGTCACCGCCTGCGGACAGCGCCGGCGGGCCTCCGCGCCGGGCATGCCGGAGCGGACCCCGAACGCCCGAGCCTGGTACGACGCCGACAGCACCACCCCGCGGTGACCGCCGCCGACGATGACGGGCCGGTCCTGCAGGTCGGGCCGGTCCCGGGTCACCACGGAGGCGTAGAACGCGTCCATGTCGACATGCAGGATCGGCGTCGCGACGGCGGCCGTCACGGCCGGCTCGGCTCAGCGGGACACGACGACGTGCAGCTGCGTGGCGAGCGGGAGGTACTCGGGGCGCTCGGCGACCGCCTGCTCGAGCGCGACGAGCGCCGAGGTGGCACCGGGCTCGAGGTCGAGCAGCGAGCCGGGCACCAGGTCGGCGAAGACCCGCACGCCGTGGACCCGGGGCGCACCGAAGCCGGCCTCGGACAGCAGCGCGACCAGCTCGTCGTGGGTGAACCGTCGGCCCGACCGGCCGGACGGCGTCGGGTCGTCGAGCATCGCGAGGGCCTGCTGGAAGTGCCCCGCCATCGCCCGGGCCACCACGGCGGCGTGCCGCTGGGCGACCAGGAGGCTGAGCGTGCCGCCCGGGCGGAGCACCTCGCGCAGGGTGGCCAGGGCGGCGGCGGGGTCGTCGACGACCTCGAGGACGCCGTGGCACAGGACGAGGTCGGCGGCCGCCGGGCCGGGTGCGTCGAGCAGGGTCGAGAGGTCGCCCTGCTGACCGACGACCTCGACGCCCTGCTCCCGCGCCCGGCGGGCGAGCGCCGCCAAGGCGTCGGGGCTGGGATCGACGACGACGACGCGGTGGCCGAGCTCGGCGACACGAACCGCGAACCCGCCGGTCCCGCCGCCGATGTCGAGGACGTCCAGTCCGGCTGCCGATCCGTCGAGGACCGGTCGCAGGGCCTCCCAGACCACGGCGGTGCGGGCGGCGCCTCGTCGTTCGCTGGGTCGCTCGCTCGGACGCTCGGTCGCTGGCATGCCGACCACCCTAGGGGGTCCCGGGAGACCAGGCCGGTCACAGGTCGGGACCGGGCGACGACCGCGTCGACGTCAGCCGGCACGGGTGGCCGGCGCGACCGCGCCGACGTGCGACACCAGGCCCAGCGTCCGCTCCACGACTCCGAGGAACCGGTCGGCGTCGCGCACCAGGTCGTCGGCCTCGCGCGCACTGACCGCCCGGGTGGAACCGGCCTCGGCGGCCGCGCGCTTCGGGGCGCCCGAGGCGAAGAAGGCGGCCCACTCGCCGAGCTCGGGCGCGACCTCGGTCAGCAGCACCCAGGCGTTCTTCTGGGGCCGTCGCCGAACCGGGGTCGGCCGGGCCCGGGCGGCCAGCAGCGCCGCCGCGGCCCGCAGTGCCGCCACATGGGCGCAGGCGTAGCGGGTCGGCACGTCCGTGGCCGCCACCGCCTCGCTCAACGACTCCGCCGCCCGGGCGAGGTAGGAGTGCGTGGTCGCCGGCAGGGCGTAGGGGTTGGGGATCGTCGGTCCGTCGTGCATGCGCGTCTCCTCGTGCCACCGACCCCCGAGGTCCGACGGGAACGGGGGTCGAGGTCGCTCCCGTCGGACCGTTCGAACATTTGTTCGAACGCCGTCACGGTACACCGCCGCACCGACAGGGCGTCAAGAGCTCCTTCGACGGCTCGGTCGACGCCTGCTCGACGGCTACCCGGCAACCACCACGCATGACGTCCCGCGCCCGCCCCCCGCGCCCAGGCGATCTCTCAGTCGACGGGGCTTCCGGCCCGGTCCGAGGCGCGCAGGAACCCGGCGGTGTCGCGGTGGTAGAGGAAGTACACGAGGACGATCTCGATCAGCAGCGAGAGCACCGCGAAGACGACGTAGACGGTCGGTGGCGTCGTCCGGAGCCCGGCGACGGTGCCGAGCGCGGTGAAGCCGATCAGGATCGTCAGACAGGTCCGGGCCCAGGAGTGCCCCGCCCGCACGAACGCCATCAGCACCATGGCCAGCCCCGCGATCACCACGAAGAGCACGACGGCCACGGGGGCGAATGCCGGGATGTGCACCGAGCTGTCCTTGACGGCGTCGAGGCCCCCGGCCTCCAGGGTCTTGCGCACCGACCGGTTGTGCTCGGCCCACGACCGGATCAGGGCGTCCTCGAGGACGACCGAGAGGACGGCCGCGACCGCACCGAGGGCCAGCAGCGCGCCCAGCACCTGGGTCGCGCGGGTGACGGTGGTCGGCTGGTGCCCGGCCATGTGGGTCCTTTCCAGAGGGTGGAGCCGCGAGGAGAGCCGCGCCTGCGAAAACCGGTCCCGGGACGTGCCGCGGGCTGGCTAGGGTCGCAGCATGACCACGGAGCACCCCACGATCACGCGCTTTCGAGACGAGCACGCACGCCGCGGAGGCACCGGTGAGGTCGTCATTCTGCCGGACACCGTCCACACCGCGGCACTCGCCGCCGCGGCGCTCGGGTGCGAGGTGGGGGCGATCGCCAACAGCCTGCTCTTCGACGCGGGCGGGCGACCCGTGCTGATCCTGACCTCCGGGGCGCACCGGGTGGACACCTCCAAGGTCGCCGACTCGATCGGCGTCGAGGCGCTGAAGCGCGCGAAGCCGGAGTTCGTCCGCGAGCACACCGGGCAGGTGATCGGCGGAGTCTCCCCCATCGGCCACCCCGCGCCCGTGCCGACGTACCTCGACCCGTGGCTGCGCCGGCACGAGGTGGTCTGGGCCGCCGCCGGCCATCCCGCGGCGGTGTTCTCGACCACCGTGGCGGAGCTGCTCGCGCTGACCGGCGCGGCCGAGATCGACGTGGAGTAGCCCGTGTCCGGCCAGACCGACCTGAGCGACCCGGCGGTCCGCGCGGCCGTCACCGCCCGGCTCGGTGAGCTGTACGCCGGGCGCAGCGTGGTGGTCGGCCCCGGCCCGCTGGCCGGCTGGTCGGGCTGGGTACGACGACTGCAGGCGCTCGGCTGTCGCGTGCTGGTCGTGGCGACCAGCCGCGGCACCGGTCCGGTCGCCGAGCCCGACGCCGTCGTCGAGGTGACTCCCCCGCCTGCCGTCCTGGTCAGCGACGAGCTGGGCGGCCAGGACCGCCTGGTGCGCACCCTGCCGACCGCGGCCCGCGCGGCGATCGACCGGTTCGACCCGGATCGCAGCGCGGTCTGGCTGGCCGCGCCGTTCGTGACGAGCGACGAGCCGATCGACGGCCGGACGGTGACCGGCGGGCGGCCGGCGTCGTACCTCGCGCTCGAGGACAAGTCGCGGGCCGACGCGGTGTGGGTGGGCGCCGGGGTGACCCACCCGCCGTACCGGCTCGTCGGCGCCGGTGACGCCGGCGCGCTCGCCGCCGCGACCGCCGACCTCTCCGGACCGCTGGGCGCGGTCTGGTCCGGCGACGGGTTCAACGGCGGCGGTGAGTACGTCCGCTGGGTGCGCGACCCGGACGACCAGCTGACCGCCCGGGCGTTCTTCGCCCAGCACTGTGCCCGGGTGCGGGTGCTGCCGTTCCTCGACGGGGTGCCCTGCTCGATCCACGCGATGGTGCTGCCGGACGGCACGGCGGCGTTCCGGCCCGTCGAGATCGCGGTGCTGCGCGACCCGTCGACCCGGCGCCTGCTCTACGGCGGACTCGGCACCTTCTGGGACCCGCCCCCGGCCGACCGCGACGAGATGCGCGCGGTCGCGCGGCGGGTCGGCGCGCACCT
Organism: Nocardioides sp. W7; assembly: GCF_022919075.1. NCBI lineage: Bacteria > Bacillati > Actinomycetota > Actinomycetes > Propionibacteriales > Nocardioidaceae > Nocardioides > Nocardioides sp. W7. The sequence continues at coordinate 2,873,373 of NZ_CP095078.1, read as the reverse complement.
GGCTGCGGAGCACGACTACCGCGGCGCGTTCGGCGTCGACGGCGTGCTGGGCGCCGACGGGTTCCGCCCGACCGAGCTGAACACCCGGATGTCGGCCGGGCTCAGCCTGCTCGCCCGCGCCGACGTCGAGCTGTTCGCGCTGCTGCACGTCAACCTGCTCGCCGGGGTCGACACCGGGCTGCGCGCCGCGGACGTGGAGACCGTCGTCCCGCTCCTCGACGAGCACCGGCAGGCCCACGTCGTCGCCCTGGCGACCGGCACCCGGCTCGGGGCGGACGTCCGCGTGCCGCTGCACCTGGCCGAGGCGGCCGGCACCCTGGTCGCGAGCGACACGGCCAGCGGCTTCCACGCCACCCTCGACCCCTGCTCGCCGCCCGGTCCCGACGGCCGGGTCGCCCCGGCGCTGGCCGCGCTGCTCGCGCACCTGGACGCGACGTACGGCTCCTCCTTCGGCGCCCTCGAGCCCGCCCCCGACGTCCGCACCCGCTAAGCCCTAGGGTCACCGGCATGGCGCGGGTGGTGGTCGTGGGTGGCGGGTACGGCGGACTGGCGTCCGCGGCACGGCTCGCGAAGCTCGGCCACCAGGTCACGCTCGTGGAGCGCTCCGCGGAGCTGGGCGGCGCGCTCGGTCGCGTCGAGGCGGACGGCTTCGGCTGGGACGCGGGGCCGGCGTACACGCTGCTGCCGGCGGTGCTGCGCGACCTGTTCCGCAAGTCCGGCCGGCCCCTGGAGCGCGAGCTGGAGCTGGAGCAGCTCGAGGTCGTGCGCGAGCACCGGTTCGAGGACGACACCCGGGTCCGGGTCCCGGCGGGCCCGCGCGGCGCCCAGCTGGCGGCCTTCGACGCCCTGGAGCCGGGGCTGGGCCAGCGGTGGGTCGACCACGTGGCGTCGTACACCGACGACTGGGAGGTGCTGCGCCGCGGCTACCTCGAGGTGCCCTGGACGCCCGGCTCGCTGCCCCGCGAGCTCGCCGCCCGGCTGGACAGCCGCGAGACCCTGCACAAGCGGCTGCGGAAGACGTTCAAGGACGAGCGGCTGCGGTTGGTCGCCGGCCACCCCTTCGTCGCCGACGGGCACGACCTGCGCAACGTCCCCGCCTGGGCCGGGCTGGAGGCGTACGTCGAGCAGCGCTTCGGCGCCTGGACGGTGCCGGGCGGAATGGTCGGACTGGCGCAGGCGCTCGGGAACCGGCTGGCCACCCGGAAGGTGGAGGTGCTGACGTCGACGACCGCGCGCGACCTGGTGCTGCGCGAGGGCCGGGTCGCGGCGGTCGCGACCGACGCGGGCGACCTGGACGCCGACGTCGTCGTCTGCGCCGTCGACCCGCGACGGCTGCCCGCACTCGCGTCGTACGTCGACCGCACCACGCCGGCGATCCCGCCCGTGGTCTGCCACGTGGGCGTCGAGGGTGACCTGCCCGCGCTCGCCGACCTGCCGCCGGAGCTGGTGCTGCACGGCGACCCGCTGCTCGTGGTCCGCACCGGCGGCTCCGCCCCGGACGGCGCCACCGCGCTCACCGTGCACGGCCGCGGCCAGCTCGCCGAGGACATCCTGCGCGCGCTCGCCCGCCACCAGATCGATCTGCGGCACGCCCTGGTCACCCGCGTCGACCGGTCGCCGCGGGAGCTGGTCGAGCAGTGGGGCGGCTCGCCGCTGGGCGTGCTCTGGCAGGGCCGCGCGAGCGTGCGGCAGCGGCTCGGGCCGCAGACCCCGATCCCCGGGGTGTACGCCGCCGGCGCGTCCGCGACCCCCGGCAGCGGGCTGCCGTTCGTGGGGCTGTCCGCCGCACTGGTCGCACAGGCGGTCGGACCGGCGTAGGTCCGCTGGACCCTCGAGTCAGACCCCGACGTTGAGCGCCTCGAAGATCTCCAGCGTCGCCTTCGAGCGGTTCAGGGTGTAGAAGTGCAGGCCCGGTGCGCCGCCGGCGAGCAGGTCCTCGCACAGCTCGGCGGCGAGCCTGATGCCCTCGGCCCGCAGCGCGACCGGGTCGCCGTCGTACGCCGAGATCCGCTCGACCACCTCGACCGGCACGTCGGCACCGATCAGCTCACCCTGGCGGCGGATCGCGTTGAGGTTCAGGATCGGCATGATGCCGGGCAGGATCGGCAGGTCGACGCCGCGGGCGCGGACCCGCTCGACGAGACCGAAGTAGTCGGCCGCGCGGAAGAACATCTGGGTGACCGCGAACTCCGCGCCGGCGCGGGCCTTCGCGACCAGCACGTCGGCGTCGTGGTCGAGCGACTCGGCCGTCGGGTGGCCCTCCGGGAAGGCGGCCACCCCGATCCGGAAGTCGCCGCGGCGGCGGACCAGCTCGACCAGCTCGCTGGCGTAGGTGAGCCCACCCTCGGTCGGGGTCCACGCCGCCCGGGGGCCGTCGCTCGGGTCGCCGCGCAGCGCCATCACGTGGTTGACGCCGGCGGCCGTGTAGGTGTCGAGGATGCCCTCGATCTCCTCCTGGGTGTGGCCGACGCAGGTCAGGTGGGCGACGGGGAGCATGGACGTCTCGTGGGCGATCCGGCTGGTGACCCGGACCGTGGTGTCGCGCGTCGCGCCGCCCGCGCCGTACGTCACCGAGACGAACGTGGGCCGGTAGGGCTCCAGGTCGTTGATCGCACGCCAGAGCTGCTCCTCACCCGCCTCGTCCTTCGGGGGGAAGAACTCGAACGAGAAGGACCGCCCGCCCTGCGCGATCAGGTCGGCCATGCTGCGTCCGTGCTCGGTCATGGCCCGAAGTCTAGGTACGACGACCGGCCCCGGACCGAATCGTCCGGTCCCCGGGCGCCGGTCTAGGCTCGCTCGCGTGACTGCCAGCGGATGGGACGACGCCGGGTTCCGCGACCAGGTCCAGGGGGTGCTCGACGACTTCGTCGACGAGCAGGCCGCCCGACTCGCCCCCCTGGGCGACGACGCGGGGCGGCTGCTGACCGAGGTGCGCGGGGTGATCGGCGGCGGCAAGCGGCTCCGGGCCGCGTTCTGCTGGTGGGGACACCACGCCGTCGCCGCGCCGTCCGACGAGAAGGCCCTGCTCCGCGCCTGCGCCGCCCTCGAGCTGCTGCACGCGAGCGCCCTGGTCCACGACGACCTGATGGACGCCTCCGACACCCGCCGCGGGCGACCCGCGACGCACCGTGGCTTCGCGACGGCGCACCGCCGATCGCGCTGGCGCGGCGACCCGGAGCAGTACGGCGCCGCCGCCGCGATCCTGCTCGGCGACCTGCTGCTGTCCTGGTCCGATGAGCTGCTGCGCCGCTGCGGCCTGCCGCTGGAGCAGGTGGCGCCGGCGCTCGACGTGTTCGACCGGTGCCGCTCGGAGGTGATCGCGGGACAGTTCCTCGACGTCTCCGTGCAGGCCCGCGGCGAGGCCGACGTCGAGACCGCCATGACCGTGCTGCGCTACAAGTCGGCCAAGTACTCCATCGAGCGGCCGATCCACATCGGCGCCGCCCTCGCCGGCGCCGGTCCCGAGACCCTGGCGACGCTGTCGGCGTTCGGGCTGCCGCTGGGCGAGGCGTTCCAGCTCCGCGACGACCTGCTCGGCGTCTTCGGCGACCCGGCGACGACCGGGAAGCCCGCCGGCGACGACCTCGTCGAGGGCAAGCGCACCGTCCTGATCGCGCTCGCGCTCGACGCGGCCCCGCAGGCCGACGCCGAGCTCCTCGACCACTCGCTCGGCACCCCGCTGGGCGCGGACGAGGTCGCCGGGCTGCGCCGCATCATCGCCGACTCCGGCGCCCACGCCCAGGTGGAGGCCGTCATCGAGCAGCTGGCCGAGACGGCCGTGGCCGCGCTGCACCGCGGTGGCTTCGACCCCGCGGCCACCCAGGTCCTGGAGGAGCTGGCCTCCGCGGCCACCCAGCGAGTGGTGTAGCCCGGATCGGCGAGGTAGCCCGGATCGGCGGGGTACTCCGTCACACCAGGGGGATCCTGCCGTCGATCCACCCCGCTGGTGTGACGGACTATCCCGCCGACTCGGCTAGAGGGCCATCGCCTGGGCGCGGCGCTTGACCTCGCTGCCGCGGTTCTCCCGCAGCGCGTCGATCGGGCGCCCGGGGTAGCTGTCGTCGGTGAACAGCCAGGCGATGATCTCGCGGTCGGTGAAGTGACCGTCGTGGAGCATCGTCAGCAGACCGGAGAGGCCCTTGACGACGAGGCCGTCCTGGATGAAGTCGGCGGGGACCTGCTGGCCGGCACCGGGGGTCGGGACGGCGGCGGCGAGCTCGTGGTCGCGGATCATCGTCTTCACCTTGGCGACGGTGACGCCCAGCAGCTTGGCGGTCGCGGCCCAGTCCAGCCAGTCGGGGACCAGGGCGGCGAGGTCGGCGTCAGCGAGTCGTTCGGTCATGGCTCCCACTGTCCCACGCGGCGGCCCGCACGCCACGCCGGGGACGTGCGAACCGGCCCCGGAGGCCGCGCGACCGTACGATTGGCCCGACGGATCCTTCCCCATCCGTCACGCAGGAGGGTCGTTGTGGCGTCGGACGGGCACACCCGCGCGCCTGTTGGCGCGCCCGCGGACGCCCTGACCGGACGCATCCTCGACGGGCGCTACCGGATCGGGTCCCGGGTCGCCCGCGGCGGCATGGCCAGCGTCTACGAGGCCACCGACCTCCGACTCGAGCGGACCGTCGCGGTCAAGGTGATGCACCCCGGACTGGGTGACGACGACGAGTTCGCGGCCCGCTTCGTGCGCGAGGCCCGGTCCGCCGCCCGGCTCTCGCACCCCAACGTGGTCGCGGTCTACGACCAGGGCGAGGACGACGGCGTCGTGTTCCTGGCCATGGAGCTGGTGGAGGGCCACACCCTGCGCGACACCATCGGCAAGGAGAGCCCGATGTCCCCGCTGCGGGCCCTCGCGCTGCTCGAGCCGGTGCTCTCCGCGCTCGCCGCCGCCCACCGGGCCGGGCTGGTGCACCGCGACGTGAAGCCCGAGAACGTCCTGATCGCCGACGACGGCCGGGTCAAGGTCGCCGACTTCGGCCTCGCGAAGGCCGTCAGCACCGACACCCAGCACACCGCCACCGGCGGCGTGCTGATCGGCACCGTCTCCTACCTCGCCCCCGAGCTGGTCGTCGACGGCCGAGCCGACGCACGCGCCGACGTGTACGCCGCCGGGGTGCTGCTCTACGAGCTGCTCACCGGCCGCAAGCCGCACGAGGGCGAGTCGCCGATCCAGGTCGCCTACAAGCACGTCCACGAGGACGTCCCGCCCCCGAGCACGCTCGCGCCCGGGCTGCCGGCGTACGTCGACGCGCTCGTCGCCCGGGCCACCGCCCGCGACCGCGAGCAGCGGCCCGCCGACGCTGCGGTGCTGCTGCGCCACGTGCACCGGGTCACCCAGGCGCTGGCTGCCGGGGTGCGCGAGGACGACGAGCTGACCGCCGACCTCCGGCCCCGCGCGGTGGTCGCCGAGCCCGAGCCGACGGTGCTGATCGAGCGGCCCGGGGACACCGCCCCCGAGATCTGGGACGCCGAGGAGCTGGGCCGGATCCTGGGCCCGTCGCTCAGCGACGCCACGCAGGTCCGCGCGCCCGCCCCGCCGGCCACCCCCGCACCGGTCCCCCTCGTCGAGCGGTCGGCCCCGCAGCGGCCCGCGCGTCCTGCCCGTCCCCGCCGGTCCCGCCGCGGGCTGGTCCTGCTGCTGGTCGCCGTACTCGTCGCGGCCGCCGTCGGCGCCGGCGCCTGGTGGTTCGGGTCCGGCCGCTACGTGAACGTGCCCGGCGTCGTCAGCCTCGGTGAGGCCGCCGCGATCGAGAAGCTGGAGGCCGCCGGCCTGGAGGCCGAGGTCGGCGACCCGGCGTACTCCGAGACGGTGCCCGTGGGCGTCGTGATCGCCACCGATCCGGGCGCCGGGGCGCAGGTCCTCGACGGAGGCACCGTGACGCTCACCGTCTCGCTCGGCAAGGAGCGCTACACGCTGCCCAACCTCGCCGGACTCACCGAGGCGCAGGCCCAGGAGAAGCTCGCCGAGCTCAACCTGTCGTTCGGCGCCGTCCGGCAGCGCTGGTCCGAGACCGTCCCCGAGGGCGTCGTGCTCAACAGCTCGCCGCGTCCGGGCAAGGTGCTGACCCGCGGCACCAACGTCGACCTCGCGGTCAGCAAGGGCCGCCGCCCGATCAAGGTCGGCGACTGGACCGGCAAGTCGTACGACGCCGCGCGGGACGCCCTGGAGAAGCGCGGACTGGTGGCGAAGGTGGGCGACGAGCAGTACTCCGACGACGTCGCGAAGGGTGACGTGATCGGCCAGGACCCGCGCGAGGGCACCCTCTTCAAGGGCGACACCGTCACCTTCACCGTCTCCCTCGGCCCCGAGCTCGTCGAGGTCCCGAGCGTGCGCGCCTCCGGGGTCGACGCCGCCCGCCAGCAGCTCGAGGACCTCGGCTTCGTCGTCAAGACGAAGGAGGCGGCGGGCTACCTCGGCCTCGGCTACGTCTTCTCCTCGGACCCGGGCGCGGGCGAGAAGGTCCCCAAGGGCAGCACCATCACGCTCTCGCTGATCTGATTTCCCGCACGCGGCGGGCCGCGGCTAGCCTCGCCCGGTGCCGACCTCCCCCGCCGCGACCCGCAACCCCGTCGGCACCCACGTGATCGTCGGCAAGGGGCTGGTCGCCGGCGCCCTCGCCTCCGCCGAGGAGCTGGGCTGCGAGACGTTCCAGGTCTTCGTCGGCAACCCGCGCGGCTGGGCGCTGTCGGCCGGCAAGCCCGCCGAGGACGCGGCGTTCCGGGCCGCGATCGCCGAGCGGGCGATGCGGGTGTTCGTGCACGCGCCGTACCTGGTCAACCTCGGCTCGCCGACCGCCGCGACGTACGAGAAGTCGGTCGCCTCGGTCGCCCACAACCTCAGGCGGGCCGCCGAGATCGGCGCCGAGGGCGTGGTCGTGCACACCGGGTCGTTCGTGGATCCGTCCGACGGCGACTCCTCCGCGCGGTACGACGCCGCGATGCGCCAGGTCCGCGAGGGCCTGCTGCCGCTGCTCGACGCGCTCGGCGACTCCGAGGACTCCCCCTGGCTGCTGCTCGAGCCGACCGCCGGGCAGGGCCGGTCCCTGTGCGCGGGCGTCGAGGACCTGGCGCCGTACCTCGCCGCCCTCGACGACCACCCCAGGGCCGGGATCTGCCTGGACACCTGCCACGTCTTCGCCGCCGGCGCGCCGCTCGACGAGCCCGGCGGCACCACCGCGACCGTCGACCGGATCGTCGAGATCGGCGGTCCGGGCCGGCTGCGGCTGGTGCACGCGAACGACTCGATGGACGTGCGCGGCGCGTTCAAGGACCGGCACCAGCAGCTCGGCCAGGGCCACATCGGCGTCGAGGCGTTCGCCGAGCTGCTCGCCCACCCCGCGACCGAGGGCGTGCCGTTCGTGCTGGAGACGCCCGGCTCGCGCGACGCCGGCAACCCCGACATCGCGCTGCTGAAGAAGCTGCGCGACCCGTGAGCACCTCCCGTCGGACCTCCCTGGTCGCGACGCTCGTCCTGCTGGCCATGACGGCGAGCTGGGGATCGACGTTCTTCCTGATCAAGGATCTGCTGGACCGGGTCCCGACGCTGGACTTCCTGGCGTTGCGCTTCGCGATCGCGGGCCTGGTGATGACGGCGGTGGCACCGCGGGCGCTGGCCCGGCTCTCCGCGGAGTCACGGCGGCGGGCGGTCGTCCTCGGCGGCGTGTACGGCGTCGCGCAGATCCTGCAGACCGCGGGGCTCGCCCACACGCCGGCGAGCGTGTCGGGCTTCATCACCGGCATGTACGTCGTCTGCACCCCGCTGCTCGCCGCCGTGCTGCTGCGGACCCGGATCACCCCGCTGGCCTGGGCGGCCGTCGCGCTCGCCGCCACCGGGCTGGGCGTGCTGACCCTGGACGGCTTCTCGGTGGGGTACGGCGAGGCGATCACGCTGGTCGCCGCGGTGCTGTACGCGCTGCACATCGTCGCGCTCGGTGCCTGGGCGAACGCGCGCGAGGCGCTCGGGATGTCGATCGTGCAGCTGCTGGTGATCGCGGTGATCTGCCTGGTCGCGACCGCGCCGGACGGCGTCGTGCTGCCCGACAACGGCCGCGACTGGCTCTCGATCGTCTACATGGCCCTGGTCGCCGGCGCCCTCGCGCTGATCGGCCAGACCTGGGCGCAGTCCCACCTGCCCCCGACCCGCAGTGCCATCGTGATGAGCATGGAGCCGGTCTTCGCCGCGTTCTTCGCCGTGCTGCTCGGCGGCGAGTCGCTCACCGGCCGGATGGTCACCGGCGGGCTGCTCGTGCTCGCCGCCATGCTGGTCGTCGAGGCCGCGCCCCGACGCAAGGTCGAGGGCGAGGTCCAGCACCTCGCGGTCTGATCGGTCCTCCCGGAGCAGTCCTCTCGAAGGCTCCGGACGCACCCCGCTGCCGCCCGGTGTCCGCACTCTGAAAACCAGGGGCGCTCGTCGGTGGCGTCGCCTACGGTTCAAGGCGTGGCACCGACCTACTTCTTTCGACACCTGCCGGGAGCACCCGTGCAGGCCGTCGTGACGTAGACGCGCCGCACCACCACCAACGCCCCCGGCTTCCGGCCTGGGGCGTTTCGTCTGTCCGGGGCCGCGCCGGCCAGAGAAGGGAACTACCAGCATGGTCGTCGTCATGTCCCCGGACGCCACCGACGAGGACGTCGCCAACGTCGTCGCCCGGGTCGAGGGAGTCGGAGGCGAGGCCTTCGTCAGCAAGGGCGTCGTCCGGACCATCATCGGCCTGGTCGGCGACATCGACTCCTTCCACCACCTCAACCTGCGCACCCTGAAGGGTGTCGCGGACGTGCACCGCATCTCCGACCCCTACAAGCTCGTCAGCCGCCAGCACCACGCCGACCGGTCCACGGTCTGGGTGGGCCGCGACGGCCACCGGGTCCCGATCGGGCCCGACAGCTTCACCTTCCTCGCGGGTCCGTGCGCGGTCGAGACGGCCGAGCAGACGCTGGAGTCGGCGCTGATGGCGAAGTCGGCCGGCGCCACGATCCTGCGCGGCGGTGCCTTCAAGCCGCGGACCTCGCCGTACGCCTTCCAGGGCCTGGGCGTCCCCGGTCTGGAGATCCTCGCGAGCGTCCGCGAGGCGACCGGCCTCCCGGTGGTGACCGAGGTGGTCGACGCCCGGGACGTGCCGGTGGTGGCGGAGTACGCCGACATGCTGCAGATCGGCACCCGCAACATGGCCAACTTCGGGCTGCTCCAGGCGGCGGGCGACGCCGGCAAGCCGGTGCTGCTCAAGCGCGGGATGACCGCGACCATCGAGGAGTGGCTGATGGCGGCCGAGTACATCGCCCAGCGCGGCAACCTCGACGTCGTGCTGTGCGAGCGCGGCATCCGGACCTTCGAGCCGGCCACCCGCAACACCCTGGACATCTCCGCCGTGCCGGTGGTCCAGGCGGCCAGCCACCTGCCGATCATCGTCGACCCCTCGCATGCCGCGGGTCGCAAGGACCTCGTGGTGCCGCTGTCGCGGGCGGCCATCGCGGTCGGCGCCGACGGCGTCATCGTCGACGTCCACCCGGACCCGGAGACCGCCCTGTGCGACGGGCCGCAGGCGCTGCTCGGCACCGAGCTGCGCGAGCTCGCGCAGGCGGTGCGCAAGCTGCCCGCGGTGGTCGGGCGGGTGGACGCGAGGAGCCTGGTCCGGACCGACTGAACCGGTCTCGCCTAATCTTTCGACGCGAGACCCGCGACCGGCCGGCGAAGGAGCGAGATGACGACCTGCACGAGGTGCGGCCACCAGTTCGAGGTGGGCCGGTTCTGCACCAACTGCGGCGCGGCGGTCGATCCGGACGTTCTGCGGGTCCCCGGTCCGGGGCCCACCGACACGGCGGAGCGGCCCGCCGTACCCCCGGTCGAACCGCCGCCTCCTCCGCCGCCGCTGCCGCCCGCCCCCACCAGTGCGCGGTTCCCGCTGTTCGCCGACGAGGTCGGTGAGCGGACCGACGCTGCCCGGACGCCCCCGCCGCCGCCGCTCTCCTCCGGACACCGGGCCGAGGGCCGGCGGTCCGGCTGGCTGGTCGGGGTCGCGGTCGCCGCCGTCCTGGTCGTGGTGGCGCTGGTGGGCGTGAGCCTGCTGCTGGCCGGCAACGGCGACGACGAGCCCGACCGGGCCGACGACCAGGCCGGGGCCGCGAGCTCCCCGCCGCCGTCGGAGCCGGCCGGCGAGTCCACCGGGCCGACCGGGGCCACCGAACCCACGGCCGCGACGGGCGAGCCCGCGGACGTGGCGGGCGCCGCGAGCGCCGAGGTGCCCGCGACGTCCCCGCCCGGCACCGACGTCGACGGCGCGCGGATCCGCTACGACGCCGCGAAGATGCTCGACGGGGACCCCGGCACCTGCTGGCGGATGACCGGCGACGGCACCGGCGAGGAGATCGTGTTGACCCTGGCCGAGCCGACGACCGTCACCGAGCTCGGCCTCGTCAACGGCTACGCGAAGACGGCCCGCGACGGTCGCAACCGCCCCCTCGACTGGTACGCCGGCAACCGCCGGGTGCTGAAGGCCGAGTGGGTGCTCGACGACGGTACGACGGTGCCGCAGGACCTGCGGGAGACCCGCGACCTGCAGACCGTCCCGATCGACCCGGTCGAGACCACGACCGTGGTGCTGCGGCTGGTCGAGGTCAGCGAGCCGGGCCGGGGCCGGGCGGAGCGCGACAACACCGCCGTCAGCGAAGTCACCGTGGTGGGCACGCCCGGCGGATGAGGCCGCTGCCGTACCACCGATCCGTCGCCGAGATCCTGGAGCGCGAGCACCCGGTCTCGTTCCGGGCCCTCGCCGCGAGCACCCGGCCGGGCGGACCGGAGCTGGACCAGTCGCTGCTGCGGTCGACGTACCGCCTGGAGCCGCAGGCGCATCCCGACGTGCACCAGGCCGTCGGGCGGGCGGCCGACGCGCTGGGCGTCGCGGTGCCCACCGAGGTGTACGCCGACGAGCGCGGCGGCGCGGCCAACGCCGAGCTGGTCTTCGTCCCCGAGCGGGCGATCCTGGTGTTCACCGGCTCGACCCTGGAGCTGCTGGACCCCGACGAGCTCTGCGCGGTCGCCGCCCACGAGCTCGCGCACCACCTGCTGTGGACCCTGGAGGACGGCCGCTACCTGGCCGCCTCCCGGCTGCTCGACACCGCCGAGACCGACGCCCGGACCCCGTCGGAGTACCTGGAGACGGCCCGCCGCTACCGGCTCGCGACCGAGCTGTACGCCGACCGGGCCGCCCTCGACGCGACCGAGGACCTGGTCCCGGTCGTCGGCGGACTGCTGAAGGTCGCGACCGGGCTGAAGCAGGCCGACCCCGCGGCGTACCTCCGCCAGGCCGCGGAGGTCGACCTCACGACCCCCAGCGCGGGCAGCACGCACCCGGAGACCGTGCTGCGGGCGTGGGCGCTCCAGCGGTGGGCCGAGGACCCGGCGAGCGCCGACGACCTCGTCGTCGAGGCCTTCGCGCCGGCGCTCGACCTGGACTCCCTCGACCTGCCGGGCCAGGACCGGCTCCTGGTCCTGACCCGGGACCTGGTCGCCGGCTGGCTCACCCTGACCGCCGAGCCGGCGACGCCGGCGACCGAGCCGGCGGCCGAGGTGCTCGAGCTCGCGGAGCAGTACGGCGTGGCCGCCGCGGCGTACCCCCGGACGCCCGGCTCGCTGCTCCCCGACCGGCTGCCGCCGGAGACCCGGCGCTACCTCGCGAGCGTCCTCGCCGACCTGGCGACCGCCGACCCCGAAGCCGGCCACGACACCCTCGCGCGCACCCTGGTCCTCGCCCGCGGGGCGGGGCTCGGACCGGACTTCCACCAGATGCTCGGGACCGACCTCGGCCTCGCCGACGGCGACCGGCAGCGGGTCGCCCAGCGGGCCGACGCCCTGGCCGGTGGTGAGTGATGCAGGAGCTGGTCTCCCGAGCGGTCGAGCGCGGCGGACTGCCCGTCGACGACGTCCTCGCCCTCCTGCTGCCGCTGGTCGCGCAGGTCCGCGAGACCCACGAGCGCGGCCGGGTCGCGCCGCTGCAGGGCCTGCAGCGGCTGCGGGTCGAGGACCACGCGCTGGGCTTCGACCCCCTCGACGCGCTGCACCCGCGGCACGACGATCGGGCGGTCCGGGAGGCGGGCCGGCCCGCGTCCGCGGTGGTCGACGTACGGCGTGCGGACGAGGGGCCGCGGATCGTCGCCGGCTGGCAGCGCTGGGAGCACCTGCTCGGCCACCACGACGAGCTCACCGACGTCGGCAGCCTGGGCGAGCTGCTCGCCGCCCTGTGCCTGGGGCTGGACCTCGCGGACCCGGGCGACGCGGCCCGGCTGGCGCAGCACCGACGCAACCTGTTCGCGCTCCACCCCGACCTGCACCCGGTGATCGCGTCGGTGGCGACGTCGATGCTGGAGCCGGATCGGCACCGGCGCGCCCAGGACCTCGGCGACGTCGCCGTCCGGCTGGCGAGCTACCGCGACCAGCCGGAGGACTTCGACCTCGACCGGGTCCTGTCCACCGGCGCGGCCGACCGGCGCGGGGCCGTCCTCACGCACCTGCGCGACCGGCTGTTCGACCTCACCCGGCGCAACCCGCTGCTGCACTTCCGGGCCACCCAGCGCACCCTCGACCTCACCGAGGCGTCGGTGCCACTGGTGCTCGACGTCCGCAGCATCCGGCCCGAGCAGCTGTTCACCTGGACCGGCCCGACCGCGCGGCGGCTCGCCGAAGGCAAGGCCGTCGACGTCGGCTCGATGGTGCGGTGGGATGACGCGCCGTACGCCGCCGCCGCGCTGGACGCGCTGATCTCGGCCGCGCGCCGCGACCGCGCCGAGTACGGCCAGGACCAGCTGCGGCTGGTGGTGGCGTTCCTGCGCTGGCACGACGTCAAGGGGGACCCGGGGACGCGGGTCCCCTCCCCGCTGGTGCTGGCGCCGGTGACGCTGACCAAGCAGCGCGGGGTGCGCGACTCCTACCGGCTCCAGCTGGTCGACGCCGTGGCCGAGGTCAACCCGGTGCTGCGCCACCAGCTCCGCGAGCTCTACGGGTTCGAGCTGCCCGAGACCGTCGCCCTGGACGACCCGGAGGCGCTGGCCGACCTGCGGGCGACCATCGAGCGGCAGGCCCGCACCAGCCAGCCGGGGGTGTCGGTGACGCTGGTCGACCGGCCGCGGGTCGACCTGATCCGCTCGCGCGCCCAGCTCGCGGTCACGGCGTACCGGCGACGGCGCAGCACCGGGCGGCCGACCATCGGACGGCGGCAGTACGCCTACTCCTACGCCCACCCGGGCTGGCTGCCGCTCGGCCTCCAGGTGTTCCGCGACCGGGTGCTGCGGACTCCGCTGCCGGTCTCGGTCGAGCTCGGTGACGCACCGGTCCCGCGGCAGGCGATGACCGAGCAGCCGCAGGACGGGGTCGTCGAGCGCGAGCTGTACTCGATCGACACCGAGGGCGACGACAATCCGTACGCCTGGGAGGTCGACCTCTGCTCGGTGACCCTGGCCAACTTCAACTACCGCACGCTCAGCCTGGTCCGCGACTACGACGCCCTGCTCGCCGACCCGGTCCCCAACGCCGCCTTCGACGAGCTGTTCTCCACCGCGCCGCGCGACCTGCCCGACCCGGGGATCGAGATCCCGGTCGAGGACCGCTACCTCGTGGTGCCCGCCGACGACTCCCAGCTCGCCGCGATCGCCCAGGCCCGCGCGGGCGACAACTTCGTCATCCAGGGACCGCCCGGCACCGGCAAGTCGCAGACCATCACCAACCTGATCGCCGACTACCTCGCTCGCGGCCAGCGGGTGCTGTTCGTCTGCCAGAAGCGGGCGGCGCTGGACGTCGTGACGCCCGACTGCGCTCCCAGGGGCTGGACGAGGTCTGCACCCTGGTCCACGACAGCCAGGCGGACAAGAAGGCGTTCGTGCACGGCCTGCGCGACACCTACGAGCGCTGGCAGGCCGACTCCGACGATCTCGAAGCCGCGGAGGCCGAGCGCGACCGGCTGGTCCGCGAGCTGGTCGCGGCACGCAGCGAGGTCGGCTCCTTCGAGCTCGCGCTGACCACCGGGCCCGAGCCCCGGGCGATCGACCTCCTCGACCGGCTGATCGAGCTGCGCGACTCCCGCTGGGACGGCGACCTCGGGCCCGCCGAGCGGTTGCTCCTCCCCCTGCCGGACGAGTGGCTGGCCGCCCGTCCCGGGGTGGACGGCCTGGTCGCGGCGCTGGCCAGGCACGACGGTGCCGAGGTGCTGGCCGCCTCGCCGGCCGGTCTCGTCGACCCCGGCTGCCTGGCCGACCCGCGCGCCGACGCCCTGGTCGCCGACCGGGCCGCAACCGCGACCGCGCTGCTGGGCCGGATCGCCGCCGCGCTGGCGGCCGGTCCGGCCGGCACCCTGGCCGAGGCCCGCGCGGTCGCCCGGCTGCACGCCCTGACCGACCCGCTGTCCGAGCGGGACCGGCTCGACGTACTCCGCCAACGCTCGGCCGGCGCGGCCGAGCTGCGCGACCTCGCCGCGGTCCACGACGAGGCCCGACAGGCTCTCGACCGGGCGAGCGAGGCCGCGGCCGGGTGGCGGCAGCCGCTCGGTCCCGACGAGGCCCGGGCCGCACTCGAGGTGGCGCGCGACAAGGAGGGCTCGTTCCTGCGCTTCCTCAGCGGGCGCTGGCGCCGGGTCCGCGACTCCGTCGCGCAGGGGTACGCCGACCCGACGTCCCCGACCGCTGCGCTCACCCTGCTCGTCGCCCGCCACGACGCCGACGCCCGGCTCGCCGCGCTCCGGGAGACGGCGGCCCGCGACTGGGGCCACGCTGACCTGGCCGCGCTGGACACCGAGCTGGCCGCGGTCCGCCGCCTCGACGGCCCCCTCGCCACCTGGCGCGACCTGCTCGTGACTGCCGAGGACCCGCTCCGCGACGACCTCGACGCGCTGGGTCCGCTGCTCGACGAGCTGGACACGGTGGCGGCGGGTGTCCTCGACCTGCGCGCGCCGATCGCCGATCTGGGTCGCGACCTTGCCGTGCTGGCCGGCGCTCCCGGCCAGGCGCTGGTCCGCGCGGTCGCGCCCCCGCTGCGCGCGCTCGCCGACCACCCGGCGGTGCTGGCAGCAGTGCGCGCACTCACCCTGCCACCGGACGCGCTCGAGCACGCCGTACTCCTCGCCGAGCTGGAGCGGCGCCGGGGCGCGGCGCCCGCCCTCGACACCGTCGACGGGCAGCGGCTCGCCGACCTGCTGGCGCGGCTCGGCGACCTGCTCCCCCGGCTCCAGCAGGCCAACGCCCGGGTCGTCATCGCCCGGCTGCGGGCCCGGTTCACCGCGAGCGTCGAGCTCAGCCGGCGCAGCGTCAGCGGGATGCCCCCGGAGGAGCGGGCGACCAAGGCGGTCTGGAGCGCGGGCCGGCGGGTGCTGGAGCACGAGTTCGGCAAGGTCCGCGCCTACAAGCCGATCCGCCAGCTCGCCTCGGCCGAGCCGGGCGCCGTCGTCGGCGCGATGCGTCCGGTCTGGCTGATGAGCCCGTCCTCGCTGTCCGACGTGCTGCCGCTGGAGTCGGTCTTCGACGTGGTGATCTACGACGAGGCGAGCCAGGTGCCGGTCGAGGAGGCGGTGCCCGCCCTGCACCGGGCCGCGCAGGTGATCGTGGTCGGCGACCGGATGCAGCTGCCGCCGACGACGTACTTCCAGGCCCGGGTGGAGCGCGACTCCGGACCCGATGAGGACGACGACGAGGCCACCCGGATCGGGGTCGTCCTCGACGCCGACAGCTTCCTGGCCGTCAGCTCGGTCCGGCTGCCGTCGACGATGCTGCTGTGGCACTACCGCAGCCGCTACGAGGCGCTGATCCAGTTCAGCAACGCGGCGTTCTACGACGGCCGGCTGGCCACCATCCCGGACCGGCAGCCGACGTCGCCCCGCAGCGCCGGCCTCGCGGTGGACTCCGAGGACCCGCCCGCCGGTCTCCTCGACGAGGTGCTCGCCCGCAGCGTCAGCCTGGTTCGGGTGACCGACGGCGTCTACACGCAGCGCACCAACCCCGCCGAGGCGACCGTCATCGCCGGGCTGGTGCGCGACCTGCTGCTGCGCGGCACCGGCCTGACGATCGGCGTGGTCGCCTTCTCCGAGGCCCAGCAGGGCGAGATCGAGCGCGCCCTGGAGCGGCAGAGCGCGGCGGACCCGGCCTTCGCGACGGCCTACGAGGCCGAGCTGACCCGCGAGGAGGACGGCCAGGGGGTCGGGCTGTTCGTGAAGAACCTGGAGAACGTCCAGGGCGACGAGCGGGACGTCGTGATCATGAGCGTCTGCTACGGCCCCGGCACCGACGGCCGGATGCGGATGGGCTTCGGGCCGATCAACAACAGCGGCGGGGAGAAGCGGCTCAACGTCATCTTCAGCCGCGCCAAGCGGCACATGGTCCTGGTCTCCAGCATCGAGCACACCGCGATCACCAACACCTACAACGACGGCGCCAACACGTTGCGGGCCTTCCTGCAGTACGCCGCCGCCGTCTCCGCGGGCGACCGGGTCGCGGCGCTGGGGCTGCTCCGCTCACTGCGGGAGCGCGACGGCCGCCGCCCGCCCCCGAGCGCGGTCGCACCGGCGGTGGTCGTGCAGGTCGCGCAGGCGCTGCGCGACCGTGGACTGGAGGTCGAGCAGGACGTCGGCCAGTCCCACTTCCGGTGCGACCTGGCGCTGCGGCGCCCCGGCAGCCCGTCGTACGACGTCGCGGTGCTGGTCGACCACCCGGCCCGACTCCGGAGCGCGCCGGCCGACGAGCGGCGGATCACCCAGCCGGCCACCCTCGCGTCCGCGGGCTGGCGGGTCGAGCAGGTCGTGGCGACCGAGTGGCTGGAGCGTCCCGACGCGGTCGTGGACCGGCTGGTCGCGGGCGTCGACCGTTCGTAGGCTCGGGCTTCTCAGCCGAGCGCCGCGATCTTGCGCCGCAGCAGGCCGCGCTCGCGCTCGTTGGCGCAGAGGGCGACCGCCGCCTCCAGCTCGGCCCGGGCCTCCCCGGCCCGGCCGAGCCGGGCCAACAGCTCGCCGCGGACGCTGGGCAGCAGGTGCGACCCCGCGAGGTGACCGGCCGCGACCAGCTCGTCGACCGCGGCGAGTCCGGCGGCCGGGCCCTCGGCCATCGCGAGCGCGACGGCCCGGTTGAGCTCGACGACCGGCGAGGGGGCCAGCCGGCCGAGCGCCTCGTAGAGCAGCACCACCCGCTCCCAGTCGGTCGCCGCCACCGACGGCGCGTCCGCGTGGCAGGCGGCGATCGCGGCCTGCACGCCGTACGCCCCGAGGCCGCGGCCGACCCGGCCCGCCCGGTCCAGTGCCGCCCGCCCGCGGCGGATCGCGGCCTGGTCCCAGCGCCGGCGGTCCTGGTCCTCCAGCAGCACCGGGTCCCCGCCCGCGTCGACGCGGGCGGGGAACCGGGCGGCCGTCAGCTCGAGCAGCGCGAGCAGGCCGTGCGCCTCCGGCTCGTCGGGGACCAGCCGGGCCAGCACCCGGGCCAGTCGGACCGCCTCACCCGCCAGGTCGACGCGGATCAGGTCGCGGCCCGAGGACGCCGTCGAGCCCTCGGTGAAGATCAGGTAGAGCACGCTCAGCACCGAGCCGAGCCGCTCGCGCCGTTCGGCCGCCGGGGGCACGTCGAACGGCACCCGCGCCGCGGCGAGGGTCTTCTTGGCCCGGGTGATGCGGGCCTGCACGGTCGCGGTCGGCACCAGGAACGCGCGGGCGATCTCGTCGCTGGTCAGGCCGCCCAGCACCCGCAGCGTCAGCGCCACCTGGGACTCCGGCGACAGGGCGGGATGGCAGGAGACGAACATCAGCGCCAGCGCGTCGTCCTCGATCCGGTCCGGGTCCCACAGCAGGTCCGGGTCAGCGCGCGCGTCGGCGCCCGCCCCGTCGCGCGCGAGGGCGGCGTACCGCTCGTCGCGGGCGGCGCGCCGGCGGAAGCCGTCGATCGCGCGCCGCCGGCCGACGGTGAGCAGCCAGCCCGCCGGGTTGGCGGGCACCCCGTCGCGCGGCCAGCCCACCAGCGCCTCGGCGAGCGCCTCCTGCGCGAGGTCCTCGGCGAGCGCGAAGTCGCCGGTATAGCGGGCGAGGGTGCCGACGATGTGGGCGGACTCGATCCGCCACACCGCCGCCACCGCCTCCCGGCCGGTGCCCGCCGCACTCACGAGAACCTCAGCGCCGCGACCTCAGAGCTGGCCCGTCGACTCGCGCCAGGCCCGCTCCTTCTGGATCCACGGGTTGTCCTGCGGGAACTCGTCGATGCTCGGCACCCGCCGGATCTCGGTCTGGAAGCCGGGCCCCGCGGCGGGCATCCGCTTGGCCCACTCGACCGCCTCCTCCTTGGAGGCGACCTCGAGGAGGTAGAAGCCGCCGAACAGCTCCTTGGTCTCGCCGTACGGGCCGTCCGTGACGATCGGGGGCTGCGACGAGTAGTCGACGACCACACCGCCGGATGCGTCGTCGAGCCCCTCGGCGGCGACCAGCACACCGGCGTTGATCAGCTCCTCGTTGAAACGGCCCATCGTCTCCAGCATCTGGTTCATGTCGACGTCGGCGAAGGCGGCGAACGCCTCGTCGGAGGTGGCCCGCATGATCAGCATGTACTTCATCGTGTTCTCCTCGGTTCGGGGTCCCGGTCAGGACCTTCTCACCCGGCAGTCGAACGGGGAACGCCCGGATCGACATCGCCACCGAAAGAAGTTCCCTACAGCGCGGCGAGGATCCCTGCGGCCCGCTCGGCGTCGGCGCGCGAGACGTCGAGGTGGGTGACCAGCCGCACGGCCCGCGGCCCGACCGCGGAGACCAGGATGCCGGCCTCCCGGGCCAGTTGGACGTACGCCGCCGCGTCCGGCCGCTCGACCACGACGATGTTGGTCTCGACCCCGTCCGGGTCACCGCCGCAGGCCGCGGCGAGCAGCCGGGCGTGCTCGTGGTCGTCGGCGAGCCGCTCGACGTGGTGGTCGAGGGCGTGCAGGCCGGCCGCCGCCAGGATGCCGACCTGGCGCATGCCGCCGCCCATCCGCTTGCGCCAGACCCGGCCCTCGGCGATCGCGTCGGCGGAGCCGACCATCAGCGAGCCGACCGGCGCGCCGAGCCCCTTGGAGAGGCAGACGGCCAGCACGTCGGCGATGGCGCCGTACTCCCGCAGCGGCGTGCCGGTGGCGACGTGGGCGTTCCAGATCCGGGCGCCGTCCAGGTGCACGGCCGCGCCGGCCGCGGTGGCGAACTCGCGCAGGTCGCGCAGGTCGGCCAGCGGGAGCACCGCTCCCCCGGCGAAGTTGTGGGTGTTCTCGACCGAGATCGCCGCGGTCGGTACGAAGAACGGCCCCATGTCGGGAGCGAACAGGTCCCGCAGCACCGGCAGGTCGACCTGGCCGCGCGGGTGGATCCAGGTGCGCATGGTGATGCCGGAGTACGCCGCGTGCGCCCCCAGCTCGGCCCGCGCGATGTGGGCCCGCGATTCGCAGAGCACCTCCTGGCCGGGCTGCACGACCGAGCGGACGGCCAGCACGTTGGCCATCGAGCCGGTCGGGGTGAACAGCGCCGCCTCGTGCCCGAACAGCTCGGCCACCCGCTCCTCGAGCGCGCGGACCGTCGGGTCCTCGCCGTACACGTCGTCGCCGACCTCGGCGCGCGCCATCGCGGCGCGCATCGCCTCGGTGGGGCGGGTGAGGGTGTCGGAGCGGAGATCGATCATCGTTGTCCCTCGGTGGTCGAGTAGCGAGCGCTGGCGAGCGTATCGAGACCGGCTGACGTGGTCTCGATACGCCGCCTCGTTCCTCGGCGGCTACTCGACCGACGAGGCTCGGAGATCGATCAGGGCTTGCTCTGCCGCAGCATGTCCGCGACCAGGAACGCCAGCTCGAGCGACTGCACGCGGTTCAGGCGCGGGTCGCAGACCGACTCGTAGCGGTTGCCGAGGTCGATCTCGGCCAGCTCCTCGCCGCCGCCGACGCACTCGGTGACGTCGTCACCGGTGAGCTCGACGTGCAGGCCGCCGGGCCAGGTGCCGAGCGAGCGGTGCACGTCGAAGAAGCCCTGCACCTCGTCGATCACGTCGCCGAAGCGGCGGGTCTTGTAGCCCGAGCTCGCCTCGAAGGTGTTGCCGTGCATCGGGTCGCAGATCCAGGCGACCTGGAGGCCCTCGGCGGTGACCTTCTCGACCAGGGCCGGCAGCCCGTCGCGGATCTTGCCGGCGCCGAAGCGGGTGATGAAGGTCAGCCGGCCGGCCTCGTTGGCCGGGTTCAGCTTGGCGGCGAGGGCCAGGGCGTCGTCCGGGGAGGTGGTCGGGCCGAGCTTGACGCCGATCGGGTTCTGGATGTGGCTCAGCAGCTCGACGTGGGCGTTGTCGAGCTGGCGGGTGCGCTCGCCGATCCACACGAAGTGCCCGGAGACGTCGTACGGCAGCTGGGTGCGCGAGTCGATGCGGGTCATGGCGTGCTCGTACTCCAGCACCAGCGCCTCGTGGCTGGAGTGGAAGTCGACCCGGTGGAATTCGTCGGGGTCGGCGCCGATGGCCTTCATGAAGGTCAGCGCGCGCTCGATC
This sequence comes from Nocardioides sp. W7, assembly GCF_022919075.1. Classification (NCBI taxonomy): domain Bacteria; kingdom Bacillati; phylum Actinomycetota; class Actinomycetes; order Propionibacteriales; family Nocardioidaceae; genus Nocardioides; species Nocardioides sp. W7. Next base: position 2,852,880 of record NZ_CP095078.1, on the reverse strand, counting down.
TCGTTGGCCAGCTGCTCGTACTGCTGCCCGACGGACGACTCCTTGACGAAGTCGGTGTTCCAGGTGTGCACCTGGCGCAGATCGGCGTACCCGCCCGTGACGAAGGCGCGCACCAGGTTCAGGGTCGCGGCCGAGGCGTTGTAGACGTCGACGAGGCGCTGCGGGTCGGGGATCCGCGCGGCCTCGGTGAACTCGAAGCCGTTGACGGCGTCACCGCGGTACGCCGGCAGCGTGATGCCACCCCGCGTCTCCAGGTCGCTCGAGCGTGGCTTGGCGTACTGGCCGGCCAGCCGGCCGACCTTCACGACCGGCACCGAGGCGGCGTACGTCAGCACCACCGCCATCTGCAGCAGCACCCGGAGCTTGTTGCGCACGTTGTCGGCGGTCACGCCGGCGAACGTCTCGGCGCAGTCGCCGCCCTGGAGCAGGAACGCCTCGCCGCGGGCGACGGCGCCGATCTTGGTCTTCAGCTCGTCGCACTCGCCCGCGAAGACCAGCGGCGGCATGGTGCGCAGCCGGTCGACGGCGGCATCGACCGCGCCGCGGTCGGGGTAGGTCGGCTGCTGGGCCGGGCCGAGGGCGTGCAGGCTCGCGAGGTCGGGGATGGTGCTCACCCCTCCAGGGTACGGCGGGCCCCCGGGCTCCCCCGATTCGCCACGAGGCGGTGAGACCGCCCTCGCTCAGTCCTCGAGGTGGTCGATGTCGCGGAAGCCGGTCTTCTTGGCGCGGATGCCGCGGTTGGTCATCCAGGTGAAGGCCCACAGCACGATCCCGAGGCCGAGCAGTCCGCCGGCGATCTTGTACTGGATCATGTCCGCCTCCAGGCGCGCCCACGGGCCGAGGAGGAAGGCGCAGCCGACGGCGCCGATGATCGGGACGACGGTGGGCGCCCGGAACGCGCGCTCGGGCGTGGGGTCGCGGCGCAGCACCAGGCAACAGCCGTTGACGATCGTGAAGACGGCCAGCAGCAGCAGCGAGGTGGTGCCCGACAGGGCCGCCACGACCGAGCTGTCGGACTGGGTCCGCACCACGACGATCAGCGCCAGGGCGAGCACGGTGGTGAAGAGGATCGCGACCCAGGGCGAGCGCCGGCCCGGGAGAACCCGGCCCAGGGTCCGCGGCAGCACGTCCTGGCGGGCCATCCCGTAGATCAGCCGGCTCGCCATCAGCATGTTGATCAGGGCGGTGTTGGCGACGGCGAAGACGGTCAGGAAGGGGAAGATCTTGTCGATCGGCAGGTCGGGCGCCCCGACCCGCACCACGTCGAGGAGTACGCCGGCCTCGGGGTTCTGCGGGTTGGCGATGTCGCCGGGCGGGATGACCGCGACCACGGTGATCGCCACCAGCATGTAGATGACGACGGCGATGCCGAGCCCGGTGAGCATCATCCGCGGGAAGATGCGCAGCGGGTCCTTGGTCTCCTCGACCATGTTCACCGAGTCCTCGAAGCCCACCATCGAGAAGAACGCGATCGCAGTGGCGATCGTGACGGCCATGAACAGGCCCTTGTCGTCGGGGCTCTCGAAGACCGTCACCTGGCTCAGGTCGCCGTCGCCACCCGTGACGGCGTAGAAGCCGATCCCGATGACGATCGCCAGCGCGGTCATCTCGACCAGGGTCAGCAGGACGTTGAACTTCACGCTCTCCCCGACGCCGCGCAGGTTGACCCCGGCGAGCAGCATCATGAACAGCAGCGCCACGACCAGGCTGGCGGTGTCGCCGGTCGGGATGCCCGGCAGCAGCTCGTCGAGGCCGATGAGCAGGTTCTCGGCCAGCAGCCCCGAGGACGTCGAGGCGCTGGTGATGCCCGAGCAGACCACGGTGAAGGCCACCAGGAACGTGATGAAGTGGATGCCGAAGGCCTTGTGCGCGTAGAGCGCCGCCCCCGCCGCCTGGGGGTACTTGGTGACCAGCTCCAGGTAGGAGAACGCCGTCAGGGTCGCGACCGCGAACGCCACCAGGAACGGTAGCCAGGCGATCCCGCCCACCTGACCGGCCAGCCGGCCGGTCACGGCGTACACGCCCGCGCCGAGGATGTCGCCGACGATGAAGAGCAACAGGAGCTTGGGCCCCATCACCCGCTTCAGGTCCGGCTCGGGACCGTTGACGTCGACGTGGTCGGTGGCACTCATGGCTGACCTGTTGCCCTCACCCCTTCGGAGGAAACCTGCCGGAGTTGGTGGCACAGACCAGTTGTGAGACACTTTTGTCTCATTCGATCCACTGATGTCCCATGGAGGTCCGTCGTGCCGACCCGCGACGAGCTGCTCGACGGCGCGCTGCGCCACCTCAACGCCGATCCCGCCGCTTCGATGGCGGAGGTGGCCGAGGCGACCGGGGTGGGCCGCGCGACGCTCCACCGGCACTTCACCGGACGCGCCGACCTCGTGCACGCCATCGGGGAGCGCTGCCTGGACCGCTGGGAGCAGACCCAGGCCGGCGCCGGGCTGGCGGAGGCGACCGCCTCCGGCGACGCCTCGGCGATCACGGCCTGCGTGGACACGATGGTGCGCTCGCTGGCGCGCGACGCCGAGGACTTCGCCTTCGCGCTGACCGAGCACTCGCTGCAGGACTTCCCCGACCTCGTCGAGCGCACCCGGTCGCTGGTCGCGGTCGAGGTGGCGATGTTCTCGGCCGCCCAGCGTGCCGGCGTGCTGCGTCCCGACGTACCCCCTGCGTGGTTGAGCCACGTCGTGTACGGCGTGATGGTCGCCGTCCGCGAGGCGCTGCGCGCGGGTGAGATCGGCTCCCGGGCTGCCGGCGACCTCGCGGTCCGCACCTTCCTGTCCGGGGCGTCCGCATGAGCGCGGATCGGCTGCGCTGGGCCGGCCTCGCCGTGCTCTGCACGAGCCTGCTGGTCGTCGTCATGGACATGACGATCCTCAGCCTGGCCATGCCGGCCATCTCCGCGGACCTGCGCCCCGGCGCCGTGGAGCTGCTGTGGATGGTCGACGTCTACGCGCTGGTCCTCGCCGGCCTGCTGGTGACCGCCAGCGCGCTCGGCGACCGCTGGGGCCGACGACGGATGCTGGTCGCGGGGTTCGCGACCTTCGGCCTCGCGTCGATGGCCGTGCTGGTCGTCGACAGCCCGGCCGGCGTGATCGCCGTCCGCGCACTGCTCGGCGTCGGCGGCGCCATGATCATGCCGTCGACCCTGTCGATGGTGCGCACGATGTTCACCGACCCGCGCGAGCGGGCGACGGCGCTGGGCTGCTGGGGCGCCACCGCCGCGGTCGGCACGGCGCTCGGCCCGATCATCGGCGGCGCACTCCTCGAGGCGTTCAGCTGGCACTCGGCCTTCCTGGTCAACGTGCCGGTGATGGCGGTGGCGATCGTCGCCGCCCTGCTGCTGCTCCCCGAGAGCAGGTCCGAGCGGCCCGGGACCCTCGACCCGGTCGCCACCGTGCTCTCGGTGCTGGGCATGGTCGCGCTCGTCTACGCCGTCAAGCACACCGGCGAGCACGGACCCACCGGCGAGGGGGCGCTCGCCGCCGTCGTCGCCGTCGTCGGCCTGGTCCTCTTCGTGCGTCGCTGCCTGGCCCAGCCCAACCCGGTCCTGGAGGTCCGCCTGTTCCGCGAGCGCTCCTTCAGCGCGGGCGTCATCACGGCGCTCTGCACCAGCATCGCCTCGATCGCCGCGCTCCTGCTGCTCAGCCAGTGGCTGCAGCTGGTGCGCGGCTGGTCCCCCCTGGAGTCCGGCTTCGCGCTGCTCCCGATGGCGGTGGCCGGGGTGCTCTGCTCGCTGCTCGCGCCCGGGTTGGCCGACCGCATCGGGGCCCGCCCGGTGCTCGCCGGCGGGCTGGCCGTGGGCGGCATCGGCTTCCTCCTGGTCTTCCTGCTCCCGGAGCCACTGTCGTACGCCGGCGTCGCCGCCTCCCTGGTGCTGGTCGGCGCGGGCAGCGGCTCGCTCGCAGTCGCCTCGGCCGCGATCATGTCGGGAGCGCCGGCTGACAAGGCCGGCAGCGCCGCCGCGATCGAGGAGTCCAGCTACGAGATCGGCGGGGTGCTGGGCGTGGCCGTGCTCGGGAGCCTGGCCGGTGCGATCTACCGGGCCGACTTGCCCGTCTCCGACCTCACGGCCGCCGGCCTCGACGCCGCCTCCGGTGACGTCGCCCGCGACTCGCTCGGCGGAGCGCTCGAGATCGCCGAGCTCGCAGGTCCGGGCGGCAGCGCCCTGGCGACCCAGGCCACCGAGGCGTTCACCCACTCGCTGACCGGCGCCGGGCTCGCGGGCGGGCTGGTGATGCTCGCCGCAGCCGCCCTCGTGTGGTGGATCGCTCCGCGGGACCTGGACGTCTCCGCCGGGCACTGACGCAGCTCCCCCGGTAACGCAGGCGCCGCTGCCGGACACTTCCGGTCAGGAGGTGCCCATGACGGAGTCCGAGCGCGAGGCGTTCACCCGGTGCTGGCAGCAGAACGTCGACCGGCTGCACGCGTACGCCGTACGCCACGTCGGCCGCGACGACGCCCCCGAGATCGTCTCGGAGGCGTTCCTGCAGGCCTGGCGGCGCTGGTCCGACGTACCCGACCCGGCCCTGCCGTGGCTGATCGGCACGGCCCGCCGGCTGGCCGCCAACCAGCGGCGCGGGCACCGGCGCCGCGACGCGCTGACCGACCGCGTGGCGCTCGTGGAGGGGGCGGCCGCGACCGCCGAAGCCGCCGAGGTGGTCGCCACCCAGCGGCAGGCCGCGGTCGGTGCGCTCGCCGCGCTCGCCCCCGCCGACCGCGAGGCGCTGCTGCTCCTCGCCTGGGACGGGCTGAGCGTCGAGCAGGCGGCGACGGTCCTCGGCATCCGGGCCGGCACCCTGCGCGTCCGCCTGCACCGGGCCCGCGCCCGGCTGGCCGCCGCCCACGACACCCAGACCCGCACCGACGGCTATCCCGAGACCAAGACCGGCACCGACAGCGACACCGACACCGAGGAGATCCCGTGCCCCAGCAGCTGAGCGACCCCGAGGACCTGGTCCGCGCACTCCGGCCCGACCTGCCCGCCGACCCCGTCTGGGCCGACGCCGCCCTGGCCCGGGTGCTCGCCACCCCGCGTCCCCGGCCGCGGCGGCGCCGCTGGGTCGTCGGCGGCGCGGCGCTCGCAACGTTCGCCGTCGGCGGGGGTGCGTACGCCGGCGGGCTGGTGCCGTCGGTGGTCGTCGACAGGCTGGGGCAGGGCGACCAGTCCGAGCCGCTCATGAGGATCGGGGACGTGCGCGAGGTGTTCTCGCTGACCACGGCCGATGGATCGGTGGTGCAGTTCTTCGTCGCCCCCAACGAGGCCGGCGGTGAGTGCGTCGCGGTCACGCATGACCTCGACCGGGGCACCGAGCCAGGCGACTTCGGCTTCGGGTGCGCGGCCGGGGGTCTCCTCGGAGACGGCACCGTCGCGGGCGAGAACGGGGTCGGCGTACTCGAGACCGACAGCGAGCATCCCGGTCCGCCGGTCCTCTTCGGCATCATCGGGCAGCACACGTCGACCTGGCCGGTCGGGACCACGTCCGTCAGGGTGACCGGGCCGGGGTTCACCCGGTCCGTCCCCGCGACGAAGCCGGAGGGCTGGGCATTGGAGCTACCGTCCGGGCCCGCGGCGTACCTCGTCGAGATGGTGGCCGCGGACGGGTCGGTGCTCCAGACCACCCGAGAGCGGGTCCGGTCGTAGCTCAGCCGAAGAAGACCTGCGCCTCGGCGTACTCCTCGGGGCTGACCAGCTTCAGCTCGCCGGTGCCCTCGATCAGCGGGAGCCGGACGATCTTGGTGCCCTGCAGCGCCATCATCGTGCCGAAGTCGCCGTCGGCGACCGCGTCGATCGCCTGCAGGCCGAAGCGGGTGGCGAGCCAGCGGTCGAAGGCCGTGGGGGTGCCGCCGCGCTGGACGTGGCCCAGGACGACGGCGCGCGCCTCCTTGCCGGTGCGCTGCTCGATCTCGCTGGCCAGCCGGTCGCCGATGCCGCCGAGCCGGACGTGACCGAACGCGTCGACCTCCCCGGAGGACAGCGTCATGTCGCCGCCCTCGACGGGGACCGCGCCCTCGGAGACCACGACGATCGGGGCGTACTGGGTCGCGAACCGGGTCTCGACGTGCGCGCAGAGCGCCTCGATGTCGAAGGGCTGCTCGGGGATCAGCACCGCGCTGGCGCCGCCCGCGATGCCGGCGTGCAGGGCGATCCAGCCGGCGTGCCGGCCCATCACCTCGACGACGAGCACCCGGTGGTGCGACTCGGCGGTGGTGTGCAACCGGTCGATGGCCTCGGTCGCGATGTTGACCGCGGTGTCGAAGCCGAAGGTGAAGTCGGTGCCGGACAGGTCGTTGTCGATGGTCTTCGGCACGCCGACGACCTGGACGCCGAGGTCGGCGAGCTTGGTCGCCACGCCGAGGGTGTCCTCGCCGCCGATCGCGACCAGTGCGTCGACGCCGTGCGCGGCCAGGTTGTCCTTGATCCGCTCGACGCCGCCGTCGATCTTGAACGGGTTGGTGCGCGAGGAGCCGAGGATGGTGCCGCCGCGGGGCAGGATGCCGCGGCACTGCTCGATCCCCAGCTCCATGGTCAGCCCCTCGAGCGGCCCCTTCCAGCCGTCGCGGAAGCCCACGAACTCGAAGCCGTGCTCGCGCACCCCCTTGCGGACGACCGCCCGGATGACGGCGTTCAGGCCGGGACAGTCCCCGCCCCCGGTGAGCACTCCGACGCGCATCGACAACTCCCTCTGCTGACCTCTGCTTGACCAGGTTGGATCGTTCACAGAGGACCCTAGTGGGACCGGGGTCGCACCGGCTACGGCGAGACGGGCCCGCGGCGCCGGCGTCGCTACGCTGCGACCATGACGTTCTCGATCGTGGCCCGGTCCGCCGACGGTGAGTCCTGGGGGGTCGCGGTCGCCTCCCGGTTCCTGGCGGTGGGGGCCAGCGTGCCGGCCGCCGTCGCCCAGGTCGGCGCGATCGCCACCCAGGCCGACGCCAACGTCGCCTACAAGGGCCTGGCCCTCTCCCACCTCGACGACGGCGCCACCGCCCCGGTCGCCCTGCAGCGGCTGCTGGAGGAGGACGAGGGCCGCGACCACCGCCAGGTCGGGATCGTCGACGTCGACGGCGGCGCCGCGACCCACACCGGCCCCGCCTGCCTGGACTGGGCCGGCGGGCTGACCGGCGAGGGCTACGCGATCCAGGGCAACGTGCTGGCCGGGGAGCAGGTCGTGCTCGCGATGCGCGACGCCTGGGAGGCCTCCGACGCCGACCTGCCGCTGGCCCACCGGCTGCTCGCCGCGCTGACCGCGGGCGACGACGCCGGCGGTGACCGGCGGGGTCGGCAGTCGGCCGCGCTGCTCGTCGTACGCGACGAGGCCGGGTACGGCGGCCTCGACGACATCGCCGTCGACCTGCGCGTCGACGACCACACCGCGCCGATCCCCGAGCTGACCCGGCTGCTGGACCTCAACGACCTCTACCTCACCGCCTCGACCGAGGAGGAGAAGGAGCCGGTGACGCCCGAGCTGGACGCCGAGCTGGCCGCGTTCGCCGAGGCCCGGGGGCACCGCGACTTCGCGGCCTGGGTCGGCACCGAGAACTACGAGATGCGCGTCGCGCCCGACCTGTCGTGGATCGACGAGAAGGTGCTCGCGATCGTCCGCGGCCAGTGACCGCCGAGGAGCTCTGGCAGGCCTTTCTCGCCTCGATCCCCGCTGACGCCGAGCTCGTCGTCGTCGACGGCCCGCCGTCGCTGGTCCTCTGGGATGTCGAGACCCTCGGCTCGCCGCGGGCGGCGTTCCTGGCGCCCGATGCGCGGGCCGACCCGGCGACCGGGCTGGCCTGGATCGCCGCCCACGAGCCGCACACCTGGGCCCTGGTGGTCGAGGGGCGCTACGCCGCCGGCCCTATCGCGTCGTACCTCGTCGCGCGGGCGACCCGCGGGCTTCTCCAGGTCACCACCGACCCGGCCTGGTCGAGCGACCGCGCCGCAGAGCTCGGCGTACCGGACGACGTGCTGCCGGAACTCGTCACGCCCGGCCCGGTCGGCCCCGCCGACTCCCGGCTCGTGGGACGGGCGGTATCGCTCGTGGTCTGAGGGCAGGGCGAGCCGCTGGGCCGCTGCGGATTCATCATGGGATGCAGACGAGCTGTCACTTCCCATGGTGTGCCCGCCGTGGGAAGTGACAACTCGGCGACATCCCATGATGAACCGGAGACTCATGGGACAGGTGTGACCGCCCTACGACAACCGGTCCAGCGCCGCCCGGGCCGCGTCCCGCCCATGGGTGGCCTCCTCCAGGACGGTCTCGGCCTCCGAACGCGCGTCCTCGGCGTCGGACAGCTCGTCGTCGACCTCCTCCGCGGTGGTCTCCAGCTCGGCGAGCCGGCGCCGCAGCTCCTCCATCTCCCCCTGCAGCTGGAGGGCCCTGGCCTCCAGCTCGGTGACCGAGGCGGCGGCCTCGTCGAGCTCCTGCTGCGCGGCGTCGACCTCCTCCTGGGCCGACTCGAGCAGGTCCTCGGCCGCAGCCCGGGCCTTGGCGTCCGCGTCCGGGTCGGGGACGACGTGCAGCTCCGGGCGGGACACGGGTACGGCGTCGCGCGCCGTGGCCTGGAAGCCGAGCGCCTCGGGCGCCGCCACCGCGGCGGCGAGGTCGACCTCGTCGACGCCGGTGGCCGTCAGCGCCGTCACCAGCAGGCCGCTGCGCACCGCGTCCGCGCACCCCTCGTCGACCATCGCCGCGGTCAGGGTGGCTTCGATCTGGTCGGCGACGGCCGGGGTGACCTTCAGCCCGCGCTCCTTCGCGACACCACGCGCCTGGGTGGTCACGGCGGCGGTCAGCTGCCGCCGCTGCCTGGTCAGCGCGCGCAGCTCGTCGCCCGACATCGAAGCCTGCGCCTCGCGCAGGGCGGCGCCGACCGCGAGCACCTGGTCGACCTGCTCGGTCTCGTGCCGGACGAGCAGGTTGACCACCCAGGCCGCGGTGGCCGGCTTGCGCAGCGCCTTGACCTGCTTGCCGAGCTCGGTCCCCTTCAGTGCCTTCGCCCGGGCGTCGCGGACCGGGGTGAACTCGGCCAGGTCGAGCCCGTAGAGCTCGTCGGCGATCTGGAGCAGCTCGCTCATCGAGACCTCATGGCCGACCGGCCGTCTCCCACTCCTGGTGCGCCGCCCAGCTCCGGGCGTGCAGCTCGCGCAACGGCTCCTGCGGGAGGTCGTCGAGCGGCACCTGCAGCTGCTCGGCCAGCGCGGCGCGCCAGTCGTCGTACGACGCCAGCACGGTCTCGGTGACGCCGGTCGGGGTCACCCGGCGCAGCAGGCAGCCGCGCACCTCCCAGATCCCCTCGGTGTCGCGCCGCTGGACGACCACGATCCGGGCGAACCGTCCCTCGCCCGGGGCGGACAGCTCGGCGTGCGCGGCCACCATCGCCCCGGGCCCGGTGTCGCCGTCGGTGACCTCCACCCCGACGAACGAGCCGGACGCGTCGTTGCGGAAGGACCAGCCGTCGGGCCGGACGTCGTCGAGCCGGTAGCGGAAGCCGTCCTGCACCTGCTCACCCTCGACCAGCGGCAGCGGGAGCCGGAACCCCTCACCCAGGCCGACGTCGGCCCACCAGCGGCCGCCGGGGTTGCCGGCAGTCGGCAGGTCGGTCACCACCAGCACCAGGTGGTTGAGCGGGCCGGTCCGCTGCGCCTCGTCGTGCCACACGTGCCCGTGCCGCCGCTCCACGGTGAACCCGAGGTCGTTCAGCACCAGCTCCAGGGCGGCGTTCTGGTGGAGGCAGTAGCCGGCCCGACCGACCCGGCCGACCCGGTCCAGGCAGGTCTCCGGGTCGACCGACGGCGGCAGGCCGAGCATGATGCCGAGGTTCTCGTACGGCACGTGCTGCAGGTGCCGGTCGTGGACCAGGAACAGGGTGTCCAGGGTCGGCGGTGCTCCGGCGTCGATCTGCAGCCGCTGGAGGTACCTACGCGTCGGCATCGTCGAGCCCCCGCTCGATCGCGTAGCGGGTCAGCTCCACCCGGTTGTGCATCTGGAGCTTGCGCAGCGTGTTCTGCACGTGGTTCTGGACGGTCCGGTGCGAGAGCACCAGCCGCTCGGCGATCTGGCGGTACGACAGCCCCTTGGCCACCATCTTCAACACCTCGGTCTCGCGCTCGGTCAACTCGGGGAAGCCGTCCTGCGCGGCGGTCGGCTCACTGAGCCGCCGGTACTCCCCCAGCACCAGGCCCGCCAGCCCCGGAGTGAAGACGGTGTCTCCCGCGGCGACCCGGCGTACGGCGTCGAGCAGCTCCTCGCGCGACGCCGACTTCACCAGGTACCCGGTGGCGCCGGCCTTGACCGCCTCCAGGACGTCGGCCTGCTCGCCGGAGGCGGAGAGGATCAGCACCCGCGCCGACGGGTCGTGGCGGAGCACCTCGGCGGTGACCTCGACGCCGTTCGGGGCCGGGATCTGCAGGTCGAGCACCAGCACCTGCGGCCGCACCGCCCGGAACCGGGCCAGCGCCTCGGCGCCGTTCGCGGCGACTCCCACCACGTCGAAGCCCGCCACCTGCAGGTCGCGCTCGACGGCGTCGCGCCACATGGGGTGGTCGTCGACGACCATGACGCGGATCGGCTGCTCGTCCATGGCGGGAAATCTAGTGGTTGTCCTCGGGCGCCGGACGCAGCCACCGCCCCCGTCGGTGGGCCAGCGGGTCGCGGTCGTCGCCGACGACGATCTCCTCCACCACGCAGGTCAGCTGCGTCGACCAGCCGACGGTCCCGGTCGTCTCGACGCGTACGCCGGCCCAGGTGGTCGCGCCCGCCAGCCGAGGACCCCACGACGTCTGCTCGAAAGCGGCCAGCAGGAACGGGCCGCCGGGAGCCGGGGCGGTGCCGGCGAACGCCTCGGCCAGGCCGCGGTGCTCCCAGGAGAGCAGCTGGACGACGCACCGCCCGGAGTCGGCCACCACGTCGGCGAGGTCGGAGTCGGGATCGATCAGCGCCAGCAGCCGCGCCGGCTCCCCGGCGGCGACCATCAGCGAGCTCACGGTCAGCCCGGCCCGCCCGTGCCGGTCGTCGAGGTCGCCCGCGGTCCACAGCGAGACCGCGCCGCCGAGTCGGCCGCGGAGGCGGCGTACCGGGTCGGGCTCGGGGTCGGCGAACGGGTGCGTGCTGTGGATGGTCATCGGGCCTCCCGCGGGACGGTGAGCTCCCACTCGGTGCCGTCGGCCCCGGTGGTCAGGGTCGCGGTGCCGCCCAGGTCGGAGACCCGGCCGCAGATCGACTCGCGCACGCCGAGCCGACCCTGGTCGGCGGCCTCGCCGAGCCGGCCCTCGGGGATGCCGGGGCCGTCGTCGCGCACCGAGACCTCCACCCGGTCCGGAAGCGCCTCCAGCAGCACCCAGGCCGAGGCCCCGGGCGCGTGGCGGGCGACGTTGTCGAGGCAGGCCGCGACCGCGGCCACCAGCTCGCGGCCGGCGTACCCCGCCAGCTCGACGGGTACGCCGGGGCCCGCGACCACGACGCCGGGCCGCGCGAGCCGGGCGAGCTCCGCGGCCACGTCGACCGTGCCCGCCCCGCCGTCCGCGGCGGGCAGCGCGTCCTGCGCGTGGATCAGGCCGCGCAGCACGGTCTCCTGCTCCCCGGCCAGCCGGCCCAGCTCGGCCGCCTCGCCCCCGAGCTCCGCGCCGCGGCGCTGCACCAGCGCCAGCACCTGCAACACCCCGTCGTGCACGGCCCGCGCGAGCCGGGCCCGCTCGGCCGCGGCCGCCGCCTCGCGCTCCGCGGCGTCGCGGTGCTCGGCCATCCGCTGCAGCGAGTCGGCCAGCCCGCCGATGACGACGCCCCCGATCACCAGCAGGTAGGCGTTGCCGTAGTTGGTCTGACTGATCTCCTGCCGGATGCCGAGGTCGGCGAGCGCCAGCACGAGCGCGGCGGCCAGGCCGCCCTGCCAGCGCCAGTGCACCGCCCAGGCCAGCAGCGCGCCCATCACCCAGAAGCCGGGCACCGTCGCGCTGAACCCGGCGCCCTTCACCAGGGGGGTGGCCAGCAGCAGGGCGAGGGCGACCGCCAGGTCGAGGCCCAGCACGACGCGGTTGCGGCGCGCCGGGTCGGCGTACGCCCAGACCGTGAAGGCCGTCCAGCCGACCATCGTCAGGGTCAGGACCAGACCTGCGACCGGGCGCTGGAAGTTGTCCGCGCGGTAGAGGTTGAGCCCGACCGCGTTGACGAGCAGGACCACCCGCAGCAGCGCGAGGGCCCGGAACAGCCGGTCCTCGACCGTCGTCTCGGGCCGGCGCCAGCCGATCTCTCGACTCAGGACGCCTTCTTCTGCTCGTCCGCCGCGGCCGCCTGCTCGGCCTTCTTCGACTCCTCCTTGGCGCGGGAGGCGTACTTGTCGACGTACTCCTGGTCGGAGAGCCGCATGATCTCGTACATGATCTCGTCGGTGATCGAACGCAGGATGAACCGGTCGTTCTCCATGCCCTCGTAGCGGGAGAAGTCCAGCGGCTTGCCGAAGCGCACCACCGGCCGCACCAGCCGCCCGAACTTCTTGCCCGGCGGCGCGACCACGTCGGTGCCGACGACGGCCACCGGGATCACGGGCACGCCGGTCTCGAGCGCCAGCCGGGCGACGCCCGTCTTGCCGCGGTACAGCTTCCCGTCGTGGGAGCGGGTGCCCTCGGGGTAGATGCCGAACAGGTCCCCCTCGTCGAGGATCCGCTTGGCGGCACTCAGCGCACCCTCGGCCGCCGAGGCACCGGAGCGGTCGATCGGCACCTGGCCGGCACCGGAGAAGAACTGCCGCTGGAACCAGCCCTTGATACCGGGGGTGGTGAAGTACTCGGCCTTCGCCACGAACGTCACCCGCCGCGACAGGGTGAGCGGCATGAACAGCCAGTCGGCGTACGAGAGGTGGTTGCTGGCGAGGATCGCCGGGCCCTCCAGCGGGACGTTGTCGGCCCCGATCACCTGGGGGCGGAACACGACGCGGAGCGCCGGCCCCAGCGCGATCCACTTCAGGAACCAGTAGAACACCGCACACCCTTCCCACGACCGACCGAGACACCGGAACTGTAGACCCTCGCACACCTACAGTGAGCCCATGACGATGCACCCGCTGGCGACGCCACTCTCGGTCCCCGCGCGCCCCGAACTCACCGGCGGCCGGCGCGTCGGCGTGCTGATCTGCCACGGTTTCACCGGCCAGCCCGCCTCGGTCAAGCCGTGGGGGGAGCATCTCGCCGCGCTGGGGTACGCCGTCGAGGTCCCGCGCCTGCCCGGGCACGGCACCACCTGGCAGGAGATGAACCGCACGAGCTGGGTCGACTGGTACGGCGAGCTGACCCGGGTCTTCGACAAGCTCTGCCTGGACAACGACGCGGTCGTCGTCGGCGGGCTCTCCATGGGCGGCGCGTTGAGCCTGCGGGTCGCCGCCGAGCATCCCGACCGGGTCTCGGGCGTGGTCGTCGTCAACCCCGCGGTCGCGACCAAGCGCTTCGACGTCAAGCTGCTGCCCGTGCTCAAGCACGTGCTCCCCTCGATGCCCGGCATCGTCGACGACATCAAGAAGGACGGCGTGACCGAGCACGGCTACCCGCGGGTGCCGCTGCGGGCCGCCGCCTCGATGTTCGGGGCCTGGCCGGCGCTCGCCGGTGAGCTGTCGAGGATCACCGCTCCGCTGCTGTACTTCCGCTCCACCGTCGACCACGTGGTCGACGAGCTGTCCGAGCCGCTCATCACCGGCTCGGTCTCCTCGCGCGACGTCACCGTCGTACGCCTCGAGGAGAGCTACCACGTCGCGACGCTCGACAACGACGCACCGCGCATCTACGCCGACACGGCCGACTTCGTGGCCCGGGTGACCGCGCTCTAGAAGGCCTGGGGCCGACGGCCTACCCTCGAGTGGTGCAGCGCGACGATGACGAGGACGCAGTCTGGCGCTCCATCGTCGACAACTACGGGACCCGACCCGACCTCGACCCCGAGGCGACGCCGGACCTGGCGGCCGACCTGGGGCCCGACCTGCCGGCGGAGCTGGGGCCCGACCTGGCCCCCGAGATGGTGGGTCCGGGGGGCGGCGACGGCCTCGCCGACGAGCCCGAGTGGTTCACCGCGCCGCTGGTCGACCCCGAGGACCGCTTCGTCCCCCCGCCGCCGCCCCCGCTGCCGCGACCCAGCCGGGACCGGCTCGCCGCCTGGCTCGGCGTGTTCGGCTCCCCTGCCGTGCTCCTGGTGTGCCTGGTCGCGAACATCGGCCTGCCCCGGCTGCTGGCCTACGGCCTGGTCGCCGCCTTCGTGGGCGGCTTCCTCTATCTGGTGTGGCAGATGCCCCGCGGCCCGCGCGACCCGTGGGACGACGGCGCCCAGATCTAGGGACCGGTCCGTCGTCGGCGGCCGGATGCCGTCAGGTTCCTGCTGGGCGGTCTCAGGAGTCTCCCCAGCATCATCGGTGTCGAGAAACTCGTGCTGGTGTCGAGATGCTTCACGACGTAGGCGTGAGTTTCTCCGCCTGGGCGGTGAAACTCTCCGCCGCCGTTACTCCCCCGACCGCCGCGCAGCCCGCGCACCGACCCGAGTACGACGCAGCGCGCGCGCCCGCCGACCGCCACTGCGGACAGCCGAGCGGGCCTTGTCGGCGGCGCCGACGACGCCCGCCTCGGGGCCGAGGGTCGCCCGCAGCAGCGGCGGGACGACCCGGTGGCCGGTGCCGACGAGCGAGCGGGCCAGCGCGGAGCGGGCCGGCGCCAGCAGGTGCTCGCCCGCGGCGGAGACGCCGCCGGCGACGACGACCACGTCGGGGTCGAAGGCCGCGACCAGGTTGGCGACGCCGACGCCGAGCCAGTCGCCGACCGACGCGAACGCCTGGAGGGCCACCTGGTCGCCCTGGTCGGCGGCCTGGGTGACCATCGGCCCGACGAGGTCGGCGGGGTCGCCGCCGCAGAGCCCGTCGAGCAGCGTGGGGACCCGGCCGAGCTGAGAGCGCGCGTGCCGGGCGAGCGCGTTGCCGCTGCAGTACTGCTCCCAGCAGCCGGTGCCGCCGCACTCGCACACCAGTCCGTCGGGGACCACCTGCATGTGGCCGAACTCCCCCGCCATCCCGTTGCTGCCGCGGTGCACCCGGCCGTTGAGCACGACCGCCCCGCCGATGCCGGTGCCGAGGGTGACCACGATCGCGTCGGTGGCCCCGCGGGCGGCGCCGAAGGCGACCTCGGCCCGGGCCGCGCAGTTGGCGTCGTTGTCGAGGACGACGGTGGTGCCCCAGCGCTCCATCAGCCGGGCCCGCACCTGCTCGCCGCGCCAGGGCAGGTGCGGCGCGAACATCACCCGCTCGCCCGCGCCGTCGACGAAGCCGGCCGCGGCGAGGCCCACCCCGTCGATGGCCCGGCGACCGGCGACCTCCTGGACCGCCTCGGTCAGCGCGTCCTCCACGACCACCGGGTCGACCAGCCGGCCCGGGGTGGACCGGCGTGCGGTGCGCAGCACCCGGCCGCTCGCGCTGACGGCCGAGGCCAGCACCTTGGTGCCGCCGACGTCGACGCCGATGAAGAGGGCCATGTCAGGCCAGGTCCTTGGAGTCGGCGCCGTCGCGAGCGGGTTCCCGCGCCGAGCTGGCAAGGCGGAGGAGCGAAGGTGGGACGGAGTCCCTCCGAGTCGACGACAACGCGGCCAGGTCGGATGCGGGGATCCGCGGAGCAGGCGCCGACTTCATAGACATGGCCTATCGCCGGGCGAGGTCGGCGGCGCCGATCAGCCCCGCCCGGTTGCCCAGTCGGGCCTTGCGGATCTCCAGCGACGGGCGGTGCCCGCGGCCGGTGAGCTGGGCTGCGAACGCGGCCCGGGTGGGGCCGAGCAGCAGCTCCCCCGCCTCGCTGACGCCGCCGCCGATGACGACGACCGCGGGGTCGAGGATCGCGGTGAGCGAGGCGATGCCCTCGCCGAGCCACTTGCCGAGGTCGGCCAGCTGCTCGACCGCGAACGGGTCGCCCGCGCGGGCGGCCTCGGTGATCAGCGGGCCGGTGATCTTGTCGGCATCCCCGCCGGCCAGGTCGAGCACGTGCCGCGCGAGCAGCGAGCCGCCCCGCGCGGAGACCCGGGCCTCCCGGACCAGGGCGCTGCCGCTGGCGTACTGCTCGAAGCAGCCGTGGTTCCCGCAGCCGCACAGGGCGCCGCCGGGGACGACGCGCATGTGGCCGATCTCCGCGCCGACGCCGAAGGCGCCGCGGTAGAGCTCGCCGTCGAGCACGACCCCACCACCGACCCCGGTGCCGACGGTCACGAGCAGCAGGTCGTCGACGTCGTGGCCGGCGCCGTAGCGGAACTCACCCCAGGCGGCGGCGTTCGCGTCGTTCTCGATCACGACCGGCAGGTCGACGCGCTTCTCGAGCTCGGTCTTCAGGTCGACGTTGCGCCAGGCGATGTTGGGGGCGAACATCACGATCGCCCGCGCCTTGTCGATGTAGCCCGCGGCGCCCACGCCGACCGCGGAGATCTCGTGTCGCGAGCTCAGCTCGGTGACGAGACCGGCGATGGCGTCCTCGATGGCGTCGGCGCTGGTCGCCGGCGAGACCACCCGCAGCTCCTCGACGATGCTGCCGTCCTCGTCGATGACGCCGCCGGCGATCTTCGTGCCGCCCACGTCCACCCCACACGCCAGGGTCATTCGTCCTCCACCCATCCGTCGTCGGGGACATCTTCGTCGAGATCGATCCGCTCGACTCCGCCGGCCCCGGCGCGGTGCTCCGGCGAGACGGCCGTCGCGAGCAGCCCGGCCGCCGCCTGCGCGAGCGATGCCGCCGCCGACATCAGGTGGGCGCGGACCTCGGGGCTCGTCTGCCGGACCAGGTGCACGGTGCGACAGACCGGGCAGTACGTGCACGCGGCGTCGCCGGTCGCGACGTGCGCGTCGACGTCGCGCAGCGCACCCGCGGCGTACGACGCCAGCCCGGCCAGGCCGCTGCCCAGGTCCGAGCCCTGGTCCCGGGCGAGGTCGGCGAACGCGCCGAACAGCTTGGCGGCCTCCTCACCGACGCTGCCGACGCCGCTGCCCTGCTCGTCCTCGCTCACGCGCGCTCCTTCTCCGGGGCCGCGGCCACCTCACGGAACCTCACCTGCAGCTCACCCGCCTCGACCCGCGCGCCGGCGACCTGGAGCCGGGCGAGACTCGACGGCAGGGTGAGGACGCGACGATACGACCCCACGGTCACGACCAGGTCGTCGCCGTTGCGGGCGAGGTCCACGTCGGCGCGGGTGACGTGGGGCAGCGCGAGGTGCAGCACCGCTCCCGAGGAGGTACGGCGGATCCGGAACGGCCCGTCACCCGCGGGCGGGGCCAGCGGGTCGGAGTCGCCGTACACCTCGCGGGCGAGGTCGGTCAGCGCCGCGACCCCGACCGGCTCCCGGGGCCGGTAGACCGAGCGCCAGATCGGCAGCCCGTCGAAGGACTGCTCCACCTGCACGAGCACGTCGTCCTGGGCCAGCACCCAGCCGGCACGCCAGTCGTCGGCGTCCTCGGCCGGGAAGACCCGGTTGGCGACGACGCCGTCGACGCGGTAGCCGTACAGCGACAGCGTCGTGTAGGAGCGGCGGGCCTCGGCGAGCACGATCGACTCGGGGGTGAGCACCAGCCGCACGCTCGCCTCCGGACCCGACAGCAGCTGACGCACCTCGTCCAGCTCGGCGTGCAGCCGCTCGACGGCGTCGAAGACCCGGTCACCGGGCATCGGGACGCCGGCCGCGCGGTTCAGCACGGGCCGGAGCGCCTTGACGATCCGGCGCTCGGCGGGAAAGACCCGCTGCATGTACCAGCCCAGCGCCTCGGGCAGCGCGAGCAGTCGCAGCGTCTCCGCGGTCGGGGCGCAGTCGACCACGATCACGTCCCAGGCCCCCGAGCGGGCGTGCAGCCGCAGCTCGAGCAGGGCCAGCACCTCCTCGGCGCCCGGGATGACCGTCAGCTCCTCCGCGGCCACCGGGTCGACGCCGGCGACGTCGAGCACCGAGAGCAGGTAGCCCTGGATCTCCGCCCAGGACTGCTGGAACCGCAGCTGCGCGTCGACCTGTTGCACGAAGAGCCGCTCGGCGACCTCGGTCGGCTCGGCCCCGACGGCGACGCCGTACGCGTCGGCGAGCGAGTGGGCCGCGTCGGTGGAGAGCACCAGGGTCCGGTGGCCGCCCGCCGCCGACAGCGCGGCCGTCCCCGCGGCGACCGTCGACTTGCCGACCCCGCCCTTGCCGGTGAACAGAAGGATGCGCACTCGGCTACGCCGACTCGACGCGCTTCTTCAGCCCTTTGAGCGCGGTATCGATGAGGATCTTCTCGCCCTTGCGCTTGAGCATGCCGATCAGCGGTATCGACACGTCGAGGGCCAGCCGGTAGGTCACCTCGGTGCTGCCGTTGCCGAGGTCGCGCAGGACGTAGGCCCCGTCGAGGGCGCGCAGCATCTTGCCCTCGACCAGGGTCCAGGTGACCTCGCGGTCGCCGTCCCAGGTGTAGGCGAGGGTGTACTCGTCCTTGATCGGCGAGACGTCGAGGGCGAAGAAGACCTGCTCGGCCCGACCGTCCGCGCCCGGGACGGTGACCTCGACGGTCTTCATCCCCTTGGCCCAGGTGGGATAGGCCTCGAAGTCCGCGATCACCGCCATCACGGCTGCGGGGGCGGCGTCGATCACGATGGAGGACGTGGTCTGTTCGGCCATGGGATGCCCCCTGGGATCAGTGCGCTGGGTCAGTGCGTGAGAAGTGGGACCAGACGGTCCGGAGCGTACCGGATACCGGCGGTACGGCCCGCGGCGGTAACCTGCCGGGTGGCGCCCCTCGGGCGGCGCCGGGAGCCGGCGGTCTTGGGCCGGGCGGAGCGCGACAAGGAGGAAGCGTGCGGGAGTTCTCCACGCCCCTGACCATCGAGGTCCCGGCAACCGGGAACCTCACCGACGACGTGGTGGCCAACGCCTCGGAGGCCCCCGACGCGGTCGCCTTCAGCCGGCACACCGAGACCGGGTGGGTGGACGTCACCTGCGCCGAGTTCCTGACCGACGTCAGCGCCGTGGCCAAGGGGCTGATCGCCGCCGGCATCGAGCCCGGCGACCGGGTCGCCCTGATCTCGAAGACCCGCTACGAGTGGACGCTGCTCGACTACGCGATCTGGTTCGCGGGCGCCGTGACGGTGCCGATCTACGAGACGTCCTCGGCCGAGCAGGTCGCCTGGATCCTGCGCGACTCCGCCGCCCGTGCGGTGGTCGCCGAGGACGTGGGGCACATCGCCCGGATCGCGGAGGCCCGCGGTGACCTGGAGCGGCTCAACCACGTCTGGTCGATCACCGACAACGCCGTCGACGTGCTGTCCAGCCTCGGCGAGGACATCAGCGACGAGGAGCTCGAGAAGCGTCGTACGACGGCGACCCCGCTCGACCTGGCGACGCTGATCTACACCTCCGGCACCACCGGGCGCCCCAAGGGCTGCGTCCTCACCCACGGCAACTTCATGTTCGAGCTGGGGGTCGCGGTCGACGAGCTCGACATGCTCTTCGACGACGACGCCTCCACGCTGCTCTTCCTGCCCCTGGCCCACGTCTTCGCGCGGATCATCCAGATCGGCTGCGTCAAGACCCGCACCCGACTGGGCCACAGCGCCGACATCAAGAACCTGCTGGTCGATCTGCAGGAGTTCAAGCCGACGTTCATCCTCGCGGTGCCGCGGGTCTTCGAGAAGGTCTTCAACAGCGCCTCGCAGAAGGCCACGGCCGACGGCAAGGGCAAGATCTTCGAGCGCGCCGCCGAGATCGCCATCGCCTACTCCCGGGGTCTCGACCGGGGCCGGCCCTCGCTCGCGGTGCGGGCCCAGCACGCGCTCTTCTCGCGCCTGGTCTACGCCAAGCTGCGGACCGCGCTCGGCGGCGAGTGCAGGTACGCCATCTCCGGCGGGGCCCCGCTCGGCGAGCGGCTCGGCCACTTCTACCGCGGCATCGGTCTGATCGTGCTCGAGGGCTACGGCCTCACCGAGACCACGGCGGCGCTCACCGCCAACCTCCCGGACGCGCAGAAGATGGGCACCGTCGGCCGGCCGCTCCCCGGCACCTCGGTGCGGGTCGCCGACGACGGCGAGCTGCTCTTCCGCGGCGGCCAGGTCTTCGCCGGCTACTGGGAGAACGAGACGGCGACCGCCGAGGTGCTCGAGAGCGACGGCTGGTTCCACACCGGCGACGTCGGCGAGGTCGACGACGAGGGCTTCGTGCGGATCACCGGTCGCAAGAAGGAGATCATCGTCACGGCCGGAGGCAAGAACGTCGCCCCCGCCGTGCTCGAGGACCGGCTGCGGGCACACGCCCTGGTCAGCCAGTGCCTGGTCGTCGGCGACGGCCAGCCGTTCATCGCGGCCCTGGTCACCATCGACCCCGAGTCCTTCCCCCTGTGGGCGGAGTCGAACAAGAAGTCCGGCTCGATCGCCGACCTGGTCGACGACCTCGACCTGCGGGCGGCCGTCGAGCTCGCGGTCGAGGACGCCAACAAGGCGGTCTCCAAGGCCGAGGCGATCCGCAAGTTCACGATCCTGCCCGAGGACTGGACCGAGGAGGGCGGCCAGCTCACCCCGAGCCTCAAGCTGAAACGCGCCGTGGTGATGCGCGAGCACCGGCTCGAGGTCGAGAAGCTCTACTCCTGATCCTCGGCCAGTCGTTCGGCCATCCGCTCGGCCAGGGCGGTGCGCGTCAGCGCGGTCGGGTGGCTGCCGAACCAGAAGTGCTCCCAGCCCGGCGGCTCGGGGTCGGCGATCGAGCGCAGGGCCAGCTGCCGCTGCAGCTCGACGAACGCCACCGGGTCGCCGGTCGCCCGGATCGCGTCCACGTCGGCCCGGGTCTCGACCTGGCGGCTGATGGTGTTCTGCACGGGACTGCTCAGCACGGCCGCGACGGCGTACAGCGCCAGCACCAGCGGCACCAGCGGCACCACCGTCGGGTCGGCCGGTGAGCCGCCGCCCCGGCGGCGCAGGGCACCCAGCACCAGCCCGAGCAGGCCGATCGCGAAGCCGGTGCCGGCGGCGCCGAGCAGGGTCCCGACGACGACGTCCTGGTGCCGGGCGTGGGCCAGCTCGTGCGCAACCACGGACAGCGCCTCGTCCTGGGGCAGGTCGTCGACCAGGTTGTCGTAGAGCACCACCCGGCGACTGCCGCCGATGCCGGAGACGTAGGCGTTCAAGGTGGTCGTCCGACGCGAGGCGTCCGCGACCAGCACCTCGTCGACGTCCACCCCCTCCTGCTCGGCCAGCGCGAGGATCTCGGTCCGCAGCGGCCCGTCCGGCAGCGGCTCGAAGCTGTTGAACAGCGGCTCGACGACCAGCGGGTAGGCGAACGAGCCCAGCAGCACCAGCACGGCAGCGACGCCACCGGCGACCGCGGGCCAGGCCCGGTGCCAGCGCCGGGCGCAGGCGACCAGCACCAGGAGGGCCAGCGAGACGCCCACGATGTCGACGGCCTCCCCCTTGACCAGGTCGACCGCCCAGGCCGGCCAGGACTGGGTGCTCAGCCCGTAGGCCAGCAGCTGGCGGCGCAGCAGCACCGCGAACGGCAGGGTCAGCAGCCGGAGCCCGATCTCGAAGGCGGCCACGGCCAGGACCACCGCCACCCACCAGGGTCCCGGCAGCCGCGCGAAGAGCGCGCGGCCGCGCCGCGAGAAGCCGAGCCAGCAGGCGGCGGCCAGGCGGACGGCCAGCGAGACGTACCCGATCCAGTCGGTGCGGCTCGCGAACTCCGCGGCCCGGTCCAGCTGTGCCGGGGTGAACAGCGACGCCGGGTCCGCCGGTCGGAGGGCGCCGCCCGGGACCGGGTCCCACGGCACCAGCACGACGGCGAGCACGACGAAGGCGAACCCACCGAGGGCGGCCGTCACGAGCGAGGTCCTGCGGGCCGCCGGGGTCACGCGGCCAAGTCTGACAAACGGTCCTGCCAGGCCCCGACCAGCTCCCGCTCCGAGAGCCCGGCGCGGCGCAGCGCCCGGTCGAGCGACATCCCCGCGGCGACATCGTCGTACAGCGCGATGAGCGCGTCCTCCCCCGCCCGCTCGGCGATGACCTCGCAGGCCAGCCAGGCGCTCTCGTAGACGGCGCCGAGGTGGGTGGCGCGCAGGTCGAACTCGGTCGCCCCGGGGAGCGTGTCCGGTACGCCGTCGCGGCGGACCTGCTCGATGATCTGGGCCGCCGTCGTCGCCACCGGGAGCCGCACGTCGCGCAGCGCGACGTAGTCGGCGAAGCCCTCGAGCAGCCACAGCGGGGTGCTGCTGCTCGTGGGCGCGTCGGTGGCCACGTGGGTCGCCTCGTGGCTCATCACCACCTGGGCGCCCGCGGGGCGGAGCCGGCCGAGCTCCACCGGGTTGACCATCACGTGCACGGGTGAGCCGGGCGCCAGCGACCCGTCGACGCTGGTGGTGACGGCGGCGATGCCGGCGTACGTCCCCGGATCGGCGTCGAGCGCCCGGTCCAGGTCCTCGGCCGAGGCGGGCACCTCCACGACGAGCCGGGGCCGCCAGTCGGTCACCACCCGGCGCACGACCGGCACGGCGCGCGCCGCGAGCCGGGCGTAGCGGTCGACGTCGGCGGCGACCGCTGCCAGCACCAGCGTCTCGGGGGTACGACGGACGCTGACCTCTCCGGCCAGCCAGACCGGGGTGCGCCCGTCACCGCCCCCGATGGACACCAGGCCGACCTCGCCGTCGACGGACCGGAACGCAACCGGCACCTCGGCCAGCGCCGGTGCTCGGTCGAAGCCGTCGAAGCGCCACGCGACGTCCGCTCGGACGGACCAGGTGCCGTCCGCGGTCGCCGGACCGGTCGAGGCGACGTAGCGGGCCGAGAAGTCGCGGACCCGCAGTTCACCGGCGTTGGTCGCGACCGCGGCCAGCAGGTCGCCCGCCGCCTGGTCACCCTCCGCGGCGAGCGCCCGGGCGGCCTCGGGGTCGGCGGCCGAGACGGCGTCGACGAGCGCGTCGAGCACCCGGCCGGCCGCCGCCGAGTCCACGGCCCGTGCCGTGGGGGCGGCGGGCGACGGCGCGACGTACGGGTCGTCGACGACGAGCTGCCAGGTCAGCACCCCGACGACGAGCAGCAGGAACGACGAAAGGCCGGCCACCCACCAACGGGGGCGACCGGCCTTCGGGGTCGGAGCGTCAGCCAGGGCGGACGGCGCCGACGTACGGCATGGAGTGCAGGTCCGAGACGACCACGCCGGTGCCGGGGTTCGCGGCGTGCACGATCATGCCGTTGCCGATGTACATGCCGACGTGGCTGATCGGGCTGTAGTAGAAGACCAGGTCACCCGGTTGCAGGTCGCCCTCGGCGATCCGCGGACCGGAGGAGTACTGGGCGCTGGAGGAGTGCGGCAGCGCGACGCCGGCCTGGGCCCAGGCCATCATCGTCAGGCCGGAGCAGTCGAACGCGTTCGGACCGGCGGCGCCGTAGACGTAGGCGTCGCCCACCTGCGCCATGGCGTACGAGATCGCCGCGCCCGCGCGGCCCGAGGCCGGGACGTCGGACGGGACCCGCTGGGAGCCGCGGGACAGCAGCGCCTCGCGCTCCTCGGCCTTCAGCTTGTCGAGCAGCTTCTCGGCCTCGGCGAGCTTGCCGTCGGTCGTCTCCTTCTCGGCGGCGAGCGCCGCCTCGGTCTTCGCGACCTGCTTCGAGCGCGCCTCAGTGGCCTCGCGGCGGATCTCGAGCGCGTCGACCTCGGCGGAGTAGCCGGCCAGCAGGTCGCCCTGGAGGTCGTTGTAGCTCGCCATCGTCGAGAGCTGGTTGAGGAAGGCGCTCGGGTCGTCGGAGACGAAGAGCCGGCCGGCGGCCGAGGTGGCGGAGCCGGCGTACTCGCTGACCAGCGAGTCGGCGACCTGGTCGCGGATCACGTCGAGCTTGGCGTCCTGGCGCTTCTCGTCGGCACGGAGCGTCCCGAGGTCGCTGCGCAGCTCGGTCAGCTCCAGCTTGGCGTCGTTGTAGCGCTCCGAGGCCTGCTCGGCCTCGTGGAAGAGCCGGTCGACGCGAGCCTGCACATCGTCGATGTCCGGCTCGGCCTGCGCCGGCGAGGTGGGAATGAAGCCGACGGATCCGGCGAGGGCGAGCCCTGCGAGGGCAGTGATGAAGCGCTTCCGACCGTTGAGCACGAGCGGGATGTTCCCCTTGGGTGTCGTACGCCTACCGGGTGAGCTGACGGGTTCGGGCACGACTTGCCCTACTCACGCTCCTCGTACGAGCCCGTGGACGTCGTACGCCTTGCGAGAGATTCACCCCAGATGTGGTGGGTCCCCGGCTCCCGGTCCGCAAGCGAACCGGAACTCGACGCGGTGCTCGCGCGAACCTGGGCGGTCCACTTCCACGAGCACCTGAGTGCGACAGGCTAGTCGCCACGGAGGGGCTGGCAAAACCGGACCCGACCGATTCACGGGTTTTCTTTACTTCCGCCGCTGTCGCCCGGGTGAGACCTGCCTCACGCCGACTCGACCGCCGGCGGGTCGACGGGTCGGACGAGGCGCAGCGGCGGGACCAGCCCACCCGCGGCCAGCACCTCCAGCGCCCGGCGCTCGTCGTCGTCGAAGGTCAGCTCGGGCGGCGGGCCCAGGAGCACGGTGACCACACAGTCGTGGCACGCGAGCCCGCGCACCACACAGGAGTCGCAGTCGATTCTCGTCGTCATGCGCCCACCGTGACAGCGACCACCGACAGTCCCCTGCCCCCCACCCCTCGCCGAGTTCAGGAGGTGCGGGCGAGCAGGCCGAGGAGGGCCTCGGAGGCCACGGCGCGGGCACCGGCGCGGGAGACGTCGGTCGCCACCGCGCGGTCGCTGGAGACGACCACCACCATCCGGCCCCGCGGCTCGGCGGCGACCAGCTCGCGGAGCACGTCGTCGGCGATCACCCCCTCCGGGCTGAACAGCACCTTCACCCCGCGCGGCACCCGGACCACCGGGCGCGTCGAGCTGGACGCGGCGTCGAAGACGACCGTCGCCTCGGCTCCGGTGCGAGCGACCAGCGGGGCGAGCGCGCCGAGCAGCCGGGTCCGCTGGGCCTCCAACGTGGACTCGGGCCAGGCGGTCTTGCTGACGTTGTAGCCGTCGACGAGCAGTCGCGCGCGGGGCAGGGAGAGGTACTGCTCGAGCACTGCCGGAGTCGCGCCACCCGGTACGGCGGTGGAGGCCGCCGCCGGCGCGCCCGCCTCGGCGAGCTCGCGCTCGATCCGGTCCCCCGGCGCGCCCGAGACCGGAGGCAGGGCCAGCTCGCGCTGCAGCCCGGCCGCGGACTCCAGCACGGTGTCGAGGAGCATCCGGGCCCGGAGGCTGCCCTCGTCGCGCTCGGAGCGAGCGGCGCGGCGACCGGCGCTGAGCTCGGCCTCGGCCCGCTCCACCTGAGCGCGCAGCCGTCGGAGCTCCTTGTCCTGCGCGGCGGACGCCGTCTCGGTTGCCGTACGACGCTCCTCGGCCGCCCGGGTGGCCTCCTCGGCCTCCTCCCGCGCACTGCGCTCGCCGGCCCGGGCCTCGCCCAGCTTGCGGCGCAGGGTCGAGACCTCGACCTTGTACTCCTCGACCTGCACCTTGTGCGCCGCCCGCACCTCGCGCAGCGTCTGCTCGACCTGCTCCAGCCGCTGGCGCAACCGGGCCGCCTCCGCCTCGTCCCGCTCCGTCGCCCCGTCTCGCTCGGCGAGCTCGACTGCGGCCTCCTCGACGACGGTGGGCCAGCCCTCCGGGCGCAGCAGCCAGGCCAGGGCGGCGCGGCCCGCGGCGTCGTCCTCGCGGTCGGGCGAGGTACGCCCCGCCACCTGGGTGGCGACCCGCTCGCGGAACTCCTCGTCGGCCAGCGCGGTGATGATCGCGCCGGCGCCCAGCCGCGCTCGTCGTACCGGCGCGAACTCCGCGACCCGGCGCAGCGCGGGGGGCAGCCGGACCACGGCCGGGAGCACGTCGGCCGTGAGCGCCACGACGCGCGTGCGAGCGGACGCCGGCAGTGCGTCCAGTCCTGGGCCGGTCGGCCCTGACGAGCCCGACATGGTGGGCTAGCCGGCGGCCGGGTCGTCGGCGACGGCGGCGTCGTTGCGGGAGACGACCTCGATCGCGTCGGCGCGGCCGCACCAGCGGCAGGTCACCGACTCGACGCTCTCGCCGTCGACCGCGGTCTCCTCGACCCGGTGGTCGCCGGCGAGGTCGAAGTGCCAGTACTCCGTCGTACGACGGGTGCGGGTGACGTCGAAGCGGGTGAGGTTGCCGCAGCCGGCGCAGCGCCAGCGGTGGGCGGCGTCGGGGATCACGGTGCTCACAGGGGATTCTCCTCAAAGACGGTGCTGCTCGGGACGGTCTAACCCTAGGGCTGACCTGGGAGGCCCGGGCGCGGCGCCCGCGGATTGTCGGTGCCTCGACCTACGTTCGAGCACATGAGCAGCACCACCCACGTTGCGCGCTCCCGCTGGGAGTCGCAACGCAGTTTCGACGAGCTGGGCCGTCGACTGAGCGAGGTGACCTTCTGCGTGGTCGACCTCGAGACCACCGGCGGCTCCGCGCAGGGCGGCTCGATGATCACCGAGATCGGGGCGGTGAAGGTCCGCGGCGGCGAGGTGCTCGGCGAGTTCCAGACGCTGGTCGACCCGCACACCGAGATCCCGCCGTTCATCGCCGTGCTCACCGGCATCAGCAACGCGATGGTCGCGGGGGCGCCGTCGATCGACTCGGCGCTGCCGGCGTTCCTGGAGTTCGCGCAGGGCTGCGTGCTGGTGGCCCACAACGCGCCCTTCGACGTCGGCTTCCTCCAGCACTTCGCCGCCCAGCAGGGCCGGCCGTGGCCGGCGTTCGAGGTGCTCGACACCGCCCGGCTGGCCCGCCGGGTGATCACCCGCGACGACGCGCCCAACTGCAAGCTCGCCTCGCTGGCCCGGGTCTTCGGCTCCACCACGACGCCCAACCACCGGGCCCTCTCCGACGCCCGCGCGACCGTCGACGTCCTGCACGGCCTGATGGAGCGGCTGGGCGGGCTCGGCGTGCACACCCTCGAGGAGCTGCAGACCTTCTCGGCCCGGGTCAGCACCGCCCAGCGCCGCAAGCGCCACCTCGCGGAGGGGCTGCCGCACTCCCCCGGGGTCTACCTCTTCCGCGACGACAGCGAGCGGGTCCTGTACATCGGCACCTCCCGCGACCTGCGCACCCGCGTCCGCAGCTACTTCACCGCCTCCGAGACCCGGTCGCGGATGGGCGAGATGGTGGGCCTGGCCTCGCAGGTCACCGGCATCGAGTGCGCGACGGCCCTGGAGGCGGAGGTGCGTGAGCTGCGGCTGATCGCCGAGCACAAGCCGCGCTACAACCGGCGCTCGCGCTTCCCCGAGAAGGTCCACTTCATCAAGCTCACCCGGGAGCCCTGGCCGCGGCTGTCGCTGGTCAAGCGGGTCCTCGACGACGACGCCGACTACCTCGGGCCGTTCGGCTCCAGGAAGGCCGCCGAGAAGTCCCTCGCGGCGCTGCACGACACCTTCCCGGTGCGCCAGTGCTCGGAGCGGATGAGCCGCGCGCCCTCCCGCACCCCGTGCGTGCTGGCCGAGCTGGGTCGGTGCCTCTCCCCGTGCGACGGCAGCGTCGATGAGGCGACGTACGCCGCGGTGGTGCGCCAGCTGCGCGAGACCCTGCTGCACCGACCCGACGAGGTGGTCGAGGCGATCAACGACCGGATGGCCGCGCTGGCCGCGGACGAGCGCTTCGAGGAGGCCGGCACCCACCGCGACCGGCTCGCGGCGTTCATCCGGGCCGCCGCCCGCACGCAGCGGCTCTCGGCGCTGACCCGCTGCTCCGAGGTGGTCGCGGCGCGCCGCGAGGACGACGGCCGCTGGGCCGTCCACGTCGTCCGGTTCGGCCGGCTCGCGGCGTCCGGGGTGATCCCACCCGGGGCCGACGCCCACCAGTTCGTCCGGGAGCTGCGAGCCACCGCCGAGACCGTCCGGAGCGCGCCCGGACCGGTGCCCGCGGCGACCGCCGAGGAGACCGAGAAGGTGCTGCGCTGGCTGGAGTCCCCCGGCATCCGGCTGGTCGAGGTCGACGGCGAATGGGTCTGCCCGGTCGCCGGTGCCACCCGCCACCTGGCCCTCCACGACGCCGTGAACGAGTCGCGCCGCTCCCTGGTCCCGTTCGCCGACCGGCGCGACCTGGCGCCGGTAGCGGAGACGCGCCAGCGGATCCGCTGACGGTGGTTGAGCGAGCCGCGCGACCGAGGCACGAGGTCGCGACCGGCGTGTCGAAACCCACCAGCCGGCCCGGTAGCGTTCGGCGCATGATCACCGCCATCGTCTTCGTGAAGGCCGACGTCGCCCGGATCCCCGAGGTGGCCGAGGCGATCGCCGCCCTCGACGGCGTCAGCGAGGTCTACTCCGTGACCGGACAGATCGACCTGATCGCCCTGGTCCGGGTCCGCGAGCACGACGACATCGCCGCCGTCGTCGCCGACCGGCTCAACAAGGTCCCCGGCGTGAACGCGACCGAGACCCACATCGCCTTCCGCGCCTACTCCCGCCACGACCTGGAGTCCGCCTTCTCGCTGGGCCTCGACTGAGCCCACCTGTGCGCACGCTGACGCTGGTTCGGCGGGTCGCCCCGCTGATCCTGCTGCTCGTCGTGCTCGCGGTGCTGACCGTCCGGGCCGCCGAGCAGCTGGACAACCAGGACACCTACTTCCACCTGCGCTTCGGCCACGAGCTGCTGGGCGAATGGTCACTGCGCGACCCGGGCAGCGTCAGCTCGTTCGCGACCGCCGACTGGGTGCCGACCCAGTGGCTGCCCCAGATCACGATGGCCGCCGTCGAGGACCGGGCCGGCCTGGCCGGCGTCGCCTGGCTCAGCGGCCTGGCGTTCCTCGCGCTCGCGCTGACGCTGTACGTCGTCGCCCGCCGCCGGGTCGAGCCGCTCGCCGCCGCACCGCTGACGGCCCTGGCCCTGGTCGCGTCCAGCTCCGGGTTGTCGGCGCGACCGCAGGTGCTGAGCTACCTCCTGGTGGCCGTGACGGCGACGGCCTGGCTGGCCGCCGCACGGTCCGGCCGGACGCCGTGGTGGCTGGTGCCGCTCACCTGGGTGTGGGCCTGCTGCCACGGGATGTGGCCGGTCGGCCTGGCGATCGGCGGGGTCGCGGTCCTCGCGACCGCGCTCCGGCCGGACCGGCGCTGGGACCGGGTCGCCCGGGGCGCGGCGGTGGTCGCCCTCAGCGGGCTCGCCACGCTGGTGACGCCCGTCGGCCCGCGGCTCCTCGGTGCCGTGGTGGCGGTCGACGAGCGGCGCGAGTTCTTCTCCGAGTGGGGCCGGCCCGACCCCGGCGACCCGCGGCTGCTGGCCCTGCTCGCCCTGCTCCTGGTCGCCGCCGCCGCGCTGGCCTGGCGCGGCACGGACGGCCCGCGCGGCCCCCGCACGCTGCGCGGGCTGCGCGAGTCCCCGGACCTGACGGCCCTCGGCCTGCTGGTCCTCGCGGGCGGCTGCACGGTCGCCTCGGGCCGCACCGTCCCGGTGGCGGCCGCCCTGCTCGTCCCGGTGGCCGCGACCGCCCTGCACCGGCACCTCGGCGACCGGCCGGCCTGGACCCGTCTCGAGCAGGTGGTGGTCCTCGGCGGGGTCGCGCTCGCGCTGCCGGTACTCGCGGCCGTCGTACCCCACACGGCGGACGAGCCGCCAGCGCGCCCGGCGTGGACGGACCCGGCCCTCGCCGCACTGCCGGCCGGCACGCCGGTGCTCAACGACTGGAACCTCGGGGGCTGGCTGATGTGGCGCCATCCCCAGCTCGACCCGGTCATGCACGGCTACGGCGACACCTTCACGGTCGAGGAGCTGCGCCGCAACACCGACATCCTCGCGCTCCGTCCGGGGTGGCGCACGCTGGTGCGCGAGACGGGGGTGTCGTACGCCCTGGTGCGGCCGCGCTCACCGCTCGGCCGCGCGCTCGTGGACGACGAGGGCTGGCGGGTGCTGCACCGCTCCCCCGATCTCGTGCTGCTGAAGCCGCCTCCCGGCTGGATGTGAGCACGCGTCGCGGCCCGGACCCGTAGCCTCGCCGCGTGACCTGGCTCGACGACCACTGGCTCGACGTCCTGGGGTGGGGCGGCAGCGCGCTGCTGGTGTACTCCCTGCTGCAGGCGCGGGTGCTGCGCTTCCGCACGCTCAACCTGGCCGGCTGCGTCGTGCTGCTGGTGTTCAACGCCCTGGTCGGCGTCTGGCCGATGGTCGGGATGAACATCGTCCTGGCCGCCATCAACGTCCGGTTCATCGTCAAGCTGCTCGGCGAGGCCCACGACGAGGCCGTCTTCGAGGTGCTCCCGGTCGGCACCGGGGACGCCTACCTGGCCTACGTGCTGCGCCAGCACCGGGCGGACATCGCCCGCTTCCAGCCCGACTGGGACGGCGTCCACGAGGGCGACCACGCGTTCGTGGTGCAGCGCGGCGACGAGACCGTCGGCGTGGTGGTGGTGCGCCCCGACGGCGACGTCGCGCGGCTGCGGCTCGACTACGTCACCCCGAGGTACCGCGACTTCACCCCCGGCGAGTTCGTCTGGCGCCGCAGCGACGCGCTGCGCGAGCTCGGCTACCGCCACGTGCTGACCGCGCCGAACATGGTCGGCGCGTACTACGAGCACGTCGGTTTCCGGCCCAACGGCCGCGAGTTCGTCCTCGACCTCTAGACGAGAAGCCTCAGGCCGAGCTGGCCGCCACCCAGCGGTCCAGGAGCGCGGCCGCGGCTCCGGAGTCGACGGCCTCGCGGGCCCGCTCCAGACCGGCGGCGAGGGCCGAGTCGACGGGGTCGCCCGGCGTGCCGTGCACGGCGAGTGCCGCGCCCGCGTTGAGCAGGACGGCGTCGCGCACCGGACCCGACTCTCCGGCCATCACCCGGCGCACCACGTCGGCGTTGTAGGCGGGCTCGCCGCCGCGGAGGTCCTCGGTGGTCGCCGGAGCCAGGCCGTACGACGCCGGATCCACCGTGGTCTCGGTGACGGTGCCGTCGTGCACGACCCACACCGACGAGGTCGTGGTGGTGGTGAGCTCGTCGAGGCCGTCGTCGCCGCGGAAGACCCAGGCGTCGACCCCGCGGGCGGCGTACACCCCGGCCATCACCGGTGCCATCCGGGCATCCGCACAGCCGATCGCCTGGGCGCCCGGGCGGGTGGGGTTGGTCAGCGGGCCGAGGAAGTTGAACGTGGTGCCGATGCCGAGCTCCCGGCGCGCGACGGCGGCATGCCGCATCGCGGGGTGGAAGGCGGCCGAGAAGCAGAAGGTGATCCCCGCCTCGACCGCGACCTCGGCGACCCGGTCGGCCGGCAGGTCGAGGCGGATGCCGAGCTCCTCGAGCACGTCGGCCGAGCCCGACTTCGAGGACGCCGAGCGGTTGCCGTGCTTGACGACCCGCGCGCCCGCGCCGGCGGCCACGATGGCGGCCATCGTGGAGATGTTGACCGACATCGAGCGGTCGCCGCCGGTGCCGACGACATCGAGCAGCCGACCCTCCACGGTGATCGGGGTCGCGCGCGCCAGCATCGTGTCGGCGAGGCCGCTCACCTCGGCGATCGTCTCGCCCTTGGCCCGCAGCGCGACCGCGAAGCCGGCGATCTGCACGGGCGTCGCCTCCCCGGCGAGCAGCTCGCCCATCGCCCACGCGGTCTGGTCGGCGGACAGGTCCTCCCCGGCGACGAGCGCGCCGAGGACCTCAGGCCAGGTCGTCACCTCAGCTAGGGACGGAGGTGGTGGCGGGGACCCGGGCGCGCAGCAGCGCGACCACGGAGTCGGCCAGCTGGATCGGGTCGAGCGGGTGCGGCACGGCCGCCTCGGCCCGCGACCACGTGGCCAGCCACGCGTCCTGCGGGCGGCCGGTCAGCACGACCACCGGCGGGCACTGGTAGATCTCGTCCTTGAGCTGCTTGGCGATCCCCATCCCACCGGCGGGGACGGCCTCGCCGTCGAGGATCACCAGGTCGATGCGACCGGAGTCCATGTTCTGGATCACGACCGGCTCGGTGGCGACCTCGACGTACTCCAGCTCGGGCAGGTCCGGGTGCGGTCGCCGCCCCAGCGCCAGGATCACCTGCTGCCGGGTGTTGACGTCGTCGCTGTAGACCAGCACCTGGAGAGGCTTCGTCGACTCGCTCACGGTCGCGATGGTACGACGTCAGCAGACCCGGCGCTCACGGACCTCCACGATCACCGGATCACGGCTCGGCGCGGCTCGCGGCCCGCTCCCGGGCCTCCCGGGCCTCGAGGAGGTCGAGGCGCCGGTCCTCGCGCACGGCCTCCTTCATCGACGAGCGCACCCACTGGAAGAACAGCACCCCGAAGAACGCGAGCCCCACCAGGTCACCGGAGGCCCACAGGATGCCGCCGGCCAGGTGCTGGTCGTCGGCCGCGCCGGGCAGCCACGACCCCATCGGCCCCTCGCGCAGCGCCCGGTAGTGCTCGCCGCCGATCAGCGTGTCCTGGCCCATGATCGTGACGCCGAGGAACGCGTGGAACGGCAGCGTCAGCACGGTCAGCGCCACCCGGAACGGGTAGCTCACCCGCCCGGGCACCGGGTCCACGCCCATCAGCGGCCAGAAGAACAGCGAGCCGACGAGCACCAGGTGCAGGTGCATCATCTCGTGGACGTACGTCGAGGACAGCGACGCGTCGTACCAGCCGGTGAAGTAGAGCGCCCATGGCGAGACGACGTAGAGGCCGAAGGCCAGCGGCGGGAAGGACAGCACCCGCGCCACCCGCGAGTGCAGCACGGCGAGCAGCCAGCGCCGCGGGCCCGCCGGCAGGGTGCGCAGCGCCAGGGTGACCGGGGCGCCGAGCGCGAGCGCCATCGGGACGACCATCGAGAGCACCATGTGCTGGACCATGTGCACGCTCAGCAGCGTCGAGTCGTATGACGCCAGCCCGGACGCCGTCGCGACGTAGAACGAGCCCATCCCGACGCCGACGAACGCGATCGTTCGACCGACCGGCCAGCGGTCGCCCCGGCGGCGCAGCACCAGGACTCCCCATCCGTAGAGACCCACCGCCCACACCGTCAGCACGAACGGCAGCGGGGCCAGCGACCACTCCGAGAAGAACCGCCCGAAGGAGAGCTCCGGGAGCTCGGGGCCGGTCGTCAGCACGGTGGTCAGCGCGGTCGTCACCGCAGGGTTCAGCACTCTGTGAAGTTTAAGACCCCCTCCATCAGGGGGTCGGGGTGGCCAGGAGATCAGGTCACGACATAATGACGGCGTGGCGACAGCAACGACCATTCCGGCATCCCGTCTGCACGGGCACCACGACCGACCGAGCATGGTCAGCGTCGGGACGATCATCTGGCTCTCGAGCGAGCTGATGTTCTTCGCGGCGCTCTTCGCGTCGTACTTCACGATCCGCTCGGTGAGCCCCGACCTGTGGTCGCAGAACACCGAGATCCTCAACATCCCGTTCGCGGCGGTGAACACCACGATCCTGGTGCTGTCGTCACTGACGTGCCAGCTCGGCGTCTTCGCCGCCGAGCGTGGTCAGGTGGGTCGCACCGGCTCGGTCTTCCAGGTCAAGGGCTGGGGACTGCGCGAGTGGTTCATCCTGACCTACATCATGGGCGCGGTCTTCGTCGCCGGACAGGCCGTCGAGTACGCCACCCTCGTGCAGGAGGGCGTGACCATCCAGGACTCGGCCTACGGCACGATGTTCTACCTCACCACCGGGTTCCACGGGATCCACGTGACCGGTGGTCTGATCGCGTTCCTGTTCGTGCTCGGACGCACCTACATCGCCCGCCGATTCACCCATGAGCAGGCGGTCAGCGCCATCGTCGTCTCCTACTACTGGCACTTCGTCGACGTGGTCTGGATCGGGCTCTTCGCCACGATCTACCTCGTCAAGTAGCCCGCCCCGCCGACTCGCAAGGAACAATTCGTGCGTCTCCTCAACCGCTCCGCCGGTCGACTCTCGCGGCATCGCCGCAGCCGTCTCGCCGGGTTGGCGCTGCTCCTCATCGGACTTCTCACCACAGGCGGGATCACCTATGCGGTGATGCCCAGCTCCCAGGCCGAGAACGCGCAGAGCAATGCCGTCCAGGTCGAGGAGGGGCGCAAGCTCTTCCTCCAGGGCTGCTCGTTCTGCCACGGTCAGAACGGCGAGGGCATCGCCACCGTCAACGGTGACAACTACGGCCCCTCCCTCGTGGGCGTCGGCGCCGCCGCCGTGCACTTCCAGGTCGAGACCGGCCGGATGCCGCTGGCCCAGCCAGGCGTCCAGGGTCAGGTCAAGCCCCGGACCTTCTCCGACGAGGAGGTCGAGCAGCTCGCGGCGTACGTCGCCTCGCTCGGCCCCGGCCCCGCCCGCCCCTCGGAGGAGGACTACAGCACCAACGGGCTCGACGATGACGAGCGCGAGGCCGCGATCTCCCGAGGCGGCCAGATCTTCCTCACCAACTGCACCGCCTGCCACAACTTCAACGGCAAGGGCGGCGCCATGCCCCAGGGCGGCTTCGCGCCCGACCTGAGCGACACCGAGGCCGTGCACATCTACGAGGCCATGCTGACCGGCCCCGGCCAGATGGACAGCTTCTCCAACGGCAACCTCGCGCCCGAAGAGAAGCGCGACGTCATCGCCTACCTCTACTCGCTGCGGGAGCAGCCGGCGTACGGCGGCTTCACCCTCGGCGGCCTCGGCCCCGTCTCCGAGGGCCTGTTCGCCTGGCTGATCGGCATCGGAGGCCTCGTGGGCTTCGCGGTCTGGATCGCCGCCCACACCACGCGCACGACGAAGAAGAAGGTGGACGCGTGACCGGCCACGACAACCTCCCCGTCCCGGCGGAGGAGCCGATCGACAACCCGGGCCTGCCGGAGCACACCTGGCGGCCGACCGATGTCGACCCCAAGGCCGAGAAGCGCGCCGAGCGCCAGGTCGCTGCGATGTTCGGGCTCTCCGCGGTCTGCGCCGTGCTCTTCGTGGTGGCCTACTTCGCCCTGGAGATCGGCGACAACCACGACACCGTCCTGGGCCTGGGCGCCTCGACCGTCGCCCTGGGCAGCAGCCTCGGCGGTGCGCTGCTGCTCATCGGCATCGGCATCATCCAGTGGGCACGCAAGCTGATGGGTGACCACGAGATCAGCGAGCAGCGCCACCCGGCCGCCTCCAGCGAGGAGGACCGGGCGGCCACCATCGCGGCCCTGCAGGCCGGCCTCGAGGAGTCCGGCATCGCGCGCCGTCCCCTGGTCCGCAACTCCCTGCTGGGTGCCGTCGCCATCCTGGGCGCCCCGGTGATCGTGCTGCTGCGCGACCTGGGCCCGACCAACGCCCAGGTGTCCGACGCGGCGACCGGTGCCGGCCTGGAGCACACCGTCTGGAAGCAGGGCATGCGCATCGTGCGCGACGTCGTCGGTACGCCGATCCGGCCCTCCGACATCGAGATCGGCGACCTGTTCAACGCCGAGCCTGCCGCGATCTTCGAGACCGACGACAACGGCCAGCCGCTGATCGAGGGTGTCGAGCTGCAGGTCGCGAAGTCCAAGGCCGCCGTCGTCCTGATCCGGATGGATCCGGCCGACAACGTGCCCGCCCGCGGACGCGAGAACTGGAGCGTCGACGGGATCCTCTGCTACTCCAAGATCTGCACTCACGTCGGCTGCCCGATCTCGCTGAACGAGCGCAAGACCCACCACCTGCTGTGCCCGTGCCACCAGTCGACCTTCGACCTGGCCGACGCGGGACGCGTCATCTTCGGCCCCGCGGCCCGGGCCCTGCCCCAGCTGCCGATCGCGGTCGACCCCGAGGGCTACCTCGTCGCCCAGAGCGACTTCACCGAGCCCGTCGGACCAAGCTTCTGGGAGCGTGACTACTGATGGCCATCGACACCAGCAAGGTCGCGTCGAGCAACAGCTCGGCCGCGACCCCGGCCAAGCCAAGCAAGGCCGGCGCCGTGGCCACCTGGGCCGACGAGCGGCTCGGCCTGGCCACCATGGCCAAGAAGAACCTGCGCAAGGTCTTCCCGGACCACTGGTCCTTCATGCTCGGCGAGATCGCCCTGTGGAGCTTCGTCGTCCTGCTGCTCAGCGGCGTCTTCCTCACGCTGTGGTTCACCCCCAGCATGAGCGAGATCCACTACGAGGGCTCGTACGACCAGCTGCGTGGCGTCGCGATGTCCGAGGCGATGGTCTCCACGCTCGACATCTCGTTCGACGTCCGCGGTGGCCTGCTCATGCGGCAGATGCACCACTGGGCGGCGATGCTGTTCATCGCCTCGATGATGATCCACCTGCTCCGGGTGTTCTTCACGGGCGCGCACCGCAAGCCCCGCGAGCTCAACTGGGTCATCGGGTCGCTGCTGCTGCTGCTCGGCACCCTCGAGGGCTTCACCGGCTACTCGCTCCCCGACGACCTGCTCTCCGGCACCGGCGTCCGCGCCGCTGACGGGTTCATGAAGTCGATCCCCGTCGTGGGGACGTACCTCTCGTTCTTCCTCTTCGGTGGCGAGTTCCCCGGCGACGCGATCATCCCGCGGCTCTACATCATCCACGTGCTGCTGATCCCGGGGCTGCTGCTCGCCCTGATCGCGGCCCACATGCTGCTGCTCGTGTACCACAAGCACACCCAGTGGCCTGGTCCCGGCCGCACCGAGCAGAACGTCGTCGGCTTCCCGATGCTGCCGGTGTACGCCGCCAAGGCCGGCGGGTTCTTCTTCATCGTCTTCGGCGTCACCGCTCTCATGGGTGGCCTGATGCAGATCAACCCGGTGTGGATGTACGGGCCGTACGACCCGTCCAAGGTGACCGCGGGCTCTCAGCCCGACTGGTACATGGGCTGGCCGGACGGCGCGCTGCGGATCATGCCCGGGTGGGAGACCCACCTGTGGGGCGACTTCACGATCGCCTGGAACGTCTTCCTGCCGATCATCGTGCTGCCGGGCCTGATGTTCACGATCCTGATGATGCTGCCGTTCCTGGAGTCCTGGATCACCGGCGACAAGCGGGACCACCACCTGCTGCAGCGTCCTCGCAACGCTCCGACGCGTACGGCGTTGATGGTCGCGCTGATGACCTTCTACGGCCTGCTGTGGGCCGCGGGCGGCAACGACATCATCGCGATCAAGCTGCACATGTCGATCAACACGATCACCTACTGGATGCGGTTCCTGGTCTTCGTCGGACCCGTGGTCGCGTTCCTGATCACCCGACGCTGGTGCATCTCGCTGCAGCGGCACGACAACGACAAGCTGCTGCACGGCTACGAGACCGGCATCATCATGCGGTCCCCCGAGGGCGGCTACTCCGAGAAGCACCTGCCGCTCAGCCCCGACAAGGCGTACGCCATCACGGCGCGCGACCGCGACGAGGTCTACACGGTCGAGGACAACGTCGACGAGAACGGCATCCCGGCGCCGGCCAGCCGCAAGCAGGCACTGCGCGCGCGGCTGTCGACGCTCTGGTTCGGGGACAACGTGCAGAAGCCCACGGCGACCGAGCTCGGCGAGGCGCACCACCACGCCGACCACGAGCACGAGCTGCAGGCGTCCCTGGACGGTCACGCGGCCGACGGACACCAGTTCGACGGCCACCACTCGGTCGAGGGCGAGCAGCTCCGCGGCGACCACTGAGCACCGCACCTGCACCACCACGAGGGCCCCGGGATCTCCCGGGGCCCTCGTGCCTTTCCCGCACCGCGAGAGGGCCGGAATGCGCCGCCCACCAGTGGTGGTTGAACAGGCAACCAACTAGCGAAGGACACCACCATGGGCACCGGCCTCCAGCTCGGCCTCGACACGTTCGGCGACGTCACCGTCGACCTCGACGGCACTCCCCTCTCGCACGCCGAGGTGGTCCGCAACACCGTCGAGCAGGGCGTGCTGGCCGACCGGGTCGGCGTCGATGCGTTCGGGGTCGGGGAGCACCACCGCGACGACTACGCCGTGTCGGCCCCCGACATCGTGCTGAGCGCGATCGCGGCGCGGACCGAGCGGATCGTGCTGGGCACGGCCGTGACGGTGCTGAGCTCCGACGACCCGGTCCGCGTCTACGAGCGGTTCGCCACCCTCGACGCGATCTCGCGGGGCCGCGCGGAGGTGACCCTGGGTCGGGGCTCGTTCACCGAGTCCTTCCCGCTGTTCGGCCTCGATCTCGGCGACTACGAGCGGCTGTTCAGCGAGAAGCTCGACCTGTTCGCCGCCCTGCGGTCCGAGGGCGAGGTCTCCTGGGAGGGGACGGTACGACGTCCGCTGGTGGGCGCCGAGGTCTACCCGAAGACCGAGCGCGGGAGCCTGCCCGCCTGGGTCGGCGTCGGTGGCTCACCCGAGTCCGTCGTCCGCGCCGCCCGCTACGGCTTCCCGCTGGCCCTGGCGATCATCGGCGGCGAGCCGGCCCGGTTCGCGCCGTACGCCGACCTCTACCGGCGGGCGCTCGACGAGCTCGACCAGCCGACGCTGCCGATCCTGGTGCACTCCCCCGGGTTCGTCTTCGACACCGACGAGCAGGCCAAGGAGCTGCTGTTCCCGCACTTCAAGGCCAACCGCGACCGGATCGGCGCCGAGCGCGGCTGGCCGCCGGCCTCGCGCCTCGACTTCGAGCGGGAGGTGTCCGGCGGCTCGCTCTACGTCGGCTCCCCCGAGACCGTGGCCCAGAAGATCGCGGCCACCGTGCGGGTGCTCGGGATCGACCGCTTCGACCTGAAGTACAGCAACGGCCCGATGCCGCACGAGCACCTGATGCGCTCCGTGGAGCTGTACGGCACCGAGGTAGCGCCCCGGGTGCGCGAGCTGCTGGCGGACTGAGCCCGGGCGGTGTCCGGGCCGAGTCCGGGTCAGCTGAGCGCGGAGCCCTGGCGGTAGTCGGCGAACGAGGCGTTCCAGTCGCCGTACCCGTTGTCGAGGGTCATCGGCCGGTCGGTGCCGACGTACTCGACGACATCGCCACGCTTGCTCATGGCGTAGAGCCAGCCGGCGTCGGCGGTGCTCAGGCCGGTGCAGCCGTGGCTGACGTTCTCGCGCCCCTGGGAGCCCACCGACCACGGGGCGGCGTGGATGAACTCCCCGGAGTGGGTCAGCCGCATCGCCCAGCGCACGTCGTTGATGTCGTAGGCCTCCGAGCTGCCCGCGGCGATGCCGACCGTCTCGGAGTTCATCCGCCGCTTCTCGGACTTCTCCATGATCACCTTGGTGCCCGAGCGGGTCGTGAACCCGGCCTTGCCCGTCGTGATCGGCAGCTTCCGGAGCAGCTTGCCGTTGCTGAACACCTGCATCTGGTGGCTCTTCGCATCGACCTTGTAGACGTTGGCGTCGCCGACGTGGAACTCGATCCGCCGGCTCTCCTGGCCGTACACCCCGCCGCCGGCGGGCACCGAGTTGATGTCGACGTCGACGGTCACGTCGGTGCCGGCCCGCCAGTACCTCTTCGGACGCCAGTGCACCTCGGTGTCGCTGATCCAGCGCCAGCTGCCCCGCTGGACCGGGCTGGAGGTGACGTGCAGGTGCTGCTCGATCGAGGCCCGATCGGTCACCGGGACGTCGAAGGAGACCACGACCGGCATCCCGACCCCGACGGTCTCGCCGGCGAGCGGGGCGACGGAGGCGTAGGTCTGCTCCTCGAGCGAGAGCTCCCGGGTGCTGAACCGCGCGACCCGCCGCACGGTCGCGCCGTCGGCGGCGCTCGCGCGGGCGCGCAGGACGTACGACGTGCCGGGCTCCAGCAGTCCGGTCGCGGTCCAGGAGGTCTCGTCAGCGCTCAGCGCGCCCGCGACCTCGCCCGCCCCGTCACCAGAGGTGGGGGCGACCGAGACGCTCGTGAGCCGGGAGCCTTCGGCGCGCACTGCCAGCACCTGGTCGACCGGCACGTCGGTCGCACCGGTGCGCACGTTGGCGTGCACCCGGCCGCTCTGCGCCGCGGCGGCGGCCTCCGATGCGGCAGGGGATGGATCGTCCCCAGCGGATCCGGTGAAGGCGGAGCCCGCGTCGCAGGCCGTCAGGGCGGCGGCGAGCACCAGTGCGGTGCCGGTGACGAGGGCCGAGCGGGCACGGCTCACGAACATGCAGAACTCCAGGAAGGACGCGGCGAGCCGCCGGACGTGGACGTCCGGCGGCTCGTCAAGCGTAACCGCGCGCACCCGCCGGCAGAGAAACCTGCCGGTGCTGCGCGCGTCACGGGTGCGTCAGTGCGCGTGCTCTCCGCGGTAGTACTCGAAGATCAGGCCGCTCAGGGCGAGCGAGCCCAGCGCGGCGCCGATGATGACCAGCCACCAGGCGGTCATGGCCAGGGCGAAGACGATGACGCTCAGCGTCAGCGCACACCACAGCGGCCACCAGGAGTACGGCGGGAAGAACCCGAGCTCCCCGGCACCGTCGGCGATCTCGGCCTCCTTGCGGTCCTCCGGACGGGGGTCCATCCGGCGGGCGTGGAAGCCGAGGTAGAGCGTGACCATGGCGGTCAGCAGGGTGGTCATGAACAGCGCGGACGTACCGGTCCAGTCGCCACCGTGGTCGCTGGCGTCGGTGACCAGCCAGTACGCCGGGGTGACCAGCACCAGGAAGATGGTGCAGGCCGCGAAGATCCAGGCTTCGGCCTTCATCAGTGCTTGCCCTCCTGGTCGTCGCCGTGGGTCCGGTCGTCGAGCATCTCCGCCCGGCCCTCCATGTCAGGTGCGTCCGCCGGCTTCCCGTCCCGGGCCGCGGTGTTCTCCTCGAGCTCCAGCGCGGCGATCTCCGGGTGGTGGAGGTCGAAGGCCGGGGACTCCGAGCGGATCCGCGGGATCGTCACGAAGTTGTGGCGCGGCGGCGGGCAGCTGGTGGCCCACTCCAGCGAGCGGCCCCAGCCCCACGGGTCGTCGACCTCCACCTTCGGAGCCCGGCGCGACACGTAGACGTTGTAGAAGAACGGCAACGTCGAGGCGCTGAGCAGGAAGGCACCGATGGTCGAGACCTGGTTGAGGGTGGTGAAGCCGTCGCCGGGCAGGTAGTCGGCGTAGCGACGCGGCATGCCCTCGACACCCAGCCAGTGCTGGACCAGGAACGTCGTGTGGAAGCCGACGAACAGCAGCCAGAAGTGCAGCTTGCCGAGGCGCTCGTCGAGCATCCGACCGGTCATCTTCGGCCACCAGAAGTAGAACCCGGCGAACATCGCGAACACCACGGTGCCGAAGACGACGTAGTGGAAGTGCGCGACCACGAAGTAGGAGTCGGAGACGTGGAAGTCGAGCGGCGGGCTGGCCAGGATGATGCCGGTCAGACCACCGAAGAGGAAGGTCGTGAGGAAGCCGATCGACCACAGCATCGGGGTGTCGAAGGACAACGACCCGCCCCACATCGTGCCGATCCAGTTGAAGAACTTCACTCCGGTCGGCACCGCGATCAAGAACGTCAT
This sequence comes from Nocardioides sp. W7, assembly GCF_022919075.1. NCBI lineage: Bacteria > Bacillati > Actinomycetota > Actinomycetes > Propionibacteriales > Nocardioidaceae > Nocardioides > Nocardioides sp. W7. The sequence goes on along the minus strand of NZ_CP095078.1, from coordinate 2,811,635 downwards.
ACCGGAGAAGAACGGTAGGTCGACCGCCCCCGTGACGAACATGTGGTGCGCCCACACCGCGACCGAGAGGATCGCGATGCCGAGCGTCGCGCCGACCAGGCCGACGTAGCCGAAGATCGGCTTGCGGCTGAACACCGGGAGGATCTCCGTCACGATGCCGAAGAACGGCAGCGCGATGATGTAGACCTCCGGGTGCCCGAAGAACCAGAACAGGTGCTGCCACAGGATCGCGCCGCCGTGGGCGGTGTCGAAGACGTGGGCCCCGATCTGTCGATCGGCCTCGAGCGAGAGCAGCGCGCCGGCGAGCACCGGGAACGCGATCAGCACGAGCAGCGAGGTGATCAGGGTGTTCCACACGAACAGCGGCATCCGGAACATCGTCATGCCGGGGGCGCGCATGCAGATGATCGTGGTGATGAAGTTGACCGCGCCGAGGATCGTGCCGAGGCCGGCCATCCACAGGCCCATGATCCACAGGTCACCGCCCACGCCCGGCGAGCGCACGGCGTCGGAGAGCGGGGTGTAGGCGAACCAACCGAAGTCGGCCGCGCCCTGCGGGGTCAGGAAGCCGGAGGCCGCGATCAGGCCGCCGAACAGGAACAGCCAGTAGCTGAACATGTTCAGACGAGGGAACGCGACGTCCGGGGAGCCGATCTGCAGCGGCATGATCACGTTCGCGAACCCGAAGAACAACGGCGTCGCGAAGAGCAGCAGCATGATCGTGCCGTGCATCGTGAACAGCTGGTTGTAGAGCTCGTCGTTGACGATCTGGTTGCCCGGGTAGGCCAGCTCGGAGCGGATCAGCAGCGCCATCAGGCCACCGATCAGGAACCACACGAACGACGTGATCAGGTACATCTTGCCGATCAGCTTGTGATCGGTGGTGGTCATGATCCGGACCAGCTCCTGGCCCAGCGGCTTGCGGGCCGGAGCGATGGCCGGCCTGCTCGCGGTGGCAGTCACTCTGCTGCTCCCTCGTGCTCGTCGGAATCGAGACCCACCTGCGTGTCGGCGTAGCTGCCGCCGATCAGGGGCTTCTCGGAGGTCGCGCCCTGCTCGACGAGGCCGTCGACGTGGGCGTCGTACTCCTCGACGCTGACGATCTTCACCTCGAAGAGCATCCGCGAGTGGTAGACCCCGCAGAGCTCGTAGCACTTGCCGGCGAAGGTGCCGGTCGTCTGGGGGGTGACCTCGAAGGAGTTCACCCGACCCGGGATGACGTCCATCTTCATCAGGAAGCCGGGGACGCCGAAGTCGTGGATGACGTCGGGTGAGTGCAGGTTGAACCGCGTGGTGACGCCGACCGGCAGGTAGAGCGTCGGGATGTCGGACCCGGTGCCGGAGACGTAGGCGTACTTCGCGTAGGGGAAGGTGTCGTCGTCGTTCTCCCCCTCCTCGTCGGCGCTGTAGTCGAGCTCGCCGACGCCGTGGTTGAACGCCCAGCTCCACTGCTGAGCAGTGACCTCGACGATGTTCTCGGGCTCCTTGGAGCGGTCGAGCAGGACGTTCTGGGTCTCGACGGTCTGCTGGAAGAAGACGACGACCATCATGATCGGCGCGATCGTGTAGAAGATCTCGAGCGGCAGGTTGTAACGGGTCTGGATCGGGATCTCGTCGTCGCTGCGGCGGCGGTAGCGGATGACGACCCAGGCGATGAGTCCCCACACCACGACACCGGTGATCAGGGCAGCGATCCACGCGCCCTGCCACAGGTCGAGGGTGTGCTCGCCCTGCTTGGTCGCCGGCTCGGGCATCGCCAGCCGCTTCCATTGGCCGCTATCGGATCCACAGCCGGCGAGGGCTACGACGCTGACACCGAGCACGGAGATCAGGAGCAGGCGGCGGAGGTATCCGCGCCCTCCGGTCCCGCGCCTGGGGAGTTGCAGACTCAACGCTGGAGCCTTCCTCTCGGGCATTCACAAGTACTGCCGAACACTATCCGAATCGCACGCCGGTCGCGGGAGCGGGGCACCCGGTAGGTTCCCGGTGTGACAAATGCAGCGGCCCGGTCCGGGGTACCCCTGCCCCGCTACTTCGACACCGCCTCGGCGGAGTCCCTGCATCCGGCGGCGCGCGAGACCCTCCTGGCCGCGCTCGACCAGGGGTACGCCGACCCGCGCCGGCTGCACGGTCCGGCCCGCAACGCGCGGCTGCTTCTCGACAACGCCCGGGCGGTCGTGGCGGAGTGCCTGGGTGTGCGCCCCGACGAGGTCTCCTTCACCTCCTCGGGCACCGAGGCGGTGCACCGCGGCCTGCTCGGCCTGCTCGCGGCGCGGCCGGGGCTCGGCGACCGGGTGGTGATGACCGCGGTCGAGCACTCCGCCGTCGTCCACGCCGCCCGGTGGCGCCGCCCCGAGGGCCACGTGGAGGTGCCGGTCGACCCGTGGGGGCGGGTCGCGCCCGACGACGTCGCCGCGGCGGCCGGCTCCCCCGGGATCGGGCTGGTCGCCGTGCAGAGCGCCAACCACGAGGTCGGCACGCTGCAGCCCGTCGCCGAGGTCGCTGCCGCGCTGCACGACGCCTCGTCGCAGGTGCCGCTGTTCGTCGACGCCTGCGCGTCGATGGGCCGGCTCCCCCTGCCGGCCGGCTGGTCGGCCGCCGCAGGCTCGGCTCACAAGTGGGGCGGTCCGGCCGGGATCGGGGTGCTGCTGGTGCGCAAGGGGGTGCGCTGGACGACGCCGTTCCCGGGCGACGACCGGGTCGACGAGCGGGTCTCCGGCTTCGAGAACGTCCCCGCCGCCCTGGCCGCCGCGGCGGCACTGCAGGCGGTCGTTGGCGAGCGCGACGCGGTCAACGCCCGGCAGGCGGCGCTCGTGGACCGGGTGCGGGCCGGCGTGGCCGCCGTCCCGGACGTCGAGGTGGTCGGCGACCCGGTGGGCCGGCTCCCCCACCTGCTGACGTTCTCGTGCCTCTACGTCGACGGCGAGGCGCTGGTCGACGGCCTGGCCCGCCGCGGGTTCTCGGTCGCGAGCGGCTCCGCGTGCACCTCGTCGAGCCTGGAGCCGAGCCGGGTCTTGGCCGCGATGGGCGCGCTGACGCACGGCAACGTGCGGCTCTCGCTCGCCCGCGACGCGACCGCCGACGACGTCGACGCCTTCCTGGCCGCGCTGCCCGAGGTGGTCACCGCGATCCGCGCGGACGCGGGCCTGTGAACACCCCGGTCGACGTCGAGCTCGACTGCCGCGGCCTGCTCTGCCCGCTGCCGGTCATCGAGCTCGGCAAGCGGTTCCCGCAGGTGCCGCTCGGCGGCGTGGTGGCCGTGGTGGCCACCGACGTCGCCGCGCGCCACGACGTACCGGCGTGGTGCCGGATGCGCGGGCAGGAGTACCTCGGCGAGGACCGCGCCGACGACGACGTGCCCCGCTACCTGGTGCGCCGGCTGACCTGAGCTGCCCGATCGGGAGGGTCAGCGCACCAGCGCGAGGTGCGGCTCGATGTCCTTGGCCGCCTCGGGGCCGTAGGACTCCTCCAGGCGGCCCAGGAACTGGTCGCGGGTGAAGGTGTACTCCTGGGTGCCCACCGTCTCCACGACGTACGCCGCGAGCACGCACCCGACCTGGGCCGCACGCTCGTGGTCGACGCCCCAGGTGACGGCGGCCAGGAAGCCGGACCGGAAGGCGTCGCCGACCCCGGTCGGCTCGACGGCGGTGACGTTCTTCGCTGCGGGGAGCACGATGTCGGGCTCGCCGACCCGGCTCACCCGGACGCCCTGGGCACCGAGGGTGGTCACCTGGGTGCCGACCCGGGAGAGAATCTCCTCGGCGGACCAGCCGGTCTTCTGCTCGATCAGGTGGGACTCGTACTCGTTGGAGAACAGGATCGCCGCCCCATCGACGAGGTCGCGGATCAGCTCGCCGCCACTGAACGCGAGCTGCTGGCTGGGGTCGGCGATGAACGGGTAGCCGCGCTGGCGGCACTCCTGGGTGTGGCGCAGCATCCCGTCCGGGTCGTCGGCACCGATCAGGACGTACGTCGGTGCCCCGACCCGGTCGACGATCGGACCGAGCTCCATCAGCCGGGCCTCGCTCATCGCGCCGGGGTAGAAGGAGGCGATCTGTGCGCCCGTCGGGTCGGTCGTGCACACGAACCGGGCGGTGTGACGGGTCTCGGAGATCCGCACGTGGGAGCAGTTCACGCCGTGCCGCTCCAGCCACGAGCGGTAGTCGGCGAAGTCCTCGCCGGCCGATCCGACGAGGACCGGGTTCAGGCCGAGCCGGCCCAGACCGAAGCACATGTTGGCGGCGACGCCACCGCGCCGGATCTCCAGGTCGTCGACGAGGAAGGAGAGCGAGATCTTGTCCAGCTGCTCCACCACCAGGGAGTCGGAGAACTTCCCGGCGTAGCCCATCAGGTGGTCGGTGGCGATGGAACCGGCGATCAGCAGTGACATGGCACGGAAGACTACCCGTGGGTACCGCTGGGACTACCCCGGAGTAGCCCCTAGCGTCCTTCCCATGACCCAGCTCTCCCACGACGACCTGAGCTCGCTGCAGGAGATGCACGCCGACTGCGAGGCCGTCGTACGTCACCTGCCCGCCACGGGACCGTCGCTGCGCTACGAGGACTACCCCCGCGACGTCGCGAAGCCGGAGATCGAGATCACCGAGGCCGCGACCCGGATCGCCAACGCGCTTCAGCTCCACCTGGACTGAGGCGCCCCACCCCGCACTTCGGCGGCCACCCCTCCCTCGGCCGTTCGACGCCAACAGCCCCCCGCCGGTCACCGGCGGGGGGCTGTTGTGTGGTGCGTGGTGCTGCTGTTCAGGAACGACTGGGTCTCGACACGCGCCTTCTGACTTCGCAGGCTCAGTCAGAGCGCTCGCTCGACCACCATCATCGAGTCCGCTGGCGCGTCCTCGATCTCGTCAGTGGAACGAGTCACCGCACGCGCAGGATCCCGTGGCGTTGGGGTTGTCGATGGTGAAGCCCTGCTTCTCGATGCTGTCGACGAAGTCGATCATCGCGCCGTTGAGGTAGGGGACGCTCATCCGGTCGACCACGACGGACACGCCGTCGAAGTCGGTGACGACGTCGCCGTCGAGGGTGCGCTCGTCGAAGAAGAGCTGGTAGCGCAGGCCCGAGCAGCCACCCGGCTGCACCGAGATCCGCAGCTGCAGGTCGTCGCGACCCTCCTGGTCGAGAAGGTTCTTCACCTTCGTCGCCGCCACCGGGCTCAGGTTGATCTGGTCGGTGCGACGCTCTGTGGTCGTGTCCACCTGCTCGGTCATGTCTGTGCTCCCAATGAGGTGCGGGGGTGTGGGCTACTGGCTCAATCCTCGCACACCGGGCGTTATTCCCCGGCGGCGCTCGGTCGGCGAGGCGACCAGGTGCGAGCGACCCGGGCCGCGAGCTCGGCCAACGAGCCGGCGGGATCCGCGAAGGCCCGCTCCTGGCCGACCAGGTCGACCAGGGAGTACGCCGACTCGACGCCGAGCGCTCGCATCTCGCGGGACCCGACCAGCACCTGGCCGGCCAGCGCGACGCAGGGCCGGAGGGCGGACTCGGCGATGCTCGCGACGCCGTACGGCACCTTGCCGGAGCGGCTGGAGAAGTCGAAGGCCCCCTCGCCGGTGAGCACCAGGTCGGCCGCGCGGGCGCGCTCGGCGAGCCGGACCGCCGTGGCCACCAGCTCGATGCCCGGCTCGCGGGTCGCGCCGAGGAGCAGCAGCGCGAAGCCGAGTCCCCCCGCCGCGCCGGCGCCCTTCTCCAGCGCGGTACGCCGCCCGGCGGCCACGGCCAGCTCCTCCAGCCAGCCGTCGACGACCGGCAGCCGCTCCTCCGGGATCCCCTTCTGCGGCCCGAAGGTCTTGGTCGCGCCGAGCAGGCCGGCCAGCGGGTTGTCCACGTCGCTGGCGGCGACCAGCCGCACGCCGACCTCCGGCACCGTCACCGTGGTGACGCCCGCGAGCCCGGCGGCGCCCCGGTCCAGCGGCCGGTCGGCACTCGCCCCGAGCGCCGCGAGCAGACCCGCTCCCCCGTCGTTGGTGCCGCTGCCGCCCAGTCCCACCACGACGGTGGACGCGCCGGCCGCGACCGCCGCGAGCACGAGCTCGCCCACGCCGTACGTCGTGGCCTCCTCGGCGCGCTGGGCGCCGGTCAGGTGCAGGCCGCACGCCTGCGCACTCTCGACGTACGCCGTCTCGCCCACCACCAGCACGGTGCCCGGCACCTGCTCGCCGAACGGGCCGCGGACGGTCACCGCGAGCAGGCTGCCGCCGAGGGCGGCGTGCAGGACGTCGACGAAGCCCGGCCCGCCGTCGGCCATCGGCGCCAGGTCGAGCTCGTCGTCCGGGGCGTGCCGGCGCCAGCCGACCGCTATCGCCTCGGCGGCTTCGAGGGCCGTGAGCGTGCCCGCGAACTTGTCGGGGGCGACCAGGATGCGCATGGACGAACCATAGGGTCGGTGCTGTGAACGACGTGCTGATCCGGCCGATGCGGCCCGACGACGTCCCGGTGGCGGAGCGGCTGAGCGCCGAGAGCTTCTACGACCTCGACGTCCGGTCACATCGGCCTGGCCTGCCGGAGCCGGAGCGCCGCCCGGCCGTCCGCGCCGGCAACTGGGTGACCCGCACGCAGCACTTCCTCCTCACCGACGCCGGCGGCTGCTGGGTCGCGGAGGTCGGCGGCGAGCTGGTCGGGTTCGCGACCTCGTTCGTGCGCGAGGGCACCTGGTTCCTCGCGACGTACGCCGTACGACCGGGTCTGCAGGGCCACGGGCTCGGCAAGCGGCTGCTCGACACGGCGATGACGCACGGCCGGGGCTGTCTGCGCGGGATGCTCACGGCCTCCGCCGACCCGAAGGCGGCGCGGCGCTACCGCCTGGCGGGCTTCACGCTGCACCCGCAGATGCTCCTGCGCGGCACCGTCGACCGCAGCGCGATCCCCGTGATCGACAAGGTCCGCGAGGGCACGGCCGGCGACGTCGACCTGCTCGACTCGCTGGACCGGCAGACCCGGGGGGCGGCGCACGGACCGGACCACCAGCTGATGCTCGCCGCGTGGCGGCTGCTGGTCTCGGACACCACCAGCGGGTCCGGCTACGCCTACGTCGGTCCCGACGGCAGCCTGGCGCTGCTCGCCGCGAGCAACCGTCGTACGGCGACGCGGCTGCTGTGGGCCGCGCTCGCCGGCACCACCGGCGAGACCGTCGTCCCGCACCTCACCGTGGCCAACGAGTGGGCGATCGACGTGGGGATGGCCGCGCGCCTGGAGCTGCACCAGGAGGGCTACCTGGGACTGCGCGGGATGAAACCGCCGGCGCCGTACGTTCACAACGGTGCCCTGCTGTGACGTTTGCGGCCTCACCCGAGCACAGGAATACGATCCAGACATGACGACCGTCGATCTCCCGCTGCTGCCGCTGGGCCGTGGCACCGACATCGCCTCCGAGCGCGGCGTCGACTGCCCGGGCGACCTGCCCTCGCCGTCCGACCCCGACCTGGTCGCGCGCGCCGCGGCGGCCAAGGCCGCCCTGGGCGAGCGGCTCTTCGTGCTGGGCCACCACTACCAGCGCGACGAGGTGATCGCGTTCGCCGACGTCACCGGTGACTCCTTCAAGCTGGCGCGCGACGCGGCCGGCCGGCCCGACGCCGAGTTCATCGTCTTCTGCGGCGTCCACTTCATGGCGGAGTCGGCCGACATCCTCACCGGGCCGGACCAGAAGGTGATCCTGCCCGACCTGGCCGCCGGCTGCTCGATGGCCGACATGGCCCGGCTGGCCCAGGTCAAGAGCACCTGGGACGCGCTGACCGCGGCCGGGATCGCGGACTCCGTCGTACCTGTCACGTACATGAACTCCAGCGCCGACATCAAGGCGTTCTGCGGCCGCAACGGCGGCGTCGTCTGCACCTCCAGCAACGCCGAGGTCGCCCTCGAGTGGGCCTTCGAGCAGAAGCCCGACGCCAAGATCCTGTTCCTCCCCGACCAGCACCTCGGCCGCAACACCGCGGTGCTGAAGATGGGCATCTCCCTCGACGAGTGCGTCGTGTGGAACCCGCTGAAGCCGAACGGCGGCCTGACCGTCGAGGAGCTGCAGAAGGCCCGGGTGATCCTGTGGAAGGGCCACTGCTCGGTGCACGGCCGCTTCACCCCCGAGGTCGTCGACGAGCTGCGCGCGACCATCCCGGACGTGCAGATCCTGGTGCACCCCGAGTGCCAGCACGAGGTCGTGCTGAAGGCCGACCTGGTCGGCTCGACGGAGTTCATCATCAAGACCATCGAGGCCGCGCCCGCCGGCTCGTCCTGGGCCATCGGCACCGAGCTCAACCTGGTCAAGCGGCTGGCCAACGCCCACCCGGACAAGCGCATCACGTTCCTCGACAAGACCGTCTGCTACTGCTCGACGATGAACCGGATCGACCTGCCCCACTTCGTGTGGGCGCTGGAGTCGCTGGTCGCGGGCACGGTGCCGAACCAGATCACCGTCGACCCCGAGACCGAGAAGTGGGCGCTGGTCGCCCTGGAGCGGATGCTCGCCCTGCCCGGCAAGACCTCCCGCGACTGACGCCGACCCGTCACTCGCTCGGCATTTTTCGCGGCGTGTCGGCGCGGGATTGACGGGTCGGGCGGTCGTCGTACGACGTGGGTAGCTCGTCGTACGCCGCGGTCCCCGGGTCGACCCGTCAATCGTCAGACGACACGCCGCGAAAAACGCCGAATCATTGACGGGTCGCGCTCAGGCGGGGAGCTCGAACCAGGCGCAGGTGCCGCCGTCCGGCGAGGCGTCCAGGCCGATCTGGCCGCCGTGCGCCTCGACGATCCGACGACAGGTCGCGAGCCCGATGCCGGAGCCCTCGACCGACTCGTCCACCCGGGCCAGCGGCTGGAAGACCCGGTCGCGCTGCTCCGGGGCGATGCCGCGCCCGTGGTCGCACACCTGGATCCGCCAGCGGTCCCCCTGCCGAAGCGCGCCGATCTCGATCCGGGCCTTCTCCCCCGGGCGCGTGAACTTCGCGGCATTCGCGACGAGGTTCTGGACGACCGCGCGCAGCTGGACCGCGTCCCCGACCACCACGGGGAGCTCCTCGACGTCGACGGTGGCTCCGGCCAGCGCCGCTGCCAGGTCCTCCCGGACGTCGGCCACGAGCGCGCCGAGGTCGACGGGCGCCCGGGAGAGCTCGCCACCGAGCCGGGCGAAGCCCAGCAGGTCGTCGATGAGCGCCTGCATGCGCTCGGCGCCGCTGAGTGCCCGGTCCATGAGGAACGTCGAGCCGCCGGACTCCTCGGTCTGCTCGGCGATCATGGCCAGCGCCATCATGACCGCAGCGAGCGGGTTGCGCAGGTCGTGGCTGACCTGGCCGGCGAAGGCCGCCAGCACCTCGTTGGACCGCTCCAGCTCGGACTGCGTGTCGCGCAGGTCGTCGACGGTCGAGCTGAGCTCGCGGGTGCGCAGCTCCAGCTCCAGCAGGTCGACGACCCGGTCGGCCAGGTGCGCCAGCGCGCGCTTCTGCTTGTCGGTCAGGGTCCGGGGCACGGTGTCGAACACGCAGAGGGTGCCGATCAGCGTGCCCTCGGGGGTCGCCAGCGGGTACGTCGCGTAGAAGCGGACGTCTCCGATCACCCCGGTGACGAACGGGTTGTCCCGGAAGCGGTCGTCCCGGCTCGCGTCCGGCACGATCACCGGCACCCCGCCCTGGAAGACGACGTTGCACATCGAGTCCTCGCGGGCGCACACCGAGGCCTCGAAGCCGGCCGTGGCGATCTGGTGCTGCTCGGTGTCGGTGATCAGGTTGATCGTCGCCATCGGTACGTCGGCCACCTGGGCGGCGACGTCGACCAGCGCCACGAGGTCCCCGCGGGGTGGCCGGGTGACCACCCGGTAGCGCCCGATCTGGGCGACACGCGTGTCGTCCGTGGCGGCGGGCACGCTCACTGGGGCTCCTTCGTGTGGTCCAGACGTTTCCGGCCGGAGTCTAGCCACGCCGAGCCGGTGGGCTCCCCTCAGCCACCCGGTCGCCGCGGCGGTCCGCCACCGGTCCCCCGGCTGCCGCCGAAGTCCGCGCCGAAGCCGCCGCCAGGCCCGGCTCCGGTCTCCGTGTCCGCGCTCGGAAGCGCGGCGGTCAGGTCGGCGAGCGCGACCCGCTGACCCGCCTCCAGACCGGAGGCGACCTCGGTCCGGGTGGTCCCGACGAGGCCGGTGACGACCCGCGTACGGGTCGCGGTGCGCTGCTCCACGAGCAGCACACTGCCCGAGGAGATCGCCGACGTCGGGACCGTCAGCACGTCCTCGGCCGTCCCGACGACGACCGCGACGGACGCGGTCGCCCCCGTCGGGAGACCCAGGTTGCGGCCGTCGAGGGTGACGATGACGGAGTACGTCGCGCTCCCCGACGACGTGTCGGCCACCACCCCGACCGAGCTGACCTCCCCGGCCAGCTCCTCGTCGGCCCCGGCCGGCAGCACGGAGGCCGCCTGCCCGAGCGCGAGCGCGCTCACCTGCGCCTGGGTCGCCGACACCCGCACCATGGTGGTGCCGTGGGCGACCACCGTCACGACGGTCGTGCCCGCGTTGGTCGTCGTACCCCTCTCGGCCGCGACCGCGGCGACGGTTCCGGCGTACGGCGCCCTCAGCGTGGCCGAGGCCAACGCCTGACGGGCCGCAACCAGCTCGGCCTTCGCCTCGTCGATCGACGCCTGGTCGCGGGCCAGCGTGGCGGCGGTGACGGTGCCCGAGCGCCCGGCAGGCCCACCGGCCGACCCACCGGACGACCCGCCCGACTCCGACCCGGACGAGGTCGTCGGCAACGACTGCTGGGTCGACTGCGGGGTCGTCTGCTGCGTCGGCTGCGGGGTGCTCTGCTGCGTCGGCTGGGAGGAGTTCTGGGAAGAGCTCTGGGTGGATGCGGACGAGCTCTGCTGCGGGCTCTGCCCGGCCGCGGTGTCCACCACGTCGTCGAGGGTCTCGACGGCGCCGGTGATGGTGCCGGCGAGTGCCTCGAGGGCGGTCTGGAGCGCGTCCTGCGCCGTGGCCACGCTCTGCTGGGCGTCCTGGACGGTGGCGAGCGCAGCCGTGCAGGCCGCGTCCGCCGGTTCCGACTCTTCCGTGGTGTCCTCGGCGGTTCCCTCGGCAGGATCGTCCGAGCCGTCGACCGGGCCGGTGGCCGGGTCCGCCTCGAACGCGTCCGCGCAGGTTGCGGTCTGGGTCTCGAGGGCGGCCTTGGCCTCCGCGATGGCCACCGACGCCGCCGACTGGGTCGAGGTGACCGCCTGCTGCTGCGCGGCGAGGGCTGCGAGCGCCTTGGCCATCGCCGCGGAAACGTCCACGGGCTGGGTGGGCTGTTGCGCGGACGGCGCCTCGCTCTGCGTGGGCTGCTCGCTCGACTCCTCTTCGGGCTCCTGGTCCTGGTGCTGGCTGGGCTGGCTCGAGCCCGACGGGGCCGAGGCGCCGGTCGATCCCGACGACGCCGTGGTCGCCGCGCCGACAGTCTCGGCCTGGGCGTCCTCATCCGACTCCAGCTGCGCCCTCGCGGACGCGACGGCCGACTGGGCACTCCGGACGGCGCGCTGCAGCGGGCGGCGGTCCAGCCGGGCCAGCACCTCGCCGGCCCGGACCCTGCTGCCGGTCTCCACGGTCAGCACGGAGATCGTGCCGTCGGTGCCGAACGCCAGGTCGGCGCTGCCCGCCGGGGCCAGGGTCCCCGCCAGGGCCAGGGTCTCCTCGACGTCGGCGATGCTCACCGTGGCGGTGCGGTATGCCGCGTCGGGCTCGGCCGCGGCGGCGTACGCGGCGTACCCGCCACCGGCCACGGCGAGGGTGACGGCCGCGGCGCCGATGCGTCGGACCGCCCTCACGAGGCGTCGCCCTGGGCCGGGGACCCGCCGGGTCCGCGGCCGGAGGCGCACTCGCCGTCGACCGGGTCGCTGAGACTGATCCGGGTCGCGGTCACGGCCCCGGTGTCGTCGGCCTCGCCGACGGCCATGGCGCAGCGGCCGACCTCGACCGCGGCGGCGTCCGCCTCGACGGTCGAGGAGTACGTCGTGGCGTCCGTGACCGTGACCTCGACGCTGCTGTCCGTGGACTCGACGGTGAACCCGGTGCCGCTCACCGCGGTCACCTCGCCGAACGCCACGCCGAAGCCACGCCGGCCGCCGTCAGGCAGGTCGGTGGGCATGTCGGTCGGCATCCCCTCGGGGCGCGCACCGCCCGGTCCGCCGCCGCCGAAGCCGCCGGCGCACTCGCCGTCCACGGCCTCGGTGATCCGGACGGCGGTGGCCGCTACCGGCTCGCCGTCGGCCGTCTCGCCGTCCGAGGTGACCATCACGCAGCTGCCGACCGTGACGTCGTCCAGGGAGCCGGCGACCTGCTCGAGGAAGGCCGTGTCGGCGGTCCAGCTGACCGCCACCTGCCCCGAGCTCGCGCTCTGGACCTGCAGGGTCTTGCCGCTGACGGCCGCGATGGTGCCGGAGGTGCCGGGAGAACCGGGCATCCCGCCGCCACCGGGACCGCCGCTACCGGGACCGCCGGCACCCGGACCCCCGGCCTGGGCGGCAGCGGGCGACTCGGCGGCGCCCGTGTCGGTGGCCGGCTCGCTGTCCCCACCACAGGCGGCGAGGGTGGCGATCAGGAGCGCCGAGCATGCGGTGCCACGGGTGATGCGGGAGACCTTCATGGGGCGGGGTTCTTCCTCTCGATGGGAACGCATGCTGCTCATTCGCTGCGCAGCGCGTCGATGGGGGTGAGCCGGGCGGCCCGGCTCGCGGGGTAGACGCCGAACCCGATGCCGAGCGCCTAGGCGGTGCCGATGGCGCCGAGGGTGGCGACCAGGGACACGGAGACCGGCTGGTCGATGATCGCCGGCAGCAGCTGGGCGCCGACCACGCCCACCAGGACGCCGACCAGGCCGCCGGTGAAGCCGAGCAGCGAGGCCTCCACGAGGAACTGGTGCCGGATCACGCTCGGGGTCGCGCCGAGCGCCTTGCGCAGCCCGATCTCGCGGATCCGCTCCGTGACGGAGACGAGCATGATGTTCATGACCCCGATCCCGCCGACCAGCAGCGAGATCGCGGCGATGCCCGCGAGCAGCACGGTCAGGGTCTCGTTGGTCGAGTTCGCCGTCTCGACCAGGGAGTCCTGGGTCGAGATGGAGAAGTCGGCCTCGTCGGCGCTCACCCCGTGCAGCGCGAGCAGCAGCGCGTTGATCTCCTGGTACGCCGCGGTCAGGGTGTCGGCCGAGGCGGCCTCGACATAGATCGTCGAGACCGACGACGACGCGGTCCCGGTGAGCCGCTTGGCCGTGCTGATCGGTACGACGGCGAGGTCGTCCTCGCTGGTGCCGCTAGCGGACGCGCCCGACGAGGTCAGCACACCGATCACGGTCATCGGGGTGCCGTCGACCGTGACGGTCTGCCCGACCGGGCTGCCCCTCGCGAACAGCTCGCCGGCCGTGTCGGGGCCGAGCACGACGACGTCGGCCGCCTGCTCCACCTCGGCCGCGGAGAAGAACCGGCCCGCGGAGAGCTCCCGGGTCCGGACGTCGAGCCAGCTGGTCGTGGTGCCCACGACCGAGCTGGTCCAGTTGGTCTCCCCCGCCTCCAGCGAGGCGGACGTCGAGGTGGTGGGTGCGACCTCGGACGCGTCCGGGACCACGGTCTCGTCCGCGATGGCCGTGGCGTCTCGGAGGGTCAGCGTGGACGCGGAGCCGAAGCCGCCGCGCAGGCCGCTGGAGTCGGTGCTGCTGCCGGGCGAGATGATCAGCAGGTTGCTGCCCAGGGCGCTGATCTGCTGGCGCACCTGGTCCTGGGCACCCTGGCCGAGGCCGACGGTGAGGATCACCGACGAGATCCCGATGACGATCCCGAGCATGGTCAGGACCGAGCGGAGCCGATGGGCCCGGACCGCCTCGGCGGCGGCGCGGAGGGTCTCGAGCCAGCTCACCGGTGCACCCCGCCGACCAGCTCGTCGGACGTGATCCGGCCGTCTCGGATGACCAGGTTCCGGCTCGCCCGGGCGGCGACCTCGTGCTCGTGGGTGATCAGCACGATGGTCCGGCCGGCCCCGTGCAGCTCGTCGAGCAGCGCGAGCACGTCGGTCGTCGACTTCGAGTCGAGGTTGCCGGTCGGCTCGTCGGCCAGGATCATCGCGGGCTCGGTGACCAGCGCGCGGGCGACCGCGACCCGCTGCTGCTGGCCACCGGACAGCTCGCCCGGCCGGTTGTCGGTCCGGTCGGCGAGACCCACCCGGCCCAGCGCAGCGACGGCGCGCTCACGACGCTCGACCCGGGGCACGCCGGCGTACACGAGCGGGAGCTCGACGTTGCGCCAGGCCGGCAGCGTCGCCAGGAGGTTGAACTGCTGGAAGACGAAGCCGATGCGCCGGTTGCGCACCTCGGCCAGCTGGGCCTCGCTCATCCCCGACACGTCCTCGCCGGCGAGCAGGTAGCGGCCCTCGCTCGGAGTGTCGAGGCAGCCGAGGATGTTCATCAGCGTCGACTTGCCCGAGCCGGACGGACCGATGACCGCGACGTACTCCCCCTCGGCGATGCTCGTGTCGATGCCGCAGAGCGCCTCGAACTCGATGCTGCCGGAGCGGTAGGTCTTGCGAACGCCCTCGAGGTCGATGATGCCGCTCACGAGGGAGCTCCGCCCATGCCGCCGGGCGGCTGGCCGCCGCCGGGCGGCTGGCCGCCGCCCGGGAACTGCATCTCTCCGCCGTCGCCACCGCCGGTCGGGCGGGAGAAGCCGGGGATCTCGACGACATCGCCCTCGGCCAGGCCGGAGAGCACCTCGGTCGACAGGCCGCACACCCTGCCGGTCTCGACCTCGGTCCTGACCTGGTCGCCGTCGACGATCCTGGTGACGTACGTCGCGCCGTCCTCGGTCGTGAGCGCTCGGCTCGGGACCGTCAGGACGCCCGCGGTCTGCTTGACGATGATCGAGACGTCGGCCGAGGTGCCGGCGTACAGGTCCTGCTGCTTCCCGGTGATCTCAACGGTGACCGGGAAGACCGCGGCGCCGCTGCTGTTGGTCTCCGCGACCAGACCCACCTCGGTGACCGTGCCGTACACGACCTCGGTCGCACCGCTGGGGGTGACCTCGGCCTGCAGGCCCGTCTTCAGGTCCGCGACGTCCTCGGCGGCGACGGTGGCGTCGACCACGAACTCCGAGGTGGAGACGATCGTGACGGCGCTGGTCGTCGTCGAGTCCGTCGAGCCTGTCGAGCCCGAGGAGCTCGACGGGGAGGACGCACCGCCCACCGACGATCCGCCGCCGGAGCCGACGACGTCGCCCTCGGCCAGGTCGAGGCTGACGACGGTGCCGCGGATCGTGGACCGCAGCGTCGTGTCGTCGACGGCCTCACGGGCCTCGGCGACGGAGTCCTGGGCCGTGAGGACGGCGGCCTGGTCGGCCGCGAGCTGGGTGGCCGAGGCGTCGCCGGCCTGATCCTCCTCGAGCTGGGGTGTACGCCGCGTCGAGCGTGGCCACGGCGGCGGTGCGCCGCGCGAGCAGGGTGCTCGCACCGATCCGGGCGAGCGCCTGGCCCTTGCGGACCTTGTCGCCCTCGGCGACCAGCACCCGGGTGACCGTCCCGGAGACCTCGAAGGAGAGGTCCACCCTCCGGGCCGCCGCGATCGTGCCGGACGCCGCGACCGTCTCCCGGACGGTCTCGGACGACACCGTCGAGGTGGTCGGCTCGACGGCCACGGACTCCTCCCGGGTCAGCAGCCAGGCACCGGTGCCGCCGACGGCGACGAGCAGGACGACGGGGACCGCGAGCAGGCGTCGCGATCTCCCTCGGAACAACCTGGGCAAGAGTGATCCCTCCGACGATCGTGCGCAGGCCCTGGGCGGACCTGCCGCGATCAGACTCGTCGGCGGGACTGTGGCGGCGGTGGGCCGAACCTATGAGGAACCTGTGAGGCCCGGAGCGCCCCAGAGTGCCATCCACCGCGACAGGTCCGGCTCGACCGGGAGCTCGCCGCGCAGTGCGTCGCGGATCTGGATCTCCGTCAGGTTGTCGCGCTGCTGCGCCCCGGTCGGCACGAACGGGTAGAAGGTGCCCTGCTTGTAGAGGTAGACCAGGCCGACGTGCCGCCCGGCCGGGTCCTCGAAGGTCACGACCGTGCACAGCAGGCCGGGCCCGAAGCCCTGGTCCTCGAGGCTGGTGTTGACCGCGTGCAGGCTGGCGCACAGCCCCTCGACGCCGGAGCCCGGCTCGCGGTCGACCTCGACCCAGGTGAAGCCGAAGCCGTCGCCGGTGACCCGCACCTCCGGCGCGTCGCCCGTGCTGCGGATCAGCTCGACCAGGTCACGCTCGGTCTCGGCGAACGCGACCCCGGAGGCACCGCGGTAGCAGACCGAGCCGTCGCCGGTCGGCACCAGCCCGAGGGTGGTCTCCAGCGTGACGGCGGCGTTCGCGACGCCGAAGAGGGCGTCGAGGTTGGCCTGCTTGGGCTTGGACCGTCCGAGCAGCGAGTCCCACAGGCCCATCAGTTCAGGCCCATCAGGTGGTACGCCGGCTCAGGTCCGCCTGGATCTCGGCCAGCTGCTCGAGCCGCTGCTCCAGCGAGGGGTGGGTCGAGGTGAGGGTGCGCAGCGCGACGCCCTTGATCGCGGGGGCGATGAAGAACGCGTTCATCGCCTGCGAGGCGCGCAGGTCCTTGGTCGGGATGGTGTTCATCTCGCCGGTGATCTTCTGCAGGGCGGAGGCGAGCGCCTGCGGCTTCATCGTGAGGTACGCCCCGGCCCGGTCGGCCGACAACTCGCGGTAGCGCGAGAGCAGCTTCAGCAGCACGAAGCTGACGGCGTACACGACCATGCTGACCAGGAGCACGACCAGCCAGATCGGCAGCGGGCTGTTGTTGTTGTCGCGGCGGCCGCCGCCGAGGAAGGCGCCGTACTGCGCGCCCTGGGTGAGCATGCCGGCCACGATCCCGGCACTCGAGGCGACGGTCATGACCAGGACGTCGCGGTGGGCGACGTGGGACAGCTCGTGGGCCAGGACGCCCTCCAGCTCCTCGGTGGTCAGGGTGTTGAGGATGCCGGTGGTCACGCAGACGACCGCGCGGTCGGGCGAGCGGCCGGTCGCGAACGCGTTGGGGATCGCCGAGTCGGCGATGCCGACCCGGGGCTTCGGCATGTCGGCCATCGCGCAGAGCCGGTCGATCATCCCGTGCAGCTCCGGCGCCTGCTGCGGGGTCACCTCGCGGGCCCGCATCGCCCGCATCGCGACGGTGTCGGAGCTCCACCACTGGTAGACCGCGACGCCGATGCCGATCAGGCCGACGACCGGCACCAGGGCGCCGTACCCCGAGGAGCCGACCAGCGCCATCAGGCCGCCGACGAGCAGGACGAACAGAGCGCCGAGCAGGAACATCACGAGGGTCATCCGGGCGGTGAGCCCGCGGTCAGGGAGGAAGCGGCTACGTGCCATGTCCCTATTCTCCGGGGTCTTACCAAGAGGTTCCTGTGAGGGTCAGCGAGGTTCCTCGGTCGGCTTCTCGCTCGCCTCGTAGACGACGCCGTTGCCGGCCGTGCCGGGCTCCTCGGGGGCCTCGATCGCGGCCGGCGAGCTCCCACCCTTGAGGCGGGCCAGCTCGGCCTCGACCTCGGACTGGGAGCTCATCGCCTCCAGCTCGCGGGCGATGTCGTCGCCGCGGTTCATCGAGCTCGCGTCGTCGAGGACGCCGGAGGCGATCAGCTCGTCGATCGCGCCGGCGCGGGCCTGCATCTGCTGAGTCTTGTCCTCGGCGCGCTGGATCGCCTGGCCGACGTCGCCCATCTCGTCGCCGATGCCGGACATCGCCTCGTTGATGCGCGTCGACGCCTCGGCGGCCGTGTAGGTCGCCTTGATCGTCTCCTTGCGGGTGCGGAAGGCCTCCACCTTGGTCTGCAGCTGCTGCTGGGCGCGGGTGAGCTTCTCCTCCTCGGCCTGCAGCTGCTCGAGCTGCGTGGTCAGGTCGGCGATCTGGCCGCTCAGCCCGGACTTGCGGGTGAGTGCCTCGCGGGCCAGGTCCTCGCGGCTCATGTCGATGGCCTGCTGGGCCTGCTTCTGGAGCTTGGCCTGCTGCTGCTCGAGCTGCTTGATCTGCAGCTCCACCCGCTTGCGGCTGGTGACGACGTCAGCGACCCCGCGGCGTACCTTGGCGAGCAGGTCGAGCTGACGCTGGTAGCTGTAGTCGAGGGTCTCGCGCGGGTCCTCGGCGCGATCGATGGCCTTGTGGGCCTTGGACTTGAAGATCAAGCTGATGCGTTTCATCAGGCTCATGGGGGTCCCTCTCGGTGGTGTTCCAGCGCTGCCGCCACGTGCCCCTCACCCTATGACCGATCGCCAAGGCCGGGCGACCCGGTACGGCACGCGTTGAGCACGGCGCCGGTAAGGTGGGGGCGCCCGTCGCCCGCGTCCCGCCAGCTCGATCAGAAGGCCACCGTTGTTCCGTCGCAGCAAGTCCGAGACCGAGTCCCCCCAGCCCGCCGAGGCCAAGCCCGGCGGCAAGGGACGCCCGACCCCCAGCCGCAAGGAGGCTGAGGCCGCCGCACGTGCGCGGGCCAAGACCCCGCGCACCCGCAAGGAGCTCGCCCGGGCGCAGCGCGAGGCCCGGTCGGAGTCGAGTCAGCAGGTCCGCGCCGCGATGAAGACCGGCGACGAGCGCTACTACATGCCGCGCGACAAGGGCCCGATGCGACGCTTCGTCCGCGATTTCGTGGACTGCCGCTTCACCTTCCTCGACATCCTGTTCCCGCTGCTGATCGTCTCGATGATCCTCGGCTACACCGGCGTCGACAGCCTGATGGAGCTCAGCAGCTTCCTGCTGCTCGCGACGATGCTGATGCTGGTCTTCGACATCCTCCGGCTCCGCTTCCGGCTGCGGCGCGAGCTCGCCGCCCGGTTCCCGGACGAGAGCACCAAGGGCACCACCTACTACGGCATCAGCCGGGCGCTGAACCCGCGCTTCCTGCGGATGCCCAAGCCGCAGGTCAAGATCGGCCAGCGGCTCCCCGAGACCTACCGCTGACCGGCGCGCTGACCCACCCGTGACCACCGACCAGGTCTACGGCCTGGCGGCCGGGCTGCTCAGCGCCTTCGTCTTCGGCGTCGCCGCGGTCGCGCAAGCGCACGGCGTACGACGCACCGCCGCGTCGCCCGACCGGCTCCTGTCCTTCGTGCGCACCTCCGTGCGCGACGCCTGGACCTGGGCGGTGCTGATCGCCTACCTCGTCGGCTTCCTGCTGCACGCGGTGGCGATCTGGCTGCTGCCCCTCTACCTCGCGCAGGCCACGATCGCGATGTCGCTCCCGGTCACCGCGTTCACCTCCCGCCGGCTCTCCGAGCGGCTCGACGGCGGCCAGTGGGGCTCGATCGGCCTGGTCTCGGCCGGCCTCGTGCTCCTGGCCCTCGGGTCCGGCAGCGCGGGCTCGGTGCGGACCGACTCGGCGTTCCTGGTCTGCCTGTGGGCGGGCGTCGCCCTGCTCGGTCTCGCCTCGACCGCCGGCGGCCGGCTCGGCGGCGCCGGTCTCGGCACCCTCGCCGGTCTCGGGTACGCCGGCTCCGCGATCGCCGTCCGCGGGGTCGGCACACCGGTCGACACGAGCACGGTCCTGGCCGCGCTCGCCGTACCCTCGCTCAGCCTGATCGCGTTCTGGCTCTACTCCCGCGGCATGCACGGCGATGCGATCTCGGCCACCACCGCCCCGATGATCGTGGGCCAGACCTTCGTCCCCGCCCTGGTCGGGGTCGCCCTCCTGGGCGACAGCGTGCGCGACGGCTGGTGGTGGTCGGTCGTGCTCGGCCTGCTGCTCTCCACCGTCGGCGCCATCCGGCTCACCCGCGCCCAAGCCGTCAGTCCCTGACCTTCGGCAGCCGCCGAGGGCGCAGGAGGTCAGGGACGATCGGCTCAGCCGAAGTCGCGCCGCGCCGGGGACTTCGTCTTGGCGGGATCCCGCTCGACGATCGGGCCGAGCACGTCGTCGATGGCGGCGAGTACGTCGGCGTCGAGCCTGACCCCGGCGGCCTTGACGTTGTCGGTGACCTGCTCGGGCTGGCTGGCACCGATGATCGCCGCGGAGACGTTGTCGTTCTGCAGCACCCAGGCCACGGCGAGTTGGGCCATGCTGAGGCCCGCGTCGGCGGCGATCGGCTGCAGCCGCTGGACCCGTTCGAGGACGTCGTCCTTGAGCCAGCGGCTGATCATGTCGGCGCCGCCCTTCTCGTCCGTGGCGCGCGAGCCGGCGGGGTGCGGCTGACCGGGCAGGTACTTGCCGGTGAGCACCCCCTGCGCGATCGGCGACCACACGATCTGGCCGATGCCCAGCTCCTCGGAGGCGGGCACGACCTCGGTCTCGATGACCCGCCAAAGCATGCTGTACTGCGGCTGGTTCGACACGAGCGGGATCCGCAGCTCGCGGGCCAGCGCGTGGGCGGCGCGGATCTCCTCGGCCCGCCACTCCGAGACCCCGATGTAGAGCGCCTTGCCGGAGCGGACGACGTCGGCGAAGGCCTCCATCGTCTCCTCCAGCGGCGTCTCGTAGTCGTAGCGGTGCGCCTGGTAGAGGTCGACGTGGTCGGTCCCGAGCCGGCGCAGCGAGCCGTCGATGGACTCCAGGATGTGCTTGCGCGACAGGCCGTGGTCGTTGGGCCCGCCCGGGCCGGTCGGCCAGTAGACCTTGGTGAAGATCTCCAGCCCCGCGCGCCGCTCCCCCGCCAACGCCTTCCCGAGCACCGTCTCGGCGGCGGTGTTGGCGTAGACGTCCGCGGTGTCGAACGTGGTGATGCCCTCCTCGAGGGCCTGCCGGACGCACGCCGTGGCGGCGGCCTCCTCCACTTGCGAGCCGTGGGTGAGCCAGTTGCCGTACGCGATGGCCGAGATCTTCAGGCCACTCTTGCCGAGGTTGCGGATCTCCATGACTCGACCCTACTGAGCCGTCGGGGGCCTGCGAGGATGAGTGCATGAGCCTTCCCACCGCCGACGTCTCCGTCCGCGTGGCCTGGGCCGACGACGCCCCCGCGATCGCCGACCTGCAGCTGCGTGCCTGGCCCGAGATGTACGGCGGGCTGGTGCCGGCGGACGAGTTCCCGAGCGGACCCGAGGCCACGGCCCACGCCACCGAGACCTGGCGCGCCGCGCTCACCCGCCCGCAGGACGCCCGGCACCGGGTCCTGGTCGCCCTGGAGCGCAACCGGGTCTGCGGCTTCGCGATCACCGGCCCCACGACCGACCCCGACTGCGACCCCGTCGCCGACGGCGAGCTCGCCGAGCTGACCGTCGACGCCGCCGAGCGCGGCAAGGGGCACGGCTCGCGGCTGCTGCAGGCGGTCGCCGACACGATGGTCGCGGACCGGTTCACCCGGGCCGTGACCTGGACGGTCGCCAGTGACGACCGGCTGCGCGCGTTCCTCGTCGCCGCCGGGTGGGCCGCCGACGGCGCGCACCGCGAGCTCGATCTCGACGGAGAGGGCAGCACGCTCGTCAGGCAGGTCCGCCTGCACACCGCGCTGACGTGACGGCAGCGACCGACGAGTCGGACCCGCAGCGCGCCGGGATCGTCCGCGACAGCCTCGGGGTCGGGATCGCGACCGGCCTGTACGGCGTCTCCTTCGGCGCACTGTCCGTCACCTCCGGGCTGAGCGTCGCGCAGACCTGCGTGCTGTCGCTGCTGATGTTCACCGGCGCCTCCCAGTTCGCGCTCATCGGCGTGCTCGCGGGCGGCGGCTCACCGGTCTCCGGTGCCGCGGCGGCGCTGCTGCTCGGCACCCGCAACACCCTCTACGGGCTGCGGCTCGCGCCCCTGCTCGCCTGGTCCGGGGTACGCCGGCTCGGCGCGGCCCAGCTCCTGATCGACGAGTCGAGCGCCATGTCGGTCACCCGCGACACGACCGATCGGGCCCGCACCGGCTTCCTGGTCACGGGCAGCTCCATCTTCCTGCTCTGGAACCTCTTCACCCTCGTCGGCGCGGTCGCCGGCGAGGCCATCGGCGACCCGCGCACCTACGGGCTCGACGCCGCGGCCGGCGGTGCGTTCCTCGCGCTGCTGTGGCCGCGGCTGACCGAGCCCCGCAACCGGCTGGTCGCCGTGCTGGCGGTCGCGGTCGCGCTCGGCGTCGTCCCGTTCGCGCCGGCCGGTGTGCCGGTGCTCGCCGCGGGCGGCGTCGCCCTGCTGGTCGGCGTCCTGGCCAGGGGTATGCGATGACCTGGGCCGCGATCCTCGCTGCCGGCCTCGGCTGCTACCTGCTCAAGCTCGCCGGGCTCTCCGTCCCGGCGTCGGTGCTGGAGCGGCCCGTCGTACGACGGGTGGCCGACCTGATCCCCGTCGCCCTGCTCGCTGCGCTGGTCGCCGTCCAGGTGTTCGCCGACGGCAGCCGGCTGACGCTGGACGCCCGCGCGGCCGGCCTCGGGGCGGCCGTGCTGCTGCTGCTCGTGCGGGCGCCGTTCCTCGTCGTCGTGGTCGGCGCCGCAGCCACCGCGGCCCTGGTCCGGCTCTGAGGAGCCGGGCCAGGGCCGCGGGTGGGACGGGCCTGGGTCAGACCGGCTGGACCGCGCCCAGGATCTCCATCACCTCGGCCGGGGTGGCCGCCGACTCCAGGCGGGCGACCTGCTCCTTGTCGAGGAAGATCTCGGCGATCCGCCCCAGGAGCTTGAGGTGGTCGTCGCCGAGGGCCGCGATGCCCACGACGAACCGCACCTGCTTGTTCTTCCACTCGACCGGCTCGGCGTAGCGCACGAACGAGATCGCCGTCCGCCGTATCGCCGCCTTCGCCTCGTTGGTGCCGTGCGGGATCGCCAGGCCGTTGCCCATGAAGGTCGAGACCGACTCCTCCCGGGCGTGCATCGCGTCGACGTACGACGAGTCCGCGGCCCGGGCGGCGACCAGGAGCTCACCGGCTCGGGTGATCGCGGCGTCGCGGCTCTCGCTCGGGGCGTCGAGCACGATCGAGCCCAGCTCGAGCAGCCCGGCGGGGTCGATGCCGGCCGGCGCCTCCGCGACCGCGGTGTCGCCACCCGCGCCGTTGCGCTGCTGGACCAGCTCGACGATCTCGTCGTAGCGCGGACTGGCCATGAAGTTGTCGACGGAGACGTGGATCGCCGACCCGGTCTTCTGTTCCGCCCGGGCCGTCAGGTCCTGGTGGGTGACCACCAGGTCGTACTCGTCGCTCAGGTTGGCGATCGCCTTGTTGACGACCGTGACGTCGGGGAACCCGGCCGCCCGGATCTTCTTGCGGAGCACCGAGGCGCCCATGGCGGAGGAGCCCATGCCGGCGTCGCAGGCGAAGACGATCGAGCCGATCGGGCCGGAGCCGGCCGCGGAGCCGCTGGTCAGCAGGGACGCGACCGACGACTTCTTGCCCTTGTTGGCCTCCATCTGCGCCGTGGCGGCGGCCAGATCCCCCTCGTCGTCACTCCTGTCGAGCCGGAGCAGGAAGGCGGCCACGGCGAAGGTCACCGCTGCGGAGGCGACGACCGCGAGCGTGACGCCGACGTAGGAGCCCTTCGCGGTCTGGGCGTAGACCGCGAAGATCGATCCCGGAGCGGCCGGGGCACGCAGGCCCACGTCGAACGCGACGTTGACCGCCACCCCGGTCATGCCGCCGGCGATCATGGCCAGGATCAGCTTCGGCTTCATCAGCACGTACGGGAAGTAGATCTCGTGGATGCCGCCGAAGAACTGGATGACCGCGGCACCGGGGGCGGTGGCCCGGGCGATGCCCTTGCCGAAGAAGGAGAAGGCCAGCAGCAGGCCGAGCCCCGGGCCGGGGTTGGCCTCGAGCAGGAACAGCACCGACTTGCCCTCCTCCGCGGCCTCGGAGAGGCCGAGCGGGGTCAGTGCACCGTGGTTGATGGCGTTGTTCAGGAAGAACACCTTGGCCGGCTCGATGAAGACCGAGGTCAGCGGCAGCAGATTGTTGTCGACCAGCTTCTCGACGACGTCGGCGGCGATGTCCATGACCTTGTTGACCAACGGCGCCACGGTGTAGAAGCCGACGAGCGCCATCACGAAGGCCGTGATGCCGGCCGAGAACATGTTGACGAGCATCTCGAAGCCGGCGCGGATCTTGCCCTCCCACAACCCGTCGAGGGTCTTCATGACCCAGGCCGAGAGCGGGCCGAGGATCATCGCCCCGATGAACATGTGGACCTGTCCGAGCTCCGAGGCGTCGGGGTCTCCGGCGATCAGGTCGGCGTTGAACTCGGCGATCAGCAGGTCGGAGCCGGCGATGGCGCCCATCACCGCGAAGGCACCGACGACGGCGCCCCGGTCGCCGTAGATCATCCGGCCGCCCGTGCCCGCGATCAGGATCGGCAGCAGGTAGTGGATCGCCGGGCCGACCATGGTCGCCAGGTCCTCGTTGGGAAGCCAGCCGACGTCGATGAACAGGGCGGTCAGCAGGCCCCAGGCGATCAGGGCCGGGATGTTGGGCATGATCATGTTCGACATCGCCGTGCCGAACTTCTGTACGTGGACGCGCACCCCGCCGCTCTGGCTGGAGACCGTCGATGTGGTGGTGGCCATGGGGACCTCTTTCCGAACGCCGTCGACCCGTGTGACCCCTGTCACGAGTATCTTTGAATGCCTTTATATTCCTCCTCATTGGCGACGTCAAGGGTTCCAAACCAACACATCCAGGGGAATATCAACATGGATGGGGTACGCTGGTCCGACGATTTGCGACCGTCACCAGCCCCGCCGCCACCAGGAGGACATGCGAGATGAAGGCCCTGCGGTTCTACGCACCCGAGGACGTCCGGCTCGAGGACGTGCCGGAGCCGGAGTGCGGCCCCGACGAGATCAAGCTGAAGGTCAAGAACTGCTCGACCTGCGGCACCGACGTGAAGATCTTCTACAACGGCCACCAGAACCTCACCCCACCGCGGACCATCGGTCACGAGATCGCGGGCGAGGTCGTCGAGGTCGGTGCGAACGTCAACGCGACGTACGGCGCCTCCTGGGCCGTCGGCGACCGCGCGCAGGTGATCGCCGCGGTCCCGTGCGGCGAGTGCCACGAGTGCCGCAAGGGCTGGATGGCGGTCTGTGCGAACCAGACCTCGGTCGGCTACCAGTACGACGGCGGCTTCGCCGAGTACATGATCGTCCCCCAGCAGGTGCTGAAGGTCGACGGACTCAACCGGATCCCCGACAACGTCGGGTACGACGAGGCCTCCGCCGCCGAGCCGTTCGCCTGCGCGATCAACGCCCAGGAGCTGCTCGGCATCGAGGAGGGCGACACCGTCGTCGTCTTCGGCGCCGGCCCGATCGGCTGCATGCACATCCGGATCGCCCGCGGCGTCCACCGGGCCGGGCCGGTCTACCTCGTCGACGTCAACGCCGAGCGGCTCAAGATGTCGGCCGACGCCGTGCAGCCCGAGGAGACGATCGACGGCTCCCAGGTCGACGTCGTCGAACGGGTCATGGAGCTCACCGGCGGCCGGGGCGCCGACGTGATCATCACCGCCACCGCCGCCAACGTCACCCAGGAGCAGGCCATCGCGATGGCCGCGCGCAACGGCCGGATCTCGTTCTTCGGCGGCCTGCCGAAGACCGACCCGACCATCACCTGCGACTCCAACGTCGTGCACTACCGCCAGCTGCACATCCACGGTGCCAACGGCTCCGCCCCCGAGCACAACAAGCGGGCCCTGGAGTACATCTCCACCGGCCAGGTGCCGGTCAAGGACCTGATCACCGAGCACATCCCCCTGGAGCGCGTGCTGGACGCCTTCCAGATCGTCAAAGCCGGCAAAGCCATCAAGGTCACCGTCGAGCCGTGAGCGACGAAGTCGCTCACGGCTCGAAACGGTGAGGTTGAGCAAGCCCACGGCCGAGCCTGCGAGGCCGTGACGGCGTGCCGAAACCTAACCGCCCGGCCGGCGCAAGCACAGCGCGCCGGACGCCCGGTAGCCGAACGCAGCACACACACGAGGCCCGTGCTGGATCCCCCTCCAACACGGGCCTCGGCGCATCCGGCGCCGGAGCGTCAGGACACGTTGACCGCACTCCACGCGGCGGCGACGGCGGCCCGCTGGGGGCTGCCGGCGCCGTACAGGTCGGTGGCCGCGGCGAGCGTGGCCGTCCGGGCCTGGGCGTAGGTCGTGCCGGAGGTCATGTAGACCGTCAGGGCCCGGAACCAGATCCTCGCTGCCACGTCGCGGCCGATGCCGCTCACCGCGGAGCCGTTGCAGGTGGTGGAGCTGTGGGCGACCCCGCCGACGGTCTTCGGGCCGGAGCCCTCGGCGAGCAGGTAGAAGAAGTGGTTGCCGACGCCCGAGGAGTAGTGGACGTCGAGGTCCTTGGTGCCACTGGTCCAGCAGTTCTGCGAGGCGCCGTCGGCGTCCGGGTCGTCCATCCGCCGGAAGCCGGTGTGGTGGACGAGGTCGAACTTCTCGCCGATGAGGTAGTCGCCGGGGTCACTGGCGTTGGCGGAGTAGAACTCCACCATCGTCCCGAAGATGTCCGAGGTCGCCTCGTTCAGGCCGCCGGACTCGCCGGAATAGGTGAGGTTCGCGGTGTTCTCGGTGACGCCGTGGCTCATCTCGTGCCCGGCCACGTCGAGGGAGACCAGGGGACCGAACTCGGTGCCGTCGCCGTCGCCGTAGGTCATCTTCGAGCCGTCCCAGAAGGCGTTCACGTAGCCGGTGCCGTAGTGGACCCGGCTCGGCGCGCCGGTGCCGTCGCCGAAGATCCCGTTGCGGCCGTGGACCAGCTTGAAGTAGTCGAAGGTCTGCGCGCCGCCGTAGTGGGCGTCGACCGCCGCGGTCTCCCGGTTGCCGTTGGCGCCGCTGCCGAAGGACGCGTCGGGGCTGGAGTACGCCGTGCCGGTGGAGCAGCCGACCCCGAGGAGCTGGCACAGGAGCGAGTCCTCCTTGTTCTTCATGTCGGTCGTCCGCGCGTTGCCGCGCGCCGGGTCGGTCAGCGTGTACGACGACCCGGACTGCGCGATCGACAGCGGGACCGTCCCGCTGTAGAGCGACTGCCCGGAGCCGTCGGCGGTGTGGATGCCCTCCACCCGGCGCAGCACCGCGCCGGTGCGGGCGTCGACGTACGTCGCGAGCCGGCTGGGCGTGCCGTCGGCCTGGGTGCCGCCGGTGGTGACCTCCCAGGCGAGCCGGGGCTCGGCGCCGAGCGCGTCGACGACCAGCTCCGGGGCGCCGTCGGTGCGCAGGTCGGCGATCGCCGCGGTCGCCCGGGCCGGGGCGAGGGTCTGCTTCACGGCCCCGTCGGCCGTGATGCTGGGCTTGATAGCCAGCGTCAGCGCGGCGTCCAGGGTCTGGCTGACGCCGCGCAGGGACTCGTCGGGCCCGCGGTGCACGACCCGGTCGCCGCCGAGCACCCGCAGCCCGTGGTAGGTCCGGTCCATCCGGACGTGGGTGGCCCCGCCGGCATCCGTGACGGTGTCGGTGACGGCGAACGCCGTGCCTCCGGTGGCCTCGGCGGCCCCGCCGCCGCTCGTGATCCCGAGCGTGCCGATCGCGAGCGTCGCCAGCGTGGCGACTCCCCAGTTCCTGCGCATGGTGCAACCCTCTCGTCCCGATCCGCCCCGAGTGGCGGACCTGACGAACCAACGACGAGAGCCGGGCCCGGGCTACGGGTCAGTCGAGATCGAGGAAGTGCTCGAGGCCGACGGTGAGGCCGGGGTGACCGGCGATCGCCCGCAGGCCGGTCAGCACGCCGGGGGTGAACGAGGCCCGGTCGAGGGAGTCGTGGCGGATGGTCAGCGTCTCCCCCACCCCGCCGAGGATGACCTCCTGGTGCGCGACCAGGCCGCGGATCCGCAGCCCGTGCACCCGGATGCCGTCGACGTCGGCCCCGCGTGCGCCCTCGAGCGAGGTCGAGGTGGCGTCGGGCACCGGCGCGCAGCCGGCCTCGCGACGCGCGGCGGCGATCAGCTCCGCCGTACGCCGGGCCGTCCCGGACGGTGCGTCCGCCTTGTCGGGGTGGTGCAGCTCGACGACCTCCACCGACTCGTAGAACGGGGCCGCGGCGGCCGCGAAGCGCATCATCAGGATCGCGCCGATGGAGAAGTTGGGGGCGATCAGGACACCGGTGGCCGGCGAGCCGGCGAGCCAGCCGCGGAGCGTGGCGAGCCGGGAATCGTCGAAGCCGGTGGTGCCGACGACCGCGTGGATGCCGTGGTCGACGCAGAACCTCAGGTTGTCCATCACGACGTCGGGGTGGGTGAAGTCGACGACCGCCTCGGCGCCGGCGTCCACCAGCGCCTGGATCGGGTCGCCCGCGTCGACCGCCGCGACCAGCGTCGTGTCGGCGCTCTCCTCGACCGCCCGGCACACCTCGGCGCCCACTTTGCCCCGCGCGCCCAGCACGCCCACCTTGATCACGTCGCCCACGTCACCACCGTAGTGGGCCATCCGGTGGCCCCACCCGGGCACCCGTTCTGGCAGGCTGGGCCCCATGGTGGCGCAGGCGATTCCCTCCCGGATCCGGTGGGCGGTCGAGTTCATGGACGTCCAGCCCTCAGATCACGTCCTGGAGATCGGCTGCGGACCCGGAGCGGGCGCCGAGGCGATCTGCAGCAAGCTGGAGACTGGCAAGCTGTTCGCGATCGATCGCTCGGAGTCGGGTGTCGACCGCACCAAGCGGCGGTGCGCGAAGTACGTCGCCTCCGGACGGCTCACCGTGCGCCAGATCGACCTGGCGACGCTGCGGGTGCCGGTGAAGCGGCTGACCAAGGTCTACGCCTTCAACGTGAACCTGTTCTGGGTGCGCGAGTGCCCGGACGAGATCGCCCTGCTCCACGAGCGGGTGCTCCCGGGCGGCGCGGTTTTCTTGTTCTACGAGGTGAAGTTCCCCGACCAGATGCCCACCATCGTCGAGAAGGCGTCGGCGGCGCTGGCCGGCGGCGGCTTCCGGGTCTCGGTGGTCGAGCAGAAGACCCCCGCGGTCGTGGGCGTCATCGGTCGACGCTGAAGCCTCTCGCCTTATAGCCATCTTCCGTAAGGTTATTCCCTAATGTAGGTTCGTCATCAGGGGAGGACCGAGGAGGAGACCACGTGACCGTCCTGGTGCTCACGATCGACCAGCGCGACAGCAGGCGCGGCCGCGACCAGGTGCCCGCGGCGTTGGAGCTGCTGGACGAGGTCCCCGTGCTGCGGCCCTTCGAACGGACCGCCGGCGACGAGCTCCAGGGCGTGCTGGAGGACCCGGCGGCGCTGCCGCCGGCGGTCGAGCTGCTCCTGCGGGCCCGGACCTGGAGCATCGGCATCGGCATCGGAGCCGTCGACCTGCCCCTCCCCCCACACGCCCGCGCCGGCGCCGGCGCGGCGTACCTCCACGCCCGCGCGGCCGTGACCGCCGCGAAGACCAGTCCCTGGCACCTCCGCGTCGCCGGCGACGACCCCGCGGCCCGACAGCTGGAGTCCGCGCTGTGGCTGTGGGCCGCCGTACTGGCCCGCCGCACCGCCCGCGGGTGGGAGGTCGCCGACCTCGTCGACACGGGGCTGTCGTACGACGAGACCGCCCGCACCCTCGGCATCAGCCAGTCGGCGGTCAGCCAGCGCGCCCAGGCGGCCGGCATCGTCGAGGGCCGGCGCGCCCGCGAGCTCGTCACCCACCTGGCCACCGCCGC
Organism: Nocardioides sp. W7; assembly: GCF_022919075.1. Lineage (NCBI taxonomy): Bacteria > Bacillati > Actinomycetota > Actinomycetes > Propionibacteriales > Nocardioidaceae > Nocardioides > Nocardioides sp. W7. Next base: position 2,782,126 of record NZ_CP095078.1, on the reverse strand, counting down.
CCTGCAGCAGGAGACCAGATGAGCACCGACACCGCCGGACTCGTCGTCCTCGTCCTGCTCGGCGCGGCCCTCGTCGCCGCCACCGTCGGCTGGACGGCCGCCGGGCGCGCGGTCTGGGTCCCCTGCTCCGTCGCACTGCTCGCGGCCACCACCGTCACCGCGAGCGCCGTCCCCGAGGTCCTGGTCGAGGGCCGCGGCGGCATCACCCTGCTCGTGGTCCTCGCCGGCTCGCTCGCCGCCGTCGGTGGCGGGCCGTTGACCGCGCTCGTCTTCGCCTGGGTCGATCGCCACGACCACCCTTCGACCGGCGACCAACAGCCGATCCACACCGCCGGCTCCGTGCTGCGCGGCGGTGCCTGGATCGGCGCCCTGGAGCGGATCGCCGTCTTCGCCAGCCTGGTCAGCGGCCAGGTCGAGGGCCTCGCCATCGCGCTGGCCGTCAAGGGGCTGGGCCGCTACCCCGAGTTGCGCAGCGGATCGTCGGCCGGTGCGGCCGAGCGGTTCATCATCGGCACGTTCACCAGCGTGCTCTGGGCCTGCGCCTGCGCCGGCGTCGTCCGCCTCGTCCTGCTGGGCTGACGCACTGCCGCCGTACTCCGGACACGGCCGACGACACGTGCGATCCTGACGCCGTGGAGACCCTCGCCGTTCGACTGACGAGCGCCGTCGAGCGCAGGGCCGATGCCGGCTGGGAGCAGGCGGCGACCGCCCGGGCCGCGCTCGCCGCCGTCGCCGCGGACGGCGTCGACCCCGAGCTGGGCTCCGCGCTCAAGACCATCCGGCACCAGTTCGGGCTCGGTGAGCACGAGACCGACCTGCTGGAGGTCGCCGCCGCGGCCGAGCAGAGCGTCAGCGGCCACCTGCTGCTCGGCCTGCTCGCCGGCGACGGCCACCCGGGCCGACCGACCGTCGCCGTGGCTCTGGAGCTCGCCGGGCTGCCCGCCGACGCCCGGTCCGCCCGCACCCACTTCGGGGAACGCTCCCCGCTGATCCGCTACGGCCTGGTGAGCGTCGCCGGCACCGACGTCCTGCTCAGCAGGCGGGTCGTGGTGACGGAACGGGTCTCGGGCTTCCTGGCGGGCGACGACGTCCCGACCCGGGCCGTGCTGGGGCTGCTGCTCGACGGCGTCCCCGTCGCCGTCGAGGGCACCGACCTGCTCGTCTCCGCGCTCCGCGCCGGGCAGCGCCTGGTCTGGGTGCACGCCCCCGGCGGCGGGGCCGGAGCCGCCATGGCCACGGCCGCGTGCCACCAGCTCGGCGTGTCCTGCCTGATCGCCGACCTCGGCCGGCTCGACGCGGCCGCCCAGGTCCACGACGTCGTCCTGGACCTGCTCGTGGAGTGCGGCCTGTCCGGCACCGTGCTGGTCCTGGTCAACGCCGAGAAGGCGCGGGCCGACTCCTACACGCGCTCCGTCGTACCCGTCATCGCGGTGAGCGGCGAGCCCTGGGACCCCGCCTGGCCGGCGGACCTCCCCCTGACCGTGCCGGCGCCCCGGCTCTCGGTCGCGGAGCGCCAGTCGCTCTGGGAGCCGCTGCTGGGCGAGCTGGCCGGCAGCCGCGAGATCACCGGGATGCCGCTCTCCCCCGAGCAGATCGTGAGCGTCGGCCGGCACGCCGCGACCACGGCCACCCTGCACGGCGAGGAGGGCATCTCTGCCGACCGGATCCGCCACTCCGCCCGCGAGCTCAGCCGGGGCCGGTCGGTGCGTGCGAACGCCGGATCCTCGGTGAGCCTCGACGACCTCGTCCTCCCGCCGGCCGCGTTGGGCGAGGTGACCCGGATGCTGGACTGGGCGCGGTTCCGCGACGAGGTGGTCGCGATGGGTCCGTTGCACGGCAAGGGCGGCAAGGGGATCGGCATCTGTGCCCTCTTCTCCGGGCCCCCCGGCACCGGCAAGACCCTCGCGGCGCACGTCGTGGCCGACTCGCTCGGCATGGACCTCTACCAGGTCGACCTCTCCACCATCGTCGACAAGTACATCGGCGAGACCGAGAAGAACCTCGAGAAGGTCTTCCTCGAGGCCGAGGCGACCAATGCCGTGCTCTTCTTCGACGAGGCCGACGCGCTGTTCGGATCCCGCTCGGAGGTCAAGGACGCCAAGGACCGCTACGCCAACCAGGAGATCGCCTACCTGCTCCAGCGGATGGAGCAGTTCGACGGCATCACCGTGCTGGCCAGCAACCTGCGCGGCAACCTCGACCCCGCGTTCGCCCGCCGGCTGCACTTCATGGTCGCCTTCCCCGACCCCGACCAGCCGACCCGGCACCGGCTGTGGCTCCACCACCTCGCCGGGATCGCCGTCGACCCGGAGGACCCGGTCGACGTCGACTGGCTCAGCAACTCCGTCGAGCTGGCCGGCGGTGACATCCGCAACATGGTGCTCGCCGCGGTGTACGCCGCGGTCGCCCAGGGCCACCCGCTCGGCATGCGGCACGTGGCCGACGCCGTACGCCGCGAGCACATCAAGCTCGGTCGCCGCCCACCCGTGCGCTAGGCCGGCGGGACCGTTCTGGCCGTTCGGCGCACGCAGGACCGCGCGGTGCCTCAGAATGCGGGGTATGAGCCTCGAGCGCGACAAGAGCGCGCGGCCGGACACGCCCGCGCCCGTGGTCCAGCGGGCGGCGGCCGACGTCGCCGTCCCCGCCGCACCGGTGCCGCTGCCCGCGGCCGCCGAGGCGGCCCCGATCGGCAGCCTCTTCGTCGGGCACGCCGAGGACCGCGCCGAGGCCGACGCCGACCAGATGGCCGACGTCGCCCTCTCCCGCCTGCGCCGCCTCGAGGTCGGCGCGGGCGCCGTGGCCGCTCCCGAGGCCCACCAGCACGGCCCCGGCTGCGACCACCTCCGCCGCTCCCCCGCACCCAGCGCCAGTCCGGTCGTCGGCTACGAGGGCGGCGCCCTCGACTCCGGCACCAGCTCGGCCATCGAGAGCCGCCGCGGCGCCGGCAAGCCGCTCGACGCCGAGGTGCGTCGGCGCATGGAGGGGGCCTTCGGGTCCAGCTTCTCCGGCGTCCGGATCCACAACGACGACGCGTCCGCCAAGCTCAACACCGCCGTCTCCGCCCGGGCGTTCACCACCGGCAAGGACGTCTTCTTCGGCAAGGGCCAGTACGCCCCCGGCACCCCGTCTGGCGACAAGGTCCTCGCCCACGAGCTCGCCCACACCCTGCAGCCGTCGGGAGGTGCACACCGGCTGGTGGCGGCCCGTTCCCAGGCCGCGGTCACCCGCGGCGTGGCCGTGTCCGACCAGATCCGCCGGGTGAACTGGAAGTTCTGGAAGAAGACCCCCGAGGAGGAGAAGGCCGCCGCGCAGAAGAAGACGGACGCGGCCACCACGAAGGCGAACACGCCGTACGCCGGGCCGTCCGGCGCTATCCCCTCGGCCACCAAGGAGGGGGTCAAGGGTGGACTGGGTCTCGGTCTGGTCGCCGGCGCCACGGTCGCTGGCCTCGCGACCGGCATGGGCGCCACGAGCGGCTTGACCGGCGAGATGAGCGGTGCTCTCACCGGCGGTGACTCCGGCATCATGGGCAGCATGTCCGGCAGCACCCTGCGCGACGAGGGTCAGGAGTTCGGAGACCAGGGCGCCACGGCGCTGGGCGTCCGCAAGGGCAAGTCGCAGGGCATCGCCGGGGGCCTCGGCCTCGCCGGCGTCGCGAAGGCCGGCGTCGAGACCGGCTTCGTCGTCAGCGCGGCCGGCGGCAACGCCACCGCCAAGATGGGGATGCAGGCCGCCCTCGAGGCCGGCAAGACCGCGGGCGACGTCGGGCTCCGGACTGCCGCCGGTGGCCTCGGCATCGCGACCGGCGCCATCTCCACCCTGCAGGGGCTCTGGAAGGGCTACAAGGCGGGCAAGAAGATCTGGGCGCTCTCGAAGGGTAAGGGCCGCGACATGCTGTCCACCGCCGGTGAGACCTGGAAGGCGATGATCCTGAAGGCGCAGAAGTACAAGCTGGCCATCGCAGCAGCGAAGACCACCCTCGGCGTGCTCGGGATCGCGGCCGGCGTCCTCGTCCTGGCCAGCAACCCGATCGGATGGGGCATCGGCCTCGCCGCAGCGCTCATCGGTGGCGGCATGGCGATCGCCAAGATCGTCGGCAAGGTCAAGGACGCCAAGAAGCGGGCCAAGATCTCCGAGGACCTCAAGGCCAACAAGCCGTTGGAGGACGCCCTCGTCCCCGAGATCCCGAAGAAGGACCTTCCCGGCGCGGCCGAGCCCACGGTTCGTCAGAAGACGCGCAAGGAGGCCATCCAGCACGCCAACACGGTGGCCCGCGAGGCGTCGGACATCGGCGATCTCGCCGGCCGCCTCCGTGCCGCGCTCACGGCCGGAGGCGACTACAACCTCGTGCCGGCGGCGGTCGAGCTCAGCGACCACGGCGTGCCGGTCAAGGAATCGCTCGCGACGGGCCCGCAGCAGGAGATGCACGACAGCTTCATGCTCCTGTCCTCCATCGGTGTCGACGCTCCGGTGGCGCTGTCCGACTCGGGTCAGGAGCTCATCGAGAAGAAGATCTCGCTGGTCGAGGCCCTGTGATCGTGGAGGACCCGGCCCACCGGCTCCTCGAGCTGCTGGCCGAGGAGCTGCACACCGCCGAGATCCCCGGCTGGGTGCTCGCGCCCGTGGGCGACGCCCCGGCGCAGCTCGTGGTCCCGCTCGGCGACGGCGATGCCGGAGCGGACCCGACGGTCCACGTCCTCTTCCTGCCCGGGCACGACGACCCCGCCGTGCTCCAGTACATGGTGGTGCTCGACCACGACGTGCCGCTGGAGACGGTGCCGGTGGTCGCGCGGCTCCTGCACCTGCTGAACACCAACCTGGTGACGACCGGTTTCGAGCTCGGCGAGACGTTCTCATCCGTGGTGTTCCGACACGTCCATGCCGTGGCGATCGATCCGCTCGACCCGGCGGTGGTCGCCTGGACGCTGACCATGGTCTTCCACGCGGTCGTCCACTACGACGTCCTGGTGGCGCAGGCCTGCCGTGGCGCGTCGTACGACGAACTGAGCATCGCCTTCGCGCGCATCCAGGCCGACCTGTTCGCCCCCGCCGACCTTCCTGGTTAGACCGTCGCGACCGGAACCGGCCGTCCCGGACACGAGCACCCACGGAATGGAGCAGGCGGTCATGAGCAGCAGCCACCAGCACGCGGAGCAGGCGCAACCCCGGGCTGCCGTCGCGTCGGCCGCGCCGAGGCCCGCAGCCCCAGCGGCACCCGTGCCACTCGCCGCGGCCGGTCGCCTGGTCGTCGGTCACGCCGAGGACCGTGCCGAGACCGACGCCGACCGGGTGGCCGACTCCGCGCTCTCCCGGCTCCGCGGTGCGGACGCCGACGCCCACGTGCACGGTCCGGGGTGCGAGCACCTGCGCCGCCAGGTCGCTCCGTCCGCCGGCCCTCTGCGCCGGACGGAGGTCCCCGAGGCCCCACCACGCACGGGGGCGGCTGCGGCGCCGTACGTCCGCGGCCCCGCCCGTTCCGTGGGCGACATCCCGGACCGCGCGAACCTCACCGGAGCCGCCGACCAGCTGACCTCGTTCAACAGCGCGCCGACGACGCTGGACGAGCTGGTCGCGTGCTCCGACAAGCACGTCGCCCGGATGGTCCACGACACCCGCTTCGACGGACCGCTCCGTGACGTGCTGCTCGGCGCGTTCGAGGCCGACTGGTTCCGCGCGAAGTCCTGCCTCGTCTTCGGCAAGTGGCCGCAGGGCAAGACGCCTGCGTGGCACGAGCGCCTGTCACTGCAGCTGATGTCCGCGCTCACCGTGTACCGCGGCGCCGTCCACCAGGCGGTGAAGCCGCTCGCCCAGGCCGGCGTGAACAGGCAGCTGAAGGAACGGGCGGCGCAGCTGAAGGGCAACACCAAGCTCGGAGACCGGCTCACCATGCAGCGCGGACTCCCCGGCAAGGACCAGGTCGACTACAAGGGCTCGGTCGGCGCCGACACGGTGACCTCCGACGTCGACGTCTCGACCGGCGGCGTCAACAGCGAGCTGGCGGTACGCGCCTACAACGAGGCCTTCCGCAAGCTCCTCGACGTCCCCTTCGACCCCGGCACGGTCTTCGACCTCAACGTCTACGCGATGGACTTCATCCACGGGAAGACCGACAGCGAGGACAAGAAGTCGTTCACCACCAAGTCGGAGAACCCCGAGCAGCCGGACGCCGCCGACGCCGCGGCCCGCGACCGCGAGCAGGACATCTGGGCCCTCGTCCATGTGGCCCGCTACATGCCCGACGACGCCGACTGGGACGGCTACGTCCTGCAGACGATCGCGGGCATCCGCGACCCGAAGCAGCAGGCCGAGCAGCAGGCGCGGTTGGCGACGGCGCGGTCCCGGGCCAAGGGCTTCGAGGAGCGCCTGGTCGGCATGATGGTCCACCTCGAGAAGGACCTGCACCTCACCGAGAAGCAGCTGGAGCAGTCGGCGTGGGACCAGCAGGAGAACCAGCACTACCTCCAGGGCGCGCTCAGGATGCGGGCCGCGAACAAGCTCTACGAGGACAAGCTCCTGCAGGTCAAGGACATGCGCCTGCAGATCGCGGAGCTGCGCAACGCCGTCGCGCAGGGCAAGCAGGGCGCCGACCCCGAGCAGCTCAAGCTGCTCGTCTCCCGGCTGTCCGGCGAGCTGTCCATGGCCCAGCTGTACGCCAACGAGGTCTACGGATCCGGCGGCGCGACCGTGCACGCCGTCATGGGCATGCAGACCAAGAAGAAGCTCAGCACCGAGCGCGGCTTCGACGTGAAGGCGATCATCCCGGTCCAGGAGTGGTACCAGGCCTTCACCGACAACCTCGGCGACGTGTTGAAGGACTACGAGCACTACGGCAAGGGACACGGCGAGCACGGCGTCGACCACTGGTACGCCGCGTTCAAGATGGGCAAGTACGCCGACCGGATGGTCGATGCGATCCCCCACCTCACCGAGGGCGGCCTGATCACCCAGGCCCACGGCGCCAAGCTCCTCGTGGACGCCGACGTGGAGACCCTGCGCACCCTGGCGGCACACCACGTGGCGGAGAAGAACGGACCGGCGAAGGACGACCCGGCGAGGCTCAAGGAGCATCACTACTTCAAGACGATGGACGCCGGCTCCCTGGACGACCTGCGCCAGGCGGCCCTGGACGTGGGGGCCAAGGTCCGGCAGCTGGTCGCCGCCGCCGAGACCGCACCGATCGTGGACCCCTCGACGGCGCCCGCCCCGGAGGCCCCCGCTACGGCGCCCGGCTCGACCAGCGGCAAGTCGGCGCAGTCGCTGGCCCTCGCCGCCCAGGCCGCCCGGGCCCAGGACCTCCTCGAGGAGATCGAGGACGAGGCCGAGGACTTCGAGTAGGGCCGCCCGCCGCACCCACTGTGCGGCCGATCAGGCGGGGCCGACCACCGCGAGGATCTCGGGCTGGCCGAACACCTGGGCCGCGATCGAGCGGACGTCGTCGAGGGTGACCGCCTCGATGCGGGCCAGCACCTCGTCGATGCTGAGCAGCTCGTCGTACACCAGCTCGGCCTTGCCGATCCGCGACATCCGGGACGCGGAGTCCTCCAGACCGAGCACCAGGCCGCCCCGGAGCTGACCCTTGCCGCGGGCGAGCTCGTCGGCGGAGATGCCCTCGGCGGCGACCTTCGCCAGCTCGCCGCGGATCACCTCGAGCACGTCGTCGAGCTTGCTGGGCAGGCAGCCGACCGACACCCCGACCAGGCCGGAGTCGGCATGGCTGCTCGCGAAGGAGAAGACCGAGTACGCCAGGCCGCGGCGCTCGCGCACCTCCTGGAACAGCCGGCTGGAGGTGCCGCCGCCGAGGGCGGTGTTCAGCACGCCGAGCGCGAAGCGGCGCTCGTCGTTTCGGGTGAGGCCCATCATCCCGAGCACGACGTTGACCTGCTCGAAGGGGCGGGTCGCCTCGACCGTGCCGGGGTGTACCCGGACGGTCTTCGCGGCCGGACGCGGGGGCGCGGGGGTCTCGTCACCGGCCAGGAAGTCGTGGCGCCCGAAGGCCTTGCGAACCTGGCGCACCAGCGCGGTGTGGTCGACGTTGCCGGCGACCGAGACGACCAGGTTCGCCGGCCGGTAGTGCTTGCGGTAGAAACGCAGGATCTGGGCGCGGGTCAGTGCCCTGATCGAGTCCTCGGTGCCGCCGATGTCCCTCCCGAGGGCTGAGTTGCGGCCCCAGGCCTGCTCAGCGAAGAGGTTGTGCACGACGTCGTCGGGGTCGTCGTCGTGCATCGCGAGCTCGTCGAGGATCACGTCGCGCTCGGCCTCGACGTCCTCGTCGGCGATCGACGAGCCGGTGATCATGTCGCCGAGCACGTCGACGGCCAGCGGCAGGTCCTCGTCGAGGACCCGCGCGTGGAAGCAGGTGTACTCCTTGGCGGTGAAGGCGTTGAACTCCCCGCCGACCGCGTCGAGGGCGATGGAGATGTCGAGCGCGGAGCGCTCGGCGGTGCCCTTGAACAGCAGGTGCTCCAGGAAGTGCGAGCAGCCGTGCAGGGTCGCCGACTCGTCGCGCGAGCCGACGCCGACCCAGACGCCGATGGCGACCGAGCGGGCACCGGCCAGGTGCTCGCTGATCACGCGCAGCCCGCCCGGCAGGACGGTACGACGTACCAGCGATGTCACCTGCCCGTCGGCGTCGCGGACGGTCTGGAGCGTCCTGGTCGAGCCGACCTTCTGGGTCGGCTTCGGGACCGGACGCTGGGGAGAACGGGCCGACCGGCCAGCAGAGGACTGCTGGCCGGTCGGCTCGGTGCGGGGTGCCACGTGGAGGTCAGGCCTCCTCGGAGGCAGCCTCGTCGGTGCCCTCGGTGCCCTCGGTCTCCTCGACGACCGGGACCAGCGACAGCTTGCCGCGGTCGTCGATCTCGCCGATCTGGACCTGGATCTTCTGGCCCACGGAGAGGACGTCCTCGACGGCGTCGACGCGCTTGCCGCCGGCGAGCGGGCGGAGCTTGCTGATGTGCAGCAGGCCGTCCTTGCCGGGCATCAGCGAGACGAAGGCGCCGAAGTTCGTCGTCTTCACGACGGTGCCGAGGTAGCGCTCGCCGACCTCGGGCATCGTCGGGTTGGCGATCGCGTTGACGGCGGCGCGGGCGGCGTCGGCCGCCTCGCCGTTGGTGGCACCGATGTAGATGGTGCCGTCGTCCTCGATCGAGATCGACGCGCCGGTGTCGTCCTGGATCTGGTTGATCACCTTGCCCTTCGGACCGATGACCTCGCCGATCTTGTCGACGGGGATCTTCACGGTGATGATCCGCGGCGCGGTCGACGCCATCTCCTCGGGCGCGTCGATGGCCTCGGCCATCACGTCGAGGATCGCGAGACGAGCATCCTTGGCCTGGTTCAGCGCGGCAGCCAGGACCTCGGCCGGGAGGCCGTCGAGCTTGGTGTCGAGCTGGAGGGCCGTGATGAACTGGCGGGTGCCGGCGACCTTGAAGTCCATGTCGCCGAACGCGTCCTCGGCCCCGAGGATGTCGGTGAGCGCGACGTACGACGTCTGCCCGTCGACCTCGCCGGAGATGAGGCCCATCGCGATGCCCGCGACCGATGCCTTCAGCGGCACACCGGCCTGCAGCAGCGACATCGTCGAGGCGCAGACCGAGCCCATCGAGGTCGAGCCGTTGGAGCCCATGGCCTCGGAGAGCTGGCGGATGGAGTAGGGGAACTCCTCGCGCGTCGGCAGCACCGGCAGCAGGGCGCGGCGCGCGAGCGCACCGTGGCCGACCTCGCGGCGCTTCGGCGAGCCGACGCGGCCGGTCTCACCGGTGGAGAACGGCGGGAAGACGTACTTGTGCATGTAGCGGCGGTGCTTCTCCGGCGACAGCGTGTCGAGCTGCTGCTCCATCTTCAGCATGTCGAGCGTGGTGACACCCAGGATCTGGGTCTCGCCGCGCTCGAACAGCGCCGAGCCGTGGACGCGCGGGATCACGTCGACCTCGGCGTGCAGCGGGCGGATGTCGGCGAGGCCGCGACCGTCCATGCGGATGTTGTCGCGCAGCACGCGCTCGCGCATGACCTGCTTGCTGACCGAGCGGAACGCCGCGCCGATCTCCTTCTCGCGACCCTCGAACTGGCCGGTGAGCTTCTCCAGCAGAGCGGCCTTGAGCTCGTCGGTCTTGGCCTCGCGCTCCAGCTTGTCCGCGATGGTCATCGCGACGGCCAGGTCGGCCTTCGTGGCGGCCTCGACGGCCTCGAAGACGTCGTCCTCGTAGTCGAGGAAGACCGGGAAGTCCTGGATCGGCTTGGCGGCGACGCCGGCGAGCTGCTGCTGCGCCTCGACGAGCTGCTTGATGAACGGCTTGGCGGCGTCGAGGCCGCCGGCCACGATCTCCTCGGTCGGCGCCTGGACGCCGCCCTGGACGAGGGTGAAGGCCTGCTCGGTGGCCTCGGCCTCGACCATCATGATCGCGACGTCGCCGGTGTCGGTGACGCGGCCCGCGACGACCATGTCGAACACGGCGTCCTCGAGCTGGCTGTGGGACGGGAAGGCGACCCACTGGCCCTCGATCAGCGCGACGCGGACGCCGCCGACCGGGCCGGAGAACGGCAGGCCGGAGAGCTGCGTCGACAGCGACGCGGCGTTGATCGCCAGCACGTCGTACGGCGCGTCGGGGTTGAGCGCCAGGACGGTGATGACGACCTGGACCTCGTTGCGCAGACCCTTCTTGAAGGTCGGGCGCAGCGGGCGGTCGATCAGACGGCAGGTGAGGATCGCGTCCTCGCCGGGGCGACCCTCGGAGCGGAAGAACGAGCCGGGGATCTTGCCCGCGGCGTACATCCGCTCCTCGACGTCGATCGTCAGGGGGAAGAAGTCGAAGTGGTCCTTCGGGTGCTTGCCTGCGGTGGTCGCCGAGAGCAGCATCGTGTCGTCGTCGAGGTACGCGGTGACGGAACCCGCGGCCTGACGGGCCAGCAGCCCGGTCTCGAACTTGACGGTGCGGGTGCCGAACTTGCCGTTGTCGAGAACAGTCTCGACGGCGTGGATGACGGGATCGGTCAAGGATTCGTCCTTGTCTTGCTCGCGGAGCGATCCACGGCGTCCCGCTTGATAAGCGAAGGCCGGTCTTCGATCGAGGCCCGCAGCACGGAGCCGACCACGTCGGCGTCCTGAGAGCCACTACCGAGGACCGAGCCAGAACGGGCGGGTCGCTCCTGTGGTGGGGTGTTCAGTTGGAAATCTAGCGCAGCCACGGGGCCGGGCCAGTAAAGCGTGAAGGGCCCACCGAGGCGGGCCCTTCACGGTGCGTCAGCGGCGCAGGCCGAGGCGCTCGACGATCGAGCGGTAGCGCGCGATCTCGGTCTTCTGCAGGTAGTTCAGCAGCCGACGACGCTGTCCGACCAGCAGCAGCAGGCCACGCCGGCTGTGGTGGTCGTGCTTGTGCGTCTTCAGGTGCTCGGTCAGGTGGCTGATCCGGAAGCTGAGCAGCGCGATCTGCACCTCGGGCGAACCAGTGTCGCCCTCGGTCGTGGCGTACTCGGCGATGATCTTCTTCTTGGTCTCCGCGTCGGTGCCGATAGACATGCGGGCTCCCTCTCTGGTTCGCTGCGCGGCGCGCCGGGGCCTGTTCACCCGGGCACTCTGGATCCGCGGCCGTTGTACGGCGATGGTGTGATGGTGCGGCTGCCCGTGACGGACAACCGATCAAGGCTATCGCGCGACCGCACAGGCCCCAAATGCAGAGCTGCCGCCCATCCCTCGCGGGATGGACGGCAGGTCGCGGGACTGCTCAGATGCCGCCGGGGTCGGCGTGGGTCGAACGCCGCTCCTGGACGGTCTGCGAGCCGTCGGGGTGGGTCGTCGTGGCGACGGTGCCCGTGCGGCGACGACCCATGGTCGAGGCGACCGTCAGCACGAGGGCGAGCACGCCGACGCCGGCCAGGATCAGGCCTGCTGTGTAGAGGTCCACACTGCCGATGGAGTCACCGACGGCGAACGCGAGAATCAAGCCGAGGGCGAGGAGGAAGATCCCCAGTCCGTAGCCCATAGCGGTTCCTTTCGTCTGGCCGTTCCCCTGTGGACGGTCTGCCCGCACTAGTCACCGATGCGGCGCCTCCGCAAACCCTGGGGCGTCGACGTACGCCGGGTCGGTCCCCACCACCGGCTCGCCCCGCGGAGCGACCGGACGGGTCGGCCACCAGGCGCGCTCCCCCAGCAGCACCAGCGCGGCGGGAAGCAGCACCAGCCGGACCAGGGTCGCGTCGAGCAGGATCGCGGCGGAGAGCCCGACGCCCATCATCTTCATCTCCAGCATGGACAGGGTCGCGAAGATCGCGAACACCGAGACCATCACGGCGGCGGCGCTGGTCACCACGCCCGCGGTGTCGGCGACCCCCCGCTGGACCGCGAGCCGGGTCGGGAGGCCCTGATCGACGTACTCCCGGATCCGGCTGACGACGAACACGTGGTAGTCCATGGAGAGCCCGACCAGCACCACCAGGACGAACAGCGGCAGCCAGTCGATGACGAAGCCGGAGCTCTCGAAGCCCAGCAGCGACTCGAACCACCCGTGCTGGAAGACCAGGGTCATCAGCCCGAAGGCGACCCCGACCGAACCGAGGTTGAGCACGGTGGAGACCAGCGCGACCGGCAGGCTGCGGAACGTCGCGGCCATGATCACCAGCGTCAGCAGCAGCACGAACCCGATGATCAGCGGCAGCCGCTGCTGCTGGCGCTCGACGAAGTCCAACGACTCCGCCGGGCCACCGCCCACGGCGTGCTCGGAGCCGGTCGGAAGGCCGGCGATCGGGAGCAGCTCCTCGCGCAGCTGGCGCAGCGCGTCGTCGACCCGCTCGTCGGACTCCTCGTAGGGCATCGAGATCTCCAGCACCGACGTCCGACCGTCGTCCGAGGTCAGGACCGGCGCACCGGTGCTCACGAACGAGCCGGTAGCGGCGGCGTCGCGGTCGAGCTGCTCGAGCGCGGCCACGACGTCGTCCTGCTGCTCGGCGTCGGCGTGGACCACCACGTCGGCCACCGAGCCCTCGGACGGGAACGCTGCAGAGACCTCACGCATGGTCTGCACCTCAGGGATGGACGCCGGGAGCGTCTCGAGGTTGGCGGAGTGGGTCTTCATCCCGAGGGCGGGCAGGGCGAGCGCCACGACGATCGTGCCGGCCAGCAGCAGGGCGACCTTCGGGTGGCGGACGACCGGCGCGAGCAGCCGGCGGCTGATGCCACCGCGTCCGATGCGGGAGTTGAGGCGCCACAGCAGCGGCACCCGGGGCCGGTCCACCCAGCGGCCGAGGCCGGCGAGCAGCGCGGGAAGCACCGTGATCGAGCCGAGGACGGCGATGGCGACGACGAGGATGGAGCCGACGGCCAGCGAGTTGAAGGTCGTGTCGCCCATCAGGAACAGGCCCGCCATCGAGGCGATCACGGCGCCGCCGGAGACCAGGATCGAGTGCCCGGAGGTCTGCGCCGCGATCTCCACGGCGTCGAGCGTGCTGTGGCCCTTGGCCCGCTCCTCACGCTCGCGCTTGAGGTAGAACAGCGAGTAGTCGACGCCGACGGCCATGCCGATCAGCACGATCATGCTGGTGACGGTGGAGTCCGCGTGCACCAGGTGCGAGAGCGGCGCGCTGATGCCGATCGTGGCGGCCACGCTGGTCGCGGCGAGCAGCACCGGGAGCCCGGCGGCGATCAGTGCGCCGAACGCGACGAGCATCAGCAGCAGCGTGACCGGGAGGCTGATCACCTCGGCCGATGCCAGGTCGTCGGCCACCCGTTCGTCGATCGCCACGTCGAGGGACAGGTCGCCCGTCTGGCGGACCGACACGTCGGGATGGTTGGCCGCGACCTCGTCGGTGACCGCGCGCAGTGGCGCGACTGTCTCCGCGTCGTCCGGGTCGTCCGCGCCGTCCTCGGCCAGCCGGACCGCGATCAGCAGCGCGGAGCGGTCCGGGCTCCACTGCGGTTCGGCGACCTCGTCGACGCCGTCGGCGGCCGTCATGGCGGTGACCAGGTCGGCCGCCGCCGCGTCGGCGGCGGCGGCGTCGCCGGTGATGAGGACCATCTCGGACGACGGCTCCTCGAGGCCGGCGTCCGCGATCAGCTGATCGGCGCGACCGGACTCGCCGAGCCGGTAGTCCGCATCAGTCGTCTCCTGGGTGGGAACCGCGGCGGCGAGGCCGACCGCGACGACGACCAGGACGAGCCAGCCGAGCACGGCCCGCCAGGGGTGGGCGGCGCTCCAGCGGGCGGCCCGGATGGGTACTGAGGTGAGGGGATTCGTCATGGCTCCCAGCCTCGTGATCGGCGGACCGTCCGACAGGGGCGTGCGGACCCGGACCCGGGGTGGTGCCAGCACCACCGCGCCGCACCCGCTGTTTCCGCGAGGATGAGGGGGTGAACGCGACTCCCCCTGCCCTCGATCTCCGGCCGCCGAGCCGACTGCTGATGACGGGGTACGCCGGGCTCCAGGTGCTGGCGTTCGTGCCGGTCGTGCTGCTGTTCGTGCTCTGGGTCGTCGGCGGTGTGCTGATGATCGTCTGGGTCGGCGCCCTGCTCCTCACCGCCGCGGTGCCGGCCACCCGCGCCCTCGCGAACGCCCACCGCCGGATGGCCGGACGGGTGCTCGGTCACCCGCTGCCCGCGCCGTACGCACCGCTGCGCGGGCTGGGCCCGGTCGAGCGGCTGCGGGCCATCGCACTGGACCCGATGACCTGGCGCGACCTGGGCTGGATGCTGATGATGATGACGGTCGGCTTCGCGATCTCGCTGCTCGTCGTCGTGCTGCTGATCGGCGTGGTGACCTGGTGGGTGTGGTGGTACGCCGCGGCGCCGCTGATGCGGCTGCGCAGTGCCCTGGACCGGGCTCTCCTCTCCCCCGGCACCACCGAGCGGCTCGAGCAGCGGGTCCAGCAGCTCACCGAGACCCGTGCGGACCTGGTCGACCACTCCGCCGCCGAGCTGCGCCGACTCGAGCGCGACCTGCACGACGGCGCCCAGGCGCGCCTCGTCGCGCTGTCGATGAGCCTCGGGATGGCGGACTCGATGTTCGCCCGCGACCCCGAGGCCGCGCGCAAGATGGTCAGCGACGCGCGGGCGACCACGACCGCCGCGCTGGGCGAGCTGCGCTCCGTCGTGCGCGGCATCCACCCGCCGGTGCTGGCCGACCGCGGCCTCGCCGGCGCCGTCGAGGCGCTCGCGCTGGACATGGCCGTCCCGGTGGACGTGAGCGCGTCGCTCCCCGGCCGCCCGCCCGCCCCGGTGGAGTCGGCCGTCTACTTCGCGGTGGCCGAGTGCATGGCCAACATCGGCAAGCACGCACAGGCCCAGCACGCGTGGATCCGGGTCTCCCACCGCGACGGAATGCTCCGCGCGGAGGTCGGCGACGACGGGCGCGGGGGCGCCGATTCCGCCGCCGGGACCGGGATGCGGGGTGTCATGCGGCGTCTGGGAGCCTTCGACGGCACGATGATGGTCTCGAGCCCGACCGGCGGGCCGACCATCGTCACCCTGGAGGTCCCGTGCGGCTTGTCCTCGCCGAAGACCACGCCCTCCTCCGGGCCGGCCTGATCCAGCTCCTGGAGGGCAACGGGTTCACGATCGTCGCGGCGGTCGACAACGCCGGCGACCTCGAGACCGCGCTCCGGCTCCCGGAGGCGGAGGGGGCGGTGCTCGACGTCCGGATGCCACCGACGCACACCGACGAGGGCCTGCGTGCAGCGATCGGTGTACGCACGGAGCGGCCGGCGTTCCCCGTCATGGTGCTCTCGCAGTACGTCGAGCACCTCTACGCCCGGGAGCTGCTCGCCAGCGGCGAGGGCGCGGTCGGCTACCTGCTGAAGGACCGGGTCGCCGACGTCGAGGAGTTCGTGGAGGGCGTACGACGCGTGCTCGCCGGCGGCACCGTCCTCGACCCCGAGGTCGTGGCCACGATCATGGCCCGCCGCCGCGAGGAGCCCGTCGACCGGCTCAGCCCGCGCGAGCGCGAGGTGATCGCGCTGATGGCCGAGGGCCGGTCCAACACCGCCATCGCCACCGAGCTCGTGGTCACCGAGAAGGCCGTCGCCAAGCACATCAACGGCATCTTCACCAAGCTCGACCTCCCGCTCGACACCGACGACCACCGCCGGGTCCGCGCCGTGCTGGCCTGGCTGCGGCTCTGACCTGACCCGCGTGCCGGACGTCATCCGGATGGAGCCACCTACGGCTCCGTCCGGATGACGTCCGCTGCGTGCGAAGGCCTCAGGCCCGCTCCAGCACCCCGAGCACCGCCGCGCGCCCGGCCATCGGGTCGGCGGCGGACAGCGCCGCCTCGGCGGCCTCCTCGCAGACATCCATCGTGACCGAGGCGAGCCGCGCGCCGACGGGGCGTACGGCGGCGGCGGCCATCGACAGCGACGTGACGCCCATGCCGACGAGCGCGCACGCGAGCAGCGGGTCGGCAGCCGCCTCCCCGCAGACCCCGACCGGCTTGCCGGCCTGCTGCCCGGCGTGGGCGGTGATGGCGATCAGCTGGAGGACGGCCGGCTGCCACGGGTCGGTGAGGTGCGCCAGGTCGGTCGCCATCCGGTCCGCGGCCATGGCGTACTGGGTCAGGTCGTTGGTGCCGATCGAGAGGAAGTCGACCGCCTCGAGCATCCGGTGCGCGAGCAGCGCCGCCGAGGGCACCTCGACCATCACGCCGGCCTTCAGGCCCCGGCTGCGGACCTGCGCGGAGAACGCCCGTGCTTCGGCCACGGTCGCCACCATCGGCGCCATCACCCAGGTCTCGGTGTCGGTGGACTTCGCGGCCGCGGCGATGCCGTCGAGCTGGCGCTCCAGCAGCGCGGGGTTGTCGAAGGAGAGCCGCAGCCCGCGCACACCGAGGGCGGGGTTCTCCTCGCCCTCGTGGGTCGCGAACGCGACCGGCTTGTCGGATCCGGCGTCCAACGTGCGGACCACGACGTACCTGCCGTGGAACGGACGCAGCACCTCGGCGTAGATCTGGGCCTGCTCCTCGACCGACGGCTCGTCCTTGCGGTTGAGGAAGCACAGCTCGGTGCGGAACAGCCCGACGCCCTCGACCGGCGCCCCGGCGGCCTGCGAGGAGGACTCGCCGTCGGCGACGTTGGCCAGGATCTTGACGGCGGTGCCGTCGGCCGTGCGGCCCGGTCCCTCCCACGCGGCCAGGGCGGCCCGGCTCTCGCGGTCGGCGGCGACCTTGCGCTCGGCCTCGGCGGCGTCGGGGTCGCTCTCGACCGTGCCCGCGGTGCCGTCCACCAGGAGCGGGGTACCGCCGGCCAGCCCCATCGCCCCGCCCACGCCCACCACGCAGGGGATGCCGAGCTGGCGGGCGATGATCGCGGTGTGGCTGGTCGGCCCGCCGCGCTCGGTCACCAGCGCCACGACGAGCGCGGGATCCAGGCCCGCGGTGTCGGACGGCGCGAGGTCCTCGGCGACCAGCACCGACGGCAGCTCGGGCGTGGGTACGCCGGGCTCGGGCTCCCCCACCAGGTGCGCGGTGACGCGCCGCTCGATGTCGCGCAGGTCCGTGACCCGCTCGGCCATCAGCCCGCCCATGCCGGTGAAGATGCCGACGAACTGCTCGACCCCGGCGTGCAGCGACGCCAGCAGGTCGTCGCCGGCGCGCAGGTGCTTGCGCACCGCGCCGCGCAGGCCCTTGTCCTTGGCGAGACCGGCACTGGCGGTGAGCACCTCGGCGGCCGCGCCGGAGGCCTTCTCGGCCTTGCGGGCGAAGCCGTCGGCGACGGCCGCGACGGCGGCGTCGTACGCCGCGAGGGCGGCCTCGTCGTCGGCGTACCCGCCGCTGCCGAAGGCCTCGACGGCGGCCGGCGAGATCTCGGCGCGGGCCAGCAGGGCGGGGCCGTACGCCGCACCCGGGACGACGGGGGTGCCCGTCAGAACGACGGAGGGGACTGCGGGAGAACCGGTGACCATGCTCACAAGTAAACGCCCGGCGACCTTGACAGTCAACACAAACGGGGCTAAAACAACAGATACACAGATTCGAGCAGGGAACAGGGAGGGTGGCGGGCGATGTACGCCGAAGAACGCCAGCAGGCGATGGCTCAGCTGGTGGCCGAGCACGGGCGCCTGTCGGTCAACGTACTCGCCGAGCGCTACGACGTCACCACCGAGACGGTACGGCGCGATCTCTCCGCCCTGGAACGGATGGGGCTGGTCCGGCGGGTGCACGGCGGCGCGGTCCCCTCCGACAGCCTCGCGGTCATCGAGTCGGGCCTGCTCGAGCGCGACCAGGCCAACACGCCACAGAAGGAGCGGATCGCCCGCGCGGCGCTCGAGCTGCTCCCGCCGGCCGGATCCACGGTCCTGCTGGACGCCGGCACCACCACCAACCGGCTGGCCAGCCTGCTCCCCCGCGACCACCGCCTGGTGGTGCTCACCCACGCCGTGCCGGTGGCCGCGCGGCTCGCCGGCAACCCCCAGGTCGACCTGCACCTGCTCCCCGGCCGGGTCCGGCCGACGACCCAGGCCGCCGTCGGGGCCGACACCGTCGCCGCCCTGTCCCTGCTCCGCGCGGACGTGGTGTTCCTCGGCAGCAACGGCGTCTCGGTCGAGCACGGTCTCTCCACCCCCGACCACGAGGAGGCGGCCGTCAAGCGGGCCATGGTCCACAGCGCCCGCCAGGTCGTGGTCCTCGCGGACGCGAGCAAGGTGGGGATCGAGTCCCCGGTCCGGTTCGCCTCGCTCGCCGAGGTCGACGTCCTGGTCACCGACACGGGGATCGACCCCGCGGACAAGGCGGCCTTCGCCGCCTCCGGAATGGAGGTCCGAACCGCATGATCATCACGCTCACGCCCAACCCCAGCCACGACCGGACGGTGACCCTCGGCGGCCCGCTCGAGCGCGGTGCCGTGCAGCGCGCCGAGTCGGTGCTGTCCCAGGCGGGCGGCAAGGGGGTGAACATCTCCCGCGCCTCGGTCGCCGCCGGCATCCCCTCGATCGCCGTGCTCCCCGCGGCGAAGGACGATCCCTACGTCCTGGAGCTGCTCGCCGCGGGCATCGACTGCCGCCCGGTCCCGAACGACGGCACGCTCCGGGTGAACATCACCATCAGCGAGCCGGACGGCACCACCACCAAGCTCAACAGCCCGGGTCCGACGGTGACCCCGCTGGTACTCCGTGGACTGGCGGAGTCGCTGCGCCGACGGGCCGCCTCGGCCGACTGGATCGTGCTCGCCGGCTCGCTGCCGCCCGGCGCGCCGGTCGAGTGGTACGCCGAGCTGGTCGGCGCCCTGCGCGACACCGGCGCCCGGATCGCCGTCGACACCAGCGACGAGCCGCTGCGGGCACTGGTCGAGCGGCTGGCCGACGCGCCGCCGCACCTGATGAAGCCCAACGGCGAGGAGCTCGCCTCCTTCACCGGCGGCGACCCCGACGTCCTCGAGTCCGACCCGGAGGCGGCGGCGAAGGCGGCGTACTCGCTCATCGACCGGGGCGTCGAGACGGTGCTGGCCACCCTCGGGGCCAACGGCGCCGTCCTGGTCACGGCCGACGGCGCCTGGCACGCCACGCCCCCGCCGACCGAGGTCGTCAGCACGGTCGGAGCGGGGGACTCCAGCCTCTTCGGGTACCTCCTCGGTGACATCGAGAACAGAGCACCAGCGCAACGACTCGCGCTCGCCGTCGCCTACGGCAGCGCGGCCGCCGGACTACCCGGCACCACCATCCCGCACCCCACCGAGGTCCGGCCCGAGCTCGTCTCGGTCCGCGACCTGCGGCCCACCCAGGGAGACTGAATGTCCGACCTGATCACCACGGCCCTGGTCCGCCTCGACGCGAACCTCGGGTCCGACAAGCACGACGTCATCCGCGCCCTCGCCGGCGTCGTCTCGGACGCCGGCCGAGCCACGGACGTCGACCAGATCGTGGCGGACGCCCTCGCCCGCGAGACGACTTCGCCGACCGGTCTCCCGGGCGGCATCGCGATCCCGCACTGCCGCACCGCTGGGGTGGCAGAGGCCACGCTGGCGTTCGCGCGGCTCGACCCGCCCGTCGACTTCGGCGCCAAGGACGGCCCGGCCGACCTGGCGTTCCTGATCACCGCACCGGCCGGCGGCGACGCCACCCACCTCCAGCTGCTGACCAAGCTCGCGCGCGCCCTCGTCAAGCCGGCCTTCACCGACTCGCTGCGTGCGGCCGAGACGCCCGAGGACGTCGTCGAGCAGATCGAGATCGTGCTCGGCCCGGCGCCGGCACCCAAGCCGACCGCTCCGGCCGCACCGGCCGCGTCCGCAGCTGCTCCCGAGAAGTCCGAGCAGCCCGCCGAGACCCGGCGCCTGGTGGCCGTCACCGCCTGTCCGACCGGCATCGCGCACACCTACATGGCCGCCGAGGCCCTCGAGGCCGCCGCCGCCAAGGCGGGGGTCGAGATCGCCGTCGAGACCCAGGGCTCGGCCGGCGCGAAGCCGCTGGCCCCCGAGACCATCGCGGCGGCCGACGCCGTCATCTTCGCGGTCGACGTCGGCGTTCGGGACCGGCACCGGTTCGCCGGCAAGCCGGTCGTCTCCTCCGGCGTCAAGCGCCCGATCGACGAGGGCGACGTGATGATCGCCGAGGCGCTGCGCTACGCCGGTGACCCGAACGCGCCCCGCGTCGAGGGCTCCTCGTCCGGTGGTGACGACAGCACGTCGTCGACCGGCGCAGGTGAGACCTGGGGCGGGCGCACCCGTCGGGTGCTGATGACCGGCGTGTCGTACATGATCCCGTTCGTCGCCGCCGGCGGTCTGCTGATCGCGCTCGGCTTCCTGCTCGCCGGCTACGAGGTCGCCGACAAGAACAGGTACGGCCAGATCATGGTCGACAGCACGATCTTCGACCTCCCGGACGTCGATGAGCTCGGCCTCGAGCACGCCCTCTTCGGTTCCGGGCTGATGGCCTACCTCGGCGCGCTCTTCTTCGTCATTGGCAAGACCGCGTTCATGTTCTTCGTCCCGGCCCTGGCCGGCTACATCGCCTACGCCATCGCCGACCGGCCGGGCATCGCCCCCGGCTTCATCATGGGTGGCCTCGCGACCAACATCTTCAACGTCCAGAACGGCGACGGCATCACCGGCAACACGGCCGCTGCGGCCACGGGCTTCCTCGGCGCGATCGCCGGCGGCGTGCTCGCCGGTCTGATCGCGCACTGGATCGCCGGGTGGCAGGTGCCCTCCTGGGCGCGCGGCCTGATGCCGGTGCTGGTCATCCCGCTGTTCACGTCGATCATCGCCGGCCTGCTGATGATCGTGGTGCTCGGCAGGCCGATCGGCTGGCTGATGGACCAGCTCAACGACGCCCTCAATGACATGAGCGGCAGCTACGCCATCCTGCTGGGCGTCGTACTCGGGCTGATGATGGCCTTCGACATGGGCGGCCCGCTCAACAAGGTCGCGTACAGCTTCGCGGCCGCCGGCGTGGGCGGGGCGGCGCTCGCCTCCGATGCCCCCGAGCTGAAGATCATGGCCGCGGTCATGCTCGCGGGCATGGTCCCGCCGATCGCCCTGGCGCTCGCGACCGTCGTACGACCCGGGATGTTCAGCGTGCCCGAGCGGGAGAACGGCAAGGCCGGGTGGCTGCTCGGCGCCTCGTTCATCACCGAGGGCGCCATCCCCTTCGCGGCCGCCGACCCGCTGCGGGTGATCCCGGGGATCATGCTCGGCAGCGCCGTCACCGGCGGCCTGTCCATGGCCCTCGACGTCAGCGTCCGGGCCCCGCACGGCGGGATCTTCGTGCTCTTCGCGGTCGACAACGTGATCTGGTTCGTCGTCTCCCTCGCGGCGGGGGTCCTCGTGGGCGCCGCCGCAGTCATCGCCCTGAAGTCCATCGGCAGGAACCCCGCCACCGTGTCCGCCTGAGCGATCGCCCCAGCTCCACCCAGCCCCCAAGAAGGAGAAGCCATGCCCACCAAGTCCGTCGTCGTCGGCTCCGCCGTCGGCCTTCACGCCCGACCCGCCGCGATCATCTCGGAGGCCGCCGGCGAGCTCGACTCGGAGGTGCTGATCGGCATCCCCGGTGACGAGGCCGTCGATGCCAGCTCCGCCCTGCTGATCATGACCCTGGGCGCCGGCAAGGGCGACACGGTCGAGGTCTCCGGCGACAGCGAGGCCGACGTGGACACCATCGCCGCCCTCGTCGAGAAGGACCTGGACGCTTAGCCGCGAGTCAGCAGAAGCAGCGGGCCGAGTCAGCACTACTGGTGCTGACTCGGCCCGCTGTTTCTGCTCACTCGGCGATCGGTGGGTCAGACGACGGTGACCGGGTGCCGGACGACCGCGTCGAAGAAGTACCCGTTGCTGTTGTACGGCGTCACGTCCGGCTGGGTGCGACCGCGCACGTCGGTGGCACGGGCGAGCAGGGTGTGCTCCCCGGCGGCCGGGTGCTTCCAGACGACCGACCATCGCGACCAGCCCGCACCTCGACGCCCACGGTCGGCCAGCTTGGCGGTCCGCCAGGTCGCACCGCCGTCGAGGCTGACCTCGACCCGCTTGATCGGCCCGGCCCCGCTCCACGACCGGCCGGTGAGCTCGATCCGGTGCCGGCGGGCCAGCTGCGCCCCGAGCGGCAGCTCCCACGCCGACCGGACCGGGTTGACGCTCAGCGGCGGCGCGTCCGCGGGGTACGAGCCACCGGTCAGCCGGTACCACTTGGTGTTCCACGGCGAGGTCAGCTCGGTGCTGGAGACCTCGAGCGAGCCCAGCCACTTGATGCTGGCGATCCCGACCCAGCCCGGCAGGACCAGCCGGAGCGGGTAGCCGTGGTCGGGCAGCAGCGGCTGGCCGTTCATGCCCCAGGCGAGCAGCGCGTCGTCGTACGCCTTCGTGATGGGGAACGGGCGCCGCACCGGTCCGTAGTCGACCCCGCCCGTGGCGTAGCTCGGGTCCAGTCCGGTCGCCTGGATCGACACCGCGTCGCGACTCACGCCGAGGGCGCGCAGGACGTCGGCGAGCCGCACGCCCTGCCAGGTCACCGTGCCGACCGCGCCCAGGGTCCAGGCGGTGCCGCTGACGCTCTCGCCCTGCTGGCTGGCGAAGAAGCTACGACCGTTGCCCGTGCACTCGTGCACCGTGGTGACCTCGGCGGGCCGGAAGCCGCGCAGGTCGCGCAGCGAGAGCGATCGCTCCCGCCTGACCGCGTCCCCGAAGACCCGCAACCGGTACGACGACGCGTCGATCGTCGGCGTCACCGTGTGGTTGCGGACGAACAGGTCCGGCTGCGGGGTGAGGTAGCGGCGCGGGTCGACCGAGGCCCAGCGCGTCTCCGCGTTGGTGCCGAAGTCGACGAACCGCTCGGGCGGCAGCGCCTTGAGGATGGCCGGCGCCCCGGCGACCGCGCGCCAGGTGGTGCCGGCGAGGAAGCCGGCAGTGGAGGCCGCTGTCGCACCGGCGGCAGCGGCGGCGAGGAGGGTGCGTCGGGTGATGCCGTTGCGGGACATGCCCGGATGTTAACACCAGTTAGTCAGTTGACTTAAGAGTTTGATGCTCGCAGCGCGAGGTAGACCGTGCGTACGCCGACGGCGCGCTCCAGCTCGATCAGCACGCTGCCGAAGAACTGCTCGCGGTAGGTCTCGTCGGTCACCGTCGAGACGGTGAGGTAGAGGCTGGAGAACGCCGCCAGGAACACCGACACCTTGACCAGCTCGAGCGAGAGGGTCGGGAAGCCCGGGAGGGTGTGCACGTCCTGCCCGAGCCCGGTCCAGCCGCCCACGATGCCGGGCTCCATCACGACGGCCCCGAAGAGCATGAAGAACAGGAAGACACCGACGGCGAGCAGCAGCACCTGGGTCGCCTGGATGACCACCAGGACGAGCACCAGGTTCCAGCGCTCGTACCCCGTCACCTCGGCGTACGACGTCGGATCGGCGTCCGGGTCGTCCACCAGCTCCCGCGCGATCGCGGCCAGCGGGGTGTCGGCCGTCGCCCTCAGCAGCATGCCCTCGTCGACGTGGTCGTCGGTGCGGTCCACCTCCTCGGGCAGCCGCACCAGCAGGAACGCCCCCGCCAGGGTGCCGAAGAGCAGCACGATCAGCCACAGGTCACCGGCGTCGAGACCGGAGGCGACCTCCCAGGCCTCGGCGTTGACGAACAGGAACGTCACGAAGAGCAGCAGCAGCGGCAGCGCCCGCGTCATCATCGGCAACAGGGTCCACAGGCTCCGGAAGGTACGGCGCAGCGCCCAGGTGACGATCGAGCGGGCCTCCAGCGCGGTGAGGGCGTACCAGGTCGCCGCCACCCCGAACACCGTCCAGAGCACCGAGGGCAGGAAGCCGACCTCGTCGGCGAGCTGCCACACCACGACACCGACGGCCGCGGCGCCGAGCCCGGTCCCGACCACCAGCGGCACGATCCGACGCGGTCGCAACGCCGCTCGTACGGCGGCCCGCTGCTCGGGCACGAAGTAGGCCAGCCCGTGCTGCAGGAACCACTGATCGGTGGCCGCGACGGTCCGGTCGACGTCGGCCGTCACGACGCGAGCAGCTCGCGCGCACGCTCGACGTCGCCGGCCATCTGCTCGACCAGCTCCTCGACGGACTCGAAGGCGACCATGCCGCGCAGCCGGTCGACGAAGGAGACCTCGACGTCGACGCCGTACAGCTCCAGGTCGGTGCGGTCGAGCACGTAGCTCTCGACGCGGCGCTCGCGGACGCCGTTGAAGGTCGGGTTGGTGCCGACGCTGATCGCCGCCGGGAAGATCTCGCCGGTGTCGAGCCGCTGCAGCCGGCCGGCGTACACCCCGTCGGCCGGCGCGGCGGTGAGTCCGTCGGTGGGGACGTTGGCGGTCGGGAAGCCGAGCTCGCGGCCCCGCTGGTCGCCGCGGACGACGGTGCCGCGCACGGCGTACGGGCGCCCCAGGGCCTCGGCGGCCCCGGCGACGTCGCCCGTCGCCAGGCAGGTGCGGACGTACGTCGAGGACCACACCATCGGGCCGCCGTCGAGCGGGATGCCCTCGGCGGTGAACCCGAGCCGCTCCCCCGCCGCGCGCAGCGACGCCACGTCGCCGGCGGCCTTGCGTCCGAACCGGAAGTTGGCGCCGACCACGACCGTGGCGGCGCGCAGCGCGTCGACCAGGACCCGCTGCACGAACTCGTCGGGCTCCCAGCCCGCGACGTCGAGGTCGAAGGGCACCGCGAGGACCGCATCGGCGCCCGCCCCGGCCAGCAGCTCGGCGCGCACCTCGATCGAGGTCAGCGTGCTCGGAGCGTGCTCGGGCCGGAGCACCGCCATCGGGTGCGGGTCGAAGGTCACCGCCACCAGGGTCAGGCCACTCGCGTCCGCCAGGTCGCGGGCCCGGGCCAGCACCTGTCGGTGACCGAGGTGGACCCCGTCGAAGTTGCCGACGACGACGGCCGTGGGGCCGAGGTCGGCCGGGACGTCGTGGAGGGAGCGCCAGATCTGCACGCCGAAACCCTACTCAGGCTCGCGCGCGGACCCCCAGCCGGTCTCAGACGAAGACGGCGACCGGGCGGGCACGGCCCTCGCGCGGCTCGTAGAGCGCGAGGAACTCACCGTCCGGGGCGAAGACCGCCACCAGCCCCTCGAGGGGTACGTCGAGGGGTCGTCCGACCCGGACGTCGCGCGCCTGCTCGTCGTCGATCTCGACGGCCGGGAACGCGGCGCGGGCGGCCTCGGCGACCGGCAGCAGGGCAAAGGACTCCCCGAGCTCGTCGAGGGTCCGCGCGACCCCCAGGTCGTAGGGGCCGACGGCGGTCCGCCGCAGTGCGGTCAGGTGCCCGCCGACCCCGAGGGCGGCACCGACGTCGCGGGCGATCGCCCGCACGTAGGTGCCGCTGGAGCAGCGCAGTGAGAGGTCCACGTCGAGGTGGTCGCCGGCCGAGCGGACCTCGTGGACGACCAGCTCGTGCACGGTCACCGGGCGCGCCTTCAGCTCGACCTGCTCACCGTCGCGGACCCGCTGGTAGGCGCGCTTGCCGTCGACCTTGATCGCCGAGACCGCGGTCGGCACCTGCTCGAGGTCGCCGACCTGCCCGGCGAAGGCCGCGCGCACGCCCGCCTCGTCGAGGTGGCCGGCGCTCGCGGTGGCCGTGACCTCACCCTCGGCGTCGTCGGTGGTCGTCGCGACGCCGAGGCGCACGGTGGCGTCGTACCCCTTCTCGGTCAGCATCAGGTGCCCGAGAAGCCGGGTGGCCCGGTTGACGCCCAGCACCAGCACGCCGGTCGCCATCGGGTCCAGCGTGCCGGCGTGCCCGACCTTGCGGGTGCCGGCGAGCCGGCGGACCTTCGCGACGACGTCGTGGGAGGTCATGCCCCCCGACTTGTCGACGACGACCAGGCCCGCCGCGGTGGCGGGGTCGCTCACTCGTCGTCGGCGAGACCGGCGGCGGGCTCGTCGGCGTCGTCCTCGTCGGCGGCGTCCGCCTCGCGCGGCTTCTTGTACGGGTCGGGCTCACCGGCGTACGCCGCACCCCGGCGCGCAGCGACCTCGTCGTCCAGCGCCTTCGCGCGGGCCAGCACCTCGTCGAGATGCCGGGCCGACTCGGGCAGGGCGTCCGCGACGAAGGTCAGCGTCGGGACGATCCGGGTGCCGAGCTGCTTGGCCACCTCGGAGCGGAGCAGGCCCTTGGCCGACTCCAGGGCGGCGGCCGTGGCCGCGAGTGCGGCCTCGTCGTCGCCGGTGGAGTCGAGGACGGTGTAGAAGATCGTGGCCTGCTGGGAGTCACCCGTGAGCCGGACGTCGGTGATGGTCACGAACCCGAGGCGCGGGTCCTTGATCCGGCGTTCCAGCATCTCGGCGACGACGACCTGGATGCGATCGGCGATCTTGCGGACACGGGGGTTGGCCATGCTGCTCACTCTCTCAGAGACTCAAATGACGCGAGTCGGCGCCAGCTTCCCGAACGGTGCGGAAACTGGCGCCGACTCGGCGGATGGATCAGTTGCGGGCGATCTCGCGCATCTCGAAGGACTCCACGATGTCGCCGATCTCGATGTTCTGGTAGTTCTTCAGGACCAGACCACACTCGAAGCCCTCGCGGACCTCGGAGGCGTCGTCCTTCTCCCGCTTGAGCGAGGCCAGGTCGAGGTTGTCCGCGACGATCTTGCCGTCGCGGAGCAGCCGCGCCTTCGCGTTGCGTCGCAGCAGGCCACTGGTGACCATGCAACCGGCGATGTTGCCGATCTTCGACGAACGGAAGATGTTGCGGATCTCGGCCTGTCCGAGCACCGACTCCTCGTAGATCGGCTTGAGCATCCCCTTGAGGGCCGCCTCGATCTCCTCGATGGCGTTGTAGATGACCGAGTAGTACCGGATCTCCACGCCTTCCTTCTCCGCCATCTCGGTCGCCTTGCCCTGGGGCCGGACGTTGAAGCCGATGATGATGGCGTCGGACGCGGCCGCGAGGTCGACGTTGGTCTCGGTGATCGCACCGACACCACGGTCGAGCACCCGCAGGCTGACCTCGTCGCCGACGTCGATCTGCGACAGGGCGTCCTCGAGGGCCTCGACCGAGCCGGACACGTCGCCCTTGAGGATGAGGTTGAGCTCCTGGCTCTCGCCCTTCTCCATGGAGGCCATGAAGTCCTCGAGGGTACGACGCACGCGGCGCTTGGCCTGCATGGCCGCCCGCTCGCGCGACTCGCGCTTCTCGGCGATCTGGCGGGCCATCCGGTCGTCCTCGACCACGATGAAGTTCTGGCCTGCGCCAGGCACCGCGGTCAGACCGAGCACCATCGCGGGACGCGACGGGTAGGCCTCGGTGATGTTCTCACCGTGCTCGTCGAGCATGGCGCGCACGCGGCCGTAGCCGGCGCCCGCCACGATCGAGTCGCCCACGCGCAGCGTGCCGCGCTGGACCAGCACCGTGGCGACCGGGCCGCGTCCGCGGTCCAGGTGCGCCTCGACGACCAGACCCTGGGCGTCCTGCGTCGGGTTGGCCCGCAGGTCGAGCGACGCGTCGGCGGTCAGGATGACCGCCTCGAGCAGCTTGTCCAGGTTGAGCTCGGACTTCGCGGAGACGTCGACGAACATCGCGTCGCCGCCGTACTCCTCGGGCACCAGGCCGTACTCGGTGAGCTGGCCGCGGACCTTGGTCGGGTCGGCGTCGGGCTTGTCGATCTTGTTGACCGCCACCACGATCGGCACCCCGGCGGCCTTGGCGTGGTTGAGCGCCTCGACCGTCTGCGGCATGACGCCGTCGTCCGCCGCCACCACGAGGATCGCGATGTCGGTGGCCTGGGCACCACGAGCACGCATGGCGGTGAACGCCTCATGACCCGGGGTGTCGATGAAGGTGATCCGACGCTCGTTGCCGTCGACGTCGACCGCGACCTGGTAGGCACCGATGTGCTGCGTGATGCCACCGGCCTCCTTGGCGCCGACGTTGGCGTTGCGCAGCGCGTCGAGGAGCCGGGTCTTGCCGTGGTCGACGTGACCCATGACCGTGACGACCGGCGGCCGGATGACCAGGTCGGACTCGTCGCCCTCGTCCTCGCCGAACTCCAGGTCGAAGGACTCGAGCAGCTCGCGGTCCTCGTCCTCCGGGGAGATGACGAGCACCGTGTAGTTGAGCTCCTCACCGAGCAGCTCGAACGTCTCGTCGTTGACCGACTCGGTCGCCGTCACCATCTCGCCGAGCGAGAACAGCATCTGCACCAGCGCCGAGACGTCGACGCCGATGCGCTCGGCGAAGTCGGTCAGCGAGGCGCCACGAGGCAGCTTGACGGTCTCGCCGTCGCCCTTGCGGACGCGCACGCCACCGATCGTCGGGGCCTGCATGGCCTCGAACTCCTGGCGACGGGCCCGCTTGGACTTGCGCCCACGACGCGAGGGACCGCCCGGGCGACCGAAGGCACCCTGGGTCGTTCCGCGCTGGCCGGGACGGTTGCCGCCGCCGGGGCGACCGCCGCCCGAGGGACCGAAGCCACCGGGACGGCCGGGTGCACCGGCACCGGCGCCCGGACGACCGGGAGCACCACCGGGGCCACCGCGACCGGGGGCACCACCGGGGCCACCGCGACCGGGAGCACCACCGGGTCGACCCGGACCACCGGGGCCACCGGGACCACGGCCTCCGGGGCCACCGCCGAAGGCGGCCGGGGACTTGGGCATCATCGCCGGGTTCGGACGCGGCATGCCGGGACGACCCGGAGCGCCACCGTCACGAGCGGCCGGCGGCCGCGGCGGACGCTGGTCGCCACCGGCAGCCGGGGCGGCACCCGGCGCACCAGCGGCCGGGGTCTCGCCGCTGCGCGGCGGGGTGGGCTTGCGGCCCATGCCCTGGCTCGGGGCGAACGGGTTGTTGCCCGGACGCGGAGCACCCGGGCGACCGACGGGCCGCGGGGCGGGCGTCGGCGCCTTGGGAGCAGCGGGGGCGGGAGCCGAGGCGGCCGGCGCCACGGGTGGCTCGGGGGCCTCCGGCGCGGCGGGCTTCTCGGCAGCCGGCTTCTCTGCAGGAGCCGCCGGTCCGGGCTTCGGGCCCGGGCGCGGAGCGGCCTTGGGTGCGGGAGCCTGCGGCGCGGCGGCGGCAGGTGCCTCCGGCGCGGCGGGAGCCTCGGCAGCGGGCACAGCCGGGGCGACAGGTGCCTCGACGGCCGGTTCGGCCTTCGCAGCCTCTTCGACGGGCTTGCGGGGGCCGGGCTTGTGGGCGGACGGCTTCGGGGCCGGCGCCGCGGGGGCCTCGGCCGGCGCAGCGGCGCCGCCGGAGGCCTTCAGGGAGTCGCCGACCTCCTTGCGGAAACGCATCTCCGCGGGCAGCTCGACGGTCGAGCTCGCCGACTTGACGAACTCACCCATCTCCTTGAACTTCTCGAGAACGAACTTGCTCTCGACTCCGAACTCTTTGGCGAGCTCGTGTACTCGGGTCTTGGCCACGCTTCTCCTTCTGGCCTCGAGACCCGCGAGCTCGGAAGTCCGGGGGTGTTGCTCGAGACCGTTAGTGGTTGTGCAAACTCATCGGGAAGTACTCATCGAGTGCTCATGAGCTGCTGCTCCAGTTTCTGTCGGTCGGTGGTGATGGTTCGTGGTGCGCTGCTGCCATCCTCTGCAGGAGCTCCCCCAACGGCTCGGTGGTGAGTCCCGCCCCGCCTGCGGTGAACCGCAGGGCACGAGCGAAGGCCTTCCTCCGCACCGCGAGGTCGTAACACTCGATCGTGGGGTGCACATGCGCCCCACGGCCGGGTGCGGTGCCGTGTGGATCGGGCGAGACGGCTGGTCGGCCATCCGCGTCCGAACCGACGGTCACCCGCAACAGCTCGCGCTTCGCGGCCCGCTTCCGGCATCCGACGCACGTCCGGACCGGTCCCTGCGGGATGTCGGTGTCCGGGCATGCCGAAGATGTCTGTTGGCGGGCCACTGCAAGGCAACCTTACCCGCAACCGGGGCCCGAACCCGAACCGGGCGCGGCGTCGGCCCGCGCCACTAGGCTCCGAGCATGGCCTTCTCGGACCGATTCCGCGGTCCCGGGCTCGACCGGGACACCTGGCTCCCCCACTACCTGCCGGCCTGGAGCTCCCGCTCGGCCTCGGCCGCCTCGTTCCACCTGGGCCCGGACGGGCTGGTCCTCGACGTCCCCGTCGAGCACCCCGTGTGGTGCCCCGACGACCACGAGCCCCCCCTGCGGGTCTCCGGCCTGCAGTCGGGCAGCTTCTCCGGACCGGTCGGCAGCACCCTCGGCCAGCAGCCGTTCCGCACCGGTCAGGTCGTGCTCGAGGAGCAGCCCCGGTTCGAGGGCAAGCTGCTGGCGGCTCCGGCCGCGGTCGAGATCCGGTGCCGGATGAGCCTCTCCCCCCGGTCGATGGCGTCGCTGTGGCTGGTCGGGTTCGAGGACCGGCCCGAGCGGTGCGGCGAGATCTGCGTGGTCGAGGTCTTCGGACGCTCCCTGCGCGACGGCCTCGACGGTCCCAGCGCCGAGGTCGGCCACGGGCTGCACGCCTTCCGCGACCCCGGGCTCACCGAGGACTTCGCAGCGCCTCGGCTGTCGCTCGACGTGTCCGAGTGGCACACCTTCGCCGCCGCGTGGGAGCACGACGAGGCCGTCTTCACGGTCGACGGCCGGGTCGTACGCCGCTGCCCGCGCCCGCCGGCGTACCCGCTGCAGCTGATGCTGGCGGTGTTCGACTTCCCGGGCTGGTCGGTCGGCGACGACGACCACCTGGTGCCGCGCCTGGAGGTCGCCGAGGTCTCCGGCCTCGGCGACTCCCCGACGGACCGGTCAGCCCGGCCGGTCACCTAGCGCGTTCGTGCCTCAGGCATCGCTGCTCGGCTCGTCGTCGGAACGGATGTCGATGCGCCAGCCGGTCATCCGCGCGGCGAGCCGGGCGTTCTGACCCTCCTTGCCGATGGCCAGCGACAGCTGGAAGTCGGGCACCACGACGCGAGCCGAGCGGGCGGCGAGGTCGATCACCTCGACCGAGGTGACCCGGGCCGGCGAGAGCGCGTGCGCGACCAGCTCGGCGGGGTCGTCGGACCAGTCGACGATGTCGATCTTCTCGCCGTGCAGCTCGGACATGACGTTGCGGACGCGCTGGCCCATCGGGCCGATGCAGGCACCCTTGGCGTTCACGCCGGAGGTGGTCGACTTCACCGCGATCTTGGTGCGGTGGCCGGCCTCGCGGGCGATCGCGGCGATCTCGACCGTGCCGTCGGCGATCTCGGGGACCTCCAGCGCGAAGAGCTTCTTCACCAGGCTCGGGTGCGAGCGGGAGAGGGTGATCTGCGGACCGCGCATCCCCTTGCGGACCGAGACGACGAGGCACTTGATCCGGGTGCCGTGGGAGTAGTTCTCGCCCGGCACCCGCTCGCTGACGGGCAACAGCGCCTCGAGCTTGCCGAGGTCGACCATCACGTCGTCGGGGTTGCGACCCTGCTGGATCACGCCCGAGATGATGTCGCCCTCCTTGCCGGCGAACTCACCGAACCGGATGTCGTCCTCGGCGTCGCGGAGGCGCTGCAGCATGATCTGCTTCGCCGTCGTCGCCGCGATCCGGCCGAAGCCCTGGGGCGTGTCGTCGTACTCCTCGCCCTCCGGGTTGCCGTCCGCGTCGGCGTCGCGGACCAGGACGTTCACGTGCCCGGTCTTGCGGTCGAGCAGGACACGCGCGGTCTCCTGCGCGCCCGGGGTCTTGTGGTAGGCCGTCAGCAGCGCCTGCTCGATGGCCTCGACGAGCACGTCGAAGGAGATCTCCTTCTCGCGCTCGAGCATGCGCAGGATGCTCAGGTCGATATCCATCTAGCTCTCCTCTGTGGGGCGGTTGAACTCAATCTGGACGAGCGCCTTGGCGATCCGGGAGTACGGCACCTCGCGGCGCTCGCCCTCCACCTCGAGGGTCACCGCGCCCGACGCGTCCTCGTCGAAGGACCGGACCCGGCCGACGACGACGGACTCGTCGGCGAGCACGACCCGCACCAGGCGGTCGACGTTGCGGCGCCAGTGGCGCGGGAGGGACAGCGGGCGGTCGACCCCGCGGGAGGTCACCTCGAGGGTGTACGGGTGCTCCCCCATGACGTCCGAGGCCTCGAGGACGCGGTCGACCTCGCGGGTCGCCTCGGCGACGTCGTCGAGTGTCACCCCGCCGTCCTTGTCGACGGCGACACGCAGCACCCGACGCTTGCCGGCGGGAGTGATCTCGACCGCCTCGACATCGAGCTCGAGAGCACGCAGGGGGTCGGCGAGCTCTGCCTCGATCCGGTCCCTGAGGGCATCCTGGCTGGCACTGCTCACGGGTGAGCGACCTCCCTTTTCTGTTGTCTGCTGCTCGTCTGTCTGTGCTCGTCCTTGTCGGCACACCTTAACCGCTGGGCGAGCAGGGTTCATCCTGCCCGATAGGGTCGCGCCGTGCTTCGCCGTCTGCCCCCCGTCACCCGTCGGACGACGGTCGGCGCCACCCTGCTCGGCCTGGCCGCCGTGGCCGGCTGCGACCTCGAGGACCTCGACCCGCGCTCGGATCCCACGAGCCCCGGCGACCCGGTCGCCTCGGCGCTTCCGGAGGACGCCGACACCACCCTGGTGAGCGGTGTCGTCGGCGACCTGACGGCGCTCCTGGCGAGCATCCGCGCGGTCCCGCGCGGCGAGCGCGCGTCGTTCCGGCCCCTGGCCCGGCTGCACCGGCAGCACCTCGCCGAGCTCGACGCACCCGAGGAGACGGCAGGCACCTCGACGCCCGCCCCGGCCCCCGTCGCGGCCGTCGAGCTGATCCGTGAGGAGGAGCGCCTGCAGGGTCGGCTGACGACGGCCGCGGTCGCGGCCCAGAGCGGCGAGCTGGCCCGGCTGCTGGGCTCGATGTCCGCGGCGGTCGCCCAGCAGCTCGCCGTGCTCCCCCGGGCGGTGGGATCGCGATGAGCGAGGTCGACGCCCTGCAGACCGTGCTCGCCGCCGAGCACGCGGCGGTCTACGTCCTCGGGGCGCTGGGCGGCCAGACGTCCGCCTCGGCGCAGCCGGCGCTCTTCGCGGCCCTGCAGGACGCCCACGCCGCGCACCGCGACCGCCGCGACCAGGTGGTCGCGCGCCTGCAGGGCCTGGGCGCGTCGCCGGTGCCGGCCGAGCCGGCCTACGAGCTGCCGCCGGACCTCGGCACGGTCGCGGCGGTCACGACCCGGGCGCGTGAGCTGGAGGCCGGGTGCGCGTCGACGTACGGCTTCCTGGTCGGCAGCACGACCGGCGCGCTGCGCCGGTGGGCCGTCGAGGCGCTGACCGACGCCGCCGTGCGGGGCCTGGGCTTCGGCGCCGCGCCGGAGATCCTTCCCGGCAGCTGAGGACCGGGTCGAGAGACGGCCCGGGAGACGGCAACGGCCCGGTGCTGGTCGGTTGCGGGGAACTCCCGAGATGTTCCCCGGAACCGACAAGCACACGGACCGCTGGCGGCCTGGACACGGAGGCCGTTTCCGAAGAACGGCCCAGAGGTGGGGACCGGCGGCACGTCCTTCTTGCACAAGTCTGCAACATGGGCCTCCGCGGCGCGACCGACGGCCCTCCTCACAAACCTGCAATGCAGAAACCTGCAGTCACGACCACCGACGTACGACGTCCAGCACCTCGCCGAGGCGGTGGACGACGGCGTCGGGCTCGCCCTCGGTGTGCCCGAGCTGGTCGGTCGGGATCGTGCTGTGCGGCACGTGGATGGCGCGCAGGCCGGCGTTCTGCGCGCCCCAGACATCGTCGAAGAGCCGGTCGCCGACGTATACGCACCGGGCGGGATCGGTCGCGCCCACCGCGGCCAGCGCGGCCCGGAAGGCCTCGGGCGACGGCTTCGTGCACGCGATCTCGCTGGTGTAGACGTCGCCGTCGACGAGGTGGAGCACGCCGTCGCGCTCGAAGAAGCCCTCGTGCCAGGCCCGCGGCCAGATCGTGTTCGACAGCACGCCCACCTTGACCCCGTCGGCCCGGAGCGCCTCGAAGAGCGGGCCGACCTCGGAGTCGGTCTCGGTGTGCGGCTCCCAGAACTCGTAGTAGGCCGCGAGCAGGTCCGGGTCGTGGGCGAGCCCGGCCTCGGTGAACAGGTCGGCGATCGTGGCGCTCTGCTGGTGGTCGCGGCTGCGACCCCAGATGATCCGGTTCGCCTCGTGCAGCCGGGCCTGGGACACCTCGACGGGGTGGTCGACGTCGATCACGGCCTGGGCGAGCGCCAGTGACTCCGCGTGGAAGTCCACGTCGTGCCAGCGGGTCAGGGTGCCGCCCCAGTCGAAGATCACCGCGTCGATGCCAGCCATGGGCAGCACCCTAAGGTGTGCGCGTGGCCGGCATCGGGACCCTCGCGGAAGGCCCGCTGCACGCCGCGGTGAAGCAGTGGCTGGCGCGGCCGGGCGACCGGTTCGAGGTCCCGGTCGAGCGGTTCGTGGTCGACCTGGTGCGCGCCGACGGCGAGCTGGTCGAGATCCAGACCGGCGGCTTCGGCCCGCTCGGGCCCAAGCTGGACGCGCTGCTCGACGGCCACCGGATGCGGATCGTGCACCCGGTCCCGGCGGAGCGGCGGATCGTGCGGGTCGACTCCGACGGCGTCGTGCTGTCCGAGCGCCGCTCGCCGAAGAGCGCCTCGGTCCTGGAGGTCTTCGACCGGCTGGTGGCCTTCCCGTCGCTGATCGGCCACCCGCACCTCGTGGTCGAGGTGCTGCTCTGCCGCGAGGACCACGTGCGCGGCCCGGCACCGACCCGGAGCACCGGCAACCGGCGCCGGACCAAGGACCCCGGCACGCGCCATCTCGACGCCGTGCTCGGCAGCCACGAGGTACGCCGACCCGTCGACGCGCTCGGGCTGCTCGGGGCCGAGCTGCCGGAGGGACCGTTCAGTACCCGCGACCTCGCCACCCTCCTGGGCGCGCCGGTCGTGCTGGCCCAGCGGGTCGTCTACTGCCTGCGGCTGATGGAGCTGCTCGAGCCGGCGGGCAAGGACGGCCGCGCCCCGCTGTACCGCAGGGCGTGACCGGCGAGGAGCGGTTGCCTCAGTGCCGGACGAGCCGCACCAGGTGGTCGACGACGTGGTCGGCGACGACGTTCTCGCGCTCGCCCGTGCGCCGGTCCCTGACCTCGACCGTGCCGGACTCCGCGAGGCTCTTGCCGACGACCACGATGGTCGGGACGCCGATCAGCTCGGCGTCCTTGAACTTCACGCCGGGGCTGATCCGACCCGCGCGGTCGTCGTACAGGACCTCGACGCCCTGGGTTGACAGCTCGTGGGCGATCCGCTCGGCCGCCGCGAAGATCGCCTCGTCCTTGCCGGCGGCGACCAGGTGCACGTCGGCGGGCGCGACGTTGCGCGGCCACGCCAGGCCGACCTCGTCGAGGGTGCCCTCGGCGATCGCGGCGACCGCGCGGGTGCAGCCGATGCCGTAGGAGCCCATGGTGACCGTGACGAGCTTGCCGTTCTCGTCGAGCACCTGCAGGTCGAGCGCGTCGGCGTACTTGCGGCCGAGCTGGAAGATGTGGCCCATCTCGATGCCGCGGGCCGTCTCGAGGATGCCGCCGTCGCCCGTCTCTGTTCCACACTGCGGGCACTCGTCGCCGTCGCGGACCTGAGCGGCCTCGATGGTGCCGTCGGGGGTGAAGTCCCGGCCCGCGACCAGGTCGAGGACGTGGCTGCCGGCGACGTCGGCGCCGGTGACCCAGCGGGTGCCCTCGACGATGCGGGGGTCGACGAGGTAGCGGATGCCGGACGCGTTCTTCTCGCCCAGCACGCCGGGGCCGATGTAGCCCTTGACCAGGCTGGGGTGCTTGACGAACTCGGTCTCGTCGAAGGGCTCGACCTCGGTGGGCTCGAGCTGGCCCTCCAGCCGCTTCTGGTCGACCTCGCGGTCGCCGGGCACGCCGATGGCGACCGGCTCGCGGGTGCCGTCGGCGTGCTTGAGCATCACCAGGACGTTCTTGAGCGTGTCGCCGGCCGTCCATGCGCGGTCGGCCCGGGGGAAGGCCGCGTTGAGGTGGTCCACCAGGGTCTGGATGGTCGGGGTGTCCGGCGTCTGCTCAGCGTGCGCCTCGGGCGCGTCGTCGTACGGGACGGGGCTGGGCGGGCGGACCTGGACGGCCTCGACGTTCGCGGCGTAGTCGCACCGCGTGCAGCGGACGTAGGTGTCCTCGCCGACGGCGGCCTTGGCGAGGAACTCCTCGGACTTCGAGCCGCCCATCGCCCCCGAGGTCGCCTTGACGATCGCGTAGTCGAAGCCGAGCCGGTCGAAGATCCGGACGTAGGCGTCGCGGTGCCGCTGGTAGCTCTCGTCGAGGCCGGCGTCGTCGACGTCGAAGGAGTAGGAGTCCTTCATCGTGAACTCGCGGCCGCGGAGCACCCCGGCGCGGGGGCGCGCCTCGTCGCGGTACTTGGTCTGGATCTGGTAGATCGACAGCGGCAGGTCCTTGTACGACGAGTACAGGTCCTTGACCAGGAGGGTGAACATCTCCTCGTGGGTCGGGCCGAGCAGGTAGTCGCCCCCCTTGCGGTCCTGCAGCCGGAACAGGTTGTCGCCGTACTCGGTCCACCGGTTGCTGGCCTCGTAGGGCTCGCGGGGCAGCAGCGCCGGGAAGCTCAGCTCCTGGGCGCCGATGCCGTCCATCTCGTCGCGGACGATGCCCTCGATCTTGCGCAGCACCTTCAGCCCGAGGGGCAGCCACGTGTAGATGCCGGGCGCCGCGCGCCGGATGTAGCCGGCGCGGACGAGCAGCCGGTGGCTGGGCACCTCGGCGTCGGCCGGGTCGTCGCGCAGCGTGCGGACGAAGAGGCTCGACATGCGCAGGATCCGGGGGGTGCTCATGGGCAGAAGGGTACGGGCGGGCCACCCCCGCGGACGAACCGGTTGTCGCTCCCGGGACGCGGCCGGGCCGGGGCCCTCAGGCCGAGCGAGCCGCCTTCAGCGCCGCCCGGATCATCGGCAGCTGGAGCGGGAGGCGGGCGTAGGCGGCCGCCTTGAACTTCGTGTTGCGGGTCCGTGAGGCGTCCTGGGCCATCTGCACGTTGCCCGGGAACACGCCGACCAGGAGCAGGACGCTCGCGTAGCCCGCGACCCGGCGGGTCCGCGGCACCGCCAGGCCGGCGGCGCAGAGCAGCTCGGCGACGCCGCTGGCGAGGATGATCTCGCGGTGGGCCGGAACCCAGGACGGCATGATCTGCTCGTAGACCTCGGGCTTGACCAGGTGGATGGCGCCGCTGACGGCGAAGCCGCCGGCCAGGACCTTGGCGGAGGTGGGGAGGCTCATCGGGCCACCTTCTCAGAACATGACGGTCGAGAACCGGGAGGTCTCGCGAAAGCCCACGGTCGCGTAGGCGCGCCGGGCGGGGGTGTTCCACTCGTTGACGTAGAGCGAGACCACCGGCGCGATCTCGCGGCGGACCAGGTCGGCCACCGCCGCCATCCCGGCGATCGCCAGGCCCTCGCCACGCCGGTCGGGCGGAACCCAGACCCCCTGGACCTGCGCGGCGTACGGCGACGCGCACGCGACCTCGGCCTTGAAGACCAGCCGGCCCTCGTCGAACCGGGCGAAGGACCAGCCCCGGTTCATCAGCTGGGTGACCCGGGCGCGGTAGAGGTCCGCTCCCCCGCCGTACTCCGGGGAGATGCCGACCTCCTCGGTGTACATCGCGACACAGGCCGGGTACAGCTCGTCGAGGTCCTGGCGGGTGGTGCGTCGTACGCCGGGATCCGGCGCGACCAGCGGCGCCCCGCTCAGCTCCAGGTGCGGCTGACCCCAGCGGGTCTCCCGGGGCCGGCCCCAGGAGCCGGCGACGCCGTCCCAGAGCACCCGGACCGCCTCGTGCGGCCCGACGATGGTCGAGACGGTACGACCGCGCGCCAGCGCCCGCTCCGCGAACGTCCGGGCGTCGTCGGCGCTCGCCTGCACCGGCACCAGGTTGGCGCCCACGTGGCAGGCGGCGACCAGCTCGCCGTCCTCGTACCGGCCCCACATCTCGCCGCCGAGCCAGCGCGGCTCGAGGTTGGTGGTGCGGGCGCGGTAGTCGGCGAAGACGTTGACCACCGGGTCCTGCGCGGTCAGGTGGAGGAACGCGTCGAGATCGGGGGCCCCGAGGGGGCGCACTCCGTGACGCGTCGTCAGCACGGGCGAAGCCTACGTGAACTGAGCCGTCGCCCTAGCACAAGAACTTCCGACCCGCGGCGCTAGCTGACCGAGACCTCGGCGGTGGCGCCGTCGACCGCCTCCATGCCCTCGGCGATGCGCATCGCCTCCTCGATCAGGGTCTCGACGATCTTCGACTCGGGCACGGTCTTGATGACCTCGCCCTTGACGAAGATCTGACCCTTGCCGTTGCCGGAGGCGACGCCGAGGTCGGCCTCGCGGGCCTCGCCCGGTCCGTTGACGACGCAGCCCATCACCGCGACGCGCAGCGGGACCTCCATGCCCTCGAGGCCGGCGGTCACCTGCTCGGCCAGCGTGTAGACGTCGACCTGGGCGCGCCCGCAGGAGGGGCAGGAGACGATCTCGAGCTTGCGCGGGCGCAGGTTGAGCGACTGCAGGATCTGGATCCCGACCTTGACCTCCTCCACCGGCGGCGCGGAGAGCGAGACCCGGATGGTGTCGCCGATGCCCCGGCTGAGCAGCGCCCCGAAGGCCGTCGCGGACTTGATCGTGCCCTGGAACGCCGGGCCTGCCTCGGTCACGCCGAGGTGCAGCGGCCAGTCGCCCTCGGCGGCGAGCAGCTCGTAGGCGCGGACCATCACGACCGGATCGTTGTGCTTGACCGAGATCTTGAAGTCGCGGAAGCCGTGCTCCTCGAAGAGCCCGGCCTCCCATTTGGCCGACTCGACCAGCGCCTCGGGCGTGGCCTTGCCGTACTTCTGCAGCAGCCGCGGGTCCAGCGAGCCGGCGTTCACGCCGATCCGGATGGAGGTGCCGTGGTCCTGCGCGGCCCGGGCGATCTCCTTGACCTGGTCGTCGAACTTGCGGATGTTGCCCGGGTTGACCCGGACCGCCGCGCAGCCCGCCTCGATGGCGGCGAAGACGTACTTGGGCTGGAAGTGGATGTCGGCGATCACCGGGATCTGGGACTTGCGCGCGATGGCCGGGAGCGCGTCGGCGTCGTCCTGGCTGGGGCAGGCGACCCGCACGATGTCGCAGCCGGAGGCGGTCAGCTCGGCGATCTGCTGGAGCGTCGCGTTGACGTCGGAGGTGAGCGTCGTGGTCATCGACTGCACGGAGACCGGGTGGTCGCTGCCGACCCCGACCTTGCCGACCTGGATCTGGCGGGTCGGGCGGCGCGGGGCGAGCACCGGCGGCGGCGCTGCAGGCATACCCAGGTTGATCTCGGTCATGCCGTCAATCTACTGGCCGGGCCGTCGGCGCCCGACATCACCGACCGGCAAGGCCCGAGCGCCGGAGCAGTCGCGCGCCCAGGCCCCGGCCGCGGGCCTGCGCATCGGCCCGGGCCTGCGCGAGCTGCTCCTTCGTGCGGGCCAGCTCGGTCTGCGTCGCCCGCAGCTCGACCCGGGTCTTGGCGAGCTCGGTCCGGATCCCGTCGACGTCCTGGTCGGCCCGCACCGCGGCGTCGGCCAGGGCGGCGCGACGCGTCTCGGCGCGCTCCTCGCGGACGGCGTCGGTGCGCTGGGCCGAGAGCTCGCGCACCCGGTCGGCGATCGAGCGGACGTTCTGGTCGGCCAGCCGCGACAGCTCGCGGGCCGCCTCCACGACCTCGGGCCGCCGACCGGCCTCGGTCGCCGCGCCCATCGCCTCCTCCAGGTCGGTCACCGCGACGTTGAACGGCATGTGCGGGTCCCAGTGGCGGGCGTAGCGGGTCGGCTTCCTGCGGGTGAAGGTCACCCGCGGACGGGCGTACGACGCCGCGATGATCCGCACGTGCAGCGAGGTGCCGATCACCAGGCGCGAGTCCCGGATCGCCTCGACGACGTCCATCGGGCGGCGCCCGGTGGAGAACTCGACCTCGGTGCTCGGCGAGAGCTGCCGGATCCGCTCGGCGATCCGCTCGGCGTCGGCCATCGAGTCGTGCCCGGCCGCCAGACCGGCCTGCACGAACCGGACCCTCGAGCCGCCCAGGTGCCGGCTCCCGACGAGCTGCTCGGCGATGGTCTCGTGCCCGAGCTGGGCGGCGATGCCGCTCGACACCTGGAGCACGACCACGTCGTTGTCGGGAGCGGGCTCGAACGGCTCGAGGACCCCGATGGCGTGCACCACGTCGGGGGCCAGGGTGTGCTCGACGCCCAGGCCGTGCAGGAAG
This sequence comes from Nocardioides sp. W7, assembly GCF_022919075.1. Lineage (NCBI taxonomy): Bacteria > Bacillati > Actinomycetota > Actinomycetes > Propionibacteriales > Nocardioidaceae > Nocardioides > Nocardioides sp. W7. The sequence continues at coordinate 2,741,566 of NZ_CP095078.1, read as the reverse complement.
TCGCTGGACTCCTTGTCGCGGACCGAGACGATGTCGGCGGTCTTCAGCACGGAGTGCAGCTCGTGGCGGATGCGGACCGGGCGGGCGGCCACCCCCGCGACGCCGACGGAGTTCAGCACCGTGACCGCGCCCGCGTTGCGCGGGAAGGCTGCGGGGGTCGGGATGTACGGCGAGACGATCGGCGCGCCGTTCAGCGCCTCGCTGATCAGCCGCTCCTGGACGTCGGGGGTGGCCCGCCGGTAGCGGGCGAACTCCTCGCGCGGGGTCGAGAGCCGGTAGGCGGTCTCGGTGCTGATCCCGCCCACCTGACCGCCGACGGACCAGATCGCGTCGTACTCCCGCTCCTGCAGCTCGTCGCCCAGCGCCACCACCTGGCGGTCGAGGAGCGCGGTCATGTCGGCGCTGAACGGGGAGGCGGAGACGACCTCGCTGCCCTCCAGGTAGCGCTCGGTGACGAGCAGGAAGAGGAGGTCGCCGAAGTTGTCGCGCTCGTAGGCACCGACAGCGAGGACGCGGGGCTGGGGGGCGGGGTGGATCAAGTCTCTCCTCAGTCGGCCAGCCGGACCGAGACCCGGCTCACCCGGCATGCACCGGAACGGGAGCCAGACTAACCGAGCAGGCCCGGCGTCCCGGCCGCGGCGACTACCCCTCCAGGTGCAGGGGTACGACGAGGTCGCCGACGATCAGCACCACGCCCATCACCAGCATCGCCGACGCGACGACGTACGCGATCGGGAGCAGCTTGGCCGCGTCGACGTACCCGGGATCGGGCCGACGGCGCAGCCGGGCGATCCGGCGGCGGAGCCCCTCCCACAGCGCGCTGGCGATGTGGCCGCCGTCGAGCGGGAGCAGCGGGACGAAGTTGAACATCCCGATGAAGAAGTTGAACCCGGCGATCAGCATCACCAGGAAGACGGTCTTGTCGAGCACCGGGAACGTCTCGTGGGAGACCGTCTCCCCGGCCAGCCGGCCGCCACCGACGATGCTGACCGGGCTGTCGACGGCCCGCTCCTCGAGGCCGAGGATCGCCTGGCCGACGTCCCAGACCTTGACCGGGAGGGTGGCCAGCGCCTCGACCGTTTGGACGGTCATGCTGCCCATCTGGTCGAGGGTGAACAGCACCCCGCCGGTCTCGGTCTGAACGGAAGTGGTCGGGACGACGCCGAGGAAGCCCACCTCGCGCAGGGTCTCGCTGGTCTCCGACTCCGGCCGGGCCTCGACGGTCGTGCTGGTGGTGCCGGTCAGGCTCTGCCCGTCGCGCTCGTAGCCGATGGTGGCGGTGCCGCCCTCGTTGTCGCGGATCAGCTCGCGCAGCTGGTCCCAGCCGGTGATGGCGGTGCCGTTGAAGGACGTGACGGTGTCGCCGGGCAGCAGCCCGGCGTCGAGGGCCGGGCTGATCTTGTCGCTGGCGAGGCAGTCGCGACCGCTCTCGGAGTACGGGATCACGCACTCCGAGACCGCCGCGATGACCGGCGGACCGGCGTCGACCTCTTCCGACTTCACGCCGTAGGTGGAGAAGACCAGCAGGAAGAGGAAGAAGGCGATCAGCAGGTTCACCGTGGGCCCGCCGGCCATCACGACGACCTTCTTCCACCACGGCAGCTTGTAGAAGAGCCGGTCGTTGTCGTCGGGGCCGACCAGCTCCCACTCCGCCGCGCGGGCATCCGAGATCAGCTGGGTGAACATGCCGGTGTTGGACTTGCGGACCCGGGTGACCTGGTTGCCGTCGGCGTCGTACGTGACCTCGTCGGCGGCGGCTGTCGCACCGGGCGGCAGCATCCCGACGATCTTGACGTAGCCGCCGAGCGGGATCGCCTTGACGCCGTACTCGGTCTCGCCGACCCGCTTGCTCCACACCGTGGGGCCGAAGCCGATGAAGTACTGGGTGACCTTCCCGCCGAACTTCTTGGCGGGGATCATGTGGCCGAGCTCGTGGAGGCCGATCGAGACCAGGATGGCGACCGCGAAGATCACCACTCCGAGCAGGTAGAACAGCGCGGTCATGCGGGCCCTTCGATCAGTCGTGTCGCCTCGGCACGGGCCCAGGAGTCGGCGGCCAGGATGTCGTCGACGGTGAGCCCGCTCATCGAGGGTACGTCGAGACCCGCGAGCACGCGGGCGACCGTGGGCACGATGTCGACGAAACCGAGCACTCCGCGGCGGAACGCGTCGACGCAGACCTCGTTGGCCGCGTTGTAGACGGCCGGCGCCGTGCTGCCGGTCTCCCCCGCGGCCCGGGCGAGCGCGACGGCCGGGAAGGCCTCGTCGTCGAGGGGGAAGAACTCCCAGGTCTCGGGCCGGGACCAGTCGACCGACGGCGCGGCGTCGGGCACCCGGTCGGGCCAGGACAGGCCGAGCGCGATCGGGATGAGCATGGTGGGCGGGCTGGCCTGGACCAGCGTCGAGCCGTCGACGAACTCGACCATCGAGTGCACCACGCTCGTCGGGTGCACCACGACCTCGATCCGGTCGAAGGGGATGCCGAAGAGCAGGTGCGCCTCGATCACCTCCAGGCCCTTGTTGACCAGGGTCGCGGAGTTGATGGTGATGACCGGTCCCATGTCCCAGGTCGGGTGATTGAGCGCCTGCTCGGGCGTCACGTCGGCCAGCTGCTCGCGGGTGCGCCCCCGGAACGGGCCGCCGCTGGCGGTGAGCACGAGGCGTCGTACCTCCTCCGGCGTGCCGGCCCGGAGGCACTGCGCCAGCGCGGAGTGCTCGGAGTCGACCGGGACGATCTGGCCGGGCTTCGCGCGCTCCAGGACCAGCGGGCCGCCCATGATGAGCGACTCCTTGTTGGCGAGCGCGAGGGTGCTGCCGGCGTCGAGCGCGGCGAGGGTCGGCCGCAGCCCGACGGCGCCGGTGATGCCGTTGAGGACGACGTCGCAGGGCCGGCCGGCGGCCTCGACCGAGGCCTCCTCGCCCAGCCCGGAGTACGACGGCGCGAACTCCTCGACCTGCTGCTGGAAGAGCTCGGGGTTCGACCCGCCCGCGGTCAGCCCGACGACGCGGAACCGGTCCGGGTTGCGCCGTACCAGGTCGAGCGCCTGGGTGCCGATGGAGCCGGTCGAGCCGAGGACGACGACGTCCCGGCGAGAGTCACGAGTTGCCACCTGACCATCGTCCCAGGTCCGCTCTAGAGTCATCTGCATGACCTCGATCCCCGCCACGGGCGGGCCCTCGCTCCCGCAGGAGCGCCGGCTCGTCACCGCGATCCCCGGCCCCGGCTCCCTGGAGCGGCTCGACCGTAAGAAGGCCGTCGTCGCCGACGGGGTCGGCACGATGCTGCCGGTGTTCGTGGTGGCCGCGGGCGGCGGGATCCTGCTCGACGTCGACGGCAACGCGCTGATCGACCTCGGCTCCGGCATCGCCGTCACCAGCGTCGGCAACAGCGCCCCCGCCGTGGTCCGCCGGGTGAGCGAGCAGGTGGCGGCGTTCACCCACACCTGCTTCATGATCACGCCGTACGACGGCTACGTCGACGTCTGCGAGCAGCTCGCGACGCTGACCCCGGGCGAGCACGCGAAGAAGAGCGCCCTGTTCAACTCCGGCGCGGAGGCCGTCGAGAACGCCGTGAAGATCGCGCGCGCCGCGACCGGCAAGGACGCGGTCGCCGTCTTCGACCACGCCTACCACGGTCGCACCAACCTCACGATGGCCATGACGGCGAAGAACATGCCCTACAAGCACGGCTTCGGGCCGTTCGCGGGCGAGGTCTACCGCGCGCCGATGTCGTACCCGTTCCGCGACGGGCTGTCGGGCGAGGAGGCCGCGGCCCGGGCGATCGACGTGATCGAGAAGCAGGTCGGCGCCGCCAACCTGGCCTGCGTGGTCGTCGAGCCGATCCAGGGCGAGGGCGGCTTCGTGGTGCCCGCTCCCGGGTTCCTGCCCGCGATCGCCGCCTGGTGCACAGCCAACGACGTGGTCTTCGTCGCCGACGAGATCCAGACCGGCTTCTGCCGCACGGGCGACTGGTTCGCCAGCGACGACGAGGGCGTCGTCCCCGACCTGATCACCACCGCCAAGGGCATCGCCGGCGGCCTCCCGCTGGCCGCGGTCACCGGCCGCGCCGACCTGATGGACGCGGTGCACGTGGGCGGGCTCGGCGGCACCTACGGCGGCAACCCGGTCGCGTGCGCCGCCGGGCTGGGCGCGATCGAGGAGATGCGCGAGCACGACCTGGCGGGTCGCGCGCGCACCCTGGGCGAGCGGATGCGGTCGCAGCTCGAGGCACTGCAGGCCGAGCACCCGGTCATCGGCGACATCCGCGGCCGCGGCGCGATGATGGCGATCGAGCTGTGCGCCCCCGGCACCACGGAGCCCGACCCGGCGCGGACGGCGGCCGTCTCGGCGTACTGCCACGCCCATGGCGTCGTGACCCTGACCTGCGGCACCTGGGGCAACGTCTTCCGCTTCCTGCCGCCCCTGTCGATCTCCGACGCGCTGCTCGACGAGGCGTTCGGGGTGGTCGCGGAGGCGTTCGCGGCGACCGCCTGACGGGAACCACTTGACGCGTGTCAACACGCGCGGTTCGATGCCGCATGTGACCTACGACACGATCATCAAGGACGGGCGCTTCTTCGACGGCGGCGGCGGCCCGTCGACCGTGCGGCACATCGGGATCCGTGACGGCGTGGTCGCCGCGATCTCCCCCGAGCCGCTCGACGAGACCGGCTGCGGCGAGGTCGTCGAGGCGGCGGGCCAGTGGGTGCTCCCGGGCATGGTCGACATCCACACCCACTACGACGTGGAGGTCCTGCGCGGCCCCGAGCTGACCGAGTCGCTGCGGCACGGCGTCACCACGATCCTGCTGGGCTCCTGCTCGCTCTCGACCGTGCACGTCGGCGGCGTCGACGCAGGCGACCTCTTCGGCCGGGTCGAGGCCATCCCCCGCCGGCACGTGATCAACGCGGTCGCGGAGCACCAGACCTGGGAGAACGCCGGTCAATACGTCGCGGCGCTCGAAGGCCTCCCCCTGGGTCCCAACCTGGCCTCGTTCATCGGCCACTCCGACATGCGCACCGCGACCATGGGCCTGGACCGGGCCACCCGCAAGGAGGTCCGGCCCAGCCGGGCCGAGCAGGCCCGGATGGAACGGATGCTCCGCGAGGCCCTGGACGCCGGGTTCGTCGGCATGTCGGCCCAGCAGCTGCTCTTCGACAAGCTCGACGGCGACCTGTGCCGCTCGCGCACGCTGCCGTCGACGTACGCCCGCGGCAAGGAGATGCGCGGCCTGCGCCGGATCCTGCGCGACCGGGGCCGTGCGCTGCAGGCCGGCCCGGACGCCAGCCACCCGCACACCATCCTGACCCAGGCCCTCGGCTCGATCGGCCTGTTCCGCAAGCCGCTGAAGACCAGCCTGCTCTCGGCCGCCGACATCAAGGCCATCCCGTTCGTCATCCACGTCATCCGCGGTCTGGCCGCCGTGGCCAACCGGCTCGGCGGCGACTTCCGCTGGCAGCACCTGCCGGTGCCGTTCGAGGTGTACGCCGACGGCATCGACCTGGTGATCTTCGAGGAGTTCGGCGCCGGTGCCTCGGCCCTGCACCTGCAGGAGAAGCTGGCGCGCGACGAGCTGATGCGAGACCCGGCGTACCGCGCCCGGTTCCGCAAGGACTACGAGTCCAAGTACGGCCCGCGGGTGTGGCACCGCGACTTCTTCGACGCCGAGATCGTCGCCTGCCCGGACGCCTCGGTGATCGGCAAGTCCTTCGGCCAGGTCGGCCAGGAGCGCGGCGGCGCCCACCCGGTCGACGCGTTCCTCGACCTCGTGCTCGAGCACGGCACCGCCATCCGCTGGCGCACCACGATCTCCAACCACCGGCCCGAGGTGCTGAAGAAGATCGCCCGGGAGTCCGGGGTCCAGATGGGCTTCTCGGATGCCGGCGCGCACCTGCGCAACATGGCCTTCTACAACTTCGGCCTGCGCCTGCTCAAGCACGTGCGCGACGCCGAGCGCGCCGGCAAGCCGTTCATGAGCGTCGAGCACGCCGTGCACCGGCTGACCGGCGAGCTCGCCGACTGGTACGGCCTCGACGCCGGCCACCTGCGCCTCGGGGACCGCGCCGACCTCTTCGTGATCGACCCGGAGCGCCTCGACGACACCCTCGAGGAGTACGCCGAGGCGCCCGTCGCGCAGTACGACAACCTGTCGCGGATGGTCAACCGCAACGACGCGACCGTGCCGCTGGTGATGGTCGGCGGCCGGACGGTGTGGCGGTCCGGTCGCGCGTCGTCGCTGCTCGGGCGCCAGCGCACCGGGCGGTTCCTGCGAGCCGGCGAGCAGTCCCGCGAGCCGCTGTCGACGCCGGCCCGTCGTACGCCTGCTCCCACCGAGGTCGCCTCGTGACCCGCACCCCCGCGGAGGCCGTCCGCGGCCTGTGGCGCACCCTGTCCGCGCGCGACTACGACGGCCTCTCCGACTGGGTCACCGACGACTGCCTCTACATGGACATGCCGCTCGGGCCCTCGCTCTCCGCGCGCGGACCGGGCGACATCGCCAAGCGGCTGAAGGTCGGCTGGGGCGAGCTCGCGGCGTACGAGAACCACGACGGCCTGATCGTGGCCTCGGGCGACGACGTGATGTACGAGCACTCCGAGACCTGGACGTTCAAGACCGGCGAGGTGTTCACCCTTCCCTTCGCCACCGTCCACCGGGTCCGCGACGGCCGGGTCTGCCTCTGGAAGGACTACTGGGACTACGGCGCGATCATGAACAACGCCCCCGCAGCCTGGGTCGAGGGGCTCGCCACCGCCGACACGTCCTGGGTGTACGACGCCACTGCGGACCTGTAGTCGTCGGTTTCCGGCGAGGGCCGCCACGCGCATCCTCGGGCCGACGAGCGTGCGCATCCGATCCCGTCGCCGATGGTCGGCGTCGCGCTGGGCGGCGACCCGTGGCGGGTCGTCACGGGTCGCCGCCTTGCCCGTCAGCCCTCGTGGGGCGCGAGGACGTCGAGGACCCAGGTGACGCCGAAGCGGTCGGTCGCCATGCCGTACAGCGTGGCCCAGCCGGCCGGTGCGAGCGGGACGACGACGGTGGAGCCGGCGCCGTCGTCGGTCAGCCTGGTCCAGTAGGCAGTGATCTCCTCGGAGTCGGCGCCGCGCACCGAGATGAAGTACGGCGCCACGCCGGCCAGGAGCGGACGAGCGGCCGGGACGTCGTAGGCCATGACGTGGAAGCCGTCCGCCGAGGCCACCTGCCCCCACATGACCTGATCGGCCTCGGACTCGTCGGTCACGCTGTGGGCGTCGCGATAGGTCACGGCGGCGATCTCTCCGCCGAAGACCGACTGGTAGAACTCCAGCGCCTCTCGGGCGGTGCCGCGCAGATTGATGTGGGTGACGGTCGTGATGGACATGTCTCTCCTGAGGAGTCGTGGCTGAAGTGGATCGCTGGACGTCGGGTGGTCGTCAGCGCATCGCGACGAGGATCACGGCGCTGAGCACGCTGCTGACGACGAAGAACGGCGCATTGATCGCTCCGTAGAGGAGCGGCCGGGGGAAGTTCGGGTTGATGGCGATCTGGAAGGTCATCGCACTCAGGTAGCCGATGCCCACGACCAGTCCGAAGGCGACGGCGTTCCCGGTGGTCGTGATGCCGAGGGCCTCGATGAGGACGGCGCTGGTCAACAGGGTGACGAGCTGGCACAGGATCGGGCCGGCTGTGGACACGGCGTTCGCCTCCGGGGCGGGCGCACCCTCACGACCGAGCGCGACGGCGTACGGCTTCACGATGACCACGGCGAACCAGACCCCGGCGAGCGCGATGGACGCGACGGCCGCGATCGCGCAGGCCAACCAGTTGATGTCACCCAGGACGTTGAACACGAGGAGCTCCTTGATCCGGCGGCCACCGTGGCCGCACGTCCAGAACTCTGGGCCACATATAGGACAGGTTGTGTCCTCTACTCGAGCCATCATGGCGTCCATGCCCACCACGTCCGGTCGCCTGCTCGCGCTGCTGTCGCTGCTCCAGACCCGCCGGGACTGGTCGGGCGAGGTCCTGGCCGACCGGCTCGCCGTCAGCCCCCGGACGGTACGACGCGACATCGACCGACTCCGCGAGCTCGGCTACCGGATCGCGACCTTCAAGGGACCCGACGGTGGCTACCGGCTCGACGCAGGGGCCGACCTCCCCCCGCTGCTGTTCGACGACGACCAGGCCATCGCCTTGGCCGTGGCCCTCCAGGTGGCGGCGACGAGCGGATCGGGCCTGGGGGCCGCAGTGGGCGAAGCCGCGCTGCGTGCCCTCACCACCGTCCGACAGGTCATGCCCTCGCGCCTGCGTCACCGACTCGACCTGCTGCCCGTCACCGTCGTCGAACCGCCCGGCAGCCACCACCCCGCGGTCGAGCGCGACGTGCTGCTCGCGCTCGGCGCAGCCGTCCACGCCCGGGAGGTGCTGCGTCTCGACTACGCCGGCCCCCGCGCCGGCGCGAGGAACCGTGACGACGCCGGCCGCCCCGCCGCGCCACGCAGGGTCGAGCCCCACCACCTCGTCACCTGGCGCGGCCGCTGGTACCTCGTCGCCTGGGACCTCGACCGCAGCGACTGGCGCACGTTCCGCGCCGACCGCATCACCCCGCGCAGCCCGACCGGACCACGCTTCTCCTCCCGGGAGCTCCCCGGCGGCGATGTGGGCACCTTCGTCACCGGGCGCTTCCGCGGCTCCGAGGGATCCACCCAGTGGCCCTGCACCGGCGAGGTCATCCTCGACCTGCCCGCCGAGAAGATCCGTCCGTTCGCCGGCGACGGTCTCGTCGAGTACGTCGAACCCGACCGGACCCGACTCGTCCAGGGATCCTGGTCCTGGCCCGCCCTCGCCGCCTCGCTGTGCCGCTTCGACACCGACATCGAGGTCGTGGGCCCGCCGGCGCTCGGGGACGCCTTCAGTCTCCTGGCCGCCCGCGCCGCCCGCGCCACCCAGAGGCTGACGCCGCCGGCGGACTGACCTATCCACACCACCGGACCCGGCGAGCACCGATCTCGACGCTGCGCACCAGCGGGCCGGGCAGACTGGAAGCACGGTGGCCGAGCACGCCTTTCTTCGTCACCTTCGGGCGCTCGTGAACCTCGCCACTCCTCGCGCAGCTGGCGACGGGCTTCGCCCGACCTTGCCAGGCGTCGAGCGCAAACAGACTGCGTCATACCGCTGCTCGCCGGGCAACGGCTCCGTGCCTACCACAGGTCCTGCGCGCATCATCGGCGGATGAGCACCAGAGCAGTGGCGTACCGGTCGTCGCCACAGTGGCCGCATTCGTTCTCTACGTCATCTTCGCGATGCTGGTAGGGCTGGAGGATACGGGCGTCTGATCGCGGACGGATCACACACGTCGCGACGAGTTGCCCGGGCTCCCCGGGCCTGTAGTCAGCCGGTTGCCGCAGCGCGTGGCGAGCCGGACGAGCTAACGATGCCGTGGTCGCGTATCGCCGGCCCAAAGAGGCGCATTTCCGTCGCCCAAGCTCCGCTGGATCGGTTTAGGTTCGTCGGTGGAATCGGACGCCGCCGTCGGGGAGCCGCTCTGAGGTGTAGGTCGGGTCGTGGGCTCGATGGTGATGATGGGAGCAGAGCAGCATCCCGTCGGCCAGGTCGGTGCGGCCGCCGGCGGCCCAGGGGGTGCCGGCGTGATGGGCCTCGCACCACGGGGCCGGGATCTGGCAGCCCTCGGCACGGCACTCCCGGTCGGTCAGGGCGAGGGCGCGGCGTTGGGCTCGGGTGAAGAGCCGTTGCGAACGCCCGAGGTCGAGGACCTCGCCCTCGCCGCCGAGGACGGCCGGGACGAGGTGCGCGGTGCAGGCCAACCGCCGGGCCTCCTCGGCGGTGATCCGCTCGAGCGAGTCGCCCGGGGCCGGGTTGCCGAGGGTGGCCGTGCCGAGGTCCGCGCGCAGCGACTCCAGCGACATGGTCACGACCAGGGTGGTCGCGTCGCCGCCGTGGATCGGGAGCCGGGTCGGGTCGAGGGTCTCCAGCAGCTGGCAGAACGCCTGTGCAGCTTTCCGCCCGCGCGGAGTCCGCGGTGCTTCGGCCGGTTCCGGGTCGGCGTCGTCGCGGCGGGGGTTGGTGAAGGCATGCAGATAGGTCGCGAGCCGGGCGGCGGACGCGTCGGGGATCAGTCCGGTGATGCGGGTGGTCCCATCACCCAGCGGCCGCAGCCCGAAGCGCATCCGCTGCTGCGCGGACGCCTCCAGGTCGGCCAGGTGCCGGGCCTCGACGGTCTCGGCGAGCTCGGGGGCGACGACGTCGAGGATCCGGCGACCCAGGCGGCGCAACTCGATGGGGTCGAAGCGCGCGGCGTACCCCACCAACGCGGCCTCCGCCTGATCGACCACAAACGCGTCGACGTCGGCCGGCAGCTCCGCGAGGGACGCCGCGATCGCGTGCGCCTGGTCGAGATTCACCCCACCTTCACGGACCGCCGTCGCCAGCACCGGGCGGTCGGCCAACGCCAACGCGAGGCGAAGATCGGCGGCGCAGTCACCCCGACGACACCGCGTCGCGGCTGCCGCCCAGGCGCCGACGTTCCCGCGCACCGGTCTCCTCGGCCACGTCAGAAGCGTCGGCGGTGACCCGCAGTCGCAGCTCGCCCACCCGGGTCTCGATCGCGGCCAGCTCGATCAGGGCGGCGGCCTTGTCGGTGGTGGTCATGAAGGCCGGGTTCACGTCAGCGACCGACTTCAGGGCACCGTCGATGACCTGGGTGGCGACCCGGATCGGGTGGTCCATGCGAGCCTCCGAGAGCTCCACAAACGGTGCGGGATGATGCTCCAATTCTAGTCGAATGCACGTTCGATCGCCTAGGTCTTCCACAGCCCCCACACGTGGACTGGCGTCGTCCTTGAACCGACGTGCGTAGGGTCGGCACGAGTCATCTGTCGCTTGACACCCCTGACGAGAGACCTCGGAGTACGACGACTCGCCGGTCCCCAGACAACCGGGCTGAGGCTAGAGCCGCTCGGCCATGCCGCGATCGCGCACCTCGGGGAGTGCGTCTGCGCCGCGATCGGGCGTGTTCCTGCCAGACCTTGCCGTCGCCGGCTGTCGTGCGTCCGCGTGTGCTCGGATGTCACTTGCCTCGTGACCGGGCGCGTGCCTGCGCGCCGCGGGGCAGGCCGTCGTCGATGAGCTTGCTCCAGCAGGCAAGGAAGTCGTCGTTGAGGTGCTCGTTGGCGTCCAGGGCTCCCGAGACGACTGCCCCGGTGCGAACCATCATCAGCTGCTCGGCGGTTGAGCGCGGGTCGCTGTGCTCGAGGCGCTGCAGCAGTCCCTCGAGACGCTCGGTGACCCAGCGGCGGATCTCCAGCGCGTGGACCCGTACCGGATGGGATGCCGTGAACTCCGCAGACGCGTTGATGAAGGGACATCCCCGCCGCACTGCGGCGAAGTCGTCACGGGTCAGGGCGGTGGCCAGCTCCTCGAGCGCCTGTCGGGGTTCGTCCGGGTGGGCATCGATGATGCCGTCCACCTGGCGATGGTCGTACGCCGCCCGACGGTCGAGGTAGGCCGAGATCAGGTCGTCCTTGGACGCGAAATGGCGGTAGAGGGTCACCCTGGTGACCCGGGACTCCGCGACGATGCGTTGGATGCCCACCGCGTGGATGCCCTCGTTGTAGAACAGCCGATCCGCAGTGAGCAGGATCCTCTCCCGCGCTCGGGAGGTGTGGGGCGGCGCAGCAACCTGCGCCTCTCCCGACGGTGCTGGCGGTGCCGATGGGCCTGGCGGTACTGCCGGTGCAGGTCGGGTCATCGCGCGCGTCTCGGTTCCTCAGGATCGATCGAGCTGACTCTTGCCAAGTCTCTCGTGGCAGTCCTACCTTAACCCCAAGTGGGTAGATCGATCGGTATACCTACCGTCTCCGAAAGGAACCTCGATGTCCACCAGCACGCCTGTCCTGTTCATCCATGGCCTCTGGCTGCACGCGCGGTCGTGGGACAGCTGGGTCGACCACTTCACCCGGGCCGGGTACGACGCCTCCGCTCCCGGATGGCCCGGCGACCCCGAGACGGTCGCGGAGGCGCGCGAGCGGCCGGAGGAGATCGCCGACCACGGCATCGACGACGTCGTGTCCCACTACGCGAAGATCATCGACGCCTTGCCGACCAAGCCCGTCCTGATCGGACACTCGTTCGGCGGAATGATCGCCCAGCGGCTCCTGGGCGAGGACTTGGCGGTCGGCGCGATCGCGATCGACGCGGCTCAGATCAAGGGCGTCCTCCCCCTCCCGCTCTCCGCCCTCAAGGCCACCCTGCCGGTCTTCAAGAACCCCGCCAACAGGCATCGAGCCGTCTCGCTGACCCCTGAGCAGTTCCGCTTCGCCTTCGGGAACGCCATTCCTGCCGAGGAGTCCGACGACCTCTTCGACAGGTGGGCGATCCCCGCTCCGGGCAGACCACTCTTCGAGGCCGCCGCCGCGAACTTCAACCCGCACTCGCCGGCCAAGGTGGCCACCGACAACCAGGGCCGTGGACCCCTGCTGCTGATCATGGGAGGTCAGGACCACACCGTCCCGGAGGCGGTCACCAGGGCGACCCTCAAGCAGTACCGCCACAGCGAGGCGGTCACCGACATCCTCGAGTTCCCGGACCGCGCGCACTCGCTGACCATCGACCACGGCTGGCGCGAGGTGGCCGACTCGTGCCTGTCGTGGCTCGAGACTCACGGGCTGTGAACCGGTGGACCTGCACCTGAGCGGCCGGACCGCGGTCGTCACCGGAGCCAGCAAGGGCATCGGCCTGGCCATCGCCCGGGCCCTGGCCGACGAAGGGGTGTCCGTCATCGCCGGGGCCCGCGAAGGAAGCGCCGAGCTCGACGACCTCACGAACCGCGCAGATGTCCGGGCGGTCACCGTCGACCTCACCACCACCGACGGTCCCCGCGACCTCGTCGCCGCCGCGACGGAGCGGGGCGGGATCGACATCCTGGTCAACAACGTCGGTGCCGTACGCCCGCGCCTCGACGGGTTCCTCGCCCTGAGCGACGACTACTGGGAGTGGACGCTGACCATCAACTTCCTCGTCGCCGTCCGCACGATGCGCGCTGCCATCCCACTGATGATCGATCGTCCCGGAGCCAACATCGTCACCATCAGCTCCGTCAACGCCTACCTCCCCGACCCCGGCGTCATCGACTACAGCGCTGCCAAAGGCGCCCTCACCAACCTCTGCAAGTCCCTGTCCAAGGAGCTCGCACCGAAGATCCGGGTGAACACGATCAGCCCCGGACCGGTTCGGACCGACCTCTGGCTGGGGGCCGACGGAGTCGCCGCGACCGTCGGCGGAGGCACCGGCCACGAACCAGGCGACGTCGTACGCCGCCAGGAGGCCCAAGCACCCACCGGGCGCTTCACGTTGCCCAACGAGGTCGCCGACCTCGCACTCTTCCTGGCCAGCGACCGGTCGGCGAACACCACCGGCAGCGACTTCCGAATCGACGGAGGGCTCATCGCCACACTCTGACCCCTGCCGGACGCGTCGGAGTACCCCTGACCCGGTGGCTGTTCGAGGTCCAGGACGCCCCGGGGCGGCTCAGCTCGGCTTCGGCACCCGCGCCAGGTTCAGCTGCGCCCGACGGTGCAGGAGTGCACGCTCGCTCTCGTTCCTGGTGCGCGCGGCCGCCTCGGTGAACGCCTCGCTCGCCGGCCCGTGCAGCCCCGCCCGCTCGAGCAGGTCTCCGCGCACGCTCGGTATGAGTGGCGAGTCGCCGAGCACGCCTGCGCCCAGCTCCCCGAGCACGGCCAACCCCGCGTCCGGGCCGAACGCCCGTCCGTGCGCGACGGCCCGGTTCACCTCGACGACCGGTCCCGGCGCGGCGTCGGCCAGGACGTCGTACAGGGCCGCGATCCGGCGCCAGCTCGTGTCCTCGGCACGCTCCGCGCGGGCATGCTGCACGGCGATCGAGGCCTGCAGGAAGTACTTCCCGACCGGCTTCCCACGCGCGGCGAGCAGCTCGGCCCGCTGCAGCGCGGCCATCCCGCGCCGGATCAGCAACTGATCCCAGCGCTTCCGATCCTGCGCCTCCAGCAGGACCGGCGCGCCGGACTCATCCAGCCGGGCGGCCATCCGTGAACCCTGGAACTCCAGCAGCGCCTGCAGGCCGAGCACCTCGGGCTCGTCGGGAGCGAGTACGGCCAGCATGCGCGCGAGCCGCATCGCCTCGTTCGACAGGTCGGGGCGCATCCAGTCCTTGCCGGAGGTGGCGGTGTAGCCCTCGTTGAAGATCAGGTAGATCACGGCCATGACGTCGTCGAGGCGCCTGACCCGCTCCGCCCCCGTGGGCAGCTCGAACTCGGCATGCGCCTCGGCCAGGGTCTTCTTGGCCCGCGAGATCCGCTGGCCCATGGCGGAATCGGCGGTCAGGAACCCGCGCGCGATCTCGCTGGTGGTGAGCCCTCCGACCAGTCGGAGCGTCAGCGCCGCCCGGGACTCGGCACTCAGGGTGGGGTGACAGGTCAGGAAGACGAGTCGCAGGACGTCGTCCTCGATGTGGTCGACCTGGGCGTCGAGATCGGGCATCCCCTCCTCCTCTCCCCCGCCGGCATGCCCGAGCTCCGCGACCTTGCGGCGAAGGAGGTCGGCGCGCCGGAAGTGGTCGATGCCGCGCCGCTTCGCGGTGGTCATCAGCCACGCGCCCGGGTTGTCCGGTATCCCGGCCGCGGGCCACTGCTCGAGCGCAGCGACGAGCGCGTCCTGCGCAAGGTCCTCGGCGAGCTCCACGTCACGGGTCATGCGGGTGAGAGCACCGACGAGGCGGGCCGACTCGGCCCGCCACGCGGCGACGATGGCCTCGCTCGGGTCATCCGAACTGGTCTCTGCCGGCACGACGCCAGCGTAGTGAGTCCCCTTCGCCAAGAAGTCCCGTTCAGTCGCCCGGCGCCTCCGGGCCCGTCGAGATCTGGCGCAGGGTCGAGACCACGGTGGCCTCGGGCCAGTACTTCGCGTGCAGCTCGGCGAACTCCTGCTGCTCGGCCACGGCTTGCTCGAGGGTGTCGTACTGCAGGATGGCCCAGCCGCCGACGACTTCCTTGGCCTCGGCGTACGGTCCGTCGACCCGGCTGACCTCGCCCTGGCGGACCACGAAGTTCACGGCGTCCTCGGTGCCGTACAGACCCCCGCCGTCGAGGAACACACCCTTGGCGACCTGCTCGCCGATGTAGGCGTCCATCGCGTCGAACAGGGCCTTCGGCGGCGTACCGATGCCCTCCTCCATCCTCACGAATCCCATGAAACGCGGCATCTTGATCACTCCTACTGGTTGCTGGGAGATGCTTCTCGCACACACGTCGAACGGCTGCCGGGTTCTTCGACATCGAACCTCAAGAATCTTCCCTCACCGTGCGCGGACCGCGGACGGCTACTGAAATCAGGCTTGACCGCAGCCGGGCGGCAAGAACATGTCGAGATCCCGGCCCCGGCTCCGTCCCAGCATCGAATCGGCACGACGACTGGCAGAGGATGGATCCCATGGCACACGTACGACGTTTCGACCACATCGGCATCACCGTCGCGGACCTCGAATCGGCGACGGCGTTCTTCGTCGGGCTGGGTCTCGAGGTCGAGGGCACCGGATCCGTGGAGGGTGAGTTCGTGGAGACCGTCTGCGGCATCCCGGGCGCGCACTGTGAGATCACGATGCTGCGCCCGCCGGACGGAGGATCCCGGTTGGAGCTTTCCAGCTTCGTCACGCCCGACCACGTGCCCGGATCGCCCACAGCGATGGCCAACGAGCTCGGCCTGCGCAACGTGTCCTTCGAGGTCGGCGACCTCGAGGCGGCCGTCGATGCGGTGGCTGCGGACGGGTACGGGCTCGTCGGCGGCATCGGCGAGTACGAGAACAGCGTGCGGATGGCCTACGTACGCGGACCCGAGGGGATCATCGTGTCCCTCTTCGAGCAGATGGGCTGACGCGCGCGTCGGCCGGCGAGCGCAGCCCGGTCGTGTAGAAACGGCGGGTGATCGAGACTCCCTCCCCCGCCGCCGTCGAGCAGGCCCGGACGCTCGCCGAGCGCTGGCTGCCGGCCTTCCTCGCCGGTCACCGCGCCGACGACGACGTGTACGCCGAGGGCGTCAGCACCTGGCACAACATCGGCGAGCACGAGGCCGAGATCCAGCGGACGCCGTCGCGCACCCGCCAGGTCCGGGCCGGCGCCGACCTCCGCGTCACGGACGTCCGGCTGCGGGTCTTCGACGGCGGCTGGGTCGTCCAGGCCACGACGGTCGGCACCAACGCCGCCGGCGAACCGGTCCGGGTGCCGACCTGCCTGGTCGTCACCCTCCGCGAGGGCCGGATCGCCCGCTTCGAGGAGTACGCCGACTCCCGCGCGGCCGAGGCGCTCTTCGGTCAGGCGGCAACAGGGACGAGCGCAGCTAGGCCGTGATGGCCAGGAGCGCGTCGCCGTACTTCTCCAGCTTGGCGGCACCGAGCCCGGAGATGCCGGCGAGCTGGTCCCTGCTCGTGGGACGCGTCGAGGCGATCTGGCGCAGCGTGGCGTCGTGGAAGACGACGTACGCCGGGAGGCCGGCCTCCCGCGCCGTCTCGCCGCGCCAGGCGCGAAGCTGCTCGAAGAGCGCCTCGCCTGCGGCGTCGAGCGGCACATCGTCGACCTTCGCCTTCTGAGAGGACCGGGAGCGCCTGGTGGCGGCCGCCGCGACCTCGTGCCGCAGCCGGACCTCACGCTCGCCGCGGAGGACCGTGGACGACTCCTCGGTGAGCTCGAGGGTGCCGTAGCCGTCGTCCCCGACGGTCAGCAACCGCTGCGCGAGGAGCTGGCGTACGACGCCGCGCCACTGGTTGGCGTCGAGATCGGTGCCGATGCCGAAGACGGTCAGCGAGGTGTGGTCGAGGGACTCGATGCGGGCGTTCGACTTGCCCAGGAGGATGTCGATGACGTGGCCGGCGCCGTACCGCTGGCGGCGCTGGGCGAGGCGCACGATCGCGGACAGGAACTTCTGCGCGGCCACCGTCCCGTCCCAGGTCTCGGGCGGCGCGGTGCAGGTGTCGCAGTTGCCGCACGCCTCGCTGCCGGGCTGCCCGAAGTAGGCGAGGAGCTGGGTGCGCCGGCACTCGACGGTCTCGCACAGGGCGAGCATCGCGTCCAGGTTCTGGCCCAGGCGCCGCTTGTGGGCGGCGTCGCCCTCGGAGGTCGCCGCCATCTTCCGCTGCTGCACGACGTCCTGAAGGCCGTAGGCCAGCCAGGCCGTGGCCGGGTTGCCGTCCCGGCCGGCGCGGCCGGTCTCCTGGTAGTAGCCCTCGACGGACTTCGGCAGGTCGAGGTGGGCGACGAACCGGACGTCCGGCTTGTCGATCCCCATGCCGAACGCGATGGTGGCGGTGATGACGAGCCCCGGCTCGCGCAGGAAGCGGGACTGGTGCTCGGCGCGCGTCCGGGAGTCCATGCCGGCGTGGTAGGCCAAGGCAGGGATGCCGTTGCGGGTGAGGAACTGGGCGGTCTCCTCCACGGACTTCCGCGACAGGCAGTAGACGATGCCGGAGTCGCCGGCGTGCTCGGTGCGCAGCAGCTCCAGCAGCTGGTTGCGGGGGTTGTCCTTGCTGACGATGCGGTACTCGATGTTGGGCCGGTCGAAGGACGAGACGAACGTGCTGGCCCGGCCCAGGCCGAGCCGGGTGACGATGTCGGCCCGGGTCGCCTCGGTGGCCGTCGCGGTGAGGGCGATGCGGGGTACGGCGGGCCACCGTTCCCCGAGGACTGCGAGGGCCAGGTAGTCGGGACGGAAGTCGTGGCCCCACGAGGAGACGCAGTGGGCCTCGTCGATGGCGAACAGGGCGATCGTGCCGCGGTCGAGCAACGACAGGGTCGACGGAGCCGAGAGCCGTTCCGGGGCCAGGTAGAGCAGGTCGAGCTCGCCGGCGACGTACGCCGTCTCGACGTCCCTGCGTTCCTGGGCGCTCTGGGTGGAGTTCAGGAAGGCCGCCCGGACCCCGAGTGCGCCCAGCGCGTCGACCTGGTCCTGCATCAGGGCGATCAGCGGGGAGATCACGATCCCGGTCCCGGGGCGCACCAGGGACGGGATCTGGTAGCACAGCGACTTGCCCCCACCGGTGGGCATCAGCACCAGTGCGTCCCCGCCGTCGACGACGGTGTCGATGATCTGAGCCTGGTCTCCGCGGAAGGTGTCGTAGCCGAAGACCCGGGAGAGGACCTCGGTCGGGGTGTGCGTCGTCATCGGTGCCATGGTGACGCCTCTGTCCACGCGGGCGAAGCAGCACCCTGGAATGTGGACCGACGTCAGCATATGCTGACGCCATGGAGATCACGACCGGCACCCAGGACGACGACGGCATCGTCGGCGAGCTCGCGGCGGTGGCCGAGGCCAAGCGCGACCTGTCCCGGCGCGAGGAGGTCGCCGTACGCCGGGCGCGCGTCACCGGCCTGAGCTGGGCCGAGATCGGCACGCTGCTCGGCGTCACCCGGCAGACCATGCACCGCAAGTACCGCAAGGTGGGCTAGGCCCTAGGGAGTCAGCTCCTGCTGGCCCCACGGGCTGCCGTACTCGGTCAACAGCTCCAGGAACGGTACGGCGTCGAACGCCTCCGGGCCGAGCACGCCGACCCCGCTCCAGGTGCCGCGGGCGAGCAGCTCGAGGGCGATGACCGGGTTGATGGCGGTCTGCCACACGACGCACTGGTGGCCGTACTCGCGCATCGTCCACTCGTTGTCGACCACGTGATAGAGGTACGTCGACCGGTCGGCGCCGTCCTTGCCCCTGCCGGTGACCCACAGACCCGCGCAGGTCTTGCCCCGCATCCGCGGGCCGACGGTCGCCGGGTCGGGAAGCACAGCGGCGACCACGTCGCGCGGACTGACCTCGACGCCCTTGACCCGGACCTTCTCGGTGCTGTCCAGGCCGAGGGTGTGCAGCACCTTCAGGATATTGATGAACTCGTCGCCGAGGCCGTACTTGAAGGTCGCCCTCTTGCAGTCGACCCAGCGCGGCATCAGGAGCACCTCCTCGTGCTCGACGTTCACGCACTCGACCGGCCCGATGCCCTCGGGGAAGTCGAAGACCTCGGGCTCGGAGAAGGGCACGGTCGTACGCCACTCCTGGTCCTCCCAGATCACCGGCGGGTTGAGGCACTCCTCGATGGTGGTCCACATCGAGAACGACGGCGCGAAGATCTCGTTGCCCTCGTCGTCGGTGACGACCAGGTTGGCGCCGTCGCGGGTGCCGAGCTCGTCGATCTCGCCGAACAGGTGGTCGGCGGCGTAGCGCGCGAACACATCCGAGAGGCCGGGCTCGACGCCCATCCCGACCAGCGCGAGCCGGCCGCCCTCCTCCCACTCCGTCGCGAGCGCGAACTGCTCGTCACCCAGCTTCACGCCGGTCTTCTCGTACGGCGCCTCCGGGTGCGGCCGCGACAGCGACATCGCCATGTCGAGGTAGTCCGCGCCCGCCGCGAAGGCGCCGCCGAAGATCGGCATGTTGAAGACCGGGTCGACCGCGTTCATCACGTGCGTGATGCCGTGCTCGTGGCACAGCGCGCTCACGCTGTCGGCGTCGCTGGCGTCGATGCGGGCCGCGACGTACCGCTCGTCGGTGGCGGCCGCCCGCTCCGCCTTGGCGGCGTCGTAGTCGGCCACCACGACGGTCTCGAAGAAGTCGCGCCGGGCGGCGATGGCGGCGAACGCCGCCCCCACGCCGCCCGCGCCGATCAGGAGGATCCTCATGTCAGTCCCTTTCGCGCGAGAGGGGACGCTTCTCGACCCACCGGGTTTCGAGACGGTCGCGGCGCGACCTCCTCAACCACCGTCACTCACCGATGTAGCTCATGACGTGCTTGATGCGCGTGTAGTCCTCGAGCCCGTACATCGACAGGTCCTTGCCGTAGCCCGAGTGCTTGAAACCGCCGTGCGGCATCTCGGAGACGAAGGGGATGTGGGTGTTGATCCACACCACGCCGAAGTCGAGCTTGCGCGACATGCGCAGGGCGCGGGCGTGGTCCTTGGTCCAGACGCTGGACGAGAGGCCGTACTCGACGCCGTTCGCCCAGCTCAGCGCCTCGGCCTCGTCGGTGAACTTCTGCACGGTCATCACCGGGCCGAAGATCTCCGTCTGGATCTGCTCGTCGTCCTGGCGCAGGCCGGAGAGCACGGTCGGCTCGTAGAAGTAGCCGCTGCTGCCCTTGCGCTGCCCGCCGGTCTCGATGCTCGCGTGGTCGGGGAGCCGGTCGACCATGCCGCTGACGTGCCCGAGCTGGTGGGCGTTGTTGAGCGGGCCGTAGTAGGTCGCCTCGTCGTCCGGCATGCCGGTCGGCATCCCCTTCGCGGCCTCGGCCAGCGCCGCGACGAACTCGTCGTGGATGCCGGCCTGGACGAGCAGTCGGGTCGCCGCGGTGCAGTCCTGACCGGCGTTGAAGAGGCCCGCGCCCGCGATGCCCTCGGCCGCCTTCACGACGTCGGCGTCGTCGAAGACCACGACCGGGGCCTTGCCCCCGAGCTCGAGGTGGACGCGCTTGAGGTCGCCGCTGGCGGCCTCCGCGACCTGCATGCCGGCCCGGATGGAGCCGGTGATCGCGACCATCTGCGGGGTCGGGTGGGCGACCAGCGCGCGGCCGGTGTCGCGGTCGCCGCAGACGACGTTGAGGACGCCGGGCGGCAGGAACTCCTGGCAGAGCTCGGCGAGCAGCGTCGAGCTGGCCGGGGTGGTGTCGCTGGGCTTGAGGACGATCGTGTTGCCGGCCGCGAGCGCGGGGGCGATCTTCCAGATCATCATCATCAGCGGGTAGTTCCACGGCGTCACCTGCCCGACGACGCCGATCGGCTCGCGGCGGACCCACGACGTGTGGTCGGCCATGTACTCACCCGCCGCCTTGCCCTCGAGCAGCCGCGCCGCGCCCGCGAAGAACTTGAAGTGGTCGGAGGCGTACGGCATCTCCTCGTCCATGGTCAGGCCCAGCGGCTTGCCGGTGTCCTTGCACTCGACGGCATTGATCTCCTCGACCCGCTCCTCGATGGCGGCGGCTATCTTCAGCAGCGCGTTCGAGCGGTCCTGGGGCGTCGCGTAGGCCCAGCCCTCGAAGGCGGCGTCCGCGGCGGCGTACGCCCGGTCGACGTCCTCGTCTCCCGAGAGTGGCGCGCGCGCGTACGTCTCCCCCGTGGTGGGGTCGATCACCTCGTACGTCTCACCCGAGAGGGAGTCGACGAGCTCACCGTTGACGACGTTCTGGAAGGTCTGGTCGGCCATGTCGGGAGCCTAGTGACGGGTCGACGGAATCGGTAGGGTCGAGCCGCTTCGTAACACGGAATTAGTCGAGTCAGGCCTCGAAGACGGGCCTTCCGTCCACCCAGGTCGACACAACCCGGGGCGGCGCCGATCTCCTCGACCGACCGACCCGCGCCCGGTGTCCCGACGACCGTCGAAGAGGCTCCGTCGCGGAACGAGGTGGTGCGCGCGGACGCCATGGTCGATGCCTGGCAGATCGTCGCAACCCGCATGTCACAACGAAATCCGCATCAAATCACCCCTGACGCCGACGGATCCGCTTGCGATGAGCCTTGTTTCCGCGCACCATGGGCACATGCGCGCGGACTACGAGCACCTTCAGCAGGCAGCCAAGGACCACCTCTGGATGCACTTCACCCGGCACGACTCCTACCGGGACGCGGACGTGCCGATCATGGTCCGTGGTGAGGGTGCCTACCTCTTCGACGCCCACGGCAAGCGCTACCTCGACGGGCTGGCCGGCCTGTTCGTCTCCCAGCTCGGGCACGGCCGGACCGACCTCGCCGAGGCCGCCGCGAAGCAGGCCGGCGAGCTGGCCTTCATGCCGCTGTGGTCCTACGCCCACCCGAGCGCGATCGAGCTGGCCGAGAAGATCGCGTCGTACGCCCCCGGCGACCTGAACCGCGTCTTCTTCACCAGCGGCGGCGGCGAGGCCGTCGAGACCGCGTGGAAGCTGGCGAAGAACTACTTCAAGCTCACCGGCAAGCCGATGAAGCACAAGGTGATCAGCCGGGCGATCGCCTACCACGGCACCACCCAGGGCGCCCTGTCGATCACCGGCCTGCCGCTGCTCAAGCAGCAGTTCGAGCCGCTGGTGCCCTCGACCTTCCGGGTCCCGAACACCAACATCTACCGCGCGTTCGAGGCCACCGGCGGGCTGCTCGACGACAGCGACCCGGAGGCCTTCGGCCGCTGGGCCGCCGACCAGATCGCCATCGCGATCGAGAACGAGGGCCCCGACACCGTCGCCGCCGTGTTCCTCGAGCCCGTCCAGAACGCCGGCGGCTGCTTCCCGCCCCCGCCCGGCTACTTCCAGCGGGTCCGCGAGATCTGCGACCAGTACGACGTACTGCTGGTCAGCGACGAGGTCATCTGCGCCTTCGGCCGGCTCGGCCACATGTTCGGCGCCGAGCGCTACGACTACCAGCCCGACATGATCACCTGCGCCAAGGGCATCACCTCCGGCTACGCCCCGCTCGGCGCGATGATCGCCTCCGAGAGGCTGATGGAGCCGTTCCTCGCCGACGGCGCGATGTTCGCCCACGGCTACACCTTCGGCGGCCACCCGGTCTCCACCGCGGTCGCGCTGGCGAACCTGCAGGCCTTCGAGGACGAGAAGGTGCTCGAGAACGTCCGCGACAACGAGGCCACCTTCCGCGCCACCCTCGAGCGCCTCAAGGACCTCCCGATCGTCGGCGACGTGCGCGGCGACGGGTACTTCTACGGGATCGAGCTCGTCAAGGACAAGACGACCAAGGAGTCCTTCACCGACGAGGAGTGCGAGCGCCTGCTCTACGGCTTCGTCTCCAAGCAGCTCTACGCCGAGGGTCTCTACTGCCGCGCCGACGACCGCGGCGACCCGGTCGTCCAGCTCGCTCCCCCGCTCATCTGCGGCCCCGAGCACTTCGACGAGATGGAGCAGATCCTGCGCACCGTCCTCGACAAGGCCTCCTCCCTCCTCTGACCTCCCCGCGCGCCGACCCGGCGCAAGTTTGACGCCGAGCCGGCGCAAGTTTGGTGCCGAGCCGGCGCAAACTTGCGCCGGGTCGGCGCAAACTTGCGCCGGTTCGGCGTTTCTCCACAGGTGAGGACCTGGCTGGTGTCGGGCCGACGCCGTACTGGGCAGACAACCGGCCATGCCGATTCCACTGCCCGAAGACTTCCCGTTCCGACCTGATGAGCCGTTCACACGACGGCAGGCGCAGGAGGCCGGCGTACCCGACTGGGTCCTGCACCGGCTGGTGAAGGAGCACCGACTCCGACGTCCGATCCACAAGGTGTACGTCGGGGCCGCCGCGCCCGACTCCCTCGAGCTGCGCTGCCGCGCCCTCGGGCTCGTCCTTCCGAGCGACGGCTTCATCTGCGACCTGACCGCGGCCTGGATCCATGCCGGCGAGAAGGCACTCGCTCCCGGCGACCATGCGACAGTCCCCTCCGTCTCGTGCTTCCGGCCAAGCGAAGGAGGGCGGCTGCGTAACGCCATCACTTCCAGCGGCGAGCGAATGGTCGGGCCTCGGGACCTGGTCGAGATCCAGGGTCTCGTGGTGACCACCCAGCTCCGGACCGCCGTCGACCTCGGTCGTCTGCAACGTACCGCCGACATGCGACTGTGGGGCATGGCCTGCATGCTGAGCCTCGGCGACTTCACCCATGACGAGCTGTGCATCGAGACCGACCGATTCAAGGGTCAGCGCGGAGTCGTCCTGCAGCGTGAGCTCGTGCCGCGCGTCGACCCCGGCCTCGAGTCGTTCGGCGAGGCCGCCATGCTCAACCGGTGGTGGGACGCCGGCCTCCCCCGCCCCCACACTCAGGTCGAGATCGTGCGCGACGACGGGTCGTCGTACTTCCTGGACCTCGGACTGCCCGAGGAGCGCTTCGCCGCGGAGTACGACGGCCGCGCCTGGCACTCGACCGACGAGCAGCGCGAACACGACCGAGGACGCCGTCAGTGGGTCCGCGACCGGCGGGGTTGGCGGATCGAGGTGCTGACCGAGACCAACACCTTCGGCCACGCTCAGAACGCCGAGTTGATCCTGCGGGAGGCGTTGGCGGGCCACCGCGGCGTTCGGTACCTCTGACAGGACTCACGCCGACTCGGCACCACATTCACGCCGACTCGGCACCACATTCACGCCGGGTCGGCGAACGGGTCAGGTGAGGGCAGAGCGGCGGCGGCGGGAGTTGAGCTCGCCGGTGACGACGACCGCGACGGAGAGCAGGAACATGACGGTGCCGACCACGTTGACCTGCATGGGCACGCCACGCTGGGCGACGCCCCAGACGTACATCGGGAAGGTGGTCTCGGTGCCCGCGTTGAGGTTGGTGATGATGAAGTCGTCGAAGGACAGCGAGAAGCTGAGCAGGGCGGCGCCGACGATGCCGGGCAGCACCAGGGGGAAGGTCACCCGCCAGAAGGTCTGCGCGGGGGTCGCGTAGAGGTCCATCGCCGCCTGCTCGAGGGTGTCGTCCATGCCGGCGAGCCGGGCCCGCACGGTGACGACGACGAAGGACAGGCAGAACATGACGTGGGCGATGAAGATCGTCCAGAACCCCAGCTGGCCCGCGAAGCCGGTGGCGACGAAGAGCGCCAGGAGCGAGGAGCCGAGCACGATCTCGGGGGCGGCCATGGGCAGGAAGATGAGCAGGTTGCTCGCGGAACGGCCGGCGAAGTGGTAGCGGACCAGGGCGAAGGCGGCCAGGGTGCCGAGCACGGTGGCGACGCCGGTCGCGAGCAGGGCGATCCGGATGCTGAGCCACAGGGCGCTGCACATCCCCTGCGGCCCGCAGAAGTCGGTCCAGTTGTCGAGCGTGAACCCGTCGAAGCGGTAGACGTTGCGGCTGGCCGGATCGTTGAAGCTCATCAGGACGACCACGAAGATCGGCACGAACATGTAGACCAGGACCAGCAGACCCAGGATGAGCACCAGGTGCTCGCGCATCCACCTCACAGCAGCTCCTCCGTCCCGGCGCGGCGCACGTAGACCAGGACCATCGCCAGGATCAGCAGCATCAGCATCGTGGAGAGGGACGCGGCCGCCGGGTAGTTGTTGGCCTCGACGAACTGGCTCTGGATGACGCTGCCGATCATCCGCTGCCCGGTGCTGCCGAGCAGCTGGGCGTTGATGTAGTCGCCGACGGCCGGGATGAAGGTCAGCAGCGTCCCCGACACGACGCCCGGGAGCGACAGCGGCCAGGTCACCTTGAAGAACCCGACGAACGGATGGGCGTAGAGATCGCTGGAGGCCTCGACCAGGCGTGGGTCGATCCGGTCCAGGCTCGCGAAGAGCGGCAGGATCATGAACGGCAGGAAGTTGTAGACCAGACCGGCGATCACCGCGACCGGTGTCGCCAGCAGCCGGCCGTCGTCGCCGAGGACCTGGAGGAACTGCAGGGTGTTCACCACGAACCCGTCGTCGGCCAGGATCAGCTTCCACGACAGCGTGCGGACCAGGAAGCTGGTGAAGAACGGGGCGATGACCAGCACGAGCAGCAGGTACTTCCAGCGTCCGGCCTTGAACGCCATCGCGTAGGCCAGCACGTAGCCGAGCACCAGGCAGATCACGGTGGCGACCGCGCCGTACACGAGCGAGCGGACCAGGGGGCCGGAGAAGTCGCTCAGCGCCGACCAGTAGTTCTGGAAGTGGAACGTCATCTCGTAGCCCGCGACGTCCGAGCCCTCGGGGTCGTACAGACTGGTCGCGATGAGCGAGTAGAAGGGCAGCACGAAGAACACGAGCAGCGTCAGCAGCGCCGGCAGCAGGAGCAGGTAGCCGGTCTTGCCGCGCCGACGCCCGTCCTCGGTGCGTACGTCGGTGACCGCGACCGGCGCGACGCCGGCCGTGCTCGTCATTAGTCGTCACCCTTCTGGGAACCGGCCGAGGCGTCCTGCGAGAAGTCGAGAAGGAAGGCGTACTCCGGACGCCAGGACAGCTCCACCCGGTCCCCGACCCGGAAGATGCGGGTGCGCCCGGTGTTCTGGGCGAAGACCGCGAGCTCCTGGCCCCACGGCATCCGGACGAGGTACTGGGTCGAGACCCCGTTGAAGCTGACGTCGGCGACCACGCCGCCGGGGATCGTGTTGCCCGGCGCGTCCAAGGCCTCCCCCACCTCGCCGATCAGCACCTTCTCGGGCCGGATGCCGATCCAGCCCTTCTCGCCGTCGGTGTGGCTGCGACCGGTCGGGACGGAGACCCCGATCCCGTGCATGTCGACCGAGATGACCTCCGAGCCCCGCGAGACGACCGTGCCCTCGATCAGGTTGGACTGCCCGAGGAAGTTGGCCACGAACGTCGAGCGCGGGTTCTCGTAGAGCTCCTCCGGGGCGCCCAGCTGCTCGATCACGCCGGCGTTCATCACCGCGACCGTGTCGGCCATGGTCATGGCCTCCTCCTGGTCGTGGGTGACGTGCACGAAGGTCAGCCCGACCTCGACCTGGATCCGCTTGATCTCGATCTGCATCGCCCGGCGCAGCTTGAGGTCGAGCGCGCCCAGCGGCTCATCGAGCAGCAACACCTCGGGCCGGTTGATCAGCGCCCGCGCCAGCGCGACCCGCTGCTGCTGGCCGCCGGAGAGCTGGGTGGGCTTCTTGCGGGCCTGGGTGCCGAGCTCGACCAGGTCGAGCATGTCGCGGACCTGTTGGTCGACGTCCTTCACCTTGCGCCGCTTCAGCCCGAACGCGACGTTCTCGAAGATGTCGAGGTGCGGGAAGAGCGCATAGTTCTGGAAGACCGTGTTGACCGGACGCTTGTACGGCTTGGCATAGGTGATGTCGTCGCCGGCCAGGGTGATCGCCCCCGCCGTCGGCGTCTCCAGCCCGGCCACCATCCGCAGCGTCGTCGTCTTGCCGCAGCCCGACGGGCCCAGCAGGGCGATGAACGACCCCCGCGGCACGTCGAGGTCGAGATTGTCGACGGCGGTGAAGCCGTTCGGGTAGGTCTTGGTCACCCCGCGGATCCGGAGCCCGTCGTACGACGCGTCGCCCGGCTGCTCGGTCTGTACGTCAGCCACCTGTGACATTGGCCCAGTCTCCTTCGTACTCGTTGCTCTGGCGGGCGTCGAGCGGCATGAAGTCGAAGGTGTTCGCCAGCATGTCGTCGTCGGGGAAGATCAGCGGGTTCGCGGCGAGGTCGGGGTCGAGCTTCTCCATCTCCTCCTGCGCGCCCTTGACCGGGCAGATGTAGTTGACGTACGCCGCCAGCTGCGCCGCGACCGCCGGCTCGTAGTAGTAGTCGATCCACTTCTCGGCGTTGGCCTGATGGATCGCGTGGTTGGGGATGATCATGTTGTCGCTCCACAGCGCCAGCCCCTCCTCCGGCGTCACGAACTTGATGTCCGGGTTGTCGGCCTGCAGCTGGATCACGTCGCCGGACCACGCCTCGCAGGCCAGGATGTTCCCGGCGGCGAGGTCCTGGGTGTACTCGTTGCCGGTGAAGGCCCGGATCTGATCGCTGGCGACGACCTTCCTCAGCCGCTCGATGGCGGTGCCCCACTGGTCGTCGTCGAAGTCACGGGGGTCGGCCCCGGTGACCTTCAACATGAAGGCCATGGTGTCGCGCATCTCCGAGAGCAGCGTGACCCGTCCCCTCAGGTCGGCGCGGGTCAACAGCTCCTCGAAGCTGCGCACCTCACCGGTCTTTGCCGCGTTGTAGGCGATGCCGGTCAGGCCGGTCTGCCACGGCGCGTGGAACTCCAGGTCGGGGTCCCATTGCCGGTCGCGGAGCGCGTCGAGGAGGTTGGCGTGCAGGTTGGGGACGTTGGCCTTGTCGTAGGGCTGGGTCCAGCCGAGCGAGATGAACCGCGCGGCCATCCAGTCGGTCAGCATCACCATGTCGCGGTCGATCGGGGTGCAGGTGCCCAGCTGGTTGCGGACCTTGGCGTAGAACTCGGCGTTGTCGTTGACGTCGTCGGAGTAGTCGACCGTGATGCCGGTGCGATCCTGGAAGATCGACAGCGTCGAGGGGTCCTCGTCGGAGTCGATGTAGCCCGGCCAGTTCGAGATGACCAGCCGCTTCTGGCTGCTGGACAGGTCGGTGGCCCGGCAGGTCGCCGGGTCCTGCTCGAACCCGTCGGTCCCGAAGATCGGCAGCTTCAGCGCGGCGGCGCTGGCCCCGAGGAAGGCGACGGTCCCCACGCCGCGGAGCACCGTACGGCGGGACGCGAAGCCAGGTCCGCGACCGGGTCCGGGCATTCCTGACGTCATGTGGCCCCCTTCGAGCAATCACTCTCGATTGCTCGGATCGTGCCACTTCGAGGGGGTGCCGACAAGCGATCCGGTCGATTGGAAACGTGATCGCAACGAAATCCCTTGTCGATGCCGGATCGTGCACGGCGAGGCCCCGCGTCCGACCGGTCCGACCTGCTAGGACTGGGCCATGTCCGTATTCCGCCCCGGCACACCCATCAGCCTGGGCGTGGACGGCGCGACCCTGGCCGATCTCCGCCAGGCCGTCGCGGACGCCCCGCCGGGCCTCTCCGCCCACCTCGACGAGGACCGGGACCCCGTGCGGCTCCGGGTGTCGAGAGGTTTCGGCTCACCGCACGGCGGGGCGCGCGGCGTCGCCGACCTGCGGGTGTCCGAGGTTCTCGGAACGGGCCTCCGGATCACCGGTGAGGTGCGACCGGGCCGCCTCAACCGGTTCCTCATGATCCCGTTCACCGGGGTCGCCGTGCTGTTCGTCGGCCTGGGACTGCTGCTGATGCTCGTCAACCTGGAGGCGGTCGGCCTGGTGGTCGTGGGCGGGATCTTCGGCGGAGTGGTGTGGACCGTCAGGTCGGTCGAGAGGCCGTACGTCGAGAGCGTCGCCGCCGACGTCTCCGGACCGGACGGCTGGTTGCTCCAGGCGCTCGCCACGGCTTCGCGGGAGCGCCCGGCGCGGTGACCGATCCCGTGGCGCCGCCGCCCGTTCACGACGGAATCCTTCGTCGGACGCGCCGCCGGCCACTGCTTGGCGCGGCCGTCCTGGCCTGACAGCATGACCCCATGAGTCCGAAGCAGGAGCGCGGCCCGGCGCCGCTCGACGACGTCTCGAAGGCCATCATCGAGCAGCTCCAGCAGGACGGCCGGCGCTCGTACGCCGCGATCGGCAAGGTCGTCGGACTGTCCGAGGCCGCGGTGCGTCAGCGCGTGCAGCGGCTCATCGACGGCGGGGTGATGCAGGTCGTCGCGGTGACCGACCCGCTCGAGCTCGGCTTCGCACGCCAGGCGATGGTCGGGATCCGGGTGACCGGCCCGCTCGAGCCCGTCGCCGACGCGATCGGAGCGCTGTCCGAGGTCGACTACGTGGTGATCACCGCCGGCAGCTTCGACCTGCTGGTCGAGGTGGTCGCGGAGAGCGACGAGCACCTCCTGCGGATCATCTCGGGCGACATCCGGGAGATCGAGGGCGTGCTGGCCACCGAGACCTTCATGTACCTGCGCCTGCACAAGCAGACCTACTCCTGGGGTGTGCGCTGAGCGGGTACGCCGGACTCTCGCTCTGGCACGAGACGGCCGGCAGCGACTGGACCCCGCGCCCGGCCCTGCCCGGCGACACCGACGTCGACGTCGCCGTCGTGGGCGGCGGCCTGACCGGCCTGTGGACGGCGTACTACCTCGCCGAGGCGGACCCGTCGCTGCGGATCGCCGTGCTCGAGTCCGAGGTCGCCGGCTTCGGCGCCTCCGGGCGCAACGGCGGCTGGTGCTCCGCCCTGTTCCCGGCCTCGCTCGACAGCCTGTCGTCGATGGCCGGCGGCGGCCAGGCCGGTCGGCAGGCCGCGCTCGCCCAGCACGCCGCGATGCGCGCGACGGTCGACGAGGTCGTCCGGGCCGCCGCGGCGGAGGGCATCGACGCACACGCCGCGAAGGGCGGCACGGTGGTGCTCGCCCGCAGCCGCGCCCAGCTGATCCGAGCCGCGGCGGAGGTCGAGCACGCCCGCTCCTGGGGTCGAGGCGAGGACGACCTGCGGCTGCTGGGAGCGACCAAGGCCAAGACCGTGCTCCGGGGCAGCCGCACCCGCGGCGCGACGTACACCCCCGACTGTGCCGTGCTGCACCCCGCACGGCTGGTGCGCGGCCTCGCGGAGGCCGTCGAGCGGCGCGGGGTGCGCCTCCACG
Source organism: Nocardioides sp. W7 (assembly GCF_022919075.1). Taxonomy (NCBI): domain Bacteria; kingdom Bacillati; phylum Actinomycetota; class Actinomycetes; order Propionibacteriales; family Nocardioidaceae; genus Nocardioides; species Nocardioides sp. W7. The sequence goes on along the minus strand of NZ_CP095078.1, from coordinate 2,711,519 downwards.
AGCAGACCCGGGTGACCCGGATCGAGCCGGGTCGGGCGGTCACCGAGCACGGCACGGTCCGCGCCGGCACCGTCGTACGCGCCACCGAGGGCTACACCGCGCAGCTCGACGGGCACCGCCGGGCGGTCGCCCCGGTCTACTCGCTGATCATCGCGACCGAGCCACTGCCGGCCGCCACCTGGGACGAGATCGGGCTTTCCCGGCGCGAGACGTTCAGCGACCACCGGCACCTCGTCGTCTACGGGCAGCGGACCGCCGACGACCGGCTGGTCTTCGGCGGCCGCGGCGCGCCGTACCACCTCGGCTCGCGGATCAAGCCCGAGCACGACCGCGACGAGCACGTCTTCGCGGGCCTCTACGCCAGCCTCGTCGACCTGTTCCCGGTGCTCACCGGCACCCGGGTCACCCACGCGTGGGGCGGCGCGCTCGGCATCCCGCGCGACTGGACCGCCTCGGTCGGGCTGGACCGCTCGACCGGGCTCGCCTGGGCGGGCGGGTACGTCGGCGACGGTCTGTCGACGACCAACCTGGCCGGCCGGACGCTGCGCGACCTGGTGCTCGGCCACGACACCGAGCTGGTCCGGCTGCCCTGGGTCGGCCACCGCTCGCCGCTGTGGGAGCGCGAGCCGCTGCGCTGGCTCGGCATCAACGCCGGCCTGCGGGCGATGACCTTCGCCGACGCCGAGGAGTCGCTGACCCGCCGTCCCAGCCTGGTCGCCCGGGCTGTCTCCCCCCTGCTGCACTGAGCACATCATTCGCAGCGCGACCGACCCCGACCTGGCGCTGCGCCAGTGGGAGGGGTACGTCGCGGCGCTGCGCGCCGAGGGCTGGGAGACGATCGAGGTCGCCCCGGCCGACGACTGCCCGGACGCGGTGTTCGTCGAGGACACCGTCGTCGTGTACGGCGATCTCGCGGTGATCAGCCGATCCGGAGCCGACGCGCGCCGGCCCGAGACCCCCGGCACCGAGGACGCACTGCGCGGGCTGGGCTACCGGATCGCTGGATCGAGGTCGCTCAGAGCCCGTTGGCGGCGGTGGGAGCCGGCGGGCGCGGGGCGCGCAGCCAGGCCTGGAAGAACCGGCCGAGGTCCTCGCCGCTGACGCGCTCCGCGAGCGCGACGAACTGGCGGGTGGTGCCCGTCCGCCCGCGATGGCTGCGCACCCAGGTGCGCAGCAGCCGGTCGAAGTCGCGCCGGCCGATCCGGGAGCGCAGCGCCTGCAGGGCCATGGCGCCGCGCTGGTAGACCGGCACGTCGAAGAGGTGTCCGGGCCCGGGGTCGTCCACGCGGATCCGCCAGAAGTACTCGTTGGGTGCGAGGTCGCGATAGGCCTGCGCGAGCCACTCCCGCCCGCTCGGACCGCCGTGCCTCGCGGTCCACAGCACCTCGAAGTACGTCGCCGGCCCCTCGTTGAGCCAGATGTCGCGCCAGCCGCGGACGGTCACCGAGTCGCCGAACCACTGGTGCGCGATCTCGTGGACGACCGTGCGCGTGGCGTTGTGGTCCATGACGGGGTACGTCGGCCGCGTCTGGTTCTCGAGCGCGAACCCGACGGGCATCGACGTGGTCAGCCCGCCCGTGCTGGAGAACGGGTAGCGGCCCAGCCGGCGCTCGAGCCACGAGGTGATCGCAGGGGTACGCCGCATCAGCTGCATCGCGCGGTACTGCTGGGCCGGCGGGAGCCGCTCGGAGACCGCGACGTACCACGGGAGGCCCTTGCGGACGCCGGACGCGGTGCGGAACCGGCCCGCGGCGAAGAACGCGAGGTAGGTGGCCATCGGCTCCTCGCTGCGCCAGTGCGTGGTCGCGAGCGCCCCGTCGACCGTGCGGCCGACCAGCGTGCCGTTGCCGACCACGTCCAGGTCGGTGGGCACGGTGACGTGCACGTCGAAGCGGGCCCGGTCGCGCGGGTGGTCGTTGGCGGGGAACCACCACGGGGCCATGTGCGGCTGGTTCATCGCCACGACCTCGTGGTCGTCGGCGAGCCAGTTCTGCTCACCGGCGTAGGTGATGGGCGCGGGCAGTCCGTCGTACGCGACCGTGACCGCGACGGTCTCCCCCTGGCGCAGCGGCGCCGCGGGGGTGATCTGGAGCTCGTGCTGGTCGGGCTTGCGGAACGCCGCCGGCACGTCGTCGACCTGCACCGACTGCACGGGCAGCAGCAGGTCGAGGTTGAAGCCGGAGAGGTCGCGTGTGGCCCGCAGGGTCACCCGGGTGCTGCCCTGCAGTCGGCCCGAGGCCAGGTCGTAGGCCACGCGCACGTCGTAGTGGAGCACGTCGATCCCGCCGTTGCCGTCGAGCGGGAAGTACGAGTCGCCGATGCCCGGGGCACCCGGCGTCGGGTCCAGCACGGAGCCGACCGCCGGGGCCGGCACGGGCGCGAGGAGGCCGACGGTGCAGACCAGCGCGACGAGCAGGCCGAGGGGACGGAGGGGGTGCACCGCTGCAAGGTAGACCACCCGAGCAGGCGGCTCGCTTTCCGGGACCACCAGTGCTATAACTCTAGTGAGTTAATACACTTTAGGTGGAGGTCACGGTGGGCGTGGTCGTGCGGGTGGTCACCCTGACGGTTCCCGAGCTCGGGAACCGCTGCTACCTGGCCCACGACGGCAGCCGCGCCCTGGTCGTCGACCCGCCCCGCGACCTCGCGCTCGTCGAGCGGGCGGCCGAGCTCGCCGGTGTCGAGATCGCCGCGGTCGCCGACACCCACGTCCACCACGACTACGTCTCGGGCGCGCTCGCCCTGGCTCGCCGCCACGGCGCCGACTACCTGCTCTCGGCCGACGAACGGGTCGAGTTCGAGCGGGTCGGCGTACGCCACGGCGACCTGGTGCCGGTCGGCGGCCTGGAGGTCCGGGTCCTGGCGACCCCGGGCCACACCCGGCACCACCAGTCCTTCCTGGTCTGCGGTGGTGAGCGCCCCGGCGCCCTGTTCAGCGGCGGCGGCCTGCTGCACGGCAGCGTGGGACGCACCGACCTGGTCCACCCGCGCCTGGCCCTCGACCTGGCCCGTGCGCAGTGGGGCAGCGCCCGCCTCCTCGGTGACCTCGACCCTCGCACCGCACTGCATCCCACCCACGGCTTCGGCAGCTTCTGTGCGAGCGCGACCGGCAACGACGACACCCAGGACGGAGACACCGTGACCATCGGCGACGAGACGAGCCGCAACCCGGCGTACAGCACCGACCGCGACCGCTACGCCCGCGACCTGGTCGCGGGCTACGGGCCGGTCCCGGCGTACTTCCCGCACCTGGATCCGCTCAACCGCGCCGGAGCCGGCCGCGCCGAGCCCCGACCAGCCCGACCGGCCACCGCCGAGGAGGTCGCCGACGCCATCCTGCGCGGGTCGTGGGTCGTCGACGTGCGCGGGCACGACGAGTTCGCCGACGGCCACCTCGCCGGCTCGGTCAGCGTCGAGTACTCCGCGCAGTTCGCGACGTACGTCGGCTGGCTGGTCCCGTGGCAGGACGACATCGTGCTGCTGACCGACTCCCCCCGCCTGCTGCAGCCGGCCCTGCGGGACCTGGCCCGGATCGGCATCGACGGCGTCGGCACCCACGTGCTGCCGCGCGAGACGCCGCTCGCGGCGACGTACCGCCGGGCCACCTGGGCCGACTTCCGCTCCCCAACCGCCGACCAGCGCGTGGTCGTCGACGTCCGGCAGCGCGACGAGTGGGAGGACGGCCACCTGCCCGGCGCCGTCCACGTGCCGGTCCACGACGTCGAGGTGGTGGCCGCGTCCCTGCCCGCCGGCGAGCTGTGGGTGCACTGCCGCTCGGGCTACCGCGCGGGGATCGCCGCCAGCCTGCTGCACCGACTCGGCCGCGCCGTGGTCCAGGTCGACGACGCCTGGGAGCAGGTCGCGGAGCTGGGCATCCCCACGACCACCGACCACCTCGCCGCCTGACCCCCACCGCCCACCTCGCCGAGTCAGCACGAATGGTGGGCCGAGTCAGCACTACTGGTGCTGACTCGGCGAAAAAACCGGTTGCCCCGGGGAGGAGCCAGCCCCGATCCTGGGCGGGATCGCGTCGGAGTCCCCGGTGCCCGTCGAGAGGAGCGTGACATGTCCATGACTGTCGTTGGCCTGTCCGCAGACCACCCCCTCTTCCGATGGAGCACCACCACCGATGACGCACGACAGCTATGCACCGACCGGCGAGGAGCCGTACTCCTCTGAGCACCTGGTCCGCCTCCCCGAGCCGGACCCCCAGGATCCCCCGGGCCCCGACCCCCTCGACGGGATCGACGAGAGCTTCGTCTTCGCCTTCCAGACGTACGACGACGTCGCCGACGGCCAGCGCTGGACCACCTGGTACGACGTCGAGCCGCTCTCCCGCGGACCCGAGCCGCGCCCCGACTGGGTCGTCACGTCCCGGGGCGCGATCGACACCGAGCTCGGCATCCTGAAGACCGGCAAGGAGGCCGACGTCTTCCTCCTGGAGCGGGCGGACCCGCTGGAGCCCGAGCGAGCGGTCGTGATGGCGGCCAAGCGCTACCGCAGCAGCGAGCACCGCACCTTCCACCGGGCCGCGTCGTACACCGAGGGCCGGAGCATGAAGCGCTCCCGCGACGAGCGGGCGGTCAAGCGCAAGAGCACCTTCGGCAAGCTGGTCGCGGCCGGCGAGTGGGCGGTCTCGGAGTGGGACGCGCTGAAGCGGTTCACCGAGCTCGGGCTGCCGGTGCCGTACCCCGTGCAGATCGACGGCACCGAGATCCTGATGGAGTGGATCACCGTCGAGACCGAGGACGGCGTCGAGACGGCCCCGCGGCTGGCGCAGACCCGGCCGGAGCCGGCGCTGCTGCAGGCCTACCTCGACCAGCTCCGCGACGCGCTCACCACGATGGTCCAGCACGGGATCGTGCACGGCGACCTGTCGCCGTACAACATCCTCGCCGCGGGCGACCGGCTCGTGATCATCGACCTTCCCCAGATCGTCGACCTGGTCGGCAACCTGAACGGGATGGACTTCCTGATGCGCGACTGCACGAACGTCTGCTCGTGGTTCCGCGCCCGGGGGTTGGACGTCGACGAGCACGACCTGTTCGGGGAACTGCTGGCCCACGCCTTCTAACCTTCAGGCGTGAAGCGCACCCGCGGTCGGATCGTCCACGTCGAGTCCCTCGGTGACCTGGACCGGAGGCTGGCCGCGGGCGCGCGGCGGCTGTCCGGCTGGCGGGTGCGAGCGGTCGACCTGACCGGCCACACCGCCGAGCTGCGCCGCTGCCGGGTGGCGGGCGCGTCGTTCCTGGGCTGCACCTTCGCGCCGGGCGTCGCCGACGACCTGTCGGCGGCCGGGGCGTTGGTGCTGCCCGCGATCCCCGACGTACCCGTCGACGTGCACCGCGCCGCCCTCTACTCCCCCGGCGATCTCTACGACACCGAGCTGTACGACGGCTCCCTCGACGCCCGCGCCTACGCCTGGGCGCAGCGGACCGGCGCCACCGAGCACGAGCTGGCCAAGACCCTGCACGACCACGCCGTCGATCAGGCCCTGCAGGCCTGGGTCCAGGGCCGTCAGCTGGTCGGGGTGATGGGTGGGCACGCCGCGCTCCGCGGTGAGCGGGGGTACGCCGAGGCAGCGCGGCTGGGGCACCTGCTCGGCGCGCGCCACGTCGTGGCGACCGGCGGCGGGCCGGGCGCGATGGAGGCGGCCAACCTGGGGGCTCGGCTGGCGGGCCGGCCCGCGCGCGAGCTCGAGGCGGCGCTGGCCGAGCTGGCGCAGGTGCCGTCGTACCGCCCCTCCGTGACGGCGTGGGCCGCGGCCGCCCGCACCGTCACCGACCGGGTCGCGGACCCGCGCGAGACGCTCGGGATCCCGACCTGGCACTACGGCCACGAGCCGCCGAACCTGTTCGCGACCGCGGTGGCGAAGTACTTCCGCAACTCCGTGCGCGAGGCGATCCTGCTGGAGATCTGCGACCGCGGCATCGTCTTCCTGCCCGGCGCGGCCGGCACCGTGCAGGAGGTCTTCCAGGACGCCTGCGAGAACTACTACGCCGACGAGTCCTCCACGGCGCCGATGGTGCTGGTCGGCGAGGAGCACTGGACCCGCACCCTGCCCGTCTGGCCGCTGCTCCAGGCGCTCGCCCGCGGGCGAGCCATGGAGTCGCACGTGCACCTGGTCGACACCGTCGAGGAGGCGGCGGCGCTGGTCGGCGGCGGCTGAGCTACGCGGCGAATCGACCCGCCTCGACCCCGGCCAGGGCGCGGTAGTGCTCGACCAGCCGCTCGTTGACCGCGCGCCAGGACCGGTCGCCGACGCTGCGTCGCGCGGCCAGCCCCATCCGGCGGCGGTAGAGCGTGTCGTCGGCGAGCCGCCCGACGTACGACGCCAGCTCGGCCGCGTCACCGGGCTCGTAGAGCAGACCGGCCACCCGGTCGGCGACCACGTCGACCGGCCCGCCGGCCCGCGGCGCCACGACCGGCACCCCGGAGGCCAGCGCCTCCTGCGCGGACTGGCAGTAGGTCTCGTGGCGGCCCGTGTGCACGAACACGTCGAGGCTGGCGTACGCCGCCCCGAGCGCCTCCCCGTGCAGTACGCCGAGGAAGGCGGCGCCGGGGAGCAGGGTGCGCAACCGCTGCTCCTCCGGGCCGCCTCCGACGAGGACCAGGCGGTAGCGCGGGTCCTCGGCCAGGGTGGTCAGCAGGTGCAGCTCCTTCTCGGGCGCCAGCCGGCCGACGTACCCGACGAGCAGCCGGCCGTCCGGCGCGAGCTCGCGGCGCAGGGCGGCGGAGCGGCGGACCGGGTGGAAGGCCTGGAGGTCGACGCCGCGGGGCCAGAGCACCGTGCGCGGGATGCCCAGCCCGTCGAGCTGGAGCAGGCTCGCGCTCGACGGCGCGAGGGTCAGGTCGACGCGGTGGTGGATGCGGCGGGTCAGGCTCGCCATCGCCCGGCACCCGCCGGCGATGCCGTACCGCTCGGCGAAGCCGACCAGGTCGGTCTGGTAGACCGCCAGGGTCGGGATCCCGAGCTCGGCCGCGGCCCGGGTGGCCTGGTAGCCCAGGGTCGCTGGCGAGGCGATGTGCACGACGTCGGGCCGGAAGCGGAGCATCACCGACCGCAGCCGGCGACGGGACTCCAGGCCGATCCGGAAGTCGCGGTAGAAGGGCAGGCTCGCCCCGCGGGCGTGGGTGACGGGAAAACCGGCGTACGACGGCGGGCCGGTCGGCGCGACCAGCTCGGCCACGTGGCCGGTGGCGGCGAGGTGCTCCAGGACGCGGCGCACGGAGTTCGTGACGCCGTTGACCTGCGGCAGGAAGGACTCGGAGACGATCAGGACCCGGAGGTTCTCCATGCACCGGACGCTAGGTAGCCGACCGCAACGCACGCCCAGGGTGACGTGGACGACACGTGAACCTCAGAGTGACAGGCGGTACGTCAGCTCCTGGCCGTACGCCGTGAAGCCGGCCCGCCGCAGGATCGGCCCGGACGTCTCGACCCGTCCCTTGACCAACGCGAACTCGGCGTCGTGCGCGACGGCGTACTGCAGTCGGGCGGCGAGCACCGCGCGGTAGCCGCCGCGGCCGCGCGCCTCGGGCACCACCCCGGCGCCCCAGAGCCGGGCCACCCGGCCCTCCTCGCCGTCCGCCAGGGTCAGCCCGCCGGTCCCGATCGGCCGGCCGTCGAGGTAGGCCACCGCCGCCGCGCCGAGCCCCTCGCGGTGGGCTCGCGCGGTGTCGTCGGCGAGCTCGCGGAGCCGCTCGTCGTCGGGCAGCTCGCCCTCGCCGAACGCCGCGATGGACACGCTCAGGTGGTCGCGGGTCGTCTGCTCGTCGAGCTGCCAGCGCACCTCGACGTCCGCGGGCACGCCGAGGTCGGGGACGCCCGGAGCGAGATCGATCGCGTGCACGTCGACGGTCTCGACGACCTCGCCGTCGAGGTCCTCCAGCGTCTCGCGCAGGTGCGCCGGAGCGCCGGGCTGCACCCGGACGTCGAGGGCGTCGTACCCCCAGGACCGCACCCGCGCGTCGGCGTCGACAAGCAGCCGGTCGACGTCGTCCTCGTCGTCGGCGACGAGGTGCAGCACCGTGGGCGGGGTGCCGAAGTACGCCGGCCAGTCCACGAGCAGCAGCTCCTCGGTGCTGTAGACCGTGGCGTCGTCCGGGAACCACAGCCACGCCGCCGACGCGGCGGCCACGTCCTGCGGAGTCACGACTCCGTGGCCGCCAGCTGACCGCAGGCGCCGTCGATCTCCCGGCCCCGCGTGTCACGGACGGTCGTCGGGATGCCCTTGGCCTCCAGCCGGCGCACGAACTCGCGCTCGTCGGCCGGGTCGGAGGCGGTCCATTTGCTGCCCGGGGTGGGGTTCAGCGGGATCAGGTTGACGTGCACCCAGCCCCAGTCGCCGCGCATCAGCACGTCGGCGAGCAGGTCGGCGCGCCAGGCCTGGTCGTTGATGCCGCGCATCATGGCGTACTCGATCGAGACCCGCCGCTTGGTCCGCTGGGCGTACTCGAAGGCGGCGTCGACGGTCTCCTCGACCGAGAAGCGGGTGTTGATCGGCACCAGCTCGTTGCGCAGCTCGTCGTCGGGGGCGTGCAGGCTCAGGGCCAGCGTGACCGGGATGCCCTCCTCGGTCAGCTGCTTGATCCGCGGCACCAGGCCGACGGTTGAGACCGTGATCCCGCGCGCGGACATGCCGAGGCCGTCGGGGGTCGGGTCGGTCATCCGGCGTACGGCGCCGATGACGGCGTTGTAGTTGGCCAGCGGCTCGCCCATGCCCATGAACACCACGTTGGAGACCCGGCCGGGACCGCCCGGGACCTCGCCGCGGGCCATCGACCGGTGGGCTGCCACGACCTGCTCGACGATCTCCGCGGTCGACATGTTGCGCTGCAGGCCGCCCTGCCCGGTGGCGCAGAACGGGCAGGCCATGCCGCAACCGGCCTGGCTGGAGACGCAGACGGTGGCCCGGTCGGGGTAGCGCATCAGCACCGACTCGACCAGCGCGCCGTCGAAGAGCTTCCACAGCGTCTTGCGGGTGGTGCCCTTGTCGGCCTCGAGCGTGCGCAGCGGGGTCATCAGCGCCGGGAGCAGCGCCTCGACCAGCTCGGTGCGCTGGCCGGCCGGCAGGTCGGTCATCTCGGCCGGGTCGTCGACCAGCCGCGCGAAGTAGTGGGTGGAGAGCTGCTTGGCCCGGAAGCCCGGCAGGCCGTGCTCCTCGAGGAGGGCCTTGCGCCCGGCTGTGTCGAGGTCGGCGAGGTGCCGCGGGGGCTTCTTGCGGCCGCGGGGCTCGTCGAAGACCAGCGGCAGCGCGGTCGCGCCGGCGGGCTGGTCGGGGGTTTCGGGGGAAGACATCTCGACGATTCTCCCATCCCGGACCAGGGAGCCGAAAACCTCAGCCCGGATCAGTCGACGTCCACCCAGTCGAGGGTCCGCTCGACGGCCTTCTTCCAGCCGGCGTACCCCTCGGCACGCTGGTCGTCGTCCCACCGCGGGCGCCAGCGCTTGCCCTCGTTCCAGTTCCGGCGCAGCTCGTCGGTGTCCTTCCAGAAGCCCACGGCGAGGCCGGCGGCGTACGCCGCGCCCAGGCAGGTCGTCTCCGCCAGCACCGGGCGGCTGACGTCGACGCCGAGCACGTCGGCCTGGATCTGCATGCACAGCTCGTTGGCGGTGACCCCGCCGTCGACCTTCAGGACCTCGAGTCGTACGCCGGAGTCCTGCTCCATCGCCACCGCGACGTCCCGGCTCTGGTAGCAGATCGCCTCCAGCGTGGCCCGCGCGACGTGCGCGTTGGTGTTGAACCGGGAGAGCCCGACGATCGCGCCGCGGGCATCGGAGCGCCAGTACGGCGCGAACAGCCCGGAGAACGCCGGCACGAAGTAGACCCCGCCGTTGTCCTCGACCTGGCGGGCCAGCGACTCGCTCTGCGCGGCCCCGGAGATGATGCCGAGCTGGTCGCGCAGCCACTGCACGGCCGAGCCGGTGACGGCGATCGAGCCCTCCAGCGCGTAGACCGGCTTGTCGTCACCGAACTTGTAGCAGACCGTCGTGATCAGGCCGGCCTTCGAGCGCACCGGCTCGGTACCGGTGTTGAGCAGCATGAAGTTGCCGGTGCCGTAGGTGTTCTTGGCCTCCCCCGGCTCGAAGCAGACCTGCCCGACGGTGGCGGCCTGCTGGTCGCCGAGGATCCCGGTCAGGGGCACCGCCCCGCGGAACGGGCCGTGCTCGTCGGTCCGCCCGTAGCCCGCCGGGTCGCTGGAGGAGCGGATCTCGGGGAGCATCGCCCGCGGGATGTCGAAGAGCGCGAGCAGCTCGTCGTCCCAGGCGCAGGTCTCCAGGTCCATCAGCATGGTGCGGCTGGCGTTGGTGACGTCGGTGACGTGCGAGCCGCCGTCGGTGCCGCCGGTGAGGTTCCAGATCAGCCACGAGTCCGTCGTACCGAAGAGCGCGTCGCCGCGCTCGGCCGCCTCGCGTACCCCGTCGACGTTCTCGAGGATCCACTGGATCTTGCCGCCGGAGAAGTACGTCGCCGGCGGCAGTCCCGCCCGCTCGCGGATCAGGTCGCCGTGGCCGTCGCGCTCCAGCTTCGAGGCGATCTTGTCGGTGCGGGTGTCCTGCCACACGATGGCGTTGTAGTACGGCCGGCCGGTCCTGCGGTCCCACACCACCGTGGTCTCGCGCTGGTTGGTGATGCCGACCGCGGCCAGGTCCTTGCTGGTCAGCCCGGCCTTGCCGAGCGCGGTCTCGATCACCGAGCGGGTGCGCTCCCAGATCTCGACCGGGTTGTGCTCGACCCAGCCCGCCCGCGGCAGGATCTGCTCGTGCTCGAGCTGGTGCCGGCCCACCTCGTCGCCGGCGTGGTCGAAGATCATGAAGCGGGTGCTGGTGGTGCCCTGGTCGACGGCACCTACGTAGGTCGTCATGTCGCTCTCCCCTGCAGGTGGGCTCAGGCGCCGGTGCTGTAGAGGATCCAGAGCACCAGGCCCGCCGACGCGAGCACGACCACGGCGGTGGTGACGATCCCGACCAGCATGAAGCGCCCGAAGCGCCGGGTGCGGGGCACGACCGTCAGCGCGATCGGGATGCCCAGCGTGACCAGCACCAGCGGGAACAGCTCCTCCGCGGTCTCGGTCTCGACGAACACGCTCAGCAGCGCGGCGTAGATCCCCGGGACCAGGATGACGAACAGCAGGCCGGTGAAGAAGCCGGAGAGGGACGTGAACGTCGGGTGGTCGCGGTGCCACCAGCTGGGCTCCACGGCGGGTGCCTGCTCCTCGGTGCTCATCCCGCCGAGAGTAGCGGCTCGGAGAGGGTCAGCAGGTCGGGCATGCCGAGGTCGGCCCACCGATCCAGATCGGGCTCGGCACCCGTCAGCGCCGCGGCGACCACGGTCCAGGCGGTCGCGTGCCCGACCAGCACCACGTCGCGGTCCGCGTGCACGTGCCGGATCGACTGCACCGCGGTGACCACCCGCACGCGCAGGACGGCCAGCGGCTCCCACCCCGGGACGGCAGGTACGTCGGGCTCCGCGAAGGCCCGACGTACCGCTGCCGGGAGGTCGTCGACCCAGGCCGCGCCGCGCTGGTGCTCACGCAGGCCGTCGACGATGCCCACCTCGTCGTCGGTGAGCAGCTGGCAGGTCTCGACCGCCTTCGGCTGCGGCGAGGTGAACCACACCGCACCCTGCGGCAGCCGGTCGCGCAGGGCCCACACGTCGTCGAACCCGGCCGGGTCGAGCTCCCAGGACGCCGCCGGCGTCGCCGGGTCGACGACCGGGCGGCCGTGCCGGACCAGGAAGAGGGTCATGCCCGGGTCCTAGAAGACCAGGTAGTGCAGGATCAGCCAGATCGGCGCGATCGTGGCGAGCAGCGAGTCGAGGCGGTCCATCAGGCCGCCGTGACCCGGGATCACCTGGCTCATGTCCTTGATGCCGAGGTCGCGCTTGATGACGGACTCGCACAGGTCGCCGAGGGTGGCCATCACGACCGTGACCAGGCCGAGCAGGATGCCGACCCACCAGTCGCCCTCGAGGAGGTGGACGACCAGCGCCCAGCCGGCCACCAGGCAGAACACGAGCGAGCCGCCGAAGCCCTCCCAGGACTTCTTCGGGGAGATGACCGGCGCCATCGGGTGCTTGCCGAACAGCACGCCGGCGACGTACCCGCCGGTGTCCGAGGCGACGGTCATCGCGATGAAGGTGATGATCCCCTGGACGCCCGGGTCGTCGAGCCCACGAGCGCTGACGCCCCCGCCCTCGGACAGCAGGAGGGCGACGAAGGACCCGAGGAACGGGACGTAGACCAGGGTGAAGACGGACGCCGTCGCGTTCTGGACGTAGCCGTCGATCCCCCGCCGCAGCAGCCAGAGCATGGTCAACAGGGCAGCGACCGCGGTGGCGGTCACGAGCGCCGGGGCGCCCCAGAAGTAGGCGACGACCACCATCACGACGCCGCCGAGCATCAGCGGCTGCTCGGGCAGGTCGATGCCCTTGGCACCGAGCCCGCGGCGCAGCTCCCAGATCGCCACGACGACGGCGATCGCGACGATCACCATGAACGCTGTCTTCCAGAAGAGCAGCGAGAGCAGGATCGCGCCGACGAGCACGAAGGCGGACGTGAAGGCCGCGCGCAGGTCGCGGCCGGCGCGGCCGTGGTCCTTCGGCGGCGCGGGGGTGGAGTCGGTCATCGGGAGGCGTGCGAGCGGGAGGTCTCAGACCTCCAGCAGCTCGGCCTCCTTGTTCTTCAACAGCTCGTCGATCGCGTCGGTGTGCTTCTTGGTGACGCCGTCGAGCCGCTTCTCGGCACCGGTGACGTCGTCCTTGCCGACCTCGCCGTCCTTCTCGAGCTTCTCGAGGTGCTGCTTGGCCGTACGCCGCAGGTTGCGCACCGCGACGCGGCCGTCCTCGGCCTTGGCCTTGGCGACCTTGATGTACTCCTTGCGGCGCTCCTCGGTCAGCTCCGGGAAGTTGCAGCGCAGCATCTTGCCGTCGTTGGAGGGGTTCACGCCGAGGTCGGAGTCGCGGATGGCCCGCTCGATGTTGCCCATCGCGCCCACGTCGTAGGGCTGGATCAGGATGATCCGGGCCTCCGGGGCGGTGAACGACGCGAGCTGCTGGAGCGGGGTCGGCGAGCCGTAGTAGTCGACGACGATCTTGCTGAACATGCTCGGCTGGGCGCGTCCCGCCCTGATCGCCGCGAATTCCTCGCGCGTCGCCTCGACCGACTTGGCCATCTTGCCGTCGGCCTCGTTGAGGATGTCGTTGATCACGGCTGCTCCCGTTCTTCGTGGTCGGTGCTGTGCTGCGGCCCGGAGGTCAGTCGCGCGAGACCGTCGTACCGATCTTCTCACCCTTGACCGCGCGGCCGATCGTGCCGTGGGTCGAGAGGTTGAAGAAGACCATGTCGAGGTCGTTGTCGCGCGCCAGGCTCACGGAGGTCGCGTCGGCGACCTTCAGGTCGCGGGCCAGGAACTCGTCGTAGGTGAGGGTGTCGAACTTCACCGCCGACGGGTTCTGGTGCGGGTCGGAGTCGTAGACGCCGTCGACGCCCTGCTTGCCCATCAAGATGACCTCGCAGCGGGTCTCGAGGGCGCGCTGGGCCGCGACGGTGTCGGTCGAGAAGAACGGCATGCCCGCGCCGGCACCGAAGATGACGACCCGGCCCTTCTCCAGGTGCCGGATCGCGCGGCGCGGGATGTAGGGCTCGGCGACCTGGCCCATCGTGATCGCCGTCTGCACCCGCGTCTCGACGCCGTGCTTCTCGATGAAGTCCTGGAGCGCCAGGCAGTTCATCACCGTGCCGAGCATGCCCATGTAGTCGGCCCGGGCCCGCTCCATGCCGCGCTGCTGGAGCTCGGCGCCGCGGAAGAAGTTGCCCCCGCCCACCACGATCGCCACCTCGACCCCCGACGTGGCGACGTCGGCGATCTCCTTCGCGGTGGCGTTGATGACATCCAGGTCGAGGCCGACCTGGCCACCGCCGAACACCTCGCCCGAGAGCTTCAGGAGCACACGCTTGTACCCGGTCACCGAGGACCTCCCTGGTCGATGTCGAAAGGTCTGGCCGGTCGCGCACGAGCGCCCGGCCACCGGGAGCAACCTATCGGATGACCGACCCCGACCACGACGCCAGCACCCCCGACGAGTCCGAGGCACCGGCCGGGCCTCGGCTACGGGCTGGAGGAGCTGCCGCCCGACGCGGCCAGGGCGATCGCGACGATGACCCCGATCACGACCAGTGCGGCGAGCACCGCCGCGACGATCTTCGGGACGCTCCACGGGCGGTCGCCGACGACCTCGCCGGTGTTGGCGTTGACCATCACCTGCCAGGTCTTGCCGCCGTACAGGTAGGTGGCGATCCACAGCGGCATCAGCACCAGCTTGAACATCGCCTGCGAGTAGGTCACGTCCATGTCCGAGACGCGCTGCTCGTCGCCGCCGATGTCGCGCTCGCAGTCCTCCTCGATGACGCCCCGCATCTGCTCGCGGGCCTCGGTGGAGCCCTGCTGCGGGTCGACGTCGTAGCGCAGCGCGGAGTAGCCGGTGAGGAACTCCTGCTGGAACGGCCGGGCGTCGGCGAGCGTCCAGGGACCCATCTTGTCGAGCTTCTCGCTGTCCAGCCGCTCGGTGCCGACGACCAGGACGTCGTCGAACGAGCGGGAGACGTGACCCTGGGCGTGGTGCCAGCGGGTACGCCGCTCCTGCCGGGTCTCGGTGCGGGTGCCGCCCTTGCCGTCGGAGACCTGGTGGCTGACGGTCACGTAGTAGTACTCGCCGCGCTGACCCTCGTAGTCGGTCTCGGTGTGCGCGTCGTAGGTCCAGTGCGGCACGTAGGTGCCGTGCAGACCCTCGGTCGAGCCGACCTTCTTCAGTGCGCCCGGGGCGAACCGCCGCGACCGCACCCAGGTGCCGAACGCCTCCTGGGCCCCGCGCTGGTCGACGTGGAACGGCACGACCGCCTCGGGGCCGACGAGGCCCTCGGGCTGGTCGACGGCGATCAGGGCGCCGCCGCAGAACTGGCACTTCCCGGCCAGGTCGGCGGTCTCGGTGCTGGCACCGCAGCCCTTGCAGCGCATCACGTGGGCGCCGAGCTGGGCGACCTCGACGTCACCGTGCGTGCTCACCCACTCCTCGAACGAGTGCTCGCGGATGGTCGCGGTCGACGCCGCGATCTCCAGCTGCGTGCCGCACGAGCCGCACTTCAGCGTCGTGGTGCCGGGGGCGTACGCCGTCTGCGCACCGCAGGTCGGACAGGTCGAGCTGAGCGGCGCGATGGCCGCGGAGGTCTCTTCGGACATGAGGAACGAGCTCCAGGTCGGTCAGGGAGGCCGGATCAGGCCTGCGGCGGCAGCGGCGGAGGCGTGGCGGCGAACAGCCCCTGCAGCTCGGGAAGCTCGGACGCGGCCGTCCAGGCGCCCATGCCCTGCTGCCAGACCAGGGTCGTCGGGGTGAGCTCGCCGGCGGCGACCCGGCCGGGGAGATCGGCGGCGGACACCGGACCGACCTGGGCTCCCCCGATGGCCAGGAACCACGGCTGGGCGGCCCCCGGCACGGGCGGCGGACCGGCTGCCGGCTGGGCGGCGGGGGCGGCCTGCTGGGGCGCGAGCGAGTCGGCCATCTGGCGGCCGAGCGCCATCCCGACGCCCAGGCCGAGGCCCTCCCCGGCACCGCCGGGGTTGTTGGCGGCGTCGCCGATCGCCTCGGCGGCCTGGAACTTGGCGTACTGGTCGAGGTTGCCGAGCACCCCCATCTGGGTGCGCTTGTCGAGCGCCTCCTCCACCTCGGGCGGCAGGGAGATGTTCTCGATGATGAAGCGCGGGATCGAGATGCCGAAGTCGGCCAGGTTGGTCGTCAGGGTGCCGGCGAGCGTGGCGGCGATGGTCTGCTGGTTGGCCGCGAGGTCGAGCATCGGCAGGTTGGAGTTGGCGAGCGCGGTGCCGACCTGGCTGACGATGTTCTGGCGCAGGAACTCCGAGACCTCGTCGGTGCGGAACTGCGGGTCGGTGCCCACCAGCTGGCGCAGCAGCTTGGCCGCGTCGGTGACCTGGAGCGCGTAGGTGCCGAAGGCCCGCAGTCGGACCATCCCGAACTCCGCGTCCCGCACCGTGACGGGGTTCTGGGTGCCCCACTTCAGGTCGGTGTACTGGCGCATCCCGACGAAGTAGACCTCCGCCTTGAACGGGGAGTTGAAGCCGTACTTCCAGCCCTTGAGCGTGGAGAGGATCGGCAGGTTCTTCGTCTCCAGCGTGTAGGTGCCGGGCGCGAACACGTCGGCGATCTGTCCCTCGTTCTCGAAGATCGCCACCTGACCCTCACGGACCACGAGCTGCGCGTTCATCTTGATCTCGTTGCCCTGGCGGGGGAAACGCCACACGAGAGTGTCGCGACTGTCGTCGAGGAACTCGACGATGTCGATGAACTGACCGCGCACCTTGTCGAACAGACCCATGATTCCCCTTGTGCGCTGAGCTTCGCGACCCCGACGGCCGCACCGGGACACTACTCGGTCCCGGGGTCCCGGTCTGAGCTATTCCCCAGACCCACGGTGGACACGGGGGTGAGCAAGATCTCGGGAGATGCCACGAGGCCGGACCGGAGCTCTCGCTCCGGCCCGGCCTCGGTGGTGGTGCCCAGATCTTGGTGCCTCGCTCAGGCGCCGACCTCGAAGCGGGCGAACCGCGTCACGGTCGTACCGGCCTCGTCGAGGACGGCCTTGACCGACTTCTTGCTCTCGGTCACCGACGGCTGCTCCAGGAGGACGACGTCCTTGAAGAAGCCGTTGAGCCGGCCCTCCGTGATCTTGGCGATCGCCTGCTCGGGCTTGCCCTCCTCGCGCGAGGTCGCCTCGGCGATCTCACGCTCCTTGGCCACGACGTCCGCTGGGACCTCGTCACGGGTGAGGTACTGCGGGCGCATCGCGGCGACCTGCATCGCGGCGGACCGAGCAGCGTCGGCGTCGCCGGCGTACTCGACCAGGACGCCGACGGCGGGCGGCAGGTCGGCGGCACGCTTGTGCATGTAGGCCACGACCGTGCCGTCGAAGTGGACGTACTGGCCCAGCTCGATCTTCTCGCCGATCGAGACCGCAAGGGCGTCGATGACGGAGCCGACGGTCTGGCCGTCGAGCTCGACGGCCTTGAGGGCCTCGGCGTCGGCCGGCTTGGCCTCGGCCGCGGCGTCCGCGATCTTCTGCGCGGTGTTCACGAAGTCGTCACCCTTGGCGACGAAGTCGGTCTCGCACTTCAGCTCGACGAGGACGCCGGCCGCATGGGCGACCAGGCCCGCGGAGGCCTCGCGCTCGGCGGCGCGCTCGGCCATCTTCTTGCCACCCTTGATCCGCAGGATCTCGACGGCCTTCTCGAAGTCGCCGTCGGCCTCGGTCAGGGCCTTCTTGCAGTCCATCATGCCGGCGCCGGTCTGCTCACGGAGCTTCTTGACGTCGGCGGCGGTGATGTTCGCCATGTGTCTCTTCCCTCTAGATCGTGTGGAACTGCGGCACTCACCGGCCCGCCGCGGTCAGGTGAACGTCAGGCCTTGACCTCGTCGGCGGCCGGCTCCTCGGTGGCGGCCTCGGCGGCCGGCTCCTCGGTGGCCGGCTCCTCGGTGGCCGGCTCCTCGGTGGCGGTCTCGGCGGCCGGCTCCTCGGTGGCGGTCTCGGCGGCCGGCTCCTCGGTGGCGGGCTCGGCAACCGCGACGGCCTCGGCACCCTCGGTCGACGCGCCAGTGGCCTCGGAGGCCGGGGCCTCGCCGGCGGGGGCGCTGGTCGCGGTCTCGGCAGCCTTCTCGGCGGCACCCTCGAGCAGCTCGCGCTCCCAGTCGGCCAGCGGCTCGGCGACACCGGGCTCGGTGCTCCCGGTCTTGGCGCCGGAGCGGGCGATCAGACCCTCGGCCACGGCGTCGGCGACGACGCGCGTCAGCAGACCGACGGCGCGAATCGCGTCGTCGTTGCCCGGGATCGGGAAGTCGACGAGGTCGGGGTCGCAGTTGGAGTCCAGGATGCCGATGATCGGGATCTTGAGCTTGCGGGCCTCCTCGACAGCGAGGTGCTCCTTGTTCGTGTCGACGATCCACACCGCGTTGGGGGTGCGGGTCATCTCGCGGATGCCACCGAGCGACTTGTTCAGCTTGTCGCGCTCGCGACGCATCTGCAGCAGCTCCTTCTTGGTGCGAGTGCTGCCGGCGACGTCGTCGAAGTCGACCTCGTCGAGCTCCTTGAGCCGGTTGATCCGCTGGTGCACGGTCTGGAAGTTGGTGAGCATGCCGCCGAGCCAACGCTGGTTGACGTAGGGCATGCCGACGCGGGTCGCCTGCTCGGCGATCGCCTCCTGCGCCTGCTTCTTGGTGCCGACGAACATGATCGTCCCGCCCTTGGCGACCGTCTCCTTGACGAAGGCGTAGGACCGGTCGATGTAGGCCAGCGACTGCTGCAGGTCGATGATGTAGATGCCGTTGCGCTCGGTGAGGATGAAGCGCTTCATCTTGGGGTTCCAGCGACGGGTCTGGTGCCCGAAGTGGACGCCGCTCTCGAGGAGCTGGCGCATGGTCACGACTGCCATGTGGTTTCTCTTCTCCTGGTGGCCGGCACCCGTCTGCGTGCCCTTGAAGCAGGGCAAGCCGGGAGTCCGGACCGGTTGTCTTCAGTTCATCGCGACCGACGGGTGCCGGTCGCCCTGACGCCTGCGCGTGGCCCGACCCGCATCTCTGCGGGACCGAGGGCCATCGCCCGCGGGTGGTCGGCCCCTGGAGAGGGACCGTCGCGGTCAGCCGACGTGCGTAGTCGATCTGGGTGCAGGCACCCGGATCGCGTCCGCCAGACTACGGGACCTCGGGCCTGGACCGCCAATCGCGCGACGGTGGCCCCGGCCCAGGCCATCTGTCGTCCACAACCGGGTCCGCCGACGGGGTTCTCCACCGGGTACGACGGGTCGTCCGCCGCGCGACGCTGCCACCGCCACTCTCAGGGCATGGCCCGCTCTCTCACCGCCCTCGTCGCCGCCGTGCTCACGGTCTGGCTGACCGTCTCGTCGAGCTCCCCCGCCGGAGCTGCGGACACAGACCCCGTCGGCCACTGGCCGCTGGCGCCCGAGCCCGAAGTCGTCGCTCGCTTCGACCCGCCCGCCGACCCCTGGGGCGCCGGGCACCGCGGCGTGGACCTGCTCGGCCGGCCGGGGCAGGCCGTCCTGGCGGCCCTCCCGGGCCGGGTCTCCTTCGTCGGCTCGCTGGCCGGACGCGGCGTGCTGGTGGTCGACCACGGGGCCACCCGCACCACCTACGAGCCGGTCAGCGCCACCGTCGCGGTCGGAGCCGACCTCGCCGCCGGCGCACCGATCGGCATCCTCCAGGCAGGCGCGTCGCACTGCGCCCCCCGCGCGTGCCTGCACTGGGGCTGGATCGAGGGTGCCGAGACCTACCTCGACCCGCTGCGCCTCGTCGGTGGCGGACCGGTGCGGCTGCTGCCACTGTGGCGCGAGGAGCCGGTCGGCGCCGCCCCGGTGCCGCAGCGGTCGGCGTACGACGGCTGGCGCCCGCCGGTCGTCACGCTCCGCCTCTCCTGGTGACCACCAAGGCCGAGTCAGCACCAGTGGTGCTGACTCGGCGTCAGGCGCGCGGGTGGGCCTGCTGGTAGGCCCGGCGCAGCCGGTCGGTGGTGACGTGGGTGTAGCGCTGCGTGGTGGCCAGCGAGGCGTGGCCGAGCAGCTCCTGGACCGAGCGCAGGTCCGCACCGCCCTCGAGGAGGTGGGTGGCGGCGGAGTGACGGAGGCCGTGGGGTCCGATGTCCGGCGCGCCCGGCACCTCGGCAATCCGTCGGTGCACCAACGTACGCACCGCCCGCTGGTCGATCCGGCCGCCGCGGGCCCCCAGGAACAACGCCGCGCCCGAGCCCTCCCGCGACAGCAGCGGGCGACCCTGGCGCAGCCAGAACTGCAGGGCGCGGGCCGCCGGCCGCCCGTAGGGCACCGTCCGTTCCTTGCGCCCCTTGCCGAAGACCCGGACGACGGACCGGTCGTCGTCGAGGTCGTCGATGTCGAGGCCGACGAGCTCGCCCACCCGGATGCCAGTCGCGTAGAGCAGCTCGAGCATGGCGACGTCGCGCAGCCCGACCGGGCTCCCGTCGTCGGCGAGCGTGGTCGCGGCGCCGATCAGGTCCTCGGCCTGGTCGGCGCGCAGCACCGAGGGCAGGGTCGAATGCGCCTTCGGTGAGCCGAGGCTGGCGCCGGGGTCGGTCGGGACCCGGCCGGTGCGGGCCAGCCAGGCGGTGAACACCCGGGCTGCGGTCGCGCGGCGGGCCAGGGTGGTGCGCGAGCGACCCATCGTCTGCTGCTTGGCCAACCAACTCCGCAGGGTGCGCAGGTCGAGCTCGGTGACGTCGGCGAGTCCCATCCGGTGGGCGTGGTCCAGCAGGCCCGTCAGGTCGCCCAGATAGGCCCGCACGGTGTGCGGGGTGAGGTCCCGCTCGGAGACCAGGTGCCGCTCGTACTCGCCCAGCACCCGCGCCATCGACTCCGGCAGCCCGGTCTCGGGCTCCTCCCCCGAAGTCGGCGCGGTCTCGGCGGTCACCTCGCGAGTCTAGGAATCCGCTGCCGGCTCCGATCACGACACGCCGGTGACGGCTCGCGCGACCACCGGCGACGGATCGCTGGCACTTCCGCGCTACTCCTGGGCGAGGGCGGCGAGCCGCCATCCGTCCTCGCCCCGCTCGACGTACCCGCCGACCCGGAGCCGGTCGAGCGCGGGTCCGACCTTGAGCAGCGCCATGCCGGCCGTGCGGGCGATGGAGTCCGCTCCGGCTCCGCGGGTGACGGGCACCGCGTCGAGGACCTGCTGGTCACGCATCGACAGCCGGTCCCGGGCGCGCTCGCGGCCGCGCGGCTCCTCCAGGACGTGCTCCCCGACGGGCGCCACGACCTCTAGGACCTCCTGCCCCGACGTCACCAGCGTGGCGGCGCCCGACCTCAGCAGCTGGTGCACCCCCTGGGACGGCGCGCTCGTGATCGGCCCCGGCACCCCCATCAGATGTCGGTTGAGCCGGATGGCCCAGTTGGCCGTGTTGAGCGCGCCGCTGCGGACCGCGGCCTCGACGACCACGGTGCCGGCCGAGAGGGCGGCGATGATCCGGTTGCGGCTGAGGAAGCGGACCCGGGTCGGTGCACCGCCCGGGGGCGACTCGGAGACGACCGCCCCCTCCCGGCCGAGGTGCTCGATCAGCTCGCGGTGCGCCTGGGGGTAGACCCGGTCGGCGCCACACGCCAGGACGGCGATCGTCGTGCCGCCGCCGCCGAGCGCTCCGCGATGGGCCGCCTGGTCGATGCCGTAGGCGGCCCCGGAGATGACCGGCGAGCCCGACCGCGCGACCACGGCGGCGATCTGCGCGGCGGCGCTGCCGCCGTACGTCGTCGCCGAGCGGGAGCCGACGACCGCCACCGACGAGCCGAGGCCGTCGAGGCGCTGCGGCCCGCGGACCCACAATCCCAGGGGCGCTCCCCCGCGCTGCTGCAGCGGTGCAGTGTGGGCGAGGTCGTCGAGCTGGGTGGGCCACTCCGCGTCGCCAGGCACGACGAATCGCAGCCCGACCCGGGCCGCCTGCTCCAGCTGCCGGGCGGGGTCGCAGCCCTCGAGCCGGCTCCGCGCGTCCTGCCGGACCTCGGAGCCTTCCTGCCGCGTGAGCACGTCGTCGTAGAGCACCTGCGCGCCCACGTCGGCGATCACCGCCGCCACCTGGGCGTCACCCGGCTCGGTCAGCAGCGACAACCCGACCCGGGCCAGCCGCTCCGCCTCCGGGGCGCTCACGACGCCCGCCGGCGCAGCGCGGCCAGCGGCAGCGGGTCGCCTCGCCGCAGAGCCAGGGCCGTCTCGACCTCGTTGACGCCCGGGCGGCGCTCGGAGTCGCGCGGGCGCTGCAGGTCGAGCACCGTCCAGGCCAGCCGGTGTACCCGGACCGCGCCGCGCGAGGTGATCTTGGCGTCGTAGATGTCGCCGTCGAGCCGGTCGCGACCCGCATCGTCGAGCGGCCAACGGTCGCGCAGCGCCGCGCCCGGGACGTGCGCGTTGAGCCGCCACCCGACCCCGGCGTAGCGCTCGGCCTGTCGGCGCCGGGCCGAGCCGACTCGCGCCCGAACGGACGCCGAGTCCTCGGGCTGCGCGAACCGGTCGTTGCGCTCGAACGGCTGGAGCGGCTCGACGTGGCGCAGGATGTCGACCCGGTCGGCGACCGGGCCGGTGATCTTCTGGCGGTAGTCGCGGCGCTTGACCTCGTGGCAGGTGCACCGGTTGTTGGCCGCCGCAGGGCTGTACTCGCCGCAGGGGCACGGGTTGCAGGCGAGCACCACCATCCCGCGAGCCGGCAGCCGGACCTGCTCGTCGGTGCGGGCGATCACCACATCACCGCTCTCCAGCGGCTGCCGCAGCGCGTCGATGACGTCGCTGCGGAAGAGCGGGAACTCGTCGAGGAAGAGCACCCCCGCGTGGGCGAGGCTGAGCGCACCCGGTCGGACCTGCCCCGTCCCGCCACCGACCAGACTGGCCTTGCTCGCGTCGTGGTGGGGCGAGGAGAACGGCGGCCGCCTGATCATGCCGGATCCCGGGTCGAGCACCCCGGCCAGCGAGTGCAGCGCCGTCAGCTCCAACGACTCCTCCGGGGTGAGATCGGGCAGCAGGGTGGGGATCCGCTCGGCGATGCTGGTCTTGCCCGCGCCCTTCGGACCCGAGAGCATCAGGTGGTGGCCGCCTGCGGCCGCGACCTCGATCGCGAAGCGGGCGTCGGTCAGACCGATCAGGTCGGCCAGGTCGACCTCCTCCAAGCGCTCCTCCCCCCGCCACGACAGCAGCCGGCTGCCCGAGGCCGCCGCCACCGGCGCCGCCTCGGGCACCTCCTCCCCGCGGAGCTCGGCGACCACCTGGGCGAGCGAGCGCATGCCCAGGACGGTCATGCCGGGCACCATCGCCGCCTCCGCCGCCTGCGGCTCCGGGACGAAGACCCGTCGGATCCCGCGGTCGGCCGCCGCCAGCACCATGGGGAGCACGCCCGGCACCGACCGGAGGCCGCCGTCGAGGGTGAGCTCACCGATCAGCACCGTGCCGTCCAACGCGGCACCGGGCAGCCGGCCATCGGCGGCGAGCACCGAGCACGCGATGGCCATGTCGAAGTGGGTGCCGCGCTTGGGGAGGTCGGCCGGCGAGAGCAGGATCGTGATCCGCTTGGTGGCCGGCCAGGTCAGCGACGAGTTGATGATCGCCATCCGGCACCGGTCCCGCGCCTCGTGGATCGAGGTGTCCGGCCGCCCGACCAGGGTGGTCCCGACCTGACCGGGCGAGACGTCGGTCTGGACGTCGATGACGTGCCCGAGGGCGCCCTGGAGCGAGACGGTGCGCGCCGTTGCGAACGGCATCAGCCGATCCCCCGGACGTGGTCGATCTGCGAGGGCCCGCGCCGGGGTCGGATCACGGCGACCAGGTCGATCCGGATCTCGACCGCACCGACCCCGTGCGCCTCCCGCCATCGGACCGCCAGCCGGCGCAGCCGGGCGAGCTTCAGCTCGGTCACGGCCTCGTGCGGGGTGCCGCACCGATCACTGCTGCGCGTCTTGACCTCGCACACGACCAGGACGTCGCGCTCGCGCAGCACCAGGTCGATCTCGCCGGCGTCGCAGCGCCAGTTGCGGTCCAGCAGGATCATCCCCTGGGCCGTCAGATGGCGCGCGGCGAGCGACTCGCCGTACGCCCCGAGGGCCTGCTTGGTCGTGCGTGCTGGTGTGGTGCTTCCCGTCATCGGCTGACCTCCTGGGGACAGCCTCACCGCGGGCGGGGACGCGGGAGCGGGACACCGGGAGGGCCTGGGGAGAACCTCGTCCCGGGCCTGCCTGTGAACGGCTCGTGGCCCGGCTGGGCGGCTGCCTAGGGCTTCGGCGGGTCGATGTCGGAGGGGTTGAGCTCCTCGACGTTGACGTCCTTGAAGGTCAGCACCTTGACGTTCTTGGCGAAGCGCGCGGGGCGGTACATGTCCCAGACCCACGCGTCGCTCATCGAGACCTCGAAGAAGACCTCACCGGCCTCCGTGCGCGCCTTCACGTCCACCTGGTTGCACAGGTAGAAGCGCCGGTCGGTCTCCACGACGTACTTGAAGATGCCGACGACGTCGCGGTACTCGCGATAGAGCGTCAGCTCCATCTCGGTCTCGTACTTCTCGAGGTCCTCGGCGCTCACGGTCAGGACTCTAGCCCGGCCGCCCGGCGCACGTTGACGAAGCGCATCCGGTGCACCGGGGACGGCCCGTGCTCCAGCAGCGCGGCGGCGTGCACGTCGGTGATGTAGCCCTTGTGGGTCTTGAAGTCGTACGCCGGCCACTCCCGATCCAGATCGGTCATGATCCGGTCGCGGGTGACCTTGGCGAGCACCGACGCGGCGCTGATGCAGGCGGCGACCCGGTCGCCCTTCCACACGGCCAGCCCGGGCACCCCGAGCCCGTCGACGGGGAACCCGTCGGTCAGGACGTACGCCGGCGGCAGGTCCAGCAGCGCCACGGCCCGGCGCAGCGCCTCGACGTTGGCGACGTGCATCCCGAGCCGGTCGCACTCCTCCTGGCTGACCACCACCACCGACCAGGCGACTGCCCGGCGCACGACCTGCTGGTAGCAGCGCTCGCGCGCCTTCTCGGTCAGCAGCTTGGAGTCGGCGAGCCCGGGGACGATCCCGGCCCGCCCCTCGGGCAGGATCGCCGCGCCCGCGACCAGCGGGCCCGCGCAGGCACCGCGGCCGGCCTCGTCGACGCCGGCGATCGGCGCGATGCCGTACCGGCGCAGGGCGCGCTCGTAGCCGTACAGCCCGGCGTCGCGCCGGACCGTCGCACCTCGGGGCAGGACACTCATCCGATCACCCTCACTCAGGAGGCGTCGGGCACGTCGTCGGGCACGTCGTCGAAGGCATCGACGCCGTCGGTGACGTCGAAGCGGTCGGCGGGCCAGACCCGGGCGAGCAGGCGGCCGACGACGCTGTCGACGTCGACGAAGGGTGCGTCGCAGTCGGGGTTGCCCGGCCGGCACAGCCGCACCGAGGAGTCCCCGGAGTGCGACCGGTTGTCGCCCATCACGAAGAGCTTGCCCTCCGGGATCGGGCCGACCTTCCAGTCCTCCCCGCAGTTGTCCTGACGGGGGCCGTAGCAGGGCGCGCCGTCGAGGACGGCGTACTCGGACTCGTCGACGGGCGTGCCGTTGACGACCAGCCGGCCCTGCTCGTCGCAGCACTCGATGACGTCGCCGGCGACCCCGATGACGCGCTTCACCAGGTGCCCGCCGGTCGGGTAGAGCCCGATCGCGGCCAGCCCCTTCGCCACCGGTCCGGTCGGCCCGGCCGTCTCGCCGTGCAGCCAGTCACCGGGGTCCTCGAAGACGATCACGTCGCCGCGCTGCGGCTCGCCGCCGAACCAGTACGACGGCTTCTGCACCAGGATCCGGTCGTTCTTGACCAGCCCCGGCTCCATCGACTCCGACGGGATGTAGAAGGACTGGAGGAACAGCGACTTCACGACGACGGCCAGGAGGACGGCCACGACGAGGAGCAGCACCATCTCCTGCCAGGCGGCGAGCTTCCGCCTGGCCGGGGGGTCCTCCCGCTCGGTCTCCCGCTCGGTCCGGCCTGCGGAGATGCCTGGGGAGACGGACGAGGACCGCGGGTCCCCGTCTCCGTCATCGACGGAAGGGGTCCCGCGGTCCTCGGTGGTCACGCGGAGATCCTAGGCGGCTCCTGGGAGCCGGGACCTCAGAGGTCGCGACGCTCCTTGATCTTGGCGGCCTTGCCGCGCAGGTTGCGCAGGTAGTACAGCTTCGCGCGACGGACGTCACCGCGGGTCACGATCTCGATCTCCTCGAAGATCGGGGAGTGCAGCGGGAAGGTCCGCTCGACCCCGACCCCGAAGGAGACCTTGCGGACGGTGAAGGTGCGGCCGACGCCGGAGCCCTGCACGCGGATCACGACGCCCTGGAAGATCTGGACGCGGGCGCGGTTGCCCTCGACGACCTTCACGTGGACCTTGATCGTGTCGCCCGCGCGGAAGGCGGGGACGTCGTCGCGCTTGGCGGCGAGGCCGAGCTCGGTGATGACGTTGTTGCTCATGGTGTCTCCTCGCGAGTGCCACAGGTCAGCCGCGGTGTCGGATGTGGTGCGGGTTCAGGTGTCGTCCAGACGAGGTGGCCGGCGGCGCTGGACTCCCCCTGTGGCAGGGGCCCGACGCAGATCCTCCGTGTGTGCCTCGGAGCGATCCTTCGGCCCGGCTGGACCAAGGCACGAGTGTGCCACAGGGGTCTCAGCGCTCGGAAATCCGCTTCGTCAGCACAACCGCGCCCGGGGGCGGCTCGATGTCGGGACGCAGCCGGAAGCCGGCCTTCTTGTACATCCGCAGGTTCTCGACGCTGCCCGCCCCGGTGAACAGGACGTACGACGCCGCCGCGGGCGGGGCGACCCGCTGCACGTGCTCGAGCAGCGCCCGGCCCAGCCCGCGCCCCTGCAGGTCGGGCGCGACCATCACCCGGCCGATGTCCCAGGCGTCGCCGTCCAGCCGGCCGCGCACCGCACCGACGAGCCGGCCGGCGACGCGGACGACGTACCAGTCCCATTCCTCGAAGGACGCCAACAGGTCCTCGACCGACTCGTGCAGCGCGGGGATGGCCAGCGAGTCGTTGGCGAGCGCCTCCTGCACCCAGCAGGCGCGCTGGAGCACCAGCAGCTCGGGCGCGTCGGCGCGGACCGCCGGGACGATCCCCCACTCGCCCGCGACGGCGCTCGCGTGCAGCAGGTCGGGCCGGCGGGCGGCGGTGCGGCGTACCGCCTGCTCGCGGCGCCAGGCCGCGATGGCGCCGTGGTTGCCGCCGAGCAGCACCTCGGGGACGTCGAGCCCGCGCCAGGAGGCGGGCTTGGTGTAGACGGGGTACTCCAGGAGTCCGTCTACGTGCGACTCCTCGACCAGCGAAGCGGCGTTGCCCATGAAGCCCGGCAGCAGCCGGACCACCGCCTCGGTCACCGCCAGGGCGGCCACCTCGCCACCGTTGAGGACGTAGTCGCCGATCGAGACCTCGCGCACCTCGCAACGGGTCGCGGCGTGGTCGAGCACCCGCTGGTCGATGCCCTCGTAGCGCCCGCACGCGAAGACCAGGCGCTCCCGGGTCGCCAGCTCGCGGGCCAGCCCCTGCGTGAACCGCTCCCCCGACGGGGTCAGCACGACCAGGGTCGCCGCGTCGTCACCGAGGCCGACGCCGAGCTCGTCGAGGGCCTCGCCCCACGGCTCGGGCTTCAGCACCATGCCGGCGCCCCCGCCGTACGGCGTGTCGTCGACGGTGTGGTGCCGGTCGTGGGTCCAGGTCCGCAGGTCGTGGACGTGCACCTCGATCAGCCCGGAGGACACCGCCTTGCCGGGCAGCGAGAGCTGCAGGGGCGCGAGGTAGTCCGGGAAGATCGTGAGGTAGTCGAGCCGCACGTCAGGCGTCGTCCTCGAGCGGGGTGACCAGGCCGGGCCGGTCGGCGACGACGACGCGGCCGCCGGGGACGTCGACCTCCGGCACCAGGGCCTTCACGAACGGCACCAGCGCGTCGCGGCCCTCGGGGGTGCGGATCGCCAACAGGTCCTGGGCCCCGTGGACGAGCTCGGTGACCTCGCCGAGCGCGCGCCCGTCGAGGTCGTACGCCGTGAGGCCGACCAGCTGGTGGTCGTAGTACTCGTCCGGGTCCTCCGGCGACTCGTCGGCCGGGACCTCGGTGTGCAGCAGCAGCCCACGGGCCGCCTCGGCCGCGTTCCGGTCGGGGATCTCCTCGAAGACGACCAGCAGCCGCGAGGAGTGCCAGCGGGCCCGGTCCACGGTCACCGTGCGCAGCGTGCTGGTCGAGCCGCTGGGCGCCTCGACCCGCAGCACCGCCCCCGGCGCGAACCGGCGCTCCGGCTCGTCGGTGCGGACGTCGATGGTGACGTCTCCGCGGATGCCATGGGCCTTGCCGATCCGGCCGACCACGACCTCGATGCTCTCCACTGGTTCCTTCCTGCAACTGCTCGGTCAGAAATGCCGAACGGGTGCCGCCCCGGAGGGCGACACCCATTCAAGCGGTTCGTGCGTGACGCTGTCTCGACACGCAGGTCGCGACTTCGCAAGCTCAGTCGCGCTGCTCGCTCGACCACCATCATCCGATCCGCTGACGCGGCTCGGATCAGCGGCGCCGGTCGACGTCCACGAAGTCGATCCGCGCGCCGGACTTGCCTGCGAGGGCGGAGACGACCGTGCGGAACGCCGAGGCGGTGCGACCGCCACGACCGATGACCTTGCCGAGGTCGTCGGGGTGCACCCGGACCTCGAGCACAGAGCCGCGGCGCAGCTGCTTGTCGCGGACCGACACGTCGTCCGGGTTGTCGACGACACCCCGGACGAGGTGCTCGAGAGCGTCGGCGAGCATGTCGCTCAGGCCTCGGCCTTGGTCTCAGCCGTCTCGGCCTCGACAGTGGCGCCCTCCGGCGTCTGACCGGCAGCGACCTCGACGGCGGGCTCCTCGGCCTTCGGCTCCTCAGCCTTGGGCTCGGCCTTCTCGGCCTTGGGCTCGGTCTTCTTGGCGGCGGTCTTCTTGGTCACGGCCTCGGACGAGCCGGAACCGTGGGCCTCCGCGAGCGCCTCGTTGAAGATGTCGATCTTGGCGCGCTTCGGCTCCTTGACCTTCAGGGTGCCCTCGGTGCCCGGGAGCCCCTTGTAGGTCTGCCAGTCGCCGGTGATCTTGAGGATGGCTTCGACGGCCTCGGTCGGCTGCGCGCCGACACCCAGCCAGTACTGCGCCCGCTCGGAGACGACGTCGATGTACGACGGGTCCTCCTTGGGGTGGTACTTGCCGATCTCCTCGATGACCTTGCCGTCGCGCTTCTTGCGCGAGTCGACGACGACGATGCGGTACTGGGGCACGCGGACCTTGCCCAGGCGCTTCAAACGGATCTTGACGGCCACGTCTGTGGTGTCTCCTCAGGAATATGGTGTGGGTGGCTGCCCCGGCACCAGGTGGGGAACACCGGGGCGGGACGACCGACGGGCACTGGCCTTCGGTGAGAGGGACCGGAGGCGCAGGACTCAGCAGTCGATTCTGCCAGACGTCGGCCGCGCTGCGGAAATCGGGCACGATGTCGGGCATGAGCGCCGCCCCGACTCCGTCGACGCCACCGTCGACGCCGGCGAGGGCCCGCCCCTCGGGATGGTGGTTCGCGCTCGGCGGCGGGCTGCTCGTGGCGGCTGTGGCCAGCGGGATCGCCCTGTTCGTGTGGACCCTGAGCGGGTTCCTCGACACCGACGTGACCGTGCTGGCGGACGGCGAGGCGCAGCAGGTGCAAGTGCCGACTGACGGCGACCGGATGGCGTGGACCTGGGAGAGCCGATTCGACCTCGACGACCCGCCGTGCACGATCGTCGACACCGCGACCGGGGCCGAGGTCGCGCTCCGCTCCCCCGGCGGGGAGTTCCGGCGCCGGGACGGCGGCGGCGACTGGACCGGGGTGGCCCGGTTCGACCCCGGGTCGGGCTCGCTCGTCGTCACCTGCGCGTCGGCGGCCGGCGGTCTCCAGCTCGGGCCGGCCCCCAGCCTCGGGAGCTTCGGGCTCAGCCTCGTGGCGACCATCGTCGTACCCCTGGTCCTGGGCGGTCTCGGTCTGGTCGTGCTGCTGGTCACCGGCATCCTGTGGTCGACCCGCGCCACGACCCGCCGCTGACCTCCCGCTCGCCCGGAGGGGCCACAACCATCGGGACGGACGCCGCGTCCCACCGGCATGACTCTCTCCCAGCGCCACCCCTGGCTCCGGCCGGTCGCCGTCTGCGTGCACCGCACCCGCCGGCGCCTCCAGTGGTGGCGCTCGGGCACCGACTGGGCGTCCGACCGCCTCCCCGACCGGCGCCTCCCGGTGAGCGCAGCGGAGCACGGCTCGCTGCTGCTGCGCGAACTCGAGGGAGCGGGCCTGGAGCTCCAGCACGGCAAGGTCGCCAACCTGCGGATCGCCGCGCCCCGCGTTGACGGGCTGCTGCTGCGACCGGGCCAGACCTTCTCGTTCAACCGGACAGTGGGCAGCTGCTCGCGCCGCCGGGGGTACGTCGACGGCCTGCGGCTCCGTGACGGCCGGCCGGTGCCCGGGGTCGGCGGCGGCGTGTGCCAGCTGGCGAACCTGCTGCACTGGCTGTTCCTGCACTCGCCGCTGACCGTGCTGGAGCGCTCCGAGCACAGCGTCGACCCGTTCCCGGACAACGGGCGAGTGCTGCCGTGGGGCGTCGGCTGCACGATCGCCTACAACTACGTCGACCTGGTCGTGCGCAACGACACCGACACGACCTTCCAGCTCCGCACCCGGGTCGGCGCCCGGCACCTGCACGGCGAGCTGCGCGCGGACCGGGAGCTCGCCCGCTCCTACCGGGTCGAGGCCCGGCATGAGGAGTTCGTGCGCCTCGACGGCGTCGTCCACCGGCGCAACGAGATCTGGCGGACCGTCGTCGACCGGGGCACCGGTGAGCAGCTGTACGACGAGCTGATCCGCCGCAACTGCGCCCGGGTGGTCTACGAGCCCGACCCCGCCCTCGTGCACCCGTCCCAGCGCGGCTAGTGCCGCGGATCAGAAGTTCTTGTGCGCTTCGCGCACCCAGAGCACGCACCTCGCGGCGTTGCCGACGCTCGCAGGACGAACGGGTACGGCGTCGCGCCGGCGCCTGGCGAGCCACCCACCCCGAGCACGCCAACCGGTCAACAACTTCCGACCCGCGGCACTAGGCCACCACGCGTCCGCGCAGCACCACCCGGCTCGGGGTGTAGAGCACCGACGGGTCGACGCGCGGGTCCCGGTCGAGCACCACGAAGTCGGCCTCGACGCCCTCGGCGAGGATCGGGTCGAAGCCGAGCCACTCGCGGGCGCGCCACGAGGCCGCTGCGACGACGTACTCGGCGGGCAGGCCGAGCTCGACCATCGCGAGGATCTCGCCGGCCAGGTGGCCGTGCCGGGCCGGACCGCCGCCGTCGCTGCCGACGTACAGCGCGACCCCGGCCTCCCAGGCGCTCATCAGCACCTCCCGGCGCTGGGCGTAGAGCTCCTCCATCGTCGAGGCGTACGCCGGGAAGCGCTCGCGGCCGGCCTCGACGAACCCCGGGAACTTCGAGGTCTGCATGACCGTCGGCACCAGCGCGACGCCGGCGGCCGCCATCTGCTCGATCTGGTCGAGCGAAAGTCCGGTGCCGTGCTCGATGCAGTCGATGCCCGCGTCGAGCAGGCCCGGGAGCACGTCGCGGCCGAAGCAGTGCGCGGTGACCCGAGCCCCCTCCGCGTGCGCGGCCGCGATCGCCGCGGCGAACGACTCCGCCGGGAATGACGGCGCCAGGTCGCCCTCCTCGCGGGAGATCCAGTCGCCGACCAGCTTGATCCAGCCGTCGCCGGCGCGCGCCTGCTCGGCGGCGTACGACGGCAGGTCGGCGGGCTCGATCTCGTGGCCGAAGTCGCGGATGTACCGCTTGGTGCGGGCCAGGTGGCGCCCCGCCCGGACCAGTCGCGGGAGGTCCTCGCGCTGCTGCACCCAGCGGGTGTCGGCCGGCGAGCCGCAGTCGCGCAGCAGCAGGGCCCCGGTGTCGCGGTCGGCGAGCGCCTGCCGCTCGATCTCGGCGTCGTCGACCGCTCCCCCGTCGTCGAGACCGAGGTGGTTGTGGGCGTCGACGAGGCCGGGGACGACCCAGCCCTCCGCGGCCAGCTCGGCACCGGGCTGCCGTTCGTAGGTGACGCGACCGTCGACTACGTACAGGTCGCGCACCTCGCCGTCGGGCAGGACCGGGCCGTGGACGCGGAGGGCTGGGGCGCTCATGCGGGCGACGCTACCGCCGGTGCCGGATCTTCCTCGTGGTCAGGCCGTGTCCGTAGGCGAACAGCGGGTCATAGTCGCGGTCGCCGACGTTGATCGGCTCCTGGGCCAGGCTGCGCGGCCAGGTCACCGGCAGCCTCCCGGTGAACGGCTGCTGCCCGAAGAGCACGTCGGCGACGCCCCGCCCCTCGCTGCCCGGCAGCCAGGACGCGACGATCGCGTCGACCTGCGAACGCAGCCGCCTCGGCAGGATCAGCGGGCGGCCGGAGACCACGACGACGGTGCAGGACCGGGCCTGCGCGCACACCCGCTCGACGGCCTGGGTGTCGGCCTCGCTCAGCTGCATGGTCTGAGCGGGTCGCGGGACCCCGTTGTCGCCCGGGTCGTAGGCCCACCGCGGGCCGCCGACGTCGCCGAAGCCCTCGGCGTACGGCGTCTCGCCGACGACGACGATCCCGGCCGCCTGCCGCGGGATCGGCTTGCTCGCGGTCGCGCTGTGGACGACGGCCCGCTTCGACGCCTTCTCGATGCCGTCGAGGATGGTGTCGCCGGGGATCACGTTGGTCGACCCGCCCTGCCAGGTCAGCGTCCAGCCGCCGGCCTGGTTGCCGATGTTGTCGGCGTTGCTGCCGGCGACGTACACCGGCTGACGCTTGGGCTGCAGCGGCAGCGTGCGCCGCCTGTTGGTCAGCAGCACCTGCGACTCGGCGACCGCCTGACGGGCGACCGCCCGGTGCGCCCGGCTGCCGACGGTGTCGAGATGACGACGGTCGGTGAGCGGCTTCTCGAACAGGCCGAGCTCGAACTTGGCGGTCAGGATCCGGGAGACGGCGTCGTCGATGCGCGACGTCGCGACCTCGCCGTCGGCGACCAGGTCGAGCAGCGTCTCGATGAACTGCTGATAACCGACCGTGTTGGTGGTGGTCGGCTCCATGAACAGGTCGACGCCCGCGTTCACCGACGTCTCGACCTGGGTGCGGTAGTCACCGGGCAGCTGGTGGATCGCGCGCCAGTCCGAGATCACCAGGCCGTCGAAGCCGAGCTCGCCCTTGAGCACGTCGGTGATCAGCTCGGTGCTGGCGTGCATCTTCACGGGATTGCCGAGGCCGTCCTCGGTCCAGTCCACGCTGGAGAACGACGGCATCACCGAGCCGACGTGGTGCTTGCGGACCGCGGCGGGGTACGGCGCCAGCGCGAGCCGGCGGAACTCCCTCCGGCTGACCCGGGCGATGCCCTGGTCGACGGTGTAGTCACCCTCCCCGGTGTCCCAGTCGGTCAGGCCGTCGCCGGCGTAGTGCTTGGCGGTGGCGAGCACCCGGTCGGGGCGGTCGAGCTGGCCCGGACGGCCCTGCAGCCCGTCGATGGCGGCTCCGCCCAGCCGGGTCGCCAGTCGCGGAGTCTCACCGAACGACTCGTAGGTGCGGCCCCAGCGGTCGTCGCGGGCGACGCAGACGCAGGGCGAGAAGTTCCAGTTGGGGCCGGTCGCGCGGGTCTCCTTCGCCGTCAGGTGGGCGATCCTGCGGACCAGGTCGGGGTCGCGGGTCGCGCCCAGGCCGATGTTGTGCGGGAAGACGGTGGCGCCGTTCAGGTTGCCGTGCCCGTGGACGGCGTCGACGCCGTACAGCAACGGGATCCCGAGCCGGGTCCCGAGCGCGGCCCGCTGGAAGTCGTCGACCATGTCGGCCCAGGCCTCCGGGGTGTTCTCCGTCGGCGTCGAACCGCCGCCGGAGAGCACGCTGCCGAGGCCGTACGTGGCGATGAGCGAGGCGTCCGCGGCCACGTCGATCCGCTCGGCCTGCGTCATCTGGCCGACCTTCTCCTGGATCGTCATCCGGCCCAGCAGGTCGGCGACGCGCTGGTGCGTGGGGAGGGAGGGGTTCTGGTACGGCAGCGGGTCCGCCGCGCCCGCGGACGGGGCCTCGACGGCGCCCAGGCCGGTGGCGGCCAGCACGGCGGCCAGGCCGCCGACCAGGGCCGCGGTACGCCGTCGTCCGCGGCGGATCGGGTCGAGCTGGGGTGACTCCTTCGTCGACATCTGTGACTCCTTGCCCGAGAGCCCGGCCGGGCGTCGTCGACCGGACGGGGCGCGCGGGGGGCGCGCCCGGCCAACGTAGGAAGCGCGATTCCGCAGGGTCAATGCGGAAAGACGCCGATCATCGGACTTATTCGTCCGCTCTCCGGACGAATCGGTCTACCGTCGGAGGATGTCCCGGTCGGGCTCGCTGGAGCGGCTGCGCGCCGCCAACAGCCGCGCCGTCACCGCCCTGCTCGGCACCGAGGGTCCGATGAGCCGCGCCGACCTGGCCCGCGCCAGCGGGCTCTCGCGGACCACCGTCTCCAGCCTGGTCGCCCACCTGATCGACAGCGGGCACGTCACCGAGACCACCGACCGCGGCCGGCCGCACAAGGGCGGGAGCGGACGGCCACCCGTGCTGGTCGCCCTCTGCGCACCCGCCGGCAGCGTCGCCGGGGTCGACCTCGGCCACCGGCACGTGCGGGTGGCGGTGGCCGACCGGGCCGGCACGGTGCTCGCCGAGGAGCTCGCCGGCCTCGACGTCGACGGACACGGGGCCGGGGCGCTCGACCGGGCCGCCGCGCTGGTACGCCGCCAGCTCGACCGGGCCGGACTCCCCCACGCCGACCTGCAGGCGGTCGGCATGTGCGTGCCGGCCCCGATCGACCGGCGCTCGGCCCGGATCAGCACCGGGATCATGCCCGGCTGGCACCAGATGCTGCCGGCCGAGGAGCTCGGCCGCCGCCTCGGCGTACCCGTGCACGCCGACAACGACGCCAACCTGGGGGCGCTCGCCGAGCTCGGGCACGGCGTCGCCCGCGGGACGAGCGACCTGGTCTACCTCAAGGTCGCCAGCGGGGTCGGCGCCGGCATCGTGCTCGGCGGCCGGCTGCACCGTGGCACGAGCGGGCTCGCCGGCGAGCTCGGGCACGTCCAGGTGGGCGAGGACGGGCAGGTCTGCCGCTGCGGCAACCGCGGCTGCCTGGAGACCGTAGTCGCCGCCCCGCGGCTGCTCCGCCTGCTGGCGCCGGCGTACGACGAGGAGCTCAGCGCCGAGCGGGTCCTCGAGCTCGACCTGACCGGGGACGCCGGCGTACGCCGGGTGCTGGGCGACGCCGGCCGCACGGTCGGCCGGGCGCTCGCCGACCTGTGCAACAGCCTCAACCCGGCCGTGGTGGTGCTCGGTGGGTCCCTCGGCACGGCACCCTCGCTGGTCGCCGGGGTCCGCGACGCCATCGACCGCTACGCCCAGCCGGACACCGCGGCCGCCGTGCGGGTCGTCCCGGGTGCCCTCGGCGACCGGGCCGAGGTGGTCGGCGCCGTCGCGCTCGCGATCGCCCGCGCCGCCGCCTGACCGCCGAGCTTGGTCCAGTTTGCCGACGACCTTCGCGCCGGCTCGGCGCTACAGCTGGTCGAGCAGCCAGGAGGGGCCGAGGGCGAGGGCGCCGAGCCCCTGCACCCGGGCCTGCAGCATCCGGTCGGCGGTGACGACGGTGACCCGGTCCCCGCGATCGGCGGCGGCCTGCGCCTCCGCGACGATGGTGGCGTCGCCGTCCCTCGGAGCGTGCACGGTGCGGACGTGACCGTCCCGCCCCGCCTTCACCCCGCCCTTGGCCGCTCCCTCGAGCACCAGCACCACGACGTCGTACGACGTGTCCGCGACCAGCAGCCCCTCGTGCAGCCGCCGTGCAGCACCGGCCCGGTCCTTCCACCACCCGTCAGGACGGCTGCCCACGACGTTCGCGCCGTCGACCACCAGGACAGTCGTCACGCTGGCCACTCCTGTCACACCGGTCCGACGAAACTCGCGCTGGTGTCGAGATACTTCATGCGCCAGCAGGGAGTTTCTCCGCCTAGGCGGAGAAACTCACGCGACCCCTCACTTCAGGAACTTCGAGAAATCCTTCGGCAGGTCCAGCTCGGCCGCAGCCTTCTCGTAGTCGATCGCCTCGCCGGGGTTGCCGAACGGGTTGCCCGCGCCGGCCTTCTCCTTCTCCGCGGCGGCCTCCTGGGCGGCCTTGGCGGGGTTTCCGGAGCGCTTCGCGCCCTTGCCCTTCTTGGGCTGGGACTTGGCCTTGCCGCGCTTGCCCGCGCCGGGCAGGCCAGGCATCCCAGGCATCCCCGGCATGCCGGGCATCCCGCCGCCCCGAGCCATCTGCATCATCATCTTCCGCGCCTCGAAGAAGCGGTCGACGAGCTGGTTGACGTCGGAGACCTGGCGGCCGGAGCCGCGGGCGATGCGCGCCCGGCGCGAGCCGTCGATCAGCTTGGGGTTGTCGCGCTCGGCCGGCGTCATCGAGCGGATGATCGCCTCGATCCGGTCGATCTCGCGCTCGTCGAAGTTCTCGAGCTGCTCGCGGAACTGCCCCATCCCGGGCAGCATCCCCATGATCTTCGACATCGAGCCGAGCTTGCGGACCTGCTGCATCTGCTGCAGGAAGTCGTCGAGGGTGAACTCACCGCCCTGGCCGCTGAGCTTCTGCGCGGCCTTGAGCGCCTGCTCGGAGTCGAAGGTCTTCTCGGCCTGCTCGATCAGGGTGAGCATGTCGCCCATGTCGAGGATGCGTGAGGCCATCCGGTCGGGGTGGAAGAGGTCGAAGTCGGTCGGCTTCTCGCCCGCGGAGGCGAACATGACCGGCTTGCCGGTGAGCGAGGCGATGGACAGCGCGGCGCCACCCCGGGCGTCGCCGTCGAGCTTGGTGAGGACGACGCCGTCGTACCCGACGCCGTCGAGGAACGCCTGCGCGGTCGAGACGGCGTCCTGGCCGATCATCGCGTCGACGACGAACAGCACCTCGTCGGGCTGGACGGCGTCGCGGATGTCGGCGGCCTGCTGCATCAGCTCGGCGTCGACACCGAGGCGGCCCGCGGTGTCGATGATGACGACGTCGTGGAGCTTGCGCTTGGCCTCCTCGATCGAGGCCCGCGCGACCGCGACCGGGTCGCCGACGCCGTTGCCGGGCTCCGGCGCGTAGACGGGTACGCCGACCCGCTCGCCGTTGACCTGCAGCTGGGTGACGGCGTTGGGGCGCTGGAGGTCGCAGGCGACCAGCATCGGGGTCTTGCCCTGCTCCTTGAGCCAGAGCGCGAGCTTGGCCGCGAGGGTCGTCTTGCCGGCACCCTGGAGGCCGGCCAGCATGATGACGGTCGGTCCGCTCTTGGCGAAGCGCAGCCGCCGGGTCTCGCCGCCGAGGATCCCGACGAGCTCCTCGTGGACGATCTTGACGACCTGCTGGGCGGGGTTCAGCGCACCGCTGACCTCCTCGCCGCGGGCGCGGTCCTTGACGGCCGCCACGAACTCCTTGACGACGGGCAGCGCGACGTCGGCCTCGAGCAGCGCGATCCGGATCTCACGCGCGGTGGCGTCGATGTCGGCGTCGGAGAGCCGGCCCTTCCCCCGGAGGTTCTTGAAGGTGTCGGCGAGCCGGTCGGAGAGAGTGGCGAACAAGAGGGTCCTCGCGGAGAGTGCGGTCGTGACGGGGCCAGCCTAACGTCGGGTGCTCATTCGGGTCGCACGGGCGACGCTCAGGCGTCCTGGCGCGTGAGCGCGGCCCGTACGGCGTGGGCCGCCTCGGCCGCTCGCTGGTCGCCCAGCGAGCCGGCCGCGGCCTCCTGCAGGTAGAACACGTCCACCGCCTGGGGCCCGAGCGTGTCGACGTGCGCCGATCGGACCGCCACCTCCATCCGGGCCAGCGCCGCGCAGACGAGGTAGACCACTCCCGGCCGGTCCTCGGTGCGGACCTCCAAGACGGTCGCCTGGTCGGAGGCCTCGGGCCGGACCACCACCGACGGGGCCAGGGAGCGGTCCGCGGAGGGCCGGAGCCTGGTGGCCGGGTCGACCCGGCCCTCCCGCACCCCCTCGTAGGTCTGGCGGAGCACCGCGGCGTCGACCGGACCCTCGCCGATCTCCCAGACCGAGACGCCGTACTGGTCCTGCGACCAGGCGCGGGCCGCGCGCACCGGCACCCGGTGCAGGGCGAAGAGTGCGGCGAGATCGGCGAGCAGCCCGACGCGGTCGTGCGCGATGGCGGTCACCCGGGCGCCGTCGTCGAGCGTCTCGACGCTCAGCGACAGCGCTCCCCCGCGAGCGTCGGCCGGGATCGACACCTCCTCGGTGACGACCGCGGGGAACGCCGAGCCGGAGTCGAGCGCGGCCTGGGCGCGCCGAGCCAGGTCCAGGATCAGTCCGGAGCGCCACGACGACCAGGCCTTCGGCGAGGTCGCCCGCGCGTCGGCCTCGGTGAGCGCGGTCAGCAGCCGCATCGTCTCGGGATCGCCGATCTTCGAGGCGACCAGCTCGACCGTCGCGGGGTCGTCGGGATCGCGAGTGGTCGCCGTGTCGGCGAGCAGCAGGTGCCAGCGCACGAGGGTGGCGATCCGGTCGACGGCGGCCTGGTCGAACCCGAGCCGGGCCGCGATCGCGCGGGCGATCGGCTCGCCGGCCACGCTGTGCTCGGTGAGACTGCCCTTGCCGATGTCGTGCAGCAGCGCCGCCACCATCAGTACGTCGGGGCGGGCGACCTGGCGGATCAGCGACGACGCCGCGATGCAGGTCTCGACCACGTGCCGGTCGACGGTGAAGCGGTGGATGACCGACGCGTGCGGAAGCAGCCGGATCCGCTCCCACTCCGGCAGCACCCGGGCGAGGGCTCCCGTCTCCTCCAGGGTCTCCCAGACCGCGAGGAGGCCGCGGCCGGACGCCAGCAGCCGGACCAACAGCTGGCGGGCCTCCGCCGGCCACGGGTCGGGCAGCGGGGCGCACTCCCGGGCGAGCCGCGCCGCGGTCGCCGGCGCGAGAACCGCGTCGTGCTCGGCCGCGGCCGCCACGGCCCGGAGCAGCAGCGCGGGATCCTCCGCCGGTCGGGCCTTCCGGTCCAGCACGATCTCGCGCCCGGCCAACGCCACGCCTGACGCCAGCGGTGTCAGCGAGGGCCGGCGAGCCCCGACCGCGGCGGGCTGCTTGAGCCGGTCCTCGACCCGTCGCCAGGTCAGGCGGGACAGGTGGGTGATGCGCCGGCCGAGCTCGCGGACCTGCACCTGCGCGGCCCGGGCGTCGGCCACGCCCAGGCCCGTGGCGAGCTCGTCCCAGGCCTCGGGGGCGACCCGGTCGGTGGCCCGTCGGACTCCCGCGTGCACCAGGTCGCGCACGTCGAGCAGCGCGACCCGACTCTGCTCCAGCTCCACGTGCGGGACGTCGACCAGCCAGGTTGCGACGAGTGCCTTCAAGACGGTGGCGTCGCGCAGGCCGCCCTCGGCCTCCTTCAGGTCCGGCACCGAGAGATGGGCCAGCTCGCCCATCAGCCGGTGCCGGCCGCGCACGAGCTCGTGCAGCGCGGGGAGCCGCTCCAGCGCCTGTCGCCGCCACTGGGCGAGCATCGTGGTCCGCAGCCGCAGGGTGAGGTTCGGGTCGCCGGTCAGGTGCCGGATGTCGAGCAGGCCGAGCACGACCCGCAGGTCACCGTCGGCGGCGGCCACCATCTCGGGGAAGGTCCGTACCGAGTGGTCGATCGTCTTGCCGGAGTCCCAGAGCGGGTACCAGATCCGCTCGCCCAGGTCACCGAAGCCGACCCCCTCGTCGCAGACCAGGACCACGTCGAGGTCGGAGTGCGGGGCGAGCTCGCCCCGGCCGTAGCCGCCGACCGCGACCAGCGCCACGCCGGTGTCGGGACCGCCGCAGTCGGCGTACGCCTGCACGCACAGGGCGTCCGCCTCGGCGGTACGCCGGGCGCGCTCAGCAGCGGTCACGATGTCCGGGCGGTCGTGCCGGGCACCGCGACCGGGAGGGGATGGGGCACGGGCGACTCAGAGCGCCGCGTCGTCGCGGTCGCCGGTGCGCACGCGCAGCACCGAGTCGATCGGCGCCACCCAGATCTTGCCGTCGCCGATCTTGCCGGTCTCGGCGCTGGCGCGCACGGCCTCCACGACGGCCTCGACGTCACCGTCGCTGACGACGATCTCGAGGCGGAGCTTGGGGACCAGCGCGACGTCGTACTCCGCACCGCGGTAGACCTCGGTGTGGCCCTTCTGCCTGCCGTAGCCGCTGACCTCGCTGACGGTCATGCCCGTCACGCCGACCGACTCCAGGGCGACGCGGACGTCCTCCCACTTGTGCGGCTTGATGACCGCGGTCACGAGCTTCATGTGTACCCCTTAACCCCACAGGTGCGAGACGACGAGACGAATCATGCCCGAGCCCGGGCCCGGAAGACGGCGGCCCGGCTCCCCTCGCAGGGAGCCGGGCCGCCGGTGGATCACAGTGCTGCTTCGTCCCGATCCCCGGTGCGGACGCGGACGACGGTCTCGACGGGGCTGACCCACACCTTGCCGTCACCGATCCGGCCGGTCTGGGCCGTCTTGACGACGATCCCGACCACGTCGTCGGCGTCGTCGTTGTCGACCACGATCTCGATGCGGATCTTCGGGACCAGCGCGATGTCGTACTCCGCACCGCGGTAGACCTCGGTGTGGCCCTTCTGCCGGCCGTAGCCGCTGACCTCGCTGACGGTCATGCCCGTCACGCCGAAGGTCTCGAGGGCCTCGCGGACGTCCTCCCACTTGTGCGGCTTGATGACCGCGGTCACGAGCTTCATACGGAGGCCCCTTCCTTGGAGGTGTTGAGGATGCCGGTCTTGCCGCCGCCCCCACCGGTGCCGGTGTGCAGGTCGTACGCCGACTCGCCGTGCTCGGCGATGTCGATGCCCTCGACCTCGTCCTCCTCGCTGATCCGCAGGCCGATCGTGTACTTGATGGCCAGCGCGATGATCGCCGTGACGACACCGGAGAAGATGACCGCGACGATCACGCCGAGCGCCTGGTCGCCGAGCGCGCCCACGCCGCCGCCGTAGAAGAGGCCGTCGATCCCGCCCGCTCCGTCGGACGTCGAGAAGACGCCGATCAGCACGGTGCCGACGATGCCGCCGACCAGGTGCACGCCGACCACGTCGAGGGAGTCGTCGTAGCCGAGCTTGAACTTCAGGCCCACGGCCCAGGCGCAGACCGCACCGGCGATGAGGCCGATGGCGACGGCACCCTCGAGGTCGACCGCACCGGCGGCCGGGGTGATCGCGACGAGGCCCGCGACGATGCCGGACGCGGCGCCGAGCGAGGTGGCCTTGCCGTGCATGATGCGCTCGATGAGCAGCCAGCCGAGGATGGCGGCCATCGTGGCGAGGGTGGTGTTGCCGAAGGTGCGGCCGGTCTCGGAGATGAACTGGGCGATGTTCTCCTCGTCGGTCTCACCGGTGAAGACGATCGAGCCGACGTTGAAGCCGTACCAGCCGAACCACAGCAGACCGGCGCCGAGCATGGTGAGCGTCAGGTTGTGCGGGCGCATCTTGTCCTTGGGCCAGCCGAAGCGCTTGCCGAGGAGCAGCACGAGCACGAGCGCGGCCACACCGGCGTTGATGTGGACGGCCGTGCCGCCGGCGTAGTCCTGGGCGCCGATCCGGCCGCAGATGAGCGAGTCCTCGGTGCAGCTGAAGACCATGTGCGCCATCGGGAAGTAGCACAGCAGCGCCCAGATCGGCACGAAGACCACCCAGGCGGAGAACTTCATCCGGTCGGCGACCGCGCCGCTGATCAGCGCGACCGTGATGATCGCGAAGGTCATCTGGAACATCACGTAGATGTAGTCACCGGTCTCGACGCCGTCGAGCCAGAACAGCTCGAACGGGTTGGCGAAGAAGGTGCCGTCGCCGCTCCAGCCGATCGACCAGCCGACGGCGACGTACAGGATGCCGACGATCGCCGCGGCGACGTACGACATCATCATCATGTTGAGCACGGACTTCGAGCGCGACATGCCGCCGTAGAAGAGGGCCAGTGCCGGCACCGTCATCATCAGGACCAACGCTGTCGCGACGAGCATGAAGGCGTAATAGCCGTCCACAGAACCTCCAGGGAAACTCGGGAAGGCGGCGGGCGTGACGACGATGTCGGGCCCGGTTCGCCCCGTTCGCCAGTTACCTTGTTGGTCGGAGGTTTCGCCGCCACCCGGTTCATGTTTCGGCCTCGTAACAGACCTGGGGTCGGCGTTACTTCGACATTTCGTGCACGAGAGCCGCGTTTGCCGACCGGGTCGTCGGGGTTCTCAGCCGAGCTGCCGGGCCAGCTCCCCGGCCCGGTGTCGGGCCTCCACGTCGTCGGCGGTGGCCCGCAGACCGACGAGCAGCGGCGTGTGCAGCGCGGCGTCGAGATCGGGCCACACCCCCGATCGCAGGCGCAGGTCGAGCACCTGGGCTCCCCCGGTCGTGGCGCACTGGACGACGTGCGGTCGCCGGCGGAACGCGCGCACGCACGCGTCGACGAGCACCGCGACCGAGGTCGGTGTCCCGGACGCCAGGATCTTGACCACGATGCTGCCCGGCTCGAGCGTCGCGCCCCGGGCGAGCATGGCCAGGACCAGGTCGGCCGCATCGTCGACGTACACGTAGTCGCGCAGCGAGTCGAAGGAGACGTAGAGCCGGAGCGGTCGACCGGTGACGTGGGTCAGGCACAGCTGGGAGATCAGGCCCTGCTGCTTCTCCAGGTCCTGGCCGGGTCCGTAGAGGTTCGCGATCCGGCCCAGCAGCACCCGGGTGCCGGCCGCGGCCAGCTCGTCGGAGGCCTCCTCCATCGCCAGCTTCGCCCGGCCGTACGGCGCCAGCGGGCGCGGCTCGTGCGCCTCGGTGAACGGCGGGCCAGCCGAGCCGGCGTACAGGCCGCCGGCCGAGGAGGACAGGAAGAACGTGCGCGGAGCCGGTCGCACCCGCGAGACGAAGCCCCGGAACAGCGCGACCTCGGCCGCCAGGTCCTCTTCCGCGGTGGCGACGACCCCGGCTCCGGCACACCAGGCGAGGTCCCAGTCGGGGTCCTCGGCGGCGGCGGAGGCGGCCGCCGCGAGCAGCGCGTCCAGCGCCGCGGCGGGCTCCTCCCACGGGACGCGCACCCCGAGGACGACGATGCCGCGGGCCTCGGCCGCCGCCGCGACCCGCGTCCCGAGCAGCCCGCGCCCGACGACGAGCAGCGTCACGGGCCCGGCCGGGGCCGGGAGAGCGGACCGTCGGCGCGGTCACGCACGACCAGGTAGAGGGGCTTGCCCATGGCCATGTTGACCGCGACCCCCAGGTACTCGGCGACGACGCCCATCGTGAACAGCAGGACCCCGGAGCTGAGCAGCACGGTGACCATGGACGAGGCCCAGCCGGTCACCTCGATCTGGTTCGAGAGCCGGGCCCAGACCACGAAGGCCGCGAGCAGGAACCCGAGCGAGGCGAAGACGAAGCCCAGCAGGCTGACCACGCGCAGGACCCGGGTGCCGCCGGAGAGCACCATCCGCCAGTAGTGGGACATCAGCGTCCGCCATCCGTAGCCGGAGGCCCGGGCCTCGGCCCGCAGCCGGACCGGCGCGGTGACCACCCGCCGGCTGACCCAGCCCAGGGCGACGTCGAGGTAGACCCCGGAGCCGGAGTACGCCGCCACCGACCGCGCGACGTCGCCGAGCATCAGCCGGTAGCTGTGGAAGGACGCCGCCTCGGCCCGGCCGCTGAGCAGGCCGATCGAGCGCTTCGCCAGCCGGGACGACGCGTTGCGGAGGAACCCGTGCGGCGCCGGGTTGACCGGGGCGGCGTACACGACGTCGGCCTGCTCGGCCATCGCCCGGTCGAGCATCGTGCCGAGGTCCGCAGGGTCGTGCTGGCCGTCCTCGTCGAGGGTCGCCACCCAGTCACCGCCCGAGGAGGACATGCCCGCCAGGGTGGCGGCGTGCTGACCGAAGTTCCGGCTCAGCCAGACGGGACGCACCCACTCGTGGGCCGCAGCTGCCTCGCGGATGACCCGGTCGGAGCCGTCCGGCCCACAGTCGTGCACGAGCAACACCTCGGCCACCCGGGCCCGGTGACCGTCCGGCGTCAGGAACGGCTGGTGCCACGGCTCGAGGTCGGCGAGCAGGTGCGCGAGCGTGTGCTCCCCCTGGTAGACGGGGATCACCACCGAGATGGCGTGGACGCTGCTCTCGTCATTCACCCCTGCCACGCTAGCGACACTAGGTCACGTCCGGGGTAGCCGGTTGGGTATCCCGCTGGTCCACGGGCCGCCGGGCGACGACCAGCACCGAGGACCCGAACGGCAGATCCCGCCGGGGCAGGAGTCGCCGGTCCAGGGCGGTGGCGCCGAGCAGGATCCGCTCGACGACGCGACCGACCGCCGGCAGCGGCGGCACCTCCCCCGCTCCGGCCGACACGGGAGGGCGCCCGCGCTCGACCAGCCGGGTCCGCAGCCGCTCGGCGGCGAAGAACGGGAAGGTGCCCGCGAAGGCGTACGTCGTCCGCACCACCTCGAACCCGGCCGCCTCGACCGCGACCCGGGCCCGCCGCCGGGTGTAGCGGCGGTGGTGGTGGTTGAGGTCGTCGAAGGAGGTCCAGGCCCATGTGTACGCCGGCACCGAGATCAGCAGCAGGCCGCCCGGCACCAGCACCCGGTACAGCTCGGCCAGCGCCTCCAACTCCGGCTCGCAGTGCTCGACCACGTCGAAGGCGGCCGCGACGTCGAAGGTCCCGGCGCCGAACGGGAGCCGCAGCGCCGACCCGCACACGTCCCCGGGCTCGAGACCGCGCGGGTCGAGGTCCATGGCGACCCGATGGCCGCGCCCCCGCAGCCACGAGACGCTGGGACCGTCCGCGGACCCGACGTCGAGCACCCGGCCCGGACGGCCGAGGTGCGGCTCCATGACCGACCGCAGCAGCTCGCCGCGGGCTCGGTACCACCAGTAGTCGGCCTGCTGGAT
The DNA here is from genome assembly GCF_022919075.1 of Nocardioides sp. W7. NCBI lineage: Bacteria > Bacillati > Actinomycetota > Actinomycetes > Propionibacteriales > Nocardioidaceae > Nocardioides > Nocardioides sp. W7. The sequence goes on along the minus strand of NZ_CP095078.1, from coordinate 2,666,969 downwards.
GGACGGGGAGCCTGGGTTCGGCCCCACGTCCGGTGTCATGGCCCCGGAGCATAGCGAGTGGCCGAAGGACCGAGCGTCCCCACTACGATGACCCGGTGGCCACCCCGGAGCGCGGCAGACGGCTGGCCGTGCTGGCCCACTTCGATCCGACCGGCCAGCTAGCCCCCCATGTCGACCGGAACATCGACGCGCTGACGGCGACGTTCGACGACGTCGTGGTGGTCACGACGGCCGCGCTCGCCCCCGACGCCCGCGAGCGTCTCCGCAGTCGGCCCGTCCGGCTCATCGAGCGCGAGAACGTCGGCTACGACTTCCTCTCCTACCAGGTCGGGCTCGCCTCCGCCGGGGACCTCACGGCGTACGACGAGGTCCTGATCTGCAACGACTCCTTCATCGGTCCGCTCCGCAGCTACGACCGGCTCCTCGACGACATGGCCGACGACCCGGCGGACTTCTGGGGGCTGACCGCCTCCGAGCAGCTGCGTCCCCACGTTCAGAGCTACTTCACCTGCTTCCGGGCGCCGGTGCTGGCCGATCCGGAGTTCCAGCGGTTCTGGGCGGAGATGAAGCCGCTGTCGCGCCGGTGGAAGGTGGTCCGCCGCTACGAGGTGGGCCTCAGCGAGAGGCTCCACCAGGCCGGACTGCGCTCGGCGGCGTACTTCCGCCCGAGCGCCGACGACCGGCGTACCGCACGGCGGCGGCAGGCCTGGGCCGCGGCCCTGCGGGTGGGTGCGCCGCGATCCCGGGCCGACCTCGCCGAGCTGCGCGATCGCGGCTCGCGCCCCTGGAATCCCACGATCGTGCTCGCCGACCGGGTTCTCGCCGACGCGCGGCTGCCGATGGTGAAGCTCGAGGTGCTGCGCCACGACCCGTTCCGGCTCGGGGCGGACCGGCTGCTGGACCGTTGCGAGCAGCTGTTCCCCGAGGCGTTCGACGGCGTACGCCGACACCTCGAGCTGACGGCAGCTCACTATCCCGGACGCTCCGAGGACGTACTGCCCCGCCGGGTGGTCCTGTCCCCGCTGCTCGGGCCGGTCGTCCGCTACCGCTGAGGTCCCTTCACGGGACCGTCCTGGTGTCACGGCCGATACCGCGCCGGTGTCGTGCCGCCTGGGCCAGGTCGACCAGCTGGGCCGCGCGCGCGGCGAACGAGTGGTCGCGGTGCACGGCGGCCGCCGCGGCCCGCCGGGTGCCGTCGTCGCCGAACACCGGGTCGGGATCGGCCAGGCCCACCAGCCGGGCCAGGTCGGCCTGGTCGCGGTAGACCTGCACCGACGGGCCGAACAGTCCGTCGAGCCCCCGGACGTCGTCGGTCACCAGCCGTGCCCCGCTCGAGACAGCATCGAAGATGCGGTTCGAGACGAAGCCCTCCCGACGCATGTCCTCCCAGTGGTCGTTGAGCACCACGCCGGCACCTCGGTACGCCGCCCCGAGCGCAGCGTTGTCGAGGAACTCGGCACGGACCAGCCCGGGCGGGAGGATCTCCTCCCACTGCCGACCGTAGACCGTGATCGGCAGGCCGGCCTCGACCGCGTCGCGGACCACGGGGCGGTACTGGCGGCGCGAGCTCCCGACGAAGAGCACCGGGTCGCCGGTGTCGGGCCGGGCCAGATCGGGGTGGAAGAGCGCGGGATCGGTGGCCTGGAGCAGCGGCTGCACGGGCAGCGCCCAATCGCGGCTGCGGCGTTCGGCCCACGCGGTGCTGGCCGCCAGCACGCAGTCGTGCTGTCGGGCCTCGTGCCGGGTCACCTCGTCGGGGTGGGAGATCACCCACAGCAGGCTGACCTGCTCGGGCGCCGGCGAGAACGGGGCGAGGCCACGCAGGACCAGCGCCACGTCGTCGTGCGTGCTGGTGGCCCGGTCGAACTCGGGTCGCCGGTCGACGACCACCTGGTGCCCGAGGTCGCGCAGGGCGCGGGCGATGGCCGCCGCGAAGTGGGTGTCGCCCCAGAGCTCCCCCACCGCGCCGGCGGGCGCAGCGTTCTTGATCGCCCAGCGCAGCGGGCGGGGCCGGGAGGTCGCGGGCGCCGTGCGCACCAGCACCGGCTCGGGGACCGTCAGCCGGCGCCGGCGACTCGGCGTGGGGTGGGAGCGATGCCGGACCACGTCGAAGCCGACCGCACCCCACAGCCGCGCGTCGTCACCGGGCTCGTCCACGTCCGACCAGCGGTCGAGGTACGCCGCGCGGTTGGCCTCGTAGCGGTCGAAGCGGCCCGGGGTGCGCGACTCGTGGTGGACGACGGGTGCGGCGCTCAGCACCCGGAAGTGACCGGGCCGGAGCCGGCCGAGACGGCGACAGAGGTCGACGTCCTCCATCCCGTTCGTGAACACCGGGTCGAAGCCCTCGAGCGCGAGGGCGTCCGCGGTGCGCAGGGCGAGGGCCGCGCCGGTGATCGCCGCGAACCGCAGCCCGTCGACCGGCGCGGCGTCCTCGACCGGGAAGCCCTGGAGCAACGGGTGCGGGAGACCGCCGGTGACGGGGAAGGCCACGCCGGCGCACTGGACCGAGCCCGTGGGGTACAGCAGCAGCGGCTGGGCGCCGAGGACCTCCGGGTCCGCCAGTGCCCCCACGAGCGGCGGCAGCCAGTCGGACGGCACGGAGGTGTCGTTGTTGAGGAACACGACCATCTCGCCACGCGCGTGCGGGAGGGCCAGGTTGTTGCCGAGCGCGAACCCGAGGTTCTCCGGGTGGTGGAGGACCTCGACCCGGCCCGGGTGCCGGACGGCGAGCGAGTCCAACACGGCGGCGGTCACCGGGTCGCCGCCGTTGTCCCAGACCAGGCACTGCACGCGGAGCCCGCCGACCCCGTCGGACGCGACCACCGACTCGACGGCGTCGCTGGTCAGCTGCCAGTCGCGAAACGTCGGGACGATGACGGTGACGGTGTCGGGGTCGAGGGTCTGTGCTCGCAATCGGGGCCAGTCGACCAGCCGCCGGTTGAGGGCCACGTCCCCCCAGGACGGGAGCCGCTCGACCTCGGGTCCCAGCACCGCCCGCCCACGGGGACGACCGGCCCGACGTGCGTCCCGGTCGCGGTGCACGCCGACGCGGTCGTCCCCGACCAGCGTGGTCGAGTGCGAGAGTCGCAGCAGCAGGTCGGTCGCCCAGCCGGACCGGAGGTCCGCGTCGAGCGGACCCACCCGGTCCAGGGCGGCTCGGGAGACCACCAGCCGAGCCGGCTCCGCGGTGAAGCGGCCGAGCCACCCGCCGACCGGCGGCAGCGCTCGCTGGCGGACCACGGGCTTGGCGCCGCCGAACGCCTCGAGGGTGTCGAGGACGGCGTCCGCACCGGCATCGATGACGCGGCAGGCGCGGTCCAGCCGATCCGGGGCCCAGGTGTCTCCGATCCCGAGGAAGGCGACGTACCCGACCTCCTCGGTCCCGAGCAGATCGAGGGCCTCACGGACCGCTGCGGCCTCGCCGGTCGGCCCGATGCGCACCGATCGCAGGGCCGCGCCGTCCCGGTCGACGTCCTGCTCGCCGGGGGTGTCGGGCCGTACGACGCACACCGTCGTGCGGCACGCCCGCTGCTTCGCGACGGTCTCGAGGGCGACCTGCTCGGCGGCCGGGTCGTGGCCGGCGAGGAGGATCACCCCCACCAGAGGGTCCGCGGCGTCCTCGACCTCCGCAGCGTTGCCGACCGCTTGCCGGGAGCGGTGCTCCGCGGCGCGGTCCTGCCACTCCGAGAGGCGCGCCGAGAGCCAGCCGACGAGCCCCGCGGGCCGCTCTGTCGGAAGCCAGTCGTTGGCCGGGACGCCGTCGGGCGCCCCGACCTCGCAGTAGTGCGCTGCCGGACCGCCCGGGTGGTCCATCGCCTCCGGACGGGCGGCGACGTAGTGGTCCAGGTCCAGGAGCGGGTGGGTGGGCACGTCGTACGCCGCGGCACGCAGATAGCGGACCAGCGCCGTCGGGCCGTCGACCTCGTGGCCCGCCTGGGCCAACCCGGCGGAGAGGTAGTCGGGGTCGACCAGCGGGTGGGGCGTCAGCCCCGCGGCCGCCCCGTGCGCGAGGTAGTGGGCAACCGCTGCTCGCCGTCCCTCGCCGGACACCCGGGCCACCCGGCGGTACCACTGCTCGTCGAAGAGCGCGGACGCCTCCAGCAGGTCCTCGTCGCCCCCGCTCTCCTGCGGTCGCCGGCTGCGGCCGAGGAGGTCGCGGATCCCGGCCACCCGGCCACGAGGACGGGGCACGTCACCCTCCGAGCAGCGCGTCGACGAAGGCCTCCGGACTGAACGGGGCCAGGTCGTCGGGGCCCTCGCCGAGGCCGACGAGCTTCACGGGCACCCCCAGCTCGCGCTGGACGGCGACCACGATGCCGCCCTTGGCCGAGCCGTCCAGCTTGGTCAGCACGATGCCGGTGACGTTGACGACCTCGCTGAACACCCGGGCCTGGATCATGCCGTTCTGGCCGGTCGTGGCGTCCAGCACCAGCAGCACCTCGGTCACCGGTGCCTGCTTCTCGATGACCCGCTTCACCTTGCCGAGCTCGTCCATCAGGCCGGCCTTGTTCTGCAGCCGTCCGGCGGTGTCGACGATGACGGTGTCGACGCCGCGGTCGACGCCCTCCTTGACCGCCTCGAAGGCGACGCTGGCCGGGTCGGTGCCCTCCGGACCGCGGACCACCTCGACCCCCACCCGCTCGCCCCACGTGGCCAGCTGGTCGACCGCTGCGGCGCGGAACGTGTCCGCGGCGCCGAGCACGACCTTCCGGTCCTCGGCGACGAGGATCCGGGCGATCTTGCCGACCGTGGTCGTCTTGCCGGCACCGTTGACGCCGACCACGAGTACGACGCCGGGCCGGCCGTCCGCACCGCTGACCTGCAGCCGCCGGTCCATGGTCGGGTCGACGAGGGTGACCAGCTCCTCGCGCAGCACCGCGCGGGCATCGGCCGGGCCGCCCTCCACCCGCAGCCGGGTGCGCAGCCGCTCGACCAGCTCCTGGGTCGGCGCGACCCCGATGTCGGCGGTCAGCAGGGTGTCCTCGATGGACTCCCAGGTGTCCTCGTCGAGACGGTCGCGGCTCAGCAGGGCCAGCAGGCCGCGGCCCAGGCCGCCCTGCGAGCCGGCCAGCCGCTGCCGCAGCCGAACCAGGCGGGAGGCGGTGCCCTCCGGCTTCTCGAGCGCCGGAGCGGCCGGTGCCTCCGGCTCGATCTCGGGCTCGGGCTCGACCTCGATCGTCGCCGGCGGCGAGCTCAGCTCGACCGGCGGCGCGTCCGGGGTGGCCGGTGGCTTCCCGAGGACGTCGGTGTGGGTGTTGGGGAGCGGTCCGGGCTTGCGACGGCGCGTCACCACCAGGCCGGCGACGGTCACCATGAGGGCGACCCCGACCAGCGCGACGATCAGGACGAGGAGGGCGACGGCATCCATGCCCACATCCAATCAGGCGTGCTTCGGCGAGCGACTATCGGTGGAAGTCCATCGACCGCTCCTCGGTCTCCTCCGGCTCCACGGTGGGCATCGCGTCGGCCGCCCGCGTCATCGCGTTTCCGAGCCAGGGCAACACCGGGATGTTCTCGCCGCGATGCGGATACGCGGCGTAGAGCACCACCACGCCCGAGATCACCAGGATCACGAGCATGGTGACGATGAGGTAGAGCACGAGACGTCCTCCCGAGAGTTGTGCAGCCGTCGAGGCCCGATACCCCGGCCCCCACCGTCGCACACGACGCTCGCGCGTCCTCGTTCAGCCGCGCAGGAGGGGCTCGACTGCGGCCCGGATCACGTCGGGCAGGGGGGCGACGGGCCGAGCCGGGTCGGTGTTGTCGACGTACACGTGCACGAACCGGCCCTCGGCGGCCGCCTCGTCGCCGTCGCCCTGGAACAGCCCGATCCGGTAGATGACGCTCGACCGGCCGACCCGGTCGACCACCAGGCCCGTCTCGATGGGCTCGGGGAAGCCGAGCTCGCGGAAGTAGCGGCAGCTCGTCTCCGCGACCACCCCGATCTGCGGGAGGTGCCGCACGTTCGTGCCGGTGGCCTCGAACAGGAAGGCGTTCACGGCGGTGTCGAAGAGCTCGTAGTACGTCGCGTTGTTGAGGTGGCCGTACGCGTCGTCGTCGCGCCACCGGGTCGTCACCGTCCGCCAGGCGACGTAGTCGGCGCGGGTGGGCCGCGTGGTCATGCCGGCTCGACCTCGCGCAGCCGCTGGCTGATCACCGCGGAGACCCCGTCGCCGCGCATCGTCACGCCGTACAGCGCGTCGCCGACCTCCATGGTCCGCTTCTGGTGGGTGATGACGAGCAGCTGGGAGTTCTCGCGCAGCTCCTCGTAGATCTCCAGCAACCGGCCCAGGTTGGTGTCGTCGAGCGCCGCCTCGACCTCGTCGAGGATGTAGAACGGCGAGGGCCGGGCCTTGAACAGCGCGACCAGGAAGCAGACCGCGACCAGCGAGCGCTCACCGCCCGACAGCAGCGAGAGCCGCTTGACCTTCTTGCCGGCCGGCCGCGCCTCGACCTCGATGCCGGTCGTGAGCATGTTGCCGGGATCGGTGAGGACCAGCCGACCCTCGCCGCCCGGGAAGAGCCGGCCGAAGGTCGCGTCGAAGGCGCGCTCCACGTCGGCGTACGCCTCGGTGAAGACCTGCTCGACCCGGCTGTCGACCTCGCGCACGATGTCGAGCAGGTCCTTGCGGGTCTTGCGGAGGTCCTCCAGCTGCTCGGTGAGGAACTTGTGCCGCTCCTCCATCGCCGAGAACTCCTCGAGCGCGAGCGGGTTGACCTTGCCGAGCATCGACAGCGCCCGCTCGGCGCTCCGCAGTCGCTTCTGCTGCTCCTCGCGGAGGTACGGCGCGGGCGGCGGCGGCTCCTCGCCGCTCTCGACCTGCTCCGGGGTGAGCTCGGGTGCGGGCACCGGCTGGTCCGGGCCGTAGTCGGCGACCAGACCGTCGGGGTCCAGGCCGAGCTCGTCGAGCGCACGCTCCTCGAGCTGCTCGATCCGCATCCGCTGCTGGGCACGGGCCATCTCGTCGCGGTGCACCGAGCTGACCAGGTCGTCGTGCTCCTTGCCGAGCTCGCGCAGCCGGGCGCGGACGGTCAGCAGCTCCTGCTCGCGGCCGCTGCGGGCCTGCTCGACTGCCGTGCGGGCCTCGGCGGCGCGGTGCACGGAGACCTCGAGGCGGGCGAGGACCACGGCGACGGCCGTCCCCACCGCCTCGGCGGCGCGGCCCTCGCGGAGCAGCCGCTCGCGGCGCTCGCGGGCGCGGGCCCGGGCCTCGCGCTCGGCCGTGGCCGCGCGGCGCAGCGAGTCGGCCCGGCCGTGCAGGGCCCGGGCCCGCTCCTCGGCGGTGCGCAGCGCGAGCCGGGCGTCCATCTCGGCCTGGCGGGCGGTGCGGGCGGCCTCGACGAGTTGCTCGCGCTCGGTCGTGTCGGGCTCCTCCTCCGGAGCCTCCTCCGCGCTGGTGAGCCGGGCCTCGAGCTCGGCCAGGCCCGCGACGGCCTGCTCGCGGGCCTCCTCGGCCTTCGCGATCGCCTGGGTGAGCCGCTCGGCCTCGCCGCGGGCGGCGCGGGCCTGGGAGCCGTACTGACCCAACTCCTCAGCCACTGCCGCCAGCGTGGCGTCGGACTCGTGCAGTTTGGCCAGCGCGACGTCGGCCCGCTTCTGCGCCTCCAGCCGCTCCGCCTCCAGCCGGCTGATGTCGAAGCCCAGGCGCTCCCCCGTGGCCGTGGCCTCGGTCAGCATGGCCGTGGCCTCGTCGACGGCGGCCTGGATCTCGATCAGGCTCGGCTGGTCGGAGGAGCCGCCCGAGGCGAAGTGGGTGCCGATGACGTCGCCCTCGCGGGTGACCGCGGTCAGGTCCGACGACTCGCGGACCAGGGCGCGGGCGGCGTCGAGGTCGTCGACGACGGCGACCTTGAACAGCAGCCGCGCGAGCGCCGGGCGCAGCGGCTCGGGGCACTCCACGACGTCGACGGCGTACGCCGCGCTCGTGGGCAGTCCTGGCCAGTCCCGGTCGTCGAGCAGCCCGTCCGCCGGACCGCCGCCGAGCAGCATCCCGGCGCGCCCGAGGGCGTCGCCCTTGAGGTGGCCGATAGCGGCGACCGCCGCGTCCGGGCCGGTGACGGCGACGGCGTCCGCCGCCGATCCGAGAGCGGCGGCGACCGCGGTCTCGTAGCCGCTGCGCACGCTCAGCAGGGCGGCCACCGAGCCGAGCAGGCCGGAGATCTCGTCGGTGGCGGCCAGCAGCGCCCCGGCGCCGTCCTTGCGGGCGAGGCCCATCTCCAGCGCGTCCTTGCGGGCGGCCAGGGTCGAGCGGGCGCGGTCGGCCTGCTGGGCCTCGTCGCGGGCCTTGGCCAGCCGCTCCTCGATGTCGTCGAGCAGGCCGACGGCGGCCTCGTGCTCGGCGTCGAGACCCTCCTCGCCGGCGTCGAGCCCGGCGACCTTGGTCTCCAGGGAGGTGAAGTCGCGCTGGGCCCGGTCGGCGCGGGCGACCGCCTCCTCGCGCGCCAGGCCGAGCCGGCCGACCTCCTCGTCCGCGGCGGCCGCGCGGGAGCGCAGGGCGTTGACCTGGCCGTGCAGCCGGGCCAGCCCCTCGCGCCGGTCGGCGGCCGCACGTTGCAGGCCCGCGACCCGGCGCTCCTCCTCGGCCGCCGCGTCCTCGGCGGCCTTGCGCGCCGTGACCGCCTGCTCCAGGCCGGTCCGCTGGGCGTCCACCTCGGCGCCGATCCGCTGCTCCTGGGCCTGGACCTGTTCGGCCTGGGCGTCCAGCTCGTCGGGGTCGCGTCCCGAGGAGACGTCGGCGTCCGCCGTGCCGGCGGCGTTGCGGACCCGTTCGGCGGCCAGCGACTGGGTCCCGCGGAGCCGTTCGCGCAGGCCCGACAGCGCGAACCAGGTGTCCTGCGCACTCGAGAGGGCGGGCAGGTCCTCGCGCAGGGCCGCCTCGAGGGCGCTCTCCCGCTCCCGGGTCTGCTGGGTCTCGGACTCCACGTGCTCGCGCCGCTGGAGCAGGAGCGACTCGTCGGCCATCTCCTGGTCCAGGGCGGTCCGGGCGGTGACCAGGTCGTCGGCGAGCAGCCGGGCCCGCGCGTCGCGGACGTCGGCCTGGACCGTGGCGGCCCGGCGGGCGACCTCGGCCTGCCGGCCGAGGGGCTTGAGTTGGCGCCGGATCTCGGTGAGCAGGTCGCTGAGCCGGGTCAGGTTGCCCTCGGTGGAGTCCAGCTTGCGCAGCGCCTTCTCCTTGCGCTTGCGGTGCTTGAGGACGCCCGCCGCCTCCTCGATGAAGCCGCGCCGGTCCTCGGGCGTGGCGTGCAGGATCTGGTCGAGCTGGCCCTGGCCGACGATGACGTGCATCTCCCGGCCGATGCCGGAGTCCGACAGCAGCTCCTGGACGTCGAGGAGTCGGCAGGTCTGGCCGTTGATGGCGTACTCGGAGCCGCCGCTGCGGAACATCGTGCGGGTGATCGTCACCTCGGCGTACTCGATGGGCAGTGCGCCGTCGGAGTTGTCGATGGTCAGCACCACCTCGGCGCGACCCAGCGGCGGCCGGCCGGAGGTGCCGGCGAAGATGACGTCCTCCATCTTGTCGCCGCGCAGTGACTTGGCCCCCTGCTCGCCCATCACCCAGGCGAGCGCGTCGACGACGTTGGACTTGCCGGAGCCGTTGGGACCGACGATGCAGGTGATGCCGGGCTCGAGCTGGAGCGTCGTCGCGGAGGCGAAGGACTTGAACCCCTTCAGGGTCAGGCTCTTCAGGTACAACGTCGGGCTCCCTCGCCGTGGGCGGTCGGTCGGACACGGAGCGTCGCAACGTCGCAGCGCTGCGCGGGGGAAGCTCAGCGGGCTCACTCTAACGCGCGGGCCCGCCACCACCCGGGAACGGTTTGCCGACCGGCCGCCCGGGTACGCCACGTGCACCCGACGAAGGAGAACCGATGCTGCGCACGATCCTGACCACGTCCGTCTGCGGACTCGCCCTGCTCGCCCCCGGCGCCCTCGTGTCGACCGCCTCCGCGACCGCCGACCAGCCCGCAGCCCGGGCCGCGTCATCGATCACCGGCACCTGGAAGGGCAAGGTCGTCGGCGACGCCGGCTCGGCCGGCGCGTACCCCGCCAAGGTCAAGATCACCAGGAAGAATGGGAAGCTCCGCGCGACGATCGTCTACCCGGGCCACTGCCGGGGCGCCTGGAAGCTGACCGGCAAGAAGCAGGGCTGGACGACGTTCCGCGAGACCATCCGCACCGGACCGTGTGTCGACCCGGTGCAGGTCAAGGTCAAGCGCAGCGGGGCACGACTGAAGGTCGTCTGGCGCGAGCCGCTCACCGGCGACCAGGCGACGATGCTGGCGAAGCGGAAGTAGCCGCCCCCGACCCGAGCGCGACCCGTCACTTTCTCGGCATTTCTTACGGCGTGTCGAAGCAGCATTGACGGTTCGGTCAGCGCCGTACGGCGTCCGCTCAGCGACCCGTCAATCCAGCCGCGACACACCGAGAAAAGGCCCGAGAAAGTGACGGGTCGGCGAGGAAGGGGATGGTGCCGGCGACAGTGACGATGCGCCCGCGCTCAGGCGGGCTGCATCTCCTGCAGTGCCGACGACGTCTCGATCTCCAGCAGGTCGGCGGCGCGGGCCGCGACGAGCTTGTCGTTCTCCTCCGAGAGCTTGAGGACGAGTGCCTCGAGCTCCCCCACACGCGCCCGCAGGCGGGCGTTGTCGGCGCCGAGCCGGGTGGGGGTTCGCAGGTCGCTGTTCAGGTAGCCGATCAGCGCCTTGGCCATGGACTAGCCTTCCGGGTCTGAGGGTGCGGCACGCTCTGGCGGGCCGTCTTCAAGAGTCCCACCACCGGCCGCCTGGGTCAATCTGGGAGCGCGGCGCCTGAGCCTGCGATGGCGACAGCGACGATCAGTGACCAGGTTGAGGAGGCTCGGCTCGGACCGGAGCTTGAGACTGACCGAGCGAGCCGTCTCGAAACCTAGACGGGCACCGAGCGGACCGGTGTCCGCCGCTGCCGCGGGACCGGCTGGCAGACCGGGCAGAAGTACGACGAGCGGTTCATGAACGCCACCCGCCGGATGGGAGCACCGCACCGGTCACAGGGCTCGTTCTCGCGCCCGTAGGCGTGCAGCGACCGATCGAAGTAGCCGGACTCGCCGTTGACGTTGACGTAGAGCGCGTCGAAGGACGTGCCGCCCTGCCCGAGCGCGTCGGCCATCACCTCGCGGGCGTGGTCGAGGAGCTCGCGGACCTGCGCCGCGGTCAGCCGGTCCCCCGGCCGCTCTCCGTGCAGCCGGGCCCGCCAGAGTGCCTCGTCGGCGTAGATGTTGCCGACGCCGGAGACGAGGTTCTGGTCGAGCAGCTGGCGCTTGACCCCGGACTGCCGGCGGCGGACCTTCGCCACGAACGCGTCGTCGTCGAACTCCGGGTCCAGTGGGTCGCGGGCGATGTGGGCGATCTCCGGCGGCAGGTCCGCTCCCCCGGTCGAGACCGACAGCCCGCCGAACATCCGCTGGTCGACGAAGCGCAGCTCCCGCCCTTCGGCCGCCCCGTCGAGGGCGAGGCGGACCCGGAGGTGCCGCTCGTCGGCGGCGCCGGGCGGCTGGACCAGCAGCTGGCCGCTCATGCCGAGGTGGCCGAGCAGGGCGTCGCCGTTGTCCAGCGGCAGCCAGAGGTACTTCCCGCGGCGGCGGGCGGCCTCGATCCGGCGGCCCGCGAGGGCGGCCGCGAAACCGGCGGGCCCGCGCGGATCGCGGCGGACCGGCCGCTCGTGCAGGACGTCGACGCGGGTGATCCTCGCGCCGAGGACGTGGCGCTCGAGGCCCGCCCGCACGACCTCGACCTCGGGGAGCTCAGGCACGGGGCGCCCGGGCCGTCAGTCGGTGGGGGTCGAGGCGGCGGCGCTCTCCGCCGCGCCCTGGGCCGGGTCGGTCACGCCGAGGGACGCGGCGATCTCGCCGTACGCCGTCTCGGCAGCGGCCTGCTCGGCCTCCTTCTTCGACCGGCCCACACCATTGCCGTAGAGCCGGTCGGCGACCCGCACCTGCGCGGTGAAGGTCTTCATGTGGTCGGGCCCCGCGTCCTCGATGACGTACTCGGGGACGCCGAGGGAGTGCTCGGCCGCCAGCTCCTGGAGCGAGGTCTTCCAGTCCAGGCCGGCACCCATCGCGGACGCGGCCTCGATGAGCGGGTCGAAGAGCCGGTGCACGACCTCGGCGGAGACCTCGAAGCCACCACTGAGGTGGACCGCACCGATCACGGCCTCGACGGTGTCGGAGAGGATCGACGCCTTCAACCGGCCGCCGGTCGACTCCTCGCCCCGTCCGAGCTTGACCTGCTCGCCGAGGCCGATCGCCCGCCCCACCCCCGCCAGCGCGCGGGCGTTGACGACCGCGGCCCGCAGCTTCGCGAGCCGGCCCTCGGAGAGGTCGGGGTGGGTGCGGTAGAGCGTCTCGGTCACGACGACGCCGAGCACCGAGTCGCCCAGGAACTCCAGGCGCTCGTTGGTCGGCAGGCCGCCGTTCTCGTAGGCGTACGAGCGGTGGGTGAGAGCACGCTCCAGCAGCTCGGGATCCAGGATCGGATCACCGAGCGCGCTACGGAGCTCTGCGTAGGTGGTCAGCGGATCGGACCGGACGCGTCGGCGGTACTCAGAGGACCTGACGACGGTCGGCGCGCGCGCCGTACTGGCCACACGTGCTGCACGCGCGGTGCGGCAGGTGCTTGGCACCGCAGGCGGGGTTCGCGCAGGTCACCAGCGTCGGGGCGACGGCCTTCCAGGCCGAACGACGGTGACGGGTGTTGCTGCGCGACATCTTCCGCTTCGGGACAGCCACTGTTCTCTCCTCATCCGGGGCCGAGTGTCGGCCCAGTTGCACTACTCGTCGTCGTTCTTCAGTGCTGCCAGTCCGGCCCATCGAGGGTCGACCGGTGCGTCGTGCGTGTGATCGGGATCGTCCGCGAGCCGGGCACCACACTCGATGCACAGTCCGGGACAGTCGTCCTCGCACAGGGGCTGGAACGGCAGTGCAAGCACCACCGCGTCCCGCAGTTGCAGCTCCAGGTCGACCAGGTCGTCCTGCAGCTGGCTGACGTCGTCGTCCTCGTCGTGCGGGGTCTGGTGCTCGGGATAGACGTACAGCTCCTGGAACGTGACCTCGACATCGTCGGAGATCGGCTCCAGGCACCGCACGCACTCACCCTCGAGCCCGGCTCGCGCCGTGCCCGTGATCAGGACCCCTTCCATGACCGCCTCGAGGCGCAGGTCCAACTCGACCGGCGCACCCTCGGGGACATGAAGGACTTCGATGCCTAGATCTGCTGGTGCCGGAACCGTCCGCGTCACCTCACGCTGGGACCCCGGGCGGCGGCCGAGCTCGCGGGTGTCGAGCACGAGCGGCGCTCTCGGGTCCAGGCTGGTCAGGGGATCACTTCCGGGTCCGGGCACATAACAGAACTCAGGAATGCTATCCGGCCGACGGACCACCGACCAAACCAGCGCCGGCCGGTCACTCGCACCGTCACTCCCCCTGCCGCTCGGCCAGCCGGGCCGTGAGCCGGGTGTGGACGAATCCCGGCAGCAGCGACGAGACGTCGCCACCGAAGGAGGCGACCTCCTTGACCAGGCTGGAGGCCAGGAAGGAGTACTCCGGGCTGGTCGGCACGAACACCGTCTCGACATCGGTCAGCGAGGCGTTCATCTGCGCCATCTGCAGCTCGTAGTCGAAGTCGGAGACCGCCCGCAGGCCCTTGACGATGGCGTGGATGTCGCGCTCCTCGCAGAACGTCGTGAGCAGGCCGCCGAAGCCCGCGACGCTGACGTTGGCGAAGCCTGCGCAGGCCTGCTCCAGCATCTCGATGCGCTCCTCGGCGGAGAACAGCCGCCGCTTGGAGGCGTTCACACCGACCGCGACCACGACCTCGTCGAAGAGGGTCGCAGCACGCTCGATGATGTCGAGGTGCCCGTTGGTGACCGGGTCGAAGGACCCGGGGCAGACGGCTCGGCGCACTACGTCACTCCTGCTCGTCGTTCGGGTCACCGGACGGGTCGTCCGGCTGGGCGGCGTGACCGTACCAAAGCACGGTCTCCCCGTAGGCGCGCCGGCGGTCCAGTGCGACGCCGTCCGGCCAGGCCGGCTCGGGGCTGCGCACGGACCGCTCGACGACGACCAGCGCCCCCGGCACCAGCCAGTCGTGGTCCACCAGCGCGGTGAGGTCGGCCGCGACGCTCGCGTCGTCGAGGGGGTACGGCGGGTCGAGGAAGACCACGTCGTACGGGGCGGACGGGCGGCGACCGAGCGCGCTCGCCACGGACGCGGCCACCACCTCGGCGCGCGCGAAGCCCAGGGACCTGGCATTGGCGCTCACCAGGGCCGCCGTGCGGCGGTCGGACTCGACCAGCGTGACCACGCCGGCCCCGCGGGACCACGCCTCCAGGCCGACCGCCCCCGAGCCGGCGTACAGGTCGAGGAAGCGCAGGCCGTCGAGGGTGCCGCACCACGACTCGACCGAGGAGAAGAGGGCCTCGCGGACCCGGTCGCTCGTGGGGCGGGTCGAGGCGCCACTGGGTGTCTGGAGCCGGCGGCCGCCGGCCTGGCCGCCGATGATGCGGGTCATACCCGGAACCTCACGACAGCGCACCTCATGACTTGTCCAGGAACTCGGAGCGGGCGGATGCCTCGAGCCGCGCGACCTCGGCGGCGAGCAGCGGCGCCCCGGCCAGGTCGGGGTCGTCGTCGAGGAGTGCGTTGGCGGCCTCGCGGGCGGCCAGGATGGTCTTCTCGTCGCGCAGCACCCGCAGGCTCTGCAGGCTGGAGCGGAAGCCGGACTGCGAGGCACCCAGGACGTCGCCCTCGCGACGCTGCTCGAGGTCGACGCGGCTCAGCTCGAAGCCGTCGGTGGTCGCGGCGACGGCGTCGAGCCGCTCCCGGGCGGGGGTGCCCGCGTCGGCGCGGCTGACGAGCAGGCAGAGTCCGGGCAGTCCGCCTCGCCCGACCCGCCCGCGGAGCTGGTGGAGCTGGGAGACGCCGAACCGGTCGGCGTCGAGGAGGACCATCGCGGTGGCGTTGGCGACGTCGACGCCGACCTCGATCACGGTCGTGGAGACCAGCACGTCGATCTCGCCCGCGGCGAAGGCGCGCATCGTCTGGTCCTTGACGTCGGCCGCGAGCCGACCATGCAGCACCGCGATCCGCAGACCCTGCAGCGCACCGTCGGCGAGATCGCTCGCCATCTCCTCGACCGCGGCGAGTGCACCCGGCACCACCTTGGCCTTGCCGTCCGCGTCGAGGTCCCCGTCCGACGACTGAGCGTCGCGCTCGCCCGCCTCCTGCTCGTCACCGCTGATCCGCGGGCAGACGACGTAGGCCTGGTGACCCTTGGCGACCTCCTCGCGGACCCGCTCCCAGACCCGGTTGACCCAGGACGGGTGCTCGGCGAGCGGGACGACGTTGGACTGGATCGGGGCCCGCCCGGCCGGCAGCTCGGTGAGCACCGACGTCTCCAGGTCGCCGAAGACGGTCATCGCGACGGTGCGCGGGATCGGGGTCGCGGTCATCACGAGCACGTGCGGCGGGCTGCCGGCCTTGTCGGTGAGCGCGGCCCGCTGCTCGACGCCGAAGCGGTGCTGCTCGTCGACGACCACCAGGCCGAGGTCGGCGAACTGCACCTTGTCCTCGAGGAGCGCGTGGGTGCCGATCACGATGCCGGCCTCGCCGCTCGCGAGCCGGCTCATGGGGGCGGTGCGCTGGGTCTTGGTCATCGAGCCGGTGAGCAGCTCGACCGCCGTCGCCTCCGCGGCGCCGCCCAGCATCCCGCCGGACGCGAGGTCGCCGAGCATCGCCGTGATGGAGCGGTGGTGCTGCTGGGCGAGCACCTCGGTCGGTGCCAGCAGCGCGGCCTGGCCGCCGGAGTCGACGACCCGCAGCATCGCGCGCAGCGCCACCAGGGTCTTGCCGGAGCCGACCTCGCCCTGCAGCAGCCGGTTCATCGGGTGGGCCTGCGCGAGGTCGGCCTCGATCTCGGCCCCCACCACCCGCTGCCCCGCGGTCAGCTCGAACGGCAGCCGCTCGTCGAACGCGGCCAGCAGCCCCCCGCCGCCGGTGCGGGCCTGGGCGCCCTGGGCCCGCAGCGCCCGGCGCCGGCGGCCGAGCACCACCTGGGTGACCAGCGCCTCCTCGAAGCGGTAGCGCCGCTGTGCCGCGCCCACCTGGCCGTAGTCGTCGGGGGCGTGGACCCAGTTCAGGGCGGTGCGGGCCTCGATGAGCTCGTAGCGCTCCCGGACCTCGAGCGGCAGCAGGTCGGGCACGTCGTCGATGACGGTGCGGGCGAAGGTGATCGCGCGCTGGAGGTCCCAGGACTCCACCCCCTTGGTGAGCGGGTAGACCGGGAACAGGGCGGGGATGTCGATCTCGGTCTCGTCCTCGGTGCCGTCCTCGTCGACTCCGAACAGCGTCAGCTGGGGATTGGTGAGCTGCCAGTTGCCCTGGAAGGAGCCGACCTGGCCGACGAAGATCCCCCGCCGCCCGACCGGGAGCCGCTTGGCGTGCCAGCCGGCCGTGCCCTTGTTCTTGGCGAAGAACGACATCCGCAGTGACGGTCCGTCGGTGCTCAGCACGGCGTCGAGGCGGTACGCCGTCTGGCCGGTGCGCCGGTCGCGGTAGGTGTTGATGTCGCTCTTGACGATCTGGCCGACGACGGTGAGCACCTGGCCGACCTCCAGGTCGTCGACCTGGGTCAGCTCGCCCGTCTTCACGTAGCGCCGCGGGAAGTGCCGCAGCAGATCGCCGACCGTCTCCAGGTGCAGGCCCTTGATGACCAGGTCGCGCCTCTTGGTCTCGGCGCCGAAGACGGTGGCGATCGGCGAGTCGAGCGCGATCACTCGACCGACACCAGCAGCGGGTAGCGCTCCTGCCCGCCGTCGTAGACGACCACGTCGACCGCGGGGTGGTGCTCCTCGACGTAGCCAGCGACCCGGGTGGCCAGCGAGCCCTCCGCGTCCTCCTCGCCGGCGACCAGCGTCACCAGCTCGCCGCCGCCGCCGAGCAGCCGGTCGATGACGTCGGTCGCGACGGCGTACTGCTCGGAGCCGACCACCGCGAAGTCACCGGCGACCACGCCGAGGACGTCGCCGACCTCGCAGGGCCCGGCCATCGTCATCGCCTGGCGGGCCGCCACGGTGACCGCGCCGTGACGCGCGTGGCGGGCCGTGGCCGTCATCTCCAGGACGTCGGAGTCGAAGCCGCGGCCCGGCTCGTGGACCGCCATCGCCGCCAGCCCCTGGACCTGCGCCTGGGTCGGGATGACCGCCACCCGCAGGCCGCCGTCGGCGTCGGCCTCGGCGGTCGAGGCGGCGATCTGTGCGACCCGGACGGAGTCGTGGTCGTTGGGCAGCAGCACCACCTCGCTGGCCCCGCAGCCGGTGACCGCCTCCAGGATCTGGCCGGTCGAGGGCCGTCGGCCCGGACCACCGGGCACCACGACCGCCCCGGCCGCCTCGAAGAGACGGGCCAGGCCGGGACCCGCCGCGACCGCGACGATCCGGCGCCCGGCCCTGGTCTCGGGACGAGCGCGCGCCTCGGCGACCTGCTCGGCGAAGTGGGTGACCCGCACCCGGTGCGGGCGACCGGCCTCGATCCCGGCCTCGATCGCGGCGCCCACGTCGTCGACGTGGACGTGGACGTTCCACAGGCCCTCGTCCCCGACCACCACGAGCGAGTCGCCGAGCGCGGCCAGCCGGCTGCGCAGCACGGCCACCTGGTCGTCGTCGGCGTCGAGGAGGTACATCACCTCGTAGGCGGGACCGTCCGGGCTGAGATCGGGCCCCGCGCCCAGCGGCACCGGGATCGTGTGGCGGCCGATGGGGCCGGTCACCGGCACCGGCCGGCGGCCGGTCAGCACGGTCTCGGCGGCGTCGAGGACGACGCTCAGCCCACGACCGCCCGCGTCGACCACCCCGGCCTCGGCCAGCACCGGCAGCTGCTCGGGAGTGCGGGCGAGCGCCTCGCGGGCGGCCTGCGCCGCCGCGGCGAACACGTCGCGGGCCCGCGCCCCGGTGTCCTGGGCGATCGCCGTGGCCGCGTCGGACGCGGCCCGGGAGACCGTCAGGATGGTGCCCTCCACCGGGGTGCCGACCGCGGCGTAGCTGGCGTCGGTGGCCTGCTGGAGCGCCTCGGCCACCACCACGGCGTTGCGCTCGTCGGGTCGGGCCCGGGCCAGGCGGCGCGCGATCGCGCCGAGCATCTCGCTCAGGATCACCCCGGAGTTGCCGCGGGCGCCGAGCAGCGCGCCCCGGCTGAGCCGGGCCAGCGCCGCGGCGAGGTCGGTGCCGGGGTCGGTGTCGGCGACCTCCCGGATCGCGTCCCGGGCGGCGGAGACGGTGAGGTACATGTTCGTGCCGGTGTCGCCGTCGGGCACGGGGTAGACGTTGAGCGCGTCGATCTCCTCGCGCGCACTCGCCAGTGCGTCCGTCGCGATGTCGACGAACCGCAGCACCACCGAGAGCTGCACACCGCCACTGCCGGGGACCTCCATCCGCCGTCCTCTCCTGGCTCGCCTGCCCTGACGGTCGGCACCGCCGACCGGGTGAAGGTTAGTCTCCGACACCGACAGGCGCCGGGGACCGTCGGCTCGATTTTCCCCCGACCCGCGCCGTCGGATACGCTGGCTCGGTTGCCCGCTCGCCGGGCCCCTCATGCTCAAGTCCAATGAGTCCCAACCTCGATCCATCAGGAGTTCACGGTGGCTGCCGTCTGCGACATCTGCGCCAAGAAGCCGGGCTTCGGCAACAACCGACCCTGGTCGCGCAAGATCACGAAGCGTCGCTTCGACCCCAACATCCAGCGCGTTCGGGCGACCGTCAACGGCACGCCCAAGCGCCTCAACGTGTGCACCGGTTGCCTGAAGGCGGGCAAGGTCACCCGCTGACCTCAAGCTTCACCAGAGAGGCCCCCGACCGCACCGGTCGGGGGCCTTTGTGCGTCCAGGGAACTCGTTGGTCGAGTAGCGAGCGCCGGCGGGCGTATCGCGACCCTGGTCCGGGTCTCGATACGCCCGTCGCGTCCTCCTTCGTCGGACGCGGGGCTACTCGACCTGGCGCGTGCCTCCTCGCCCTCGCAGGCTCGGGCGAGGCGCGCTCAGAAGTGCGTCCACCCGGTCGGCCCGTCGTACGCCGCGCCGTCGACGGTGACGCCCTCCCCCACCGAGACGGCACCGATCACCGTCCAGCCGTCGGGGACCGCGCTCCGGTCGGGGAACGTCGCGAGCAGGGCGTGGTCGTCGCCCCCGCCGAGGATGAAGCTCATCGGGTCCGCACCGACCGCCGCGCCGACCGCCTGGAGCGGCTCGGCGATCTCGAACGAGGACGTGTCGACGTCGATCGCCACCCCCGAGTCGGCCGCGAGGTGCCCGGCCTCCGCCAGCAGACCGTCCGAGATGTCGATCATCGACGTCGCCCCGGCCTCGGCCGCCAGCGCGCCCTCCAGGTACGGCGGCGCCGGCCGGCGGTACGCCTCGACCAGCGCGCGCGGCGAGCGGAACCCCCTCCCCAGGACGGCGAGGCCACCGGCGGCCCAGCCCTGGCGGCCCGCCAGGGCGAGCACGTCGCCCGGCCGCGCCCCGGACCGCAACACCGGGGCCTGGGTGCACGCGCCGAGCACGGTGACCGCGATCACCACCTGGTCGGCGCGGGTCAGGTCGCCGCCGACCACGCTCGCGCCCACCAGGCCGCACTCCTCGGCGAAGCCGGCCGCGAAGTCCAGCGCCCACTGCACGGGCAGGTCGGCCGGCGCGGCCAGCCCGACGGTGAGCGAGGCCGCCGTACCGCCCATCGCGTTGATGTCGGAGATGTTCTGGGCCGCCGCCCGGTGGCCCACGTCGGCGGCGCTCGCCCAGTCGCGCCGGAAGTGCCGACCCTCGACCATCAGGTCCGTGGAGACGACCACGTGACCGGTGCGCACGCGCAGCACGGCCGCGTCGTCACCGGGCCCCACGAGCACGTGCTCGCCCTGCGGGAAGAGTCGGACGAACTCGCCGATGAGCCCGAACTCACCGGCGTCGGCCAGGGTCGCGTCGCTGGGGAAAGCCATGTCCCCATCCCACCAGACCACCGTCAGTGGCCGGCTATGGACACCCATGCGGGACCGGGTAGGTTGAGCAGCGGTTAACAGCCCGTCACATGCGGGCGACCCCCGCTCACCCAGGGAGAAGCACGATGGTCGTCCAGGCGTACATCCTGATCCAGACCGATGTCGGCAAGGCTGCCGAGGTCGCGAAGGCGATCGCCCAGGTCAAGGGCGTCACCCTCGCCGAGGACGTCACCGGCCCGTACGACGTGATCGTGCGCGCCGAGGCCCGCAACGTCGACGAGCTCGGCAAGCTGGTGGTCGCGAAGGTGCAGACCCTCGACGGCATCACCCGCACCCTGACCTGCCCGGTCGTCCACATCTGAGTGCCTTCCCAGATGTGACACAGCGCGCCGCACTCCGACGCCCCTGGTCCCGCCGGACCGGGGGCGTCGTCGCGTGCGCGGCGCTGGTGGTCGCGCTGGCGACCGGCTGCGGGCCGGTCGAGCTGGCGACCCCCGACCTCGACGAGGCCGACGCCGCCACCTGCGCCGCGCTCGTCGCCGACCTGCCCGACACCCTCGCGGGCGAGTCGGTCGTCGAGACGGAGCCCGAGGGCGCGCCGGGAGCGGCGTACGGCGACCCGGCGATCGTCGTCTCGTGCGGGGCACCCGAGCCCGAGGACTTCCGCGAGACGGCGGACTGCCTCCTGGTCAACGACGTCGGCTGGTTCGTCCCGCCGGAGCAGGACGCGGACAACGACGCCGACCTGGTGCTGACCTCCGCGGGCTACTCGCCGCGACTGCGGGTCGACGTACCCGCCGAGTACCGGCCCGAGGGCAGTGCCGCCGTACTGGCCGAGCTCGCGTCCGTCGTGTCCGAGCATCTCGAGCTCGTCGAGCGCTGCATCTGAGGTCGGGGTGATGTGGGATCCTCGTCCCATGACCACCTCCAGCCGCACCGAGGAGTTCGCCGGGCCCGTGGCCGTCATCGCCGGAGGCCTCAGCCACGAGCGCGACGTGTCCCTGGCCAGCGGCCGCAATCTGATGCGCGAGCTGCGTGCCCGCGGGGTCGAGGCGCACGTCTACGACTTCGACCGGCAGCTGCTCCACAGCCTCGAGCGGGACAAGGTCGTCGCCGCGTTCCCGGCGCTGCACGGCCAGTTCGGCGAGGACGGCGAGATCCAGACCCTGCTGGAGCTGATCGACCTGCCGTACGTCGGGTCCAGCAGCCGGGCCTGCAAGGTCGCCTGGGACAAGGGCGCCGCCCGCGAGCTGCTGCACCGCGCCGGCATCCCGGTCCCCGACAGCGTGGGGCTGTCCGCGACGACCTTCCGCGACATCGGCGCGACCGCGCTGATGGAGCACGTCATGCACCGCCTCGGCCACCGCGTGGTGGTCAAGCCGGCCCGGGGCGGCAGCGCGCTCGGCGTCACCGGCGTCGACGGGCTCGGCGCCCTGCCGTCAGCGCTGGTGGAGACCTACGCCTACTGCGAGGACGCGCTGGTCGAGCGCTTCTACGACGGCATCGACGTCAGCGTCGTGTGCTACGAGACCGCCGACGGGCTCACCTCGCTGACGCCGATCGCGATCGAGTACGAGAAGGGTCACGAGTTCGACTTCAGCGCCCGCTACACCGCCGAGTTCGTCTCCCTGCTGGCGCCCGACCTGCCCGACGAGCTGATGACCCGGCTCGGGGAGGTCGCCCGGGACGCGCACCGGGTGCTGGGGCTCTCCGACCTGTCCCGGTCCGACTTCATCGTCTCCCCGGACGGCACCTTCGTGCTGCTGGAGACCGCGATCACCCCCGGCACGACCGAGACCTCGGTGCTCCCGTTCGCCTGCACCGCCAGCGGCACCTCGCTCGGCGAGGTCGCCCACGACCTGCTGCTCGCGACGGTCCGGCCCAGCTGAGCGCCGGCGGAAACGGAGACTGAGATGACCGAGCTCATCGACCGCGTCGTCGGAGTGCTGCAGGGCCTGGAGTGGCGGGTCGAGCTCGACGCGGAGCACCCCGGCGGCATGCTCCTGGAGCCCGCGGACGGCGAGGCCCTGTGGCCGTTCGTGGCCCAGGTCGAGCCCGAGGACCAGCAGATCGCCTTCTACAGCCTGCTGCCCGACGAGGTGCCACCGGACCGCCGCGAGGCGGTGGCCACCGTGCTCACGCACGCGAACTACGGGCTCACGATCGGCTCGTTCGAGATCGACGTGACCGACGGCGACGTCCGGTTCCGGACCTCGCTCGACCTGGGGGCGGCCGAGGTCGACGACACCGTCCTCGCTGCCCTGGTCTCGCCCCTGGTCGTCCACAACCTGGCGGCGATGGACCTGTGGATCGACGGCCTGCAGGCCGTGGCCGACGGGGCGGACCCCGACGACCTGCTCGCCTGACGGAGCCCGGGTCAGCGCAGGCCGGTGGGCCGCTCCAGGGCGAGCTGGATCAGCTCGTCGATGAGCTCGGGGTAGGACAGCCCGGTCGCCTCCCACATCTTGGGGTACATCGAGATCGGCGTGAAACCGGGCATGGTGTTGATCTCGTTGACGACGACCTCGCCGTCGGGCGTCACGAAGACGTCGACGCGTGAGAGGCCCTCGGCGCCGATCGCCTCGAAGGCCCGGACCGCGAGGTCGCGCACCGTCGCGCTGACGTCGTCGGGCAGGTCGGCCGGTGCCTCGGTGCGGGCCTGGGAGTCGCTGAGGTACTTGGCGTCGAAGTCGTAGAAGTCCACGGCGTCGTGGTCGACGACGATCTCCCCGGGGACCGAGGCGCGCGGCGCCGCGCCGCGGCGACCGCCGAGGACCGAGCACTCGATCTCGCGCCCCTCGATGCCCTGCTCCACGAGCACCTTGGGGTCGTGGAAGCGGGCCTCCTCGATGGCGTCGACCAGCCCGCTCACGTCGTCCACCCGGGTGATGCCGAGGGACGAGCCCCCACGAGCCGGCTTCACGAACACGGGGAACCGCAGCTCCTGCGCCACCCGGGCGACGACCTCGGCCTGGCGCTGCTCCCAGTCCCGCGGGGGCACGACCACGTAGGGCCCGACGGGGAGGCCGTGGCCGGCGAAGACCAGCTTCATGTAGTGCTTGTCCATCCCGACGGCGGAGGCGAGCACCCCGGCGCCGACGTAGCGCACCCCGGCCAGTTCGAGCAGGCCCTGGACCGTGCCGTCCTCCCCGAAGGGGCCGTGGAGCAGCGGGAACACGACGTCGACCTCGCCCAGGTCGGGCAGGCCGGCGACCTCCTGGCCGGCGTCCGAGGTGACCTCGGCCAGTCCTCCGGAGGTGAGGTCCCACCGGGCGGCGTCGCCGGAGGCGAGGACCCACTGCCCGTCGCGGGTGATGCCGACGGGCAGGACGTCGTACTTGTCCCGGTCGAGGGCCTTCAGCACACCGGCCGCGGTCGCGGTGGAGACACCGTGCTCACCGGATCGGCCGCCGAAGAGGAGGGCGACCCGGATCTTCCGGCTCGGAGGGGCGATCGGGTCGGGAGATGCTTCAGCCACTCGCCCGACCTTACTGAAGAGCGGCCGCCACCTCGTCGAGGCGCGCCCCCCGCGACGCCTTGAGCAGTACGGCGTCGCCGGCGCCGAGGTGGTCGCGGAGCCACGCGACGGCGTCGTCGTTGTCGGCGACGAAGGTGGTCGCGGTGCCGTCTCGACCCTCGGCGCCACGGTGGATGCCGCGCGCGGGCTCGCCGATGACCAGCAGCTGGTCGATGCCCAGCCCGGCGGCGTACTCGCCGACGGCAACGTGCTCGGTCTCGCTGGTCTCCCCCAGCTCCCGCATCTCGCCGAGCACGGCGATCGTGCGCTGCACCGACGCATCGGCACCGATGGCCGCCAGGGCGTCCAGCGCGGCCCGCATGGAGTCGGGGTTGGCGTTGTAGGAGTCGTTGAGGACCGTCACGCCGTTGGCGAGCTCGTGCAGCTCCATCCGCCACTGCGACAGCGTCGTGACGGCGGCCAGCGCCTCGCCGACCTGCGTGGGGGTGAGCCCGAGCGTGAGGGCGGCGGCCGCCGCCGCGGCGGCGTTGAGGGCCTGGTGGGCGCCGACCAGCTGCAGCGTGACGGGCACCGGGCCCTGCGGCGTGGTCAGGACGAACGACGCCCGTCCGAGTCGGTCCAGCCGCAGCTCCTCGACCCGTACGTCGGCCGGCTGGTCCCGGCCGAAGGTGACGACGCGTCCCCGGGTGCGCGACGCCATGGCCGCGACCCGGACGTCGTCCGCGTTGAGGACCGCCGTACCGCCCTCGGCCAGGCTCTCGACGAGCTCTCCCTTGGCGGCCGCGATCGCCTCCCGCGAGCCGAACTCGCCCAGGTGCGCCTGGCCGACGTTGAGGACGACGCCGACGTCGGGGGTCACGAGTCGCGTCAGCTCGGCGATGTGGCCGCGCCCGCGGGCGCCGAGCTCGAGCACCAGGAACCGGGTGTCGGCGCCGATGCCCAGGGCGGTCAGCGGCATCCCCAGCTCGTTGTTGAACGAGCCCCGGGTCACCACGGTGGGACCGACGTGACCGAGCAGGGCACCGAGCAGGTCCTTGGTCGAGGTCTTGCCCTGGGAGCCGGTGATCCCCACGACGGTGAGGTGCCCGGACCGCCGTACCTGCGCGACGGTGTACGCCGCGAGCTGCTGGAGCGCGCGGCGCGGGTCGTCCACCAGCACCGTCGGGAGCTCGGTCGGCCGGCTCCCGAGCACCGCGACGGCGCCGAGCTCGGCCGCCTGGCCCGTGTGCTCGTGACCGTCGGCGTGCTCGCCGACGAACGCGGCGAAGAGGCTGCCGGGCCCGGCCTCGCGGCTGTCGATGACGACCGGCCCGGTGACCGCGACCTCGGCGTCCTCCGGAACCATCCGGCCGTCCACGACGGCGGCGATCTCGGCCAGGGTCAGGACGATCATGGACCCCGACCCTAGTCTGTGGACCATGGTCGACCACCCCAAGCCCTCCACCGTCGCCGTCCACGCCGGCCGGCCGCCCCACGAGGCCGACGAGCCCCTCAACACGCCGATCACGATGGCCTCGACCTTCGTCGGCGGCGGTGAGCGCGAGTACGGCCGGTGGGGCAATCCCACGTGGCAGGCCTTCGAGACCGCCCTGGGCGCACTGGAGGGCGGCCGGGCCCTGGCGTTCTCCTCCGGCCTGGCCGCGGTGTCCGTGGTCCTCGACCTGGTCGGCCAGGGCGCGAAGGTCGTCGCCCCCGCGCACTCCTACAACGGCACGATCGTCCAGCTGGGCGATCTCGAGGCGCGCGGCCGGATCACCACCGAGCTCGTCGACGTGACCGACACGGCCGCCTGCGTGGCCGCGTGCGAGGACGCGGCCCTCGTCGTCCTCGAGTCGCCGACCAACCCCGCCCTGGAGATCGCCGACATCGAGACCATCGCCGCCGCCGCCCACGAGGCCGGCGCGTACGTCGTCGTCGACAACACCTTCGCCACTCCGCTGCTGCAGAAGCCGCTCGAGCTCGGCGCCGACATCGTCGTGCACTCGGCGACCAAGTACCTCTCCGGCCACAGCGACGTGCTGATGGGCGCCCTGGTGACCAACGACGACGACCTGTACGGCGTACTGAAGGGCCGGCGCGACCTGCTCGGCGCCGTACCCGGCACCTTGGAGGCCTGGCTCGCCCTGCGCGGGATGCGCACCCTGCACCTACGGGTCGAGCGGGCGCAGAGCAACGCCACCGAGCTGGCCATCCGGCTCGAGGCCCACCCGGCGGTCTCGCAGGTGCGCTACCCCGGCTTCGGAGGCATCGTCTCCATCGTGATCGCCGGCGGCGCGATGGCCGCCGACCTGCTCACCCACTCCACGGAGCTGTGGGTCTACACGACCAGCCTGGGCGGCGTGGAGTCGACCTTCGAGCGCCGGCGCCGCTGGAAGTCCGAGCCCGTCACCATCCCCGACGCGCTGGTCCGGCTCTCCGTCGGCATCGAGGACGTCGAGGACCTCTGGGCCGATCTCCAGCAGGCACTGGACCGCCTCCCCTGACCACCCTTCCTCGCCGAGTCAGCACGAATGGTGGGCCGAGTCAGCACTACTGGTGCTGACTCGGCGATCAGTCAGTCTCGGCCTTGGTGTCGCGGGCGATGAAGGCGTCCATCATCTCGTTGGCGGTCAGCCGGCCGGCGACGACGTCGTCGACGTGCTGGGCGATCGGGGCGTCGATGCCGGACTGCTCGGCGAGAGCACGCAGCGAGGAGCAGGACTTGGCGCCCTCGGCGACCTGCCGGGTCGAGGCGTAGATGTCCGCCGAGGTCATCCCCTGGCCGAGCTTCTCTCCGAAGGTGCGGTTGCGCGACAGCGGCGAGGAGCAGGTGGCGACCAGGTCGCCCAGGCCGGCGAGGCCCATCAGGGTCAGCGGGTTGGCGCCGAGCTTCATGGCGAGCCGGGCCGTCTCGGCCAGGCCGCGGGTGATGACCGACGCGGTCGTGTTGTCGCCGAAGCCGAGCCCGACCGCCATCCCGACGGCTAGTCCGACGACGTTCTTGTAGGCGCCGCCCAGCTCGCAGCCGAGCACGTCGACCGAGGTGTAGGGGCGGAAGGCCGGCGAGTGGCACCGGGCCTGGAGCATCCGGGCCACGTCCTCGTCCTCGCACGCGACCACCGACGCGGCGGGCTCGCGGCGGGCGATCTCCTTGGCCAGGTTGGGGCCGCTGATGACCGAGATCCGGTCCGGTCCCGCGCCGGTGACCTCGGCGATCACCTCGCTCATCCGCTTCAGGGTGCCGAGCTCGACACCCTTCATCAGCGAGACCATCACCGCGTCGTCGGAGAGGTACGGCGCCCACTCGGTGAGGTTGGCCCGCAGTGACTGTGACGGCACGGCGAGCACGACCACGTCGGCACCCGCGAGCGCCTTCTCCGGGTCGTGGGTGGCCGACACCGTCGGCGGCAGCTGGACCCCGGGCAGGTAGTCGGCGTTCTCGTGCTGGTCGTTGATCGCCGCGCACACCTCTTCGCGGCGGCCCCACATGGTGACCTCGTTGCCACCGTCGGCGAGCACGATCGAGAAGGCGGTGCCCCACGACCCTGCGCCGAGTACGGCGACCTTGCCGGTGCTGGAGAGCGGACTCATGCCGGGGCCCCCGCGGATGCGCGAGCGCGGCGAGTGGTTTCGTGGGGAGAGCTCATCTCGGGTCCTTCCCCGGCTCGGGTGGCTGCGGGCGGTCCGGTTTGCCGATCTCGCGCACCCCGGCCTTGCGCATGTCGAAACGCTCAGTCGGCGCGGTCGCGCCACGGATCTGCTCGACCAGCGAAACCACGGCCGCCATGATCCGCTCGGTCGCCTGCTGGACGACCGGCGGGGTGACCTCGACCGCCAGCAGGTCCTGGAGGTCCACCGGGTCGCCGACGATCATCCGGATCTTCTTGCGCGGGAACAGGTCGGGCTTCTTGGCGTACGGCGCCAGCAGCTCCTGGGCCCCCCACTGACCGATCGGGATCACCGGGCAGCCGGTCGCGAGCGCGATCCGCGCCGCACCGGACTTGCCGGCCATCGGCCAGCCGCCGGGGTCGCGGGTGATGGTGCCCTCGGGGTAGACCACGACGCACTCACCCGCCTGCACGGCGGCGACGGCCGCGTCGTACGCACCGACGGCGTTGACGCTGAGGCGCTCGACGGGGATCTGCCCCGCGGCCTTCATGAAGTAGCGGAGCGCCCGGTTGCGGAAGAGCCCCGACTTGGCGAGGTAGCGCGGCAGCCGGCCGTGGTCCCACACGATGTGGCCGGCGGTGAACGGGTCGACGTGCGAGATGTGGTTCAGCACCAGGATGCAGCCGCCCGAGGCGGGGATCTTCTCGCCACCGATCCACTCGTGCGTGGTGGTGGCCAGCAGTGCGGGCTTGACGATGAGAACGGCCAGCTGCCATGCCCAGCCACGCTTCTGCTGAAGCTTGCGTACCTTCACGTGCCCCCTCGTCCTCTCCACCGGCCCGTCACCGTGACGCACCGCACGCCCGAACGCAGGCTACTCGGTCGGTACCGCACGATCCGGCATCACGACCTGACAGGATCGTCTCGATGTCCCGTCCCTCTTCCGAGCCGACCGTCGAGCACCGCCGGTTCGCGCTGCTCGTGCCCGTGAAGCCCCCGGCCCGCGGGAAGTCCCGGCTGGTCGGCCTGCCGGACGCCGTACGCCGCGACCTCGCCGCCGCGTTCGCGCTCGACACGGTCGCCGCCGCCCTCGCCAGCGCACGCGTCGGCGCAGTGCTGGTCGCGACCGACGACGCGTCCTTCTCGGCGCAGCTCGCCGCCCTCGGCTGCCCGGCGATCCCGGACGGCGTCACCGGTGACCTGAACGCCAGCCTGCGGCAGGCCGCCGCGGAGGCCCGGCGCCGGTGGCCGGACCTGCAACCGGCGGCGCTCTGCGCGGACCTGCCTGCCCTGCGCCCGGCCGACCTCGATGCCGCCCTCGCCCAGGTCGGCGACGAGCCGGCCTTCGTCCCCGACGCGGCCGGGATCGGCACCACCCTCTACACCGCAGCGTGGGACCGCTTCGACCCGCGCTTCGGGCCGGGCTCGCGCGACCTGCACCACGAGCAGGCCTTCGCGATCGCGCTCGACGCGACCACGCTGCGCTGCGACGTCGACGACCTCGACGACCTGCGCGACGCCGTCGCCCTCGGCGTCGGGCCGCGGACCCGCGTCCTCACCGCCCACCTGTGAGGCACGCGGACGGGGCCGCCTCCGGATGGAGGCGGCCCCGTCGGCGTGCGTGGGTCAGGCCTTCTTCGCGGCCGTCTTCTTGGCGGCCGGCGACTTCTTCGCTGCCGAGGACTTCTTCGCTGCGGGTGCCTTCTTGGCCGCCGATGCCTTGCTCAGCGATGCCTTGGTCGGCGGGGACTTCTTGGCCGCCGGTGCCTTCTTCGTGGCTGCCGCCTTCTTGGCCGGCGCGGTGGTCGTCTTCCTCGCCGTCGTGGTCGTGGCTGCGGTGGTCTTGGCCGCGGTCTTCTTGGCCGGGGCCGCCTTCTTCGTCGTGGCCGCCTTCTTCGCGGTGGTGGCCTTCTTCGCGGTGGCCGCCTTCTTCGCCGCGGGCGCGGCCTTCTTGGCGGCCGCCGACTTCTTCGCCGGGGCAGCGGTCTTCGCCGATGCAGCCTTCGTCGGAGTGGTCGCCTTCTTGGCCGCCGCCGCCGGCGCCGCCTTGGCCACGGCCAGGGTCAGCTTCGGCAGCTTCTTGGCGCCCGACACGACCCCCTTCAGCTCGGCGCCGGCCGTGAACTTCGGCACCGCCTTCTTCTTCGCCTTGATCCTCTCGCCGGTCTGCGGGTTTCGGACCCAGCGGGCCTCGCGGACCCTCTTCTCGAACGAGCCGAAGCCGGTGATCGCGACCTTCTCGCCCTTCGCCACCTCGCGGGTGATCGTGTCCAGAACGGACTCGAGCGCGTGGGCCGCGGCCTTCTTGTTCCCTTCGTAACGCGCCGCCAGCGCGTCGATGAGCTGTGACTTGTTCACGGTCTTCCCTTCGGAGGAACTCCTCGAAGCCGAGCCCGTGCTCGACCTTCTCCTTGGCACGCTAGGTATTTGTGGCCTTCCTCACAATCACCACGCCGCCTGTGGACGCAACTTTCTTGCGCGCGCCGCCGACCTCGGCGTCGCACGCGGCGACGAATTCGCTACCGGCGCCTGGGATTCCGACCTAGGTTCGGCCTCATGGACGCCTCGACGGCCGCCTCGCTCGATCGCTGGTGGGCCGAGCTGTTCGGCCTCGAGCCGGACGAGATGTGGGACAGCGTGACCGTCACCCCGCACGGTCGTCTCCAGGGCTATCCCGGGTGGTACGTCGCGTGGCGTGCCGCCGGCGTACACGTCTCGGCGCCCGGTCCGAGCGCCGCCGAGGAGGTGGCCTCGTTCACCGAGCTCTCGCCGCACGAGCTCCAGGACGTGGCGTTCTGGGACGCGTTCGCCCACCAGCACGGGCTCGTCCTGGTCGGCCCCTCGACGCACGCGTACCTCGACCGTGACCCCGGCCCCGACCTCAGTGCTGAGCTGGTGGACGGCCACGGCGTCGCCCTTGTCGGACCTGCCGCCCTCGCCGACCTGCGCGCGCAGGTCACCGAGGAGGAGTGGAGCGAGGCGGGCTTCGACGAGGAGCCCGAGACCTGCTTCGGGCTGCGCCAGGGCGGGGCGCTCGTCGCGGCGGCGAACCTGACCGACTGGGACGGAACCCCGCGCGACGTCGGGGTCCTGGTGAGCCCTGCGGCGCGCGGGCGGGGGCTCGCCGAGGTCGTCGGCCGGCACGCCGCGTCGTGGTCGGTACGACGCCACGGTCTGGCTCGGTGGACGGCCCGCACCACCAACATCGCCTCGGTGCGCACCGCCGAGCGGCTGGGCTTCACGCCGTACGTGACGCAGCTCGCCCTCAGCCCCGTCGGGGACTGAGGGCGAGCTGTTCGAGATGTCGAGCCGGTCTCAGGAGACCGTCGTGA
The DNA here is from genome assembly GCF_022919075.1 of Nocardioides sp. W7. Lineage (NCBI taxonomy): Bacteria > Bacillati > Actinomycetota > Actinomycetes > Propionibacteriales > Nocardioidaceae > Nocardioides > Nocardioides sp. W7. The sequence continues at coordinate 2,636,562 of NZ_CP095078.1, read as the reverse complement.
CCGGCTTCCAGCTCGGCCGGGTCGCTTCGTACGACGCGATGTCGGCCTCGTTCCCGAGCGTGATGCCGATGTCGTCGAGACCCTCCAGCAGCCGCCAGCGGGTGTAGTCGTCGATGTCGAACGACTCCTCGATCGCATCGATGCCCTCGCCGGCCCGCACGGTGCGCGACTCCAGGTCGACGGTGATCGCGCCACCCGGGTTGTCGTCGAGGAAGTCCCAGAGCTGCTGGACGACCTTCTCGTCGACCTTGGCCGCCACCAGCCCGGCCTTGCCGGAGTTGCCGCGGAAGATGTCGCCGAAGCGCGCCGAGATGACGACCTTGAAGCCGTAGTTCTGCAGCGCCCAGACCGCGTGCTCGCGCGAGGACCCGGTGCCGAAGTCGGGGCCGGCGACGAGCACCGAGCAGCCGTCGTACACCGGGTTGTTGAGCACGAAGGTCGGGTCGTTGCGCCAGGCGGAGAAGAGACCGTCCTCGAAGCCGGTGCGGGTCACCCGCTTGAGGTAGACGGCCGGGATGATCTGGTCGGTGTCGACGTTGCTGCGCTTCAGCGGGACGCCGACGCCGGTGTGGGTCGTGAACTTGTCCATGTCAGCTCCCGTTCAGTTCGTCGCCGCGGCCGGCACGAGGTCGGCCGGCGAGGAGAGGGTGCCGCGGACGGCGGTCGCCGCCGCGACGGGGACGGAGACCAGGTGGGTGCGCCCACCCTTGCCCTGACGGCCCTCGAAGTTGCGGTTGGAGGTCGACGCGCTGCGCTCACCGGGCGCGAGCGTGTCGGGGTTCATGCCGAGGCACATCGAGCAGCCCGCGCCACGCCACTCGGCGCCCGCCTCCTTGAAGATCACGTCGAGGCCCTCGCCCTCGGCCTGCAGCCGCACCCGCGCCGAGCCGGGAACGACGAGCAGGCGGGTGCCCTCGGCGACCTTGTGGCCCTTGATGACCTCGGCCGCGAGGCGCAGGTCCTCGAGACGGCCGTTGGTGCAGGAGCCGATGAAGACGGTGTCGACCCGGACCTCGCGCAGCGGCGTGCCGGCCTTGAGGTCCATGTACTCGAGGGCCCGCTCGGCGGCGATCTGCTCCTGCTCGTCCTCGAAGTCGGAGGGCGCGGGCACGTCGGCGCCGAGGGGTGCACCCTGGCCGGGGTTGGTGCCCCAGGTGACGAAGGGCGTCATCGTCGAGGCGTCGAGCACGATCTCCTCGTCGAAGACGGCGTCCTCGTCGGTGACCAGGGTCTTCCAGTGCGCGACGGCGGCGTCCCAGTCGGCGCCCTTCGGCGCGTGCGGGCGGCCCTCGATGTAGTCGAAGGTCTTCTGGTCGGGCGCGACCATGCCGGCCTTGGCACCCCACTCGATGCTGAGGTTGCACAGCGTCATCCGGCCCTCCATCGAGAGCTCCTCGACGGCCTGGCCGCGGTACTCGACGATGTAGCCCTGGCCGCCGCCGGTGCCGGCGTGGGTGATCAGGGTGAGCGCCATGTCCTTGGCGGTGACGCCCGCCGGCAGGCTGCCGTTGATGGTCACGGCCATCGTCTTGGGCTTGGCCTGCATCAGGGTCTGGGTCGCGAGCACGTGCTCGACCTCGGAGGTGCCGATGCCGTGCGCGATCGAGCCGAAGGCGCCGTGGGTGCTGGTGTGGCTGTCACCGCAGACGATCGTCATGCCCGGCTGGGTCAGGCCGAGCTGGGGACCGATGATGTGCACGATGCCCTGGTCGGCGTCGCCGAGGCGGTGCAGCGGTACGCCGAACTCCGTGGCGTTCTTGCGCAGCGCCTCGATCTGGGTGCGCGATACGGGGTCCGCGATCGGCTTGTCCCAGTCCAGCGTCGGGACGTTGTGGTCCTCGGTCGCGAGCGTGAGCTCGGGATGACGCACCGGCCGCCCGGCGAGCCGGAGGCCGTCGAACGCCTGCGGCGAGGTCACCTCGTGGACGAGGTGGAGGTCGATGTAGAGCAGGTCCGGCTCTCCCGGGGCCGACCGCACGACGTGCTCGTCCCACACCTTCTCCGACAGGGTCCTGCCCATGATCACTCCCTCGTGACGTACCGCTTCCGATGGTGGAAGAGTACGCCGCCAATCCCATGATCTGAGACGTCAATCTCGACATTCGAGACGAAGGTTCGCCGCCCCGGTGCCGGTGCGGGACGCGTCACACCTCTTGCATCCCATGATCCGAGACGGGAGTATTGGCATATGGACAACTCCAGCGGTGTGGGCGTGCTCGACAAGGCAGCACTGGTGCTGACCGCACTCGAGTCCGGGCCGGCCACCCTCGCCGGCCTGGTGGCCGCGACCGGCCTGGCCCGTCCGACCGCGCATCGCCTCGCCGTTGCGCTCGAGCACCACCGGCTGGTCGCCCGCGACATGCAGGGTCGCTTCGTCCTCGGCCCCCGGCTCGCCGAGCTCTCCGCCGCCGCCGGCGAGGACCGACTGCTCGCTACCGCGGGCCCGGTGCTGGCCCGGCTGCGCGACATCACCGGGGAGTCCGCCCAGCTCTGGCGCCGCCAGGGCGAGCACCGCGTGTGCGTCGCCGCGGCCGAGCGCCCCAGCGGACTGCGCGACACCATCCCGGTCGGCTCGCAGCTCACCATGCGCGCCGGCTCGGCCGCGCAGGTGCTGCTGGCCTGGGAGGACCCCGAGCGCATGCACCGCGGCCTGCAGAACGCCGCGTTCTCGGCGGCCGCACTCTCCGGCATCCGCCGCCGCGGCTGGGCCCAGTCCGTCGGCGAGCGCGAGCAGGGCGTCGCCTCGGTGTCGGCACCCGTCCGCTCCCCCAGCGGCAAGATCATCGCCGCGGTCTCGGTCTCCGGCCCGTTGGAGCGGCTGTCCCGGCAGCCCGGGCGGATGCACGCTCCCGCCGTGCTCGCCGCCGCGGAGCGGCTCTCCGAGTCGCTGCGCCGCGCCGCTGCGGAGTAGTCCCCGGACGGAGCCAGCTCAGCCGATCCGGCCCAGCGCGAGGCCGGCCAGCATCAGGCACGAGACCGTCTCGCTGTCGTGGATGGCTCCCGTGCGCACCATGCCCAGGACGTCGTCCCAGGGCACGGTGAGCACCTCGGAGATCCCCTCCTCCGCCTGGCTGCCCCCGCCCTCGTCGGCGAGGCCCTGGGCCAGGAACACCTCGGCCCGGGCGTCCGCGACGCCGTTGAGGGAGAAGACCCGACCGAGGTGGGTCCAGGTGGCCGCCGTACGCCCGGTCTCCTCGCGCAGCTCCCGCCGGGCCGCGACCAGCGGCTCCTGCCCGTCCGAGCCGCCGGCCGGCACCTCGAGCGAGTCCCGGCCGATCGGGTAGCGGAACAGCCGGATGAGCAGCACCTCACCCTCTTCGGTCACCGGGACGATGAACACGGCCGGGTGGCGCACCTCGGTCACGCCGTATACGCCGGTGCTGCCGTCGGGCCGCGTGACCTCGTCCTCGCGCACCCGGATCCAGGCGTTCTCGTAGGCCGTCCGGGTCGCGTGCGTCTGCCAGCCGCTCATGGGCACAGCGTGACAGCCACCCGATCGGCCGACGTCAGAACAGCGCGTCCTGCTCCAGCTCCAGGAGCAGCTGCTTGCGCTCCAGGCCGCCGGCGTACCCGGTGAGGGTGCCGTTGGCGCCGATCACCCGGTGGCACGGGATCACGATCGGGATCGGGTTGCGGCCGTTGGCCAGGCCCACCGCACGCGAGGCGGCGTTGGTCATGCCGAGCCGGTGGGCGACCTGGCCGTACGACGCGGTTTCGCCGTACCCGATCGCGACGAGCTCGGCCCAGACCCGCCGCTGGAAGTCGCTGCCCACGGGCGCGAGCGGGAGGTCGAACTCCTTGAGGTCACGGTCGAAGTAGGCGCGCAGCTGGCGCGCGGTCTCGACCAGCATCGGGTGCGCGTCGTCGCGGTCGCCGCGGACCCGGCCGTCGCCGTCGCGGAAGGGCGAGAACTCGATGGCGGTGATCGCGTCGTGGCGCTCGACGAGCCGGAGCTCGCCGATCGGTGAGTCGATGACGGTCCACATGGTCAGCTCTCCTGAAGGGTGGCGGGGACGGGCGGCATGAGGGTGTTCCACAGGTGCATCAGGGCGTAGGAGCGCCAGGGTCGCCAGCGCTCGCTCGCGGCGACGACCGCGCCCGGGTCGTGGCCCAGCCCGGTCAGGGCGTTGCGCACGCCGACATCGGTCGGCAGGAAGACGTCGGGGTGGGCGAGCGCCCGCATCGCGACGTAGTCGGCCGTCCATGGCCCGACGCCGGGCAGCTCCAGCAGCCGGCGGCGTACGACGTCGCGGTCGGGTCCGCGGTCGAGGGCGACGGCACCGGACGCGAGCGCCGCGCACAGCCCGACCAGGGCCCGACCGCGGGACCGCGGCATGGGCAGGGTCGCCGGGTCGAGCGCGGCCAGGGTGGCGGCGGACGGGAAGAGATGGGTCAGCCCGGGGATGCCGGTGTCGACCGGGGTGCCGTGCTCGGCGACCAGCCGGCCGGTGACGGTGCAGGCGCCGGCCACGCTGACCTGCTGACCGATCACGGTGCGGACCGCGACCTCGTCGCCGTCGACCTGACCAGGGACCCGCAGGCCGGGCGTGGCCCGGGCGAGCGGGCCGACCACCGGGTCGCCGGCGAAGTGGTCGCCTACCGCCACCGGGTCGCAGTCGGCGTCGACCAGGCGGCGCGCGCGCTCCACGGCGGCCGTCGTGTCCCGCAGGTCGGTGAGCGCGAAGGTCGCCGCGACGAAGGCCGTCTCGCCGCTGGTCGTGGCGTCGTCGACGTCGAGTCGGACCGTGCCGGGTCCGTGCGGGAGGTCCAGGGTGCGGGCGTACCAGCCCGGGCCCGCGGCCTCCACGCCCGGGATCAGGTGGTGCGCCAGGAAGTCGAGCAGCGCCCGGCCCGCGAAGGGGGTGCGGACCGCGAGCCGCATCGAGACGGTGCCGGTCGTCGCCCGGGCGCTCCCCCGGCGACCGCGCAGCTCGGTCGGGCTGGCGGAGTAGACCTCGCGGATCGTGTCGTTGAACTGGCGCACGCTGGAGAACCCCGCCGCGAACGCGACATCGGTGTGCGACAGCGCGGTGGTCTCGATCAGGACCCGGGCGGTCTGGGCACGCCGGGCCCGGGCCAGGGCGAGCGGACCCGCGCCGAGCTCGGCGGTGAGGATCCGGCTCAGGTGGCGCGGGGTGTAGCCGACCCGGCCCGCCAACCCGTCCACGCCCTCCCGGTCGACGACGCCGTCGGCGATCAGCCGCATCGCGCGGCCGGCCGCGGTCGCGGAGACGTCCCAGTCGGGGCTGCCGGGCGTCGCGTCCGGGAGGCAGCGCTTGCAGGCGCGGTAGCCGGCCGCCTGGGCCGCGGCCGCGCTCGGGTGGAAGGTCACGTTGGCGTACCCCGGGGTGCGTGCGGGGCAGCTGGGTCGGCAGTAGATGCCGGTCGTGCGGACCGCGGTGTAGAAGACGCCGTCGAAGCGACGGTCGCGCGACTTCACCGCGCGGTAGCACGACTCGGGGTCGAGGTGCCCCGCCGGTGTCGTCCCGCTCGTCGTCATGGCCTCATCCTCCCTCATCCCACCGACACCTTCTGGCGGAAATCGGACACGGGGACCACCGGCCGAGCGGCTCGCCTGTCGCCTGAGAGATTGTCAAGAATGTGTGACGTCGGTGCCGATCCGGCCGATATCCGGGCGGCCGGATGCCACGATGACCCCGTGGCCGACGACGAGCAGCCGCCGGCCGCGCCGGCACCCGCGACCCAGTCCCTCCGGACTCGCCGGCGTCGCCTCTCCCCCGTGCTGACGGTCATTCTCGTCACCCAGCTCGTCGTCGCGATCCTGACGGCCGGCACCGTGTACGTCGTCGTCCGCCAGCTCGACGACGAGCTCGGGCCGGGGCTGGCGATCCCGCACTCGGGGGACGACAAGCCCGAGGCGGACGGCCCGAAGGAGCCGCTGAACATCCTGGTGATGGGCTCCGACGACCGGAGCTGTGCGGGCTGCGGGATCGACGGCGAGAGCGGCGGGGGCGGGTCCGACGTGACGATGCTGCTGCACGTCTCCGCGGACCGGCAGGAGGCGTACGGCGTGAGCCTGCCGCGCGACGCCATCGTCGACCGCCCCGACTGCGTGGACCACGAGGGCGAGGAGATCCCCGGCGAGGACGCGGTCCTGTTCAACACGGCGTTCGCCGTGGGCGGCCCGCTGTGCACCGTCCAGCTGGTGGAGACGCTGACGGGCGTCTTCGTCGACCACTTCATCGTGCTCGACTTCCGGGGCTTCAAGGAGATGGTCGACGCGGTCGACGGGGTGCAGGTGTGCATCCCGAAGGAGGTGCGCGACGAGAAGCACGACATCTTCCTCGACGCGGGCACCCAGGAGCTCACCGGCGCGCAGGCGCTCGACTACGTGCGCGAGCGCTACACCCTGTCCGTCACCGGTGACATCGGCCGGATGAAGCGGCAGCAGGCCTTCGTGGCGTCGATGATCAACAAGCTGCTCTCGGCCAACACGCTGAGCCAGCCCACCAAGGTCCGCAACTTCCTCCAGGCCGTCGTCGGCTCGATCCAGGTCGACGACGAGCTCGACCGGGTCAAGGACCTCGCCGACCTGGCGATGCAGTTCCGCGAGACCGGCCTGAGCGACATCAAGTTCATCACCGTGCCGATCGAGGACTACGCCCTCGACGCGAACCGGCTGCAGTGGACCGCCGACGCCGACCGGCTGTGGCAGCGGATCATCGCCGACGCCCCCTTGGGTCGCGGCTTCAGCGACAGCTCCATCAGCGCCGCGAAGCCGCCCTCCAGCCAGTCGCCCACGCCGACCGCCGGAGCCACCGCCTCGGTCGAGCAGGAGCAGGAGAGGGCCGACGCCCAGGCCGCCGGCCTCTGCGCCTGAGCGCCTGAGGGGAAATGCCGCAGGGCCCTGACCAGCATCTCTGCTGCTCAGGGCCCTGCGGACGGTGTACCCCCGACCGGATTCGAACCGGCGCTAACGCCGTGAGAGGGCGCCGTGCTAGGCCGCTACACAACGGGGGCATGTCGTCTGGATCGGCCCCTAAGAGCCCCTCCGAACGACCTGCGAAACTCTAACCGAGGCTGTCGTTTCGCTCAAAATCGCGGTGTTTCCGACTTCGGAACTGCCGCGATCTCGCTGGGATACTAGGACTCGAACCTAGAATAACTGGACCAGAACCAGTCGTGTTGCCAATTACACCATATCCCAATGGCGCACCTTTTCCGGTGCCGTACGGCTCGTCTCGAACCGAGAAGAAACACTACACGCGAGGTCGCGGCGCCTCCAAAACGGGCGCCTCCGAGCGGGTCCGCAGGCCCGTCGCCCGGGCCACCAGCAGGGTCAGGCCGAGGAACGACAGCGACTGCGTGAGCGTGACGGGGAGGCTCCACCAGGTGCCGCCCGTGGGGTTCAGCACCGTCGCCATCTCGCCGAACGCCAGCGCCACCCCGAAGGCCAGGAAGTTGTTCAGCACGTGCATCGCGATGCCCGCCTCCAGGCCGCCGGTCCAGACGACGAGGAGACCGGCGACCACCCCGAAGGCGAAGCGGTCGAAGAAGACCGGCGGGTCCTGCGCACCGTGGGCGAGCGCGAACAGCAGCGCCGGGCCCAGCACCGCGAGCCAGGGCGAGCGCACCAGCCCGCCGAACGCCTGGGTGAGGTAGCCCCGGAAGACGTACTCCTCCCCCGCGGCCTGCAGCGGGGTCAGCAGCACGATGACGAGCAGGAAGTCGCGGGTCGTGCTGGTGAAGTCGTTGAGGCTCCCGCTGAGCTCGGTGCCGTCGGTCTGGGCCGGCAGCAGCGCGCTGACGACCACGGTCATCAGCAGCGAGACCACGGCGAGGCCGAAGCAGGCCAGCAGCCAGCCCCACCGGATCCGGGGCAGGACCGAGGCCAGCCAGCGCGGCCGCAGGCCGTGCAGCGACCGCATCAGCAGCCAGGTGACCGGGATCATCGCCGCGATCGCGACATTCAGGTACGCCAGCGCCAGCGGGGTGACCTTGTCGGTGTCGAGCATCCGATCCACCGTCGAGGTGACGTCGGCGCCGGAGGCCGCGATGCCGACGGTGAACGTCGCCAGCACTCCGAACGGCACGACCACCACGAAGGCGGCGAGCAGGCCCAGCACCCCCACCACCGGTCGCCACCAGGCCCACGGTCCGAGCCGCTGCAGCCGGTGGTACTCCAGCCGCCCGCCCTCCATCAGCTCGGCTCTCAACTCACCGCGGAGCGCAGCCGCGCGAGGCTCCGCTCGCGACCGAGCAGCTCCATCGACTCGAACAGCGGCGGCGAGATCCGCTTGCCCGTGACGGCCACCCGGACCGGACCGTAGGCGTTGCGCGGCTTGAAGCCGAGCTCGTCGACCAGCTTGGCCTGCAGCGCCTCCTGGAGGGACGCGGTGGACCACTGGGTGAGCGGCTCCACGGCGTCGTACGCCGCCTGCACGACCCGTCGGCCGTCCTCGGTGAGGACCTTGGCGACGTCGGTCTCGTCACGGACGAAGTCGTCCTCGGCGACGAAGAGGAAGCCGAGCATGTCGACGGCCTCGGTGAGCTTGTTGATCCGCTCGCCGACCAGGGGCATGGCCAGCTCGAGCAGCTGGGCGTCGGCGTCGCCGACGGGGTCGCCGACCACGCCCGCCGCCTTCAGGTGCGGGAGCACCCGGTGGGTCAGCTCGTCGAGCGGGAGCAGCCGCAGGTGCGAGGCGTTGATCGCCTCGGCCTTCTTGAGATCGAAGCGCGCCGGGTTGGGGTTGACGTCGCCGATGTCGAAGGCCTCGACCATCTCCGCCAGCGAGAAGACGTCGCGGTCGGCGGCGATCGACCAGCCCAGCAGGGCCAGGTAGTTCAGCAGCCCCTCGGGCAGGAAGCCCTGGTCGCGGTAGGCGAGCGCGTGCGCCTCCGGGTCGCGCTTGGAGAGCTTCTTGTTGCCCTCGCCCAGCACGTAGGGCAGGTGGCCGAACTGCGGCGTCTGCTGGGCGATCCCGAGCTCGGTGAGGGCGGCGTACAGCGCGAGCTGGCGGGGCGTGCTGGAGAGCAGGTCCTCGCCCCGGAGCACGTGGGTGATCTCCATCAGCGCGTCGTCGACCGGGTTGACCAGCGTGTAGAGCGGGTCGCCGTTCGCGCGGCACAGCGCGTAGTCGGGGACGAACTGGGTCTCGAACGTGACCTCGCCGCGGACCAGGTCGGTCCAGGTGATCGACCCGTCGGGCATCCGGAACCGGACGACCGGCTTGCGTCCGTCCGCCACGAACGCGGCGACCTGCTCGTCGGTGAGCTCGCGGCAGAAGCCGTCGTACCCCATCACCTTGGAGCCGGAGGCCTTGCGGCGCGCGTCGACCTCCTCGGTGGTGCAGTAGCAGTCGTAGGTGAACCGCGACTCGCGCAGCCGGGCCAGGGCGTCGGCGTACAACTCACCGCGCTCGCTCTGGAAGTACGGAGCGTGCGGGCCGCCGACCTCGGGGCCCTCGTCCCAGTCCAGGCCGAGCCAGCGCATCAGGTCGATGATCGAGTCGTAGGACTCCTGGGTGGAGCGGGCCTTGTCGGTGTCCTCGATCCGGACCACGAAGGTGCCGCCGTGGTGGCGGGCGAAGGCCCAGTTGAACAGGGCGGTGCGCACGAGGCCGACGTGCGGGCTGCCCGTCGGGGACGGGGCCATGCGGACGCGGACGGTCGGGGCGGTCGGGGCAGTCATGGGGGTCGCTTCTACCTTGCTTTCACGGTGTTCGTGAGGGTGCCGAGGCCGGCGATCGAGATCTCGACCTCGTCGCCGACGTTCATGGGACCGACGCCCTCGGGGGTACCGGTCAGGATGACGTCGCCCGGGAGCAGCGTCATGATGCTCGAGACGTGGGCGACGAGCGCGGGGATGTCGAAGACCATGTCGGCGGTGCTGCCGTCCTGCACGGTCTCGCCGTTGAGGTGGGTCTGGATCCGGACGCCGTCCTTGAAGGTCTGCGGGTCCAGGTCGGTCTCGATCCAGGGACCGAGCGGGCAGAACGAGTCGAAGCCCTTCGCCCGGGTGAAGTGGCCGTCGCGGCGCTGCAGGTCGCGGGCGGTCACGTCGTTGGCGATGGTGTAGCCGTGGATGACGTCGGTGGCCTTCTCGACCGGGACGTCGCGGCAGATCCGGCCGATGACGACCGCCAGCTCGCCCTCGTAGTGCACCTCGCTGCTCTGCGGCGGGTAGAACACCGGGTCGCCCGGGCCGACGACGCTGGTGTTCGGCTTCAGGAACATGATCGGCTCGGACGGGACCTCGTTGCCGAGCTCGGCGGCGTGGGCGGCGTAGTTGCGGCCGATGCCGACGACCTTGCTGCGCGGCAGCACCGGCGCGAGCAGCCGGACGTCCTCGAGCCGGTGCTCGGTGTCGAGCAGCTTGACGCCGACGTACAACGGGTCGCCGGCGAGCGCGACGATGACGCTGTCCTCGCTGGGCTGGCCGTACTCGTCGACCTCCCCGGTCACGACGCCGTACTGGGGGTCCTCACCTGTGGTGAACCTCGCGATGCGCACCCTGTGACCCTAGCGACCTAGGCTCGAGCCTCGTGGAGGTGCTGGAGGAGTCGACCTGGCGCGCGTGCGTCAGCGCACACGCGGAGCGGGTCGACGCGTTCGTCGGACCCCACCTGGCCCGCCGTGGGTCGGGGGTCAAGCACCCGGTGCACGACTTCCTGTTCACCTACTACTCGCAGCGGCCGGCCCAGCTGCGGCGGTGGCACCCGGGGTACGGCGTGCAGCTCGCCGGCGACCCCTCGTCGTACGACGGACTGAAGGGCTATGGGGTCTCGACCGGTCCGACAGGCTCGACCGTGGGAGTCACCTCGTCCCACGTCGTGGCGCAGCGGCCGGTGCTCGAGTCGCTGCACCGACTGCTGAGCGCGACCGCGGCGCGGCCGGCCAACTTCGGCTGCTTCGGGCTGCACGAGTGGGCGATGGTGCACCGGCTCGCCGACGACGAGACCAGGCACGCCGACTGGCCGCTGCGCCTCGGCGGCACCGGCACCGACGAGGTCGTCGAGTCGCACCGGATCGCCTGCTCGCACTTCGACGCCTTCCGGTTCTTCACGCCGTCGGCGGTGTCCCTCAACACGCTCCGCCCGACCGCTGCGGACCGGCCGGAGTTCGAGCAGCCGGCCTGCCTGCACGCCGGGATGGACCTCTACAAGCACGCGTTCCGGCTGACGCCGATGATCTGCTCCGACCTGGTCGCGGACTGCTTCGAGCTGGCCCGCGACATCCGGGTGCTCGACATGCGCGCCTCGCCGTACGACCTGGCCGACCTGGGCTTCGAGCCGATCCCGATCGAGACGGCCGCCGGCAAGGCGACGTACGCCGAGGCGCAGCGCGGCTTCGCCGCGCGGGGTGCGCCGCTGCGGGCCCGGCTGGTCGCGGAGTGCGAGCGACTGCTCGCGGTCTGATCGGCCGGCCGAGCCCCCGAGCAGTGGGGCCTTCGCCCCTCACGACGCGAGGAGGCCGCGCCTAGCGTCGAGGCATGGGACACCCGTGCCGCAGTGCCTGATCCGGCTCGGTGAGCCGTGATCGCTGTGCGAGCCGGGGGCGACCGGCGATTGGGCCGACTCGAAAGGATGGCGCGAACCGATCGAGCATTGGTTCGCGACCGTGGCATCCGCGGTGTTCAAGGCTGTCCCGTTCGTGCACGCCGTCACCGACGACGAGGTGTCGGACTCCGAACCGTCCGAGGTCGAGCAGGGACTGCAAGGACTGTTCAGGCGCAGCCCCGAGGGCGGTCTGGAGGTCGAGCCAGTCCAGACCTGGTCCTGATGGTCGAGATCCTCCGGGAATCCTGGCTCCCCTCCGCGGTCGTGGGTCAATGTCGAGTCGTTTCAGCGCGAAGCCCTCGTCAGACACCGGTGCACAAGAACTCGGGTTCGCCGAGGACGTGCCAGGACTCCACGTCGTCGAGCCCCGAGGTCCCGCCGGGCGTGGTGTCGAACAGCTGGATCCCTAATCTGTACGGCTTGGCGAGGGATCCACCGCCAGATCGTCACGGTCACGGGCTTGGAGACGACGACCCGGTTCCCCCTCTGGTAGGCGACCGCCCCCCGGTACCGCTGGCTGTTCTCGCCCGTGGCGACCTCCTTGCAGGCGACCTTCTTCCTGCCTCGGACCCTGAGCGACTTCACCGGATCCCAGGACGGGTCACCGAAGAGGGTGAGCCGGAACTTCAGCAACGTCACGCGAGTCGCCCGGGCGGGCGACCTGATGGTCGCCGTCAGGGTCAAGCGGTCCCCCTCGTCGACCTGCTTCGCCGACACCTTCAGCACCGGACGCGAGCGCCCGTCTCACGCAGATCTACCGGCGACGGCGAGCCAGCCAGGCGGCGCGCGCGGCGCGCTCGTCGCCGTTCATGCGGGCGAATACTCGCAGGTCGACGCCGGGTGGGCAGTAGCCGACTCGTCGACGTTCCAGGGCCAGGACGTACCACCAAGGAGGGCGCAGGTTCGACTTCCGACGGTTGTGCCCGCGACAGAGAGCCTGGCCTTTGCTCGCGACGGTGGGTCCGCCCTTCGACCAGGGATAGATGTGGTCGACCTCGTTCGCCTCCTTCCGACAGCGTCCCGCCACCAGGAAGATCGGCCCCTCGCATCGGCCGCCGGCGCGGCTCAGGACCGTCTGGCGAGCGGCGAAGCGGAACCCCCGCCAGGGGTCACGACGCTGGAACGGGCGGGGACCTCGACCCGGCAGCGGAGAGGCCGCAGCACGTCCAGGAGCGCGGGCAAGTGTCCGTCACGGGAAGGAGTGTCGCCGCAACGCCCTTGTTGTCGCGGCCGAATCGCAGGAAGAACTCCGGCGGGCGTCAGTCATCGAGACGAGTCGTGCCACCTCGGAAGTACCGCCGGTCTACGTCCGCCGGTGGAACCGCACGCCGCCATCGGCGAGTCGTTCGGTGGAGTAGCTCGGGTCGTGGGCTCGATGGTGGTGGTGGGAGCAGAGCAGCATCCCGTCGGCCAGGTCTGTGCGGCCGCCGGCGGCCCAGGGGGTGCCGGCGTGGTGGGCCTCGCACCAGGGGGCCGGGATCTGGCAGCCCTCGGCGCGGCATTCGCGGTCGGTGAGGGCGAGGGCGCGGCGTTGGGCGCGGGTGAAGAGGCGTTGGGAGCGGCCGAGGTCGAGTACCTCGCCCTTCCCGCCGAGGACGGCGGGGACGATCTGGGCGGTGCAGGCAAGGCGGCGGGCCTCCTCGGCGGTGATCCGGTCGACCGAGTCGCCGGGGGCCGGGTTGCCGAGGGTGGCGGTGCCGAGCTCCGCGCGGAGCGAGTCGAGGCTCATGGTGATGACGAGGGTGGTGGCGTCGCCGCCGTGGATGGGCAGCCGTGTGGGGTCGAGGGTCTCCAGGAGCTGGCAGAACGCGGCCGCGGCCTTGCGTCCGTATGGGACGGGGCGGGCGGTCGGCTCGCCGGATTTCGAGACGGGCCTTCGTCCCTCCTCGACCGGCGTCGGGTCGACGGCGTCGTCGCGGCGGGGGTTGGTGAAGGCGTGCAGGTAGGTCGCGAGCCGGGCGGCGGAGGCGTCCGGGATCAGGCCACTGATCCGCGTGATCCCATCGCCCTGGGCCCGGAGGCCCAACCGCATCCGTTGGTGGGCGGATGCCTCCAGGTTGGCGAGGTGGCGGGCCTCGGCGGCCTCGGCGAGGTCGGGGGCGATGACGTCGAGGATCCGGCGACCCAGGCGGCGCAGCTCGATGGGATCGAAGCGCGCGGCGTAGGCCACCAGCGCGGCCTCGGCCTGGTCGACCACGCAGGCGTCGACCTCGGGCGGGAGCTCGGCGAGGGACGCCGCGATCGCGTGTGCTTGGTCGAGGTTCACCCCACCTTCTCGGACCGCCGCAGCCAGGACCGGGCGGTCGGCCAGTGCCAGGGCGAGGCGGAGGTCGGCGGCGCAGTCACCACGGCGTCGCCTGGTAGAGGCGGCGGCCCAGGCGCCGACGTCCCGGGCGCCCGTGTCCTCGGCCACGTCGCTCGCGTCGGCGGTAACCCGGAGCCGCAGCTCGCCCACCCGGTCCTCGATCGCGGCCAGCTCGACCAGAGCGGCGGCCTTGTCGGGGGTGGTCATGAACGCCGGGTTCACATCGGCCACCGACTTCAGCACATGGTCCAGCTCGCGGGTGGCGACCCGGATCGGGTGGTTCATGCGAGCCTCCGAGAGCTCTCCACAAACGTGCGGGATGATGCGTCCAATTCTAGTCGAACGCACGTTCGATCGCTTGGATCTTCCACAGGCCCTCGCACGTGTCATGTCTCAGGACGTCGGTGACAGTTCTGAATCAAGACATCGGTGACGCTTCTGGTGGTCTTGGTGGTGACACTTCTGCCCTGCAGTGGCCTAATGACGCGCCCCGCGGCGCGATCTCGACGTGCTGCTCCGAGCACGAAATCTCCTCCGAGTCGTTCTAGCGCTACCCAGGCTCGCGAAGGCCGACGGGCCAGCCGCGGTGCTCGCGCCCCGATCGGGCTGGACCACGGGCCGATCAGCGTGCACGACAGGATGCGCGCGCTGGGCCTCGATCTGGCCCGGGCACCGAGGCGATCACCGGCAAGCCGTACCTGCCGACCACCCAGGTCAAGAACGAACGCCCCACCAAACGGTCCCCGACCGGGTCCACCCCGGGCGCGGGGGTGGGAGGCCACGGCAACAGCCCGAGGCGCGACCTCCTGAACACCGTCGGCACCACCGCCCCCACGTACCCTCCTCCCGTGACGCACGAGGGGCACCCGGGGCACGCCGTGCTGCAGCTGCCCGTGCCGGCGCTCGAGCCGTTCGTCCGGGGCCGGCACGAGTTCTACGACCCCGGGTTCGTCTCGGCCGACCCGGCGTTCGTGCACGCGCACATCACCGCGCTCGGGCCGTTCCTGCCCGAGCCGACCCCAGCCGACCGGCACCGGGTGGCGCGGGTGGTGGCGAGCACCCCGCCGTTCGACTTCGTGCTGGGGCAGGTTGCGACCTTCCCCAACGGGATCATCCACCTGGTGCCGGACCCGCTGCGGCCGTTCCAGGAGCTGACGATGCGGCTCTTCGAGGCCTTCCCCGCGTGCCCGCCGTACGCCGGGAGGTACGACGAGGTGCTCCCCCACCTCACCCTCGACCTGCGCTCGGAGGCGGTCAGCGAGGACTCGACCCGGGCGGCGCTTCAGCACCTGCTGCCGGTGCGCTGCCGCGCGGAGCGGCTCGACCTGGCCTGGTGGGAGGACGGCGGCTGCCGGGTGCTGGATTCCTGGCCGCTCGGCGACTCTGTGTGAGGGTGGATCCATGCGACTGCTCTCGGCCCTGCTGGCGCTGCCCCTGCTGCTCGTCCTCTCCCCGGTCGCGCCGGCCGGCGCCGCGCCCGACCCGCGCTGGGAGTTCTTCACCTCCGACCGGACCCGCTACACGTCGCCGTGGTTCGCCGGCTCGCACCGGATCATGATCCCGTTCGGCTGCACACGGGCGCCGTACTACTCACCCGACTCGCGCTGCCGGGACGGGCGCGGCTTCCACCACGGCCTCGACCTCGCGATGCCGTGCGGCACCCGGCTGTTCGCCCGGACCCGACTGCGGGTGGTCGACAACGGCTCGCTGGGGCCGGCATACGGGGCGAACCCGCTCCTGCTGCGCAGCCGCAGCAAGGGCTTCGACGTCGTCATCGGCCATACCCGGCGGGTCCACGTGAAGCGCGGCGACGTCGTACGACGCGGACAGCTGATCGCCCGCGCCTCCGACGACGGCGCTCCCGACGGCTGCCACCTGCACTTCGAGCGGCGGGCGGTCGGAGGCGGGCTGTCGACCGCCGTCGGGCCGAGGGAGCTGCTCGCGCTGGCGCCTCGCCGCTGAGAACGTCAGGCGTTGCCCGAGAGCCCCTGAGTGACGCGGGCCCGGATGCCGTCGACCACGATCCCCAGCCCGAGCGCGAAGTCGGAGGACTCCCGCGGGGCGTCGGCGATCGCGCCGGCGCTGCCGGCCTGCAGGTGGGTCTGCTCGTCGGAGACATGGCCGAAGACGAAGTGCAGCAGGGTGCGCGCGGCGACCGGCACCAGGTCGGCGGGCAGGTCGCCGGAGGCGAGGGCGGCGCTCAGGGCGTCGTACGGCGCCCGCGCACCGAGGCCGAAGGAGTGCACCGTCGCCACCAGCTCGGCGCCGTCGCGGTAGGCCAGCATCGCGTCGCGCAGCCCGCCGCAGACGGCGACGACCTGGACGTCCCACGAGCCGCCACCCGCCGGTCGGACGCCGCGCGCGAGCAGCTCGTCGGCGACGGCCGCGAGCAGCAGCTGCTTGTTGGCGAAGTGGTGGTAGAGCGCGCTCGGCTGCACGCCCAGCTCGGCGCCGAGGCGGCGCATCGACAGGTCGGCCAGGCCGTAGGCGTCGAGGACGGCGATCGCCCGGTCCACGACGTCCCCGCGACTGTTGCGCACGCCACACTCCGTTCCGCGGCCGTTGACGACCGACGGCCCCGACCCTAACCTGAACGCCGTTCACCTGACCACTGTTCAGGTCCGTACGACGAAGGATCTCCGATGACCATGACCGACACCACCGCGCCGGCCGCGACCCGCGCCCGCCTCTCCGCGACCGACCTCGCCCTCGTCGCGGCGTTCGCCGCACTGATCGCCGCCTGCACCCTCGTCGGCGGCATCCCCGTCGGCGGCGCCGGCGTCGAGATCACCCTGCAGACCTTCGCGATCACCCTCACCGGGGCACTTCTCGGAGCCGTGCGCGGCACCCTCACGGTCGCCCTGTACCTCGCCCTCGGTGCCGCGGGGCTGCCGGTCTTCTCGGGGCACTCCGCCGGGCTCGGCGTCTTCACCGGGATCACCGCGGGCTACCTGTGGTCGTTCCTGGCGGTCGCGTTCGTCACCGGGTTGCTGGTCCGGTACGTCGCGCGCGGCCGGCGTACCTCCGCCCTGGTCGTCTTTCTCTGCTGCCTGCCGGGCGTCGCCCTGAACCACCTGTTCGGCACCCTCGGCATGGCCGCCTTCTCCGACGTCCCGTTCCGCACCGCGGCCGCCTGGGACGCGCCGTTCTGGCTGGGCGACATCCTGAAGGCCGCCGTCGTCGGCCTGGTCGCCGCCGAGGTGCACCGCGCCTTCCCACGGCTGCTCGAGCGCCGCTGAGCGTGCCGACCCTCGAGCTCGCCGGAGCCGGCGTCACCGTCCCGACGGTCGCCGGCGACCGGGTCGTCCTCGCCCCGACCACCCTCACGCTGAGCGAGCGACGCATCGGCGTGGTCGGCGCCAACGGATCCGGCAAGTCCACCCTGGCCCGACTGCTCAACGGGCTCGTCACCCCGACCGTCGGCCGGGTCCTGGTCGACGGTCTCGACGTGGCGCGGAAGGGCGCGGAGGTACGCCGTCGCGTGGGTTTCGCGTTCACCGACCCCGCGGCGCAGCTGGTGATGCCCACCTGCGTCGAGGACGTCGAGCTGTCGCTGCGCCGCCACGAGCGGAACGGCGAACGCCGGCGGGAGCTCGCGCTCGCGGTGCTGGAGAGGTACGGCCTGGCCGGCCACGCGCACGACAGCGTGCACAGCCTCTCGGGCGGGCAGAAGCAGCTGCTGGCCCTGGCCGGCGTGCTCGCCTCCGAGCCCGCCGTGCTGGTCGCCGACGAGCCGACCACCCTGCTCGACCTGGCCAACACCCGGCGGGTCGGCGACCTGCTCCTCGGGCTCGACCAGCAGGTCGTGCTGGTCACCCACGACCTGGAGCTGGCCCGCCGCTGCGACCGGGTGCTGGTGGTCGCCGACGGGGCGGTGCGCTTCGACGGTCACCCCGACGCGGCGATCGGCGACTACGTGCGGTCGGCGCTCGCATGAGCAGCAACCTGCTCCTCATCGGCATCCACCAGCCGGGCGACACCGTGCTGCACCGGCTGCCCGTCGGCGTGAAGATGACCGCGCTGGCGGCGTACAGCCTCACCGTCGTGCTGGTGCGCAGCCCGACCTGGTCGTGGGCGTTCCTGGCGCTCGCACTGACCGCCGCCCTGGTCGGCCGGATCCGGATCGGCACCCTCGTCCGCGCGGCCCGGTCGGTGCTGGTGATCGCGACCGTGGTCGCCGGGCTGCAGTGGTGGCTCTACGGCCTGCCCAAGGCGGTCGAGACCTTCGTCGACCTGCTCGCCCTCGCGCTCGCCGCCGTGGTGCTGACCGCGACCACGGCCGTCAACGCGATCCTCGACGCGATCGTGCGCTGGCTCGGTCCGTTCCGGCGGTTCGGGGTCAGCCCCGAGCGGGTCGCGCTCACCTTCAGCCTCGCCCTCCAGGCCCTCCCGGGGACGCTCGCACTCGCCCTCGAGACCCGGGACGCCGCCCGGGCCCGCGGTCTCGGCCGGCACCCGCGCGCGTTCCTCACCCCGTTCGTGATCCGGGTCGTCGCGCGCGCCCACGAGACCGGCGACGCGCTGCAGGCGCGCGGTCTCGGCGACTGACCTCGGCTCTCCGGCTCGCCGGGACGGCGGGACGGCGGGACGGCGGGACGGCGGCTCGCCGAGCCGGCGGTGAGCGATCCACCGTCCGCGGGGCCCGGACGGTGGCTGGCTCACCTCCCCCATGGCGCGTCGTGCGGACACGCCCGGCCGGCGGTGCAGGGTCCACGGTCGGTAGGCGCGAAAAGGTGGACCGGGCACCGCTCACTGGCGACCACCGCGACAGCTACCGCCGCGCCGGGCACACTGGACCAGTGGCCGTCGTCGCATTCATCGCCCTGGTCGGCGGCGCGCTGCTCGCCCTGGTGACCCTGACCGTCACGGGCGCCCGTCGGCGCGGCTCGCACCTGCTCGTGGCCGTCGTCGCCGGGTTGTTCTTCCCGTTCACCTGGGTCGTCTGGCACGTCCACGACCGGGACCGCTACCAGACGTCGCCGTCCCGGTAGTCGCAGGCGATCGGGGCGTCCCGGTCGACGTCCTGTCCGCCGAGCACGTAGACCGAGCCGTCCTCGTCCGGCGTGGGCTCCGGACCGGACGGGCCGAGCACGGACGTCGGGCCGCGCCACGGCTGCCAGCCCCGCGCCTCGTAGAGCGGCACCCCCTCGTCGGACGCGCCGAGCGCGAGCAGGTCGTACGCCGGCGCCAGCGCCTCCAGCGCCGCCATCACCTGGCCGGCGAGCCCGCGGCGGCGCCGGTCGGACCGGACCGCCACCGACTCGACGTACCCGGTCCGCAGTGAGCGGCCGCCCACCAGCATCCGCCGTTGGACCAGCGAACCGTGGGCGACGAGCAGCCCGTCCTCGCGGACCAGGGCGTGCTGACCGCCCAGTCCGTGGTCCCAGTCGTGGTCGTCGAAGTCCACGAAGACGGCGTCGAGCAGCGCCCGGATCTCGGTGAGCTCGTCGGCGCTCAGCTCGGCGGTGTGCCGGGTGCTCACCATCCGGGTGGCCTCCGGTCCGCCCAGGGCGCGGCCGCCTCGACCTGGGCCGAGAGGGAGAGCAGCAGCTCCTCCTCCGCGGGGCGCGCCGCGAGCATCACCCCGACGGGCAGGCCGGCCGGCGTCTGGTGGAGGGGCAGCGAGACGGCCGGCATGCCGGTGACGTTCCAGGCCGAGGTGTACGGCGTGAACCGCTTCTGCGCCTCGAAGTCCGCGGCCGGGTCGGCGTCGTCACGGATCGCGCCGACCGGCAGGGGCGGCGCGGCGAGGGTCGGGGTGAGGACGGCGTCGTACGGCGCGAGCGCGACGAGCGCGTCGGCGGCGAAGCGGCGCATCGCCCCGATCGCCAGACCGAAGTCCGGGGCGCTGACCGCCCGGCCGCGCTCCGAGAGCCACCGGGTGAGCGGGCGGAGCAGGTGCTCGCGCTCGGGCGGGACGACCGACAGCGCGGTCAGCACCGCCCAGCAGGTCTCGAAGACCGGCACCGCCTCGCGCGGCAGCGGTACGGCGACGTCGACGACCTCGTGGCCGAGCGACTCTAGCAGCCGGGAGGCGTCCTCCCAGGCCCGCCGGCACTCCGGGTCGAGCGGGCTGTCGGTGATGACGGGTTCACTGAAGCGAGCGATCCGCAGTCGTCCAGGATCGCGGTCGCAGGCGGCCAGGAAGGTCGTCGAAGGAGGTGGCGCCCAGGCAGGATCCCCCACCCGACGACCGGCGAGTGCGTCCAGCATCGCCGCCGCGTCGCGCACGGTCCGGGCGATCGACCCGGCCGTCGCCAAACCCACCGGGTCCCCGTACATCGGGAACCCCGAGATCCGGCCGCGGCTCGGCTTGAGACCGACCAGCCCGCAGCACGACGCCGGGATCCGGATCGAGCCGCCACCGTCCGACCCCTGGGCCACCGGCACCAGCCCCGCGGCAACGGCCGCTGCGGCGCCGCCCGAGGAGCCGCCGGCCATCCGGGTGCGGTCCCACGGCGTGACCGCGGGCGGCCGACCCTCGGGCTCGGTGTAGCAGGGCGAGCCGAACTCCGGCGTGCTCGTCTTGCCGAGGCTCACCAGGCCCGCTGCCTCGAGGGCCAGGGTGACCCCGTCGCTGAGCTCCGGCACGTGGTCGGCGAAGGCCGCGGAGCCGAACGCCGTGGGCACGCCCGCGGTCAGGTTGAGGTCCTTGATCGCGGTCGGGACACCGTGCAGCGGACTCGCTCCCTCGGGAGCCGGCGCCAGGGCCGCGGCGCGCTCGCGGGCGCGCTCGGCCGTGAGCGTGACGAACGCGCCGACCGAGTCGAGTCGGTCGGCGCGTTCGAGGTAGTGCTCGACGAGCTCGGTCGGCGACACCTCGCGGCGCCGCACCAGCTCGCCCTGCTCCAGCGCGGTCAGGTCGTGGAGATCGCTCACGACCTCGAACCTAGCGGGAGATGACGCTCGGATCAGGCAGCGCTGGAGGGAGCCGCGTCGTAGTCGACGAGCGAGCGCAGCGCGGCCTGCAGCTTGGCCTGCACCTCGGCATCGGCGAGCACGTCGACCTCGACGCCGGGCTGCGAGACGGTGACGTCCTCGAGGACGACGGCGCCGGCGATGTTGGCCGAGCGGTTGGCGTCGGCGTGCGCCCAGCGGCCGCCGTACGGGGTCGGGGTGGTGCCGATGACGGCGAGCGGCTTGGCGACCAGCGCGCCGGCGCCGTACGGGCGGGAGAGCCAGTCGATGGCGTTGTTGAGCACGGCCGGCATGGTGCCGTTGTACTCGGGCGTGACGACGAGGACGCGGTCCGCGCCGGCGACCTGCGCACGGACGCGGGTGGCGGCCTCGGGGGCCTGGCCGCTGTCGAGCTCCTCGTTGTAGAACGGCAGCTGCTCCAGGCCCTCGACGATCTCGAGGACGACGCCCTCGGGCGCGTCGGCGGCGAGCTTCTCGGCCAGCTTGCGGTTCACGGAGTCGGCACGGAGACTGCCGACGAGGACGGCGACGCGGGTATCGGACATGGGTGCTCCTGGTTCTGGTACGGAACGGTCACCAGGCGAAACGGACCGTAGTCCGCTTTCTATTCCCGGTCTAGCCCACCGAAATGGTTCAGCCGCGCGCGGCGCCGCTCCCTAGAGTGGGCCGCGCCATGTTCGAGCCCCGTCTGCTGCCGCTTCTCGACGCTCCTCCGACCGAGCGTCGCGATGCCGCGCGCAACCGCGAGGCGCTGATGTGCGCCGCCGCGGAGCTCGTCGCCCTACACGGGGCGCACGCGGTGACGATGGACGCCGTCGCGGCTCGCGCCGGGGTCGGCAAGGGCACCGTGTTCCGTCGCTTCGAGTCCCGCGAGGGGCTGATGGGCGCACTGCTCGACCAGTCCGAGACCGACTGGCAGGCCTCGGTGATCTCCGGGCCGCCGCCGCTCGGCCCGGGCGCACCCCCGCACGAGCGGCTACTGGCCTTCGGCCGGTCACGGATCGAGATCACGCTCCGGCACGCCGACCTGATCCGGGAGGCCGGCTGGGTCGGCCCACGGTCATACGCGGCGTACTCCTTCACCGCCATGCACGTGCGCTACCTGCTCGCCGAGCTCGGCGTCACCGGCGACCTGCCGCTGCTCGCCACCGCGATCCTGGCGCCGCTGGAGGTGCCGATCCTCGACCAGCAGGTGCGGATCGAGGAGTTCCCGGTCGACCGGGTGTACAACGGCTGGGTCGACCTGGTCGACCGGATCGCCCGCCCGAGTCACCCGGCCTGAGTCACCTCCTCTGAGTCACCCGGCCTCCGTCACTCCCTGGCGCCGCAGGCCGAAGGTCAGCCCGTCCACGAGGGCACCCCAGGACGCCTCGATGACGTTGTGGCCGACCCCGACGGTCACCCACGACGACTCGCCGTCGGTGGTCTCGATCAGCACCCGGGTGATCGCGTCGGTGCCGTGGCCCTGGTCGAGGATCCGGACCTTGTAGTCGATCAGCTCGAACTTCGCGACCTGCGGGAAGGCCTGGCCGATGGCGCCGCGCAGCGCCTGGTCGAGCGCATTGACCGGGCCGTTGCCCTCACCGGTCACGACGTAGCGCACGCCCGCCGCCGTCAGCTTCACCGTGGCCTCGGAGACCGCCTCCTCCCCCGGACCGGCGTGGTTCAGCGTCTCGGTGATCACCCGCCACGACTCGACCTCGAAGTACGACGGCCGCGCGCCCTCGACCTCCTCGACGAGCAGCAGCTCGAACGACGCGTCGGCCGCCTCGAAGGTGTACCCGCGCGACTCCAGCACCTTGACCCGGTCGGTGATCCGGGTGACCAGCTCCCGGTCGCCGGACAGGTCGAAGCCGAGCTCGCGGCCCTTCAGCTCGATCGACGCGCGGCCGGCCATGTCGGAGACCAGCAGCCGCATGTCGTTGCCGACGGCGAGCGGGTCGAGGTGCTGGTAGAGGAACGGGTCGACCTTGATCGCGCTCGCGTGCAGGCCGGCCTTGTGGGCGAACGCCGAGGTGCCGACGTACGGCTGACGACTCGCCGGCGGCACGTTGGTGACCTCGGCGACGGCGTGCGCGATCCGGGTCGACTCGCGCAGCAGGCCCGCGGGGAGCACCTGACGGTCCAGCTTCAGCTCCAGGTTGGCGACGACGGTGACGAGGTCGGCGTTGCCGGTGCGCTCGCCGTACCCGTTGATGCAGCCCTGGACGTGCGAGGCGCCGGCGTCGACCGCGGCGAGCGAGTTGGCGACGGCGCAGCCGCTGTCGTTGTGGGCGTGGATGCCCACCCGGCCGCCGGTCGAGGAGACGACGTCGTGGACGACGTCGGCGACCCACGCCGGCAGCATCCCGCCGTTGGTGTCGCACAGGGCGACGACCTCGGCACCGGCGTCGTGCGCCGTGCGCAGCACCTCGAGGGCGTAGTCGCGGTTGGCGCGGTAGCCGTCGAAGAAGTGCTCGGCGTCGAGGAACACCTGCTGACCCTCGGCCCGCAGGTGGGAGACGGTGTCGCGGACCATCGCGAGGTTCTCCGCGAGCGTGGTCCGCAGGGCGAGCTCGACGTGCCGGTCGTGCGACTTCGCCACCAGCGTCACGACCCCCGCGCCGCTGTCGCGCAGGGCGGCGACCTGCGGGTCGTCGGCCGCGCGTACGCCGGCGCGCCGAGTGGCGCCGAACGCCGCGAGGCGGGCGTGCCGGAGGTCGAGCTCGACCGCGGCGCGGCGGAAGAACTCGGTGTCCTTGGGGTTCGCGCCGGGCCAGCCGCCCTCGATGTAGCCCACCCCCAGGCCGTCGAGCTGCCGGGCGATCGCCAGCTTGTCGGCGACGGAGAGGTTGAGCCCCTCCTGCTGCGCGCCGTCGCGCAGCGTGGTGTCGTAGACGTGGAACGAGCCGTGCAGGTCCATCGTGTGATCTCTCTCGGTGCGGGTGACTCAGCGGATCCGGGCACAAAAAAACCTCTCGGGGTGCGAGAGGTCGGCGCGTCGAGGGTCTCGACGCGCTAGGGAATGATCTCGATACGGTCGCTGCGCGACCTACTCGATCCAAGGACGATGCTGCCGTGCTGCATGGCGCTCATCGTGCCACGACGACGCCGCCTCGGACAGACCGTCTTCGCATCCGGTCGGGCCGCCGGCAGGTCAGCGCAGGTCACCGCAGGTCACGACAGGTCACGGCAGCGGGTTGGTCCAGCCGGCGGGATCGCCCGACGGGCCCCACGCGGTGCCGTCGCCCGCGACCAGGGCGAGCCCGGCCGCGACCAGGCCGACCACCACCAGCGCGACCGCCCAGCGGCGTACGTCGGCGGCGAGCGGGTGCACGACCCGGGCGAGCGGCGAGCGCACCCGCGAGCCACCGGGGCCGGACCACAGCGAGACCGCGAGCACGGTGCCGCAGACGAAGAGGCCCACCGGAACGGTCGCCGCGACCGCGTAGCAGATCAGCCCGCCCGCGACCGCCAGCCCGGCGCTCCACAGCACCAGCATGAGCGTGCCGGGGATCGAGCGGACCAGGTCCCAGGGTGCACCGATCAGGAACTGTGCACCGTCGTACCACCGGCGACCGCGGAGGCGGCGCCGGTTGCCCGCCTTGCTGGCCGCGAGCGAGCCGCTGCGCAGCACCCAGACCAGGAGCAGGACGAGGGTGGTGGCCCACCAGGGGTACGCCGCGGTGCCGGCTCCGACGGCCAGCGCCGTGATCGCGAGCAGCGTGGCCCGCCGGGCGCGCTCGCCGAACGAGGTGGTCGGCTCCAGCTCCGGCTCCCACGGTCGGCCCTGCAGGTCCGGCCGCCAGGCCTCCCCCTGCGGCGATCCGAGCGTCGGCAGCGCCTGGGTGACGTGCTCGGTCTCGCGGCGGGTCGCGGGGGGAAGGTCGTGGTCGTACCCGGGGTCGGCGTCGGGCCACCGGTCGGTCGGGTCGTCGGCGGTCGCCGAGGCCGAGGCGATCGCGAGGGGCAGCGTGAAGACGTCCTCGGCCACCGGCGCCGGGGGCACCGGGCCGCGCGCGCCCGCGCGGGTCGACTGCGGGCGCAGCCAGGCCAGCAGCTGGCCGAGCCGCGGCCGCCGGGTCGGGTCCGGGTCGAGGGCCGACTCGACCACGCCGCGCAGGCCCTCGGGGAGGCCGGTGAGGTCGTGCTCGCCGCGCCGGACCCGGTCCATGATGGCCATCGACGGGCCCCGTCCGAACGGTGCGCGGCCGGTGCCGGCGTACGCGACCGTCGCGGCCCACGAGTGGACGTCGGAGGCGGCTGAGGCGTCCTGGCCGTACAGGATCTCCGGGGCCAGGTAGCCGGGCGTGCCGAGCAGCCAGCCGGTGTGGGTGAGCTTGGGGTCGTCGGCCACCCGGGCCAGGCCGAAGTCGATCAGGATCGGGGTGCGCCCCTCCATCAGCACGTTCGACGGCTTCACGTCGCGGTGCAGCACCCCGACCCCGTGCACCGAGGCCAGGCCCTCCGCCAGGCAGCCGGCGAACCAGAGCAGGTCGCGGCCCTCGATGGGCCCCTCCTCGAGCACGTAGTCGTGCAGCGACAGGCCGGGGACGTAGCGGGTGGCGACGTACGGGACCGGCGCCCACGGGTCGGCGTCGACGATCTCGGCGACCCAGCGGCTGCGGATCCGCTCCAGCGAGGACACCTCGCGGGCCAGCCGCGCCCGGGCCTCGTCGTCGCCGACGATGTGCGGACGGAGCACCTTCAGCGCGACCCGCTCGCCGCCGGGCTTGCGGGCCAGGTGGACGACGCCCATGCCGCCCTCGCCGATCTTGGCCATCAGCGTGTAGTCGCCCACCGACATCCGGGGACCACCGGGGGCCTCGGGGCGCGGCATGCTCGTCACGCAGGCAGGCTACCCGCGCCCGACTCCACTTCGCGGTACGACGAGCGGGCCAGCCGCGATCGAAACCAAGTGGTAAGGCTAGCCTTACCCCTCGTGACCAGCACCGTCTCACCTCCCGCGGCACCGCGGACGTCGTCCCGCGTGCGCCGGGGGTCGGTGCCGGGGCTGCTCGTGCTGCTCGTGCTGCTGGTGCTCGCCGCGCTGCTGAGCCTGGCGATCGGCAGCCGCAGCATCCCGTTCGGCACCGTGGTGGACGTGCTCTTCGACCGGGACGGCTCGGACGCGTCGACGATCGTGCACGGTCTCCGCGTCCCCCGCACGGTCCTCGCCCTCTCGGTCGGCCTGTGCCTCGGCATCGCCGGCGCCCTGATGCAGGGCCACACCCGCAACCCGCTGGCCGAGCCCGGCCTGCTCGGCGTCTCGGCCGGCGCGGCGTTCGCGGTCGTGCTCGGCATCCACGTCTTCTCGGTCGACGACCTCTCCGGCTACGCCTGGTTCTCCCTCGCCGGGGCCGGCATCGCCGCGGCCGCCGTGTTCGCGATCGGGTCCACCCGCGGCGGCCCGAACCCGGTCTCCCTGGTGCTCGCCGGCGCGGCCGTCTCCGCCCTGCTGGCCGCCGGCACCCAGACCATCGTGCTGCGCGACCTGGACACTCTCGACTCCTACCGGTTCTGGGTGGTCGGCTCGGTCGCTGGCCGCGACCTCGACGTGTTCTGGCAGGTGCTGCCGTTCATGCTCGTCGGGCTGCTGCTGGCCGCGATCAGCGCGCCCAGCCTCAACCTGCTCCAGCTCGGCGACGACGTCGCCCGCTCCCTCGGCATGAACCCCTGGGTGCACAAGGTGATGGGGGTCGCTGCGGTGATGCTGCTGGCCGGGGCCGCCACGGCCGCCTGCGGACCGATCGCGTTCCTCGGCCTGGTCGTCCCGCACGTCGCCCGGTACTTCGCCGGCGTCGACTACCGCTGGGTGGTGCCGTACTCCGGCCTGATCGGCGGGCTGTTCCTGCTGCTGGCCGACATCGTCGGCCGCGTCGTCGTACGCCCCGGCGAGCTCCAGGTCGGCATCGTCATGGCTCTCGTGGGCGGTCCGGTCTTCGTGCTGCTGGTCCGGCGGATGCGGCTGGTGCGGCTGTGACGTCGCTGTCCGCGCCGCTCCGCGTCGGCCCACTCTCCTGGCTGGTGCCGGTGCGCGCCGCCGCCGTCACCCTGGTCGGCCTGGCCCTGCTCGGCGTGCTCGTCGTGCTCGACATCTCGATGGGCGACTTCGAGATCCCGCTGGGCGACGTCGTCGCGACGCTGCTCGGCGGCGGCGACGCCGGCCAGCAGTTCATCGTCCGCGAGCTGCGGCTCCCGCAGACCCTGGTCGCGGTCCTGGTCGGCGCGGCGCTCGGGCTGTCCGGCGCGCTCACCCAGACCTTCGCCCGCAACCCGCTGGCCAGCCCCGACATCCTCGGCGTCACCGAGGGGGCGGCGTTCGGCGCCGTCGCCGTGATCGTGCTCTCCGGCACCACCGGGTACGGCGCCGGCCTGGTCACCGGCACCCTCCAGCACCTCGGCCTCCCCGTGGCGGCGTTTCTGGGCGGGCTGCTCACCGCCGCGGTCCTCTACGTGTTCTCCTGGCGCCGCGGGATCGACGGGCAGCGGCTGGTGCTGGTCGGCATCGGCCTCGGCGCCGCCCTCTCCGCCGGCACGTCCTGGCTGCTGGTCCGGGCGCGGATCGAGGACGCGGCCAGCGCCCAGGTCTGGTTGAACGGCTCGCTCAACGGCCGCGGCTGGGACCAGGCCTGGCCGATGATCTGGACCCTCGTGGTCCTGGTGCCGGTCTCGCTGCTCCTGGTCCGGGCGCTGAACACGATGATGCTGGGCGACGACAGCGCCCGCGGCCTCGGCGTACGCCTCCAGGTCACGCAGCTGCTCACGCTGGTCGCGGCCGTCGGCCTGGCGGCGGTGGCCGTCTCCGCGGTCGGCCCGCTGGAGTTCGTCGCGTTCGTCGTCCCGCAGATCGCGCTGCGGCTCACCGGCGGCAGCCGCCCGCCCATGCTCGCCTCGATGGTGCTCGGCGGCTGCCTCGTCGTCGGTGCCGACCTGCTCACCCGCGTGGTGATCCCCTTCGCCATCCCGGCCGGCATCGTGACGGCCGCCATCGGCGCGCCGTACCTCATCTGGCTCCTGCTCCGCGGCAACCGAAAGGTCTCGGCATGACCTCCCCCACCGCCAGCTCCCCGGCCAGCCTGCGTGCCGAGGCCGTCACCGTCGGGTACGGCGAGGCGCCGGTCGTCAGCGACCTCACCCTGGAGATCCCCGACGGCCGGGTCACGACGATCATCGGCCCCAACGGCTGCGGGAAGTCGACGCTGCTGCGGACCCTGGCCCGGCTGCTGAAGCCGACCAGCGGCACGGTGCTGCTCGGCGACCGGCCGATCGGTACGCTGCCGACCCGCGAGATCGCCCGCCGGCTGGCGCTGCTCCCTCAGACCCCGATCGCCCCCGAGGGGCTCCTCGTGCGCGACCTGGTCGGCCGGGGCCGGCACCCCCACCAGCGCTGGTTCAGCCAGTGGTCGCCCGAGGACGAGGCGGTCGTCGAGGCCGCGCTGGAGATGACCGACACCGCGGACCTCCGCGACCGCCCGCTCGAGCAGCTCTCCGGCGGCCAGCGGCAGCGCGCCTGGATCGCGATGACGCTGGCCCAGGACACCGAGCTGCTGCTGCTCGACGAGCCCACGACGTACCTCGACCTCGCCCACCAGGTCGAGGTCCTCGACCTGGTCACCCGTCTCAACCGCGAGCGCGGCCGGACCGTCGCGATGGTGCTGCACGACCTGAACCTCGCCGCCCGCTACAGCGACCACATGCTCGTGATGAAGGACGGCGCGATCGTCGGCCAGGGTCCGCCCGCCGAGCTGATCACCGTCGAGCTGCTGAGCCTCGTCTTCGGCCTCGATGCCGACGTCCTCGCCGACCCCCGCACCGGGCTGCCGATCATCGTGCCGCGCTCGAGCGCGGCGAACGCGGCGGAGCGCACTCCGGCCGCAGACGCCACGCCGCTGCCCTGAGCCCGGCCTCGGTCAGGACGGGAACTCGCGCGGCGCCTCGCCCGTGACGGCGGCCTCGAGCATCGGCGTGAGGTGCTCCAGGACGTAGAGCAGGCTGAGCGGGGTGTCGAAGTAGATCGCGCCGGCGAGCACGTCGTCGGTGTAGACCGCGCGGTTCTCCGCGACCGCGGGCAGGTTGGCGACCGTGCCGAAGCCCAGCAGCTCCTCGAGCTGCTCGGCGGTCTCGGTGCCCCAGACGACCACGTCGGCCTCGAGCAGGTCGACGTTCTCGGCGGAGATCTCGGCCTGCGACCCCACGTCGGGCGCGAACTCCTGCAGTCCGGGCGTGATCGTGAACCCGAGGTCGGTGAGGAAGTCGGTGCTCAGCCCCTCGGGGTAGACGTAGAGCTCCCCGTCGTACGGCGCGCCCTGGGAGAATGTCGCCGTCCTCCCGGCCCACTCGGGATGGGCCGCGGCCACCTCGGCGTACGCGCCCGTGACCTCGTCGACGAGCGCCTGCCCGTCGGCCTCGCGGCCGAGCGCGCGGGAGATCTGGAGCGTCTGGTCCTGCCAGGAGGAGAAGTACTGCGTCGAGCCCTCGACGCTGGGGATCGTCGGCGCGATCTTCGAGAACAGCGCGTAGTCCTTCTTGGTCAGGCCGGCGTTGGTGCCGATGATCAGGTCGGGCTCGAGCGCGGCGACCTTCTCGTACTCGAAGCCGTCGGCGGTGCTGAGCACCTCCGGCTCGACATCGCCGAGCAGGTCGGTGGCCCACGGCCAGGTGGCGTGCGGCTGCTCGCCGTACCACTCGGTCACCGCGACCGGCGTCACCCCGAGCTGGAGCAGGACGTCCTGCTCGGAGACCCCGACGCTCACCACGCGCTGTGGCTCCTCGGCGACGGTGGTCTCGCCGAACTTGTGGGGTACGACGGCGGGGAAGACACCCTGTTCGGCGGCCGGCGGCTCGGACGTGGACGGCTCGGAGGTCGACGGCTCGGCGGCCTGCTCCTCGGTGGAGTCGTTCTCGCTGCCGCACGCGGCGAGGGTGGCGGCCAGCAACAGGCCGAGCACGGGAGCGGCGAGGGACGGGCGACGATGCATGAGGCTACCTCCTATTAGGTAAGCCTCACCTTATCTAATCTCGCCCGTCCCTGGCGGGAGGCTAGACCAGGCGCCGCAGCCAACAGAAGGTGTCCTCGGACCGGCCGAACTGGAGGTCGACCAGCTCCTGGCGGATCCGCTTCCACAGCTCGCCACCGCCCTCGGGGACACCGATCTCGCCGCCGTCCCACTTCAGCGAACCGACCGGCGTCACGACCGCCGCGGTGCCGCAGGCGAAGATCTCGGTGATCTCGCCCGAGGCCACGCCGTCCTTCCACTCCTGGATGGAGAACTTCCGCTCCTCCACGGCATGGCCCATCTTGCCGGCCAGCTCGATGATCGAGGAGCGAGTGATGCCCTCCAGGATGGTGCCGGTCTCGGGCGTGACGATGTGGCCGTCGGCGTACACGAAGTACATGTTCATGCCGCCGAGCTCCTCGACGTACGTGCCCTCCTGGGCGTCGAGGAAGACGACCTGGTCGCAGCCCTGGGCAGTGGCCTGCTGCTGCGCGACCAGCGAGCTGGCGTAGTTGCCGCCGGTCTTCGCGGCACCCATGCCGCCGCGGCCGGCGCGGGTGTAGTCCTCGGTCAGCCACAACGAGACGGGCTTGAGCCCGCCCTTGAAATAGGACCCGGCCGGGCTGGCGATCACCATGAAGGTGACGTGCTGGGACGGACGCACCCCGAGGAACGTCTCCGAGGCGAACATGAACGGCCGCAGGTACAGGCTCTTCTCGCCCTCCGCGTCCGGCACCCAGCGCTGGTCGATCTCGACGAGCGCCTGCACGGCCTGGACGAAGTCCTCGACCTCGAGCACCGGGAGCGCGAGCCGGTGGCTGGAGCGCTCCATCCGGGCGGCGTTCTCCTCGGGCCGGAAGGACCAGATCGAGCCGTCGGCGTGCCGGTAGGCCTTCATCCCCTCGAAGGTCTCCTGCGCATAGTGCAGGACGGCCGTCGCCGGGTCGAGCGAGAGCGGACCGTAGGGCTCGATCCGGGCGTCGTGCCACCCGGCGTCCGGCGTCCACTCGACGGTGAACATGTGGTCGGTGAAGTGCTGCCCGAAGCCGGGGTCGGCCAGGATCTCGCCCAGGCGCTCGTCGCTGACGGGGGCGCTCGAGCGCGTGGTCTGGATCTGCATGGACATCAAATTATCTCTTCCGTCTGAGAAATGGCGAGGAGGCCCGGCGCACTGACGCGCACCGGGCCTCCTGGACGTCGGGGTGCGCGTCAGCCAGTTACTCGAGCGGCGATCGCGTCGCCGATCTCGGAGGTACGACGGGTCGCGCCCGACTCGCGCGCGGCGAGGTCGGCGATGACGGCAGCCTCGATGACGGCGGCGGCCTCGGGGTGGCCGAGGTGGTCGAGCAGCAACGACGTCGACAGGATCGCGGCGGTCGGGTCGGCCTTCTGCTGGCCGGCGATGTCCGGCGCGGAGCCGTGCACGGGCTCGAACATGCTCGGCGCGGTCCGGTCGGGGTTGACGTTGCCGGACGCGGCGAGCCCGATGCCGCCGGTGATGGCGGCGGCGAGGTCGGTGATGATGTCGCCGAAGAGGTTGTCGGTGACGATCACGTCGAAGCGGGCCGGGTCGGTCGTCATGAAGATCATGGCCGCGTCGATGTGCATGTAGTCGGTCGTCACGTCGGGGTACTCCGCGGCGACCTCCTGGAACAGCCGCCACCACACGGAGCCGGCGTTCACGAGGACGTTGGTCTTGTGGACCAGGGTGAGCTTCTTGCGCGGTCGGCGCTGGGCCCGGGCGAAGGCGTCGCGGACGACCCGCTCCACCCCGAAGGCGGTGTTGACGGAGACCTCGGTGGCCACCTCGGCCGGCGTACCGACGCGCAGCGCGCCGCCGTTGCCGGTGTAGGGACCCTCGGTGCCCTCGCGGACGACGACGAAGTCGACCTCGCCCGGGTTCGCCAGGGGGCCGGGGACGCCGGGGAAGATCCGGGACGGGCGCAGGTTGACGTAGTGGTCGAGCTCGAAGCGCAGCTTCAGCAGCAGGCCGCGCTCGAGGATGCCCGGGGGCAGGTTCGGGTCGTTGGGCTTGCCGCCAACCGCCCCGAGCAGGATGACGTCGTGCTCGCGGATCTCGCCGAGCACCGAGTCGGGCAGCACCTCGCCGGTCGCGAGGTAGCGCTCCGCGCCGAGGTCGTAGCGGGTGGGCTCGAACTTCACGCCGGCGGGAGCCGCGACCTCGAGGACCTTGAGGGCCTCCGCGGTCACCTCCTGGCCGATGCCGTCGCCGGGGATGACGGCCAGGTTCACAGTGCCGGTGCTGGTGTTCGAGTCGCTCATGGGGTCAACGCTAGTTGTCGTCGGGACGCTGGCCGCCGTTGTCCCGCAGGTCGAGCGAGCGCTGCAGCGCGGCGGTGACGTTCTCGTGGCTGTGCGGGTTGTCCGGGTGGTGCTGAGCGGGGCCCCAGTCGGGGTACATGTCGTACATCGTGCTGCTCCGTTTCCGTGGGTACGTGCCGGGTTCGTCGTTCCGGCACGCCCGGAACGAAGACACTCCGGGCGGAGCCCCGGCTCGTGGATCGCACGAGAGCGGGTGAACCATGCGGGTGCGGGTCGCGGACGCTGATGGCGTCCACCGCGGAGGAGTCTTCGATCGAGGCGTGCCGGGAACCGGCAACTTCAAGAGGATCGAGAGGCCCGCAACGCCGAACACCGCGGCGAGGTGGCCTCTCTGATTCAGGCCTCGCCGCGGCAGTCGATAAGTACGAAGACGCTCCGCATGGTGAACGAACCCTAACCCTGCTCAGCGGACGTCCGCCACCGCTTTCCGGATTGTGTCCGCGATCCGGGACGGCACTCCCGGAATGAAAGACTCGCGGCCATGAGCGCACCGCCCGAGCTGCCCGATGTCGTGTCCCGAGCGTTCTCCGTCTCCCGCAAGGCGGGCTACGTCTCGTTCTGCCGCAACGAGACCGGACGGCTGCTCGCGACCCTCGCCGCCACCCGCGGGGGGACGATGGCGGAGTTCGGCACCGGTTGCGGCGTCGGCACCGCCTGGCTGCGTTCCGGCGTCCGCGGGGACGGCGCCCGGATCGTCACCGCGGAGCTGGACAGCCAGCTCGCCAGGGCCGCCACCCAGATCTTCGCCGACGACCCGCTGGTCGAGGTGCTCGCCGCCGACTGGTCGACGCTGCTCGACAAGGGCCCGTTCTCCCTGCTGTTCCTCGACTCCGGCGAGCCCACCGAGGTCGGCGTCGACGCGATCGCGGGCCTGGTCGAGCCGGGCGGCATCGTCGTACTCGACGACTTCACGCCGTGCGAGGTCTGGCCCCCGATCGCCTACGGCCGCGTCGACACGCTGCGCGAGCAGTGGCTCACCGACGAGCGCTTCACCGCCGTCGAGGTGCTGGTCGCCTCCGACGCCTCCGCGATCATCGCCACCAAGCGTTGACGCACCTGCGGTGCACACGTTCGGTGCGGAGAGGCCAGGAGCTCGCTTCGCTCGCCGTACTTTCTGTTCCGGTGAACCAGGCTCGCTTCGCTCGCGGTTCACCGGGCTGCTGACGCAGCCCGTCGCCGCAGACCCGGTAGCGACCGCGAGTCAACACCAGTACGCCCGACTCGACGGCCAGTACGCCCGACTCAACCGCCACGAGCCCCGACTCAACCGCCAGGAGCCCCGACTCAACGCAGCGACGGTGACCCCCCACGGCTGCGCGAGCAGCCCGGTGAAACGCGAGCGAAGCGAGCCTGTTTCACCGGAACGGCAAGACAGCGCGAGCGAAGCGAGCTCCTAGCCTCTCCCCGCGCGAGGTGCGAGCGCGCGAAGCGCGCTCACACCTCGCCGGGCGTGGCCCGACGGACCACGACCCGGGTCCAGGCGCCGAGGTAGACCCGCTCGTCGGGCATGACCTCCTGCTTCTGGCCGACCGGCACGGGTGCGGTCGGGAGGCCGCCGACGGCGTCGCCGACGTACGTGCCGTTCGAGGAGCCGAGGTCCTCGACGAACCAGCGGGTGCCGTCGGTGGTCAGCTGGGCGTGCCGGCGGCTGATGCCGTTGTCGGACGACAGGTCGATGTCGGGGTTGATGTTGCGGCTGCGCGAGGCCCGGCCGATCAGGATCGACGTGGTGCGCAGCGGGACGACCAGGGGCAGGCCCGGCGAGGGCAACGGGTCGGTGGACTTCTGGTCGGCGTACCAGTCCGGGTCGATCCAGACCTCGGCCACCCACTCGTCCGCGAGCGGCGGGGCGGTGCTCGTCGAAGCCGCCGCGACGGGCGATACGACGGGGGCGGCGATCGTCGCCGCGGGGTCCTCGGCGGGCGGCGTCAGCGGACGCGGCATCGACCCGGTGGTGAAGTCGTAGCCGCAGGCCTCGCAGAACAGGGCGTTGGCCGGGTTGGCCGCACCGCAGCTCGGGCAGGCACCGTCGGCGGGGTCCGCAGCGCCCGCGGGCGCGTCGACGGACGCCGGCGCCGCGCCCATCGCGAGCCCGCAGACGTCGCAGTAGTCGGTGGCGGCCGACTCGTGGCCGGCGGGGCAGATCACTTCTTGATCCGGGTGGTCTTGGTGGAGGCGGTGTCGAGGGCCATCTCGTCGGCCTTGTCCACGGCGCGCTTGAGCCGGACGGTGCCCTCCTTCTCGTCGTCGATGTCGACGACCTTGCGCAGCTTGGAGGTGGCCTCGCCGTTGCCGGTCTCGGCCGCGAGCTGGACCGCCCGGCCCAGCTTCGTGGTGGCCGTGGCCTCGTCGCCGCTCGCCTTGGCCGCGAGGCCCTCCTGGATCATCGACGCCAGCTCGGTCTGACCCGTGTAGTGGGCGACTTGCTGGTCGATGCGGGCGGTCAGGCCGGAGTCGCCGGACCAGGTCGCCTTGACCAGACCCTGCGCCACCACCTGGTCACCCACGGCCAGCTGGACCCGCGCGGCGAGCTGCTCCTGCCCGATCGCCTTGGCCGCGACCCGGACGGCGACGTGGTAGTCGCGCGACTCGTCGGACCAGGCGCCCGTGGGGTACGCGCCGGTGAGCGGGTTGACCTCGCTGCGCCGGGCGGTGAGGTCCTCGACCGAGGGCGACACCTGCCGCACGAAGAGGACCTGCGAGCCCTGCGGAGCCCAGATCCGCAGCTGCGCGTCGGTGACGCCGCGCGACATGGCGGCGCGCATGATCTCCTCGAACTGCGCCTGCATCTGGTCGGGCTTGGGGATGATGTCGACCGTGCCGAGCAGCGCCTGGGCGATCTGGCGGATCTCCTCGACCTGCCAGTCGGTGCCGGCACCGCGGCAGTCGCACTGGAAGTAGCCGGTGGCGCGCTTGATGGCCGCGGCCAGGGAGCCCGGCTGCTCGCGGTTCTCACCGTCGGTCAGCAGCAGGGCGTGCCGCTGGGTGACCTCCGGGACCGAGGCGAAGATGGTGCCGGCGAGGTCGAGCCAGGTGCTGATGGCCGTGCCGCCCGAGCCGTGGAAGTTCGAGATCGCCTGGCTCGCGGCGGCGCGGGTGCGGGCGTCCATCGGCACCATCCCCGGCCCGGAGGCGACCTGCGGGTAGGCCAGCATCGCGCGGTCGGAGCCGGCGATGACCGCGAAGTAGGTGCCGTCGACGATCTCGGCGAGCGCCGCCTGGGCGGCCTGCTTGGCCGCGGCCATCGTCTGCGGGCCCATCGAGCCGGAGGTGTCGACGATGATGATCTCGCCCGCGGAGCCGCCGCCGGTCTGACCGGCGGTGCCGGCGCCGGAGCAGGTCACCGTGACGATGGCGTTCACGTCCGTGCCGCCGTCGGGAAGGAACTCGTTCTGGTAGACGGCGGCGGTGAACTCAGCCATGGGACTCCCCTTGCTCAGTGGTGTCGTGAGATGTGGTGTCGTGGGTCGGTACGTCGATCGCGTCGCTGGCATTCTCCCCCGGCGCCGGTTCGAACCGCGCCAGGGTTGCGGTGATGTTGTCCTGCCCGCCCCGGGCGTTCGCGAACGCGACCAGGCCGAGCGCGATCTCGTCCGGTGGGGCGCCCCGGTCGCCGCCCGCGGCCGCGAGCTGCGCGGCGAGCGCGTCCGGCTCGGAGGCGTAGTTCCACAGCCCGTCGGAGCAGACCAGCACCCAACCGGGGGTGTCCAGCTCCAGCGTCCCGAGCCGCGGTGCGATCTCGGGGGCGTCCCGGCCCAGCCAGCGGGTGATCGCGTGGGCCTGCGGGCCGCTCTCCGCCTCGGCGCGCGACATCCCGGCCTCGATCTGCATCTGGGCCGCGGAGTCGTCGATGCTGAGCTGGCGTCCCGGGCCGCCGTCGGGCAGCCAGTAGACCCGCGAGTCGCCGATGTTGGCGTGGGCCAGCATGCTGCCCTCGAGCACCGCCACGGCGTACGTCGCCGACGCGGGGTTGGTCGAGGACGGGTCGGTCGTGGCGATCACGGCGGCGTTCGCGGCGACGGCAGCCTCGGTCAGCACCTTCATGACGGCGGCGCTCCGGCTCTCGGGCGTGCCCATCCCCCGCGGGAGGGGCGTGCGCAGCACCTCGCGAGCCGCCCGCGCCCCGGCGAGCGAGCCCACGTCGGAGTCGATGGAGTTGGAGACCCCGTCGA
The DNA here is from genome assembly GCF_022919075.1 of Nocardioides sp. W7. Lineage (NCBI taxonomy): Bacteria > Bacillati > Actinomycetota > Actinomycetes > Propionibacteriales > Nocardioidaceae > Nocardioides > Nocardioides sp. W7. The sequence goes on along the minus strand of NZ_CP095078.1, from coordinate 2,600,327 downwards.
GGACGACGAGCACGGCCCGCTCCCCCGGCGTCTGCGAGGCAAGCAGCGCCATCGCGTCCTCGTTGCGGTGGTGGCGGATGCCGCGATCGCACACCCCCGCCACCCAGGACGCCGGCGCCTCGCGGAAGTGGTCGCGTTCGCTGGGCGCCTTGGTGCCGCACACCTCGCAGTAGCCGTCCGGTCCGACCTTCCCCGCACACGACAGGCAGGTGCGGACCGGGGTCGGCGGCGGCGCTGCCGGGGTGCGGTACGTCGGCGCGCTGATCGGCGCCAGCGCGTCGATCTCGGCCGCGGTCGGTGCCGCGGGCGCCGTACCGCCGAGCGGGGTGCCGCAGCCCTCGCAGAACCGCGCGTCCTCGGCGACAGTGGTCCCGCAGGTGGGACAGGTGGTGGTGCTCACGTCAGCGTCCAGCTCCTTACGGCGTTCGCCTGGTTGACCAGGGTGACCCGGTCCTGGAGCAGTGGCGCCTCGCGCGCCAGCGCCCGGTAGGCCTTCTCCAGGCCGGCCCGCAGGCCGGCCTCGTTGGCGACGTGCTCGCCGACCTTGACCCCGGCCCGGGTGGTGGCTTGCCCGCTCGTCACGACCGAGAGCGCCTCGGTGAGGATCCGCACCGTGTAGCGCTGGCGCGCGGTCGGGTCCATCGAGACCGACTCGATGCTGCGCATCGCCTGGTCGAGCACGGCCAGGTCGGAGCCGCTGCCCGCGAGCAGCACCTCGGCACGCAGCTGCCGGCTCTCGGGGTAGCCGCGGCTGGTCTTCGGGACCATGTCGAGCGCCGCCACCGCACCGGCGGTGTCGCCGCGCTCGGCGCGGACCCGCGACATCCCGAAGGCCGCGGGAGCGACGTACGTCGCATCGGTGGCGGCACAGGTGGCGTAGAGACCCTCGGCGACGTCCGGCAACCCGCCCCGCTCGCAGGCGACCGCCAGCGCGAGCTTGGGCGCGAGCTCACCCGGCACCTGCTGGTAGACCGCGCTGAACGCGGACTGCGCGGCCTGCCAGTCCTCCTGCTGGAGGTAGGCCAGGCCGTCCAGCCACAGCGCGCGCCAGTCCCACGGGTCGGCCGCCAGCAGCGCGGCGGCGTGACCGTGAGCGGCTGCGCCGTCCGCCAGGTCGAGGGCCGCGTGGGCCCGGGCGAGCAGCACCTCGGCGGAGTCCTCGGGAGCCTGCGCCAGGTTGGCCAGCCGCTCGGCCGGGTCACTCGCCCCGATGCTGGCGAGCCAGCCGTGCTGGGAGTCGGTGGTGTCGGGGCGCAGGTCGGGCAGCGCGGTCCAGGACAACGTCGAGGTCGCCGTGGCCGGCGACTCGAAGAGCACCGAGGCGGCCGAGGTGAGCGCGGTGCCCCGGGTGCGGGCGGCGACCACCTCACGGAGCACCCCGATCAGCTGGGCCCGCAGCTCGTCGGCGGAGGCGAACCGGTCGGCCGGGTCGGGCGCGCAGCACTTGGCGATCAGCCAGTAGAGCGAGTCGTGCTGCTGGAACAGCGGCGTCGTCTCCGGCGGCGGCAGCGTGTGCAGGTAGGTGCCCTGGTAGCCCCGGAACTCCATGCACAGCACGACCAGCGTCCGGCCGATCGTGTAGATGTCGGACGCCACGCTCGGCCCGACCTCGGCCACCTCTGGCGCCTGGTAGCCGACGGTGCCGTAGATGGCGGAGTCCTCGTCGTCGATGCGTCGCACGCCGCCGAGGTCGATCAGCTTCACCGCGTCGCCGACCTGGATCAGGTTGTCGGGCTTGAAGTCGCAGTAGACGAGCCCGAGGTCGTGGAGGTACTGGAACGCCGGCAGCACCTCCAGCAGGTAGGCCAGCGCCTGGTCGACCGGCAGCGCGTCGTACACGCCGTTGTGGGCGACCATCCGGGCCTTGAGGATCTGCTTGAGCGACTTGCCGCCGACGTACTCCATGACGATGTAGCCGGCACCCTCGTGGGTGACGAAGTTGTAGATCTCGACGATCAGCGGGTGCTCGACCTGCGCGAGGAACTGCTGCTCGGCGATCGCCGCCGCCAGCGCGTCGGGGTCGCCGGAGTTGAGCAAGCCCTTGAGGACCACCCACCGGTCGGAGACGTTCTTGTCGCGGGCGAGGTAGATCCAGCCGAGACCGCCGTGGGCGATCGCGCCGACGACCTCGTACTGGCCCGCGACCAGGTCGCCCGGGTGCAGCTTCGGGGTGAAGGAGAACTGCTGGCCGCACTGCGGGCAGAACCCCTCGGTGCGACCCGGTCGGCCGTCGACGGTGCGCCCGATCGCGGTGCCGCACTTGGAGCAGGTGCGCTTGTCCTCGGGCACCTGCGGGTCGGGCTGGATCGCCTTGCTCGCGTCGACCGCGGGGGCGGGGGGTACGACGGTGAGGCCCGCGCCCAGCCGGGCCGCCCGCATCCGCTGGGAGCCGGTGCGGGTACGCCGGGTGCTCGACGTGCCGGACGTCTGCGCCAGCCGGGACCCGATCGCCGCCGAGCGGACGCTGGAGGCGGCGGTGGCGACCGACACCTCGCCGCCACCCATCGGCGCGACCTCGCCGGCGACGGCAGGTGCGGTCCCGACCGAGGCCGGCGGCGACCCGCAGACGTCGCAGTAGCCGTCGAGGATCTTGCCCGTGCACCCGGGCTGGGTGCAGGGCGTGCCGTCGGCGGTGGCCGCGACCGACGCGGCCGGCGCTGCGGGCGCGGCCGGCGCAGCGGCGGGCGCCGGGGTCGCGGTGGACGCTCCCCCGGAGTCGGCGGCCATGCCGCACACGTCGCAGTAGCCGTCGAGGATGCTGCCGGTGCAACCCGGCTGCGAGCAGGTCGTGGTGCTCATGCGTTCTCCTTGGTGAGGAGCTGGTCGAGCCAGGTGGAGTAGGTGCCGACGAGCGAGCGGGCGACCGCCATCGGGACCGGCTCGCGGGTCAGGACGTCGCGGGCCTGCCGCTCGCTGGCGGCGAGGTCGGGATGGTCGGCGAGCCCGTGGGCCGCGGCCTTGGCCCGCAGGCCGTCGAGCAGGTCGCCCAGCTGGGTGAGGTCGGCGAGCGCGCCGGCGTACTTCTCCTCGACGAGGGCGAAGGCCTGCTCGACGCGGCGCAGCCTGGCGCCGTGGGCCTCGATCCGCTCGAGGGTGTTGGGGACCGGGCCGAGGGCGGAGACGTCGGGTACGGCGTAGCGGGGGGCCGGGTCGACCTTGCGCACGCACCGGTCGGCCAGGGTGCGCAACGCCGTCTCGCGGGACTCGAGGTCGGCCTGCAGCTCGCGGGTGTCCTCGAGCAGGTCGCGGGCCTCCCGGCGCTTGGCGTTGCCGACGATCAGGTCGCGCTCGAAGGTGGCCGCCTCCTGCTCGAGCGGGCCGAGCAGGCCGCCGACGTCGGCGCCCCGCTGGGCCCGGGCGGTGACGTCCTGGAGCCGGGCCATCAGTCCGGCCAGCCGGTCGACGGAGGCGTCGCGGCCGAGCGCCGGCTCGAGACCGACCTGGTCGCGGAGCCGCTCGAGCTGGGCGCGCACCTCCTTGATCCGGGCCGCGGCGGCGTCGGCCCCGGGCGCGAGCGACAGCGCCGCGCGGAGCTGGCTGACCAGCGCGTCGGATAGCCGGCAGGCCTCGGGCAGGGAGGTGCCGCCGCCCCGAAGACCGGCACTGCCGCCGACGGTCGAGTCGAGCCGACCCCAGACCAGCGCGGTGATCCGTTCGCGCTCCGGCTGGCCGACCCGGCCGCCGTCCCAGGTCGCCCACATCAGCTGCCAGCGGTCCGCGACGGCCTTCCACATCGCCAGCGCGAGCGCCATGTCGGAGGCCACCTCCGCCCCGCGCTGGCCGGCCAGCGCGGCCGCGTCGAGCTCGTCGAGCTCGACCTTCCGGCCGCGCACCCACTCGTCGAGGTCGCTCAGGTACGCCTGCAGCGCCGCCGGCTCCGGTGCGGAGCCGAGCGGGCCGGGTGGGGTGGGGGCGGTGCTCATGCGCGCCTCAGCCGCGCCCGTACAACGGCTGGGGCTGGCTGCCCTTGCCGAGCGCCGGGGCGAGCCACCGGTCGTAGCTGGCCTGCCAGGAGCCGTCCGTGCGCATCCGCTCCAGCACGTCGTTGACGAAGCGGACCAGGTCGACGTTGTCGGCGTTGACCCCGATGCCGTACGGCTCGTCGGTGATCTTCTCCTGCTGCGGGACCACGGCGTACGGGTCCTGGGCGGCCAGCCCGGCGAGCACCGTGTCGTCGCCGGTGATGGCGTCGACCTCGCCGTTCTGGAAGAGCACCAGGCAGCCGGTGTGGTTGATCGCCGCGACCGGCACCACCTCGGGCACCTTCTCGACGATGTTGGTGATCGACGTCGAGCCGGCCGGTGCGCAGACCCGCTGGCCCGCCAGGCTCGCCGGACCGGAGTACGACGCCTCGTCGTCCTTGGCCACCAGCACCTTCTGGCTGGCCGCGTAGTACTGGGCCGAGAACGCGATCTCCTCCCAGCGGTCGCAGTTCATCGTCATGTTGCGCGCGACGATGTCGACGGTGTCGTCCTTGAGGTAGTCGACCCGCTGACCCGCGGTGATCACCTTCAGCTCGATCCGCGTGGGGTCGCCGAACAGCTCCTCGGCGATCCGGGTGGCGATGTCGATGTCGAAGCCCTCGATCGGCTGGCCGGCCTTCAGCGGGTCGCGCGCGCCGAGCAGCCGGGTGTCGCCGGAGACGCCGACGATCAGCCGGCCGCGGTCGCGGATGGCGTCGAGCGCCGGGGTCCGGTCGTCGCCGTCCGGGGCGTAGGAGTCCAGGTAGTCGGTGCACGCCTGCGGCGCGGCCTCGACCAGCTTGACCTCGGGACTCGGCGCGGGCGCCACCTCGGTGGCGTCGTACCCGCAGGCGGCGAGGGCGAGGGCGAGGACGAGGACGGCGCCGACCGCCGACCGGCGGATGGTCCGGGTCGTCATGCGAACTCCCTGCGTCGCTGGGCGATGCCCCAGGTGGCGGCCCCCCAGGCGGCGAGGCCGCCGAGCAGGGTGAGGACGATCAGGATCAGGCCGACCGGGCGGCTGGCGCGCAGGTCGTCGGCGGTGGTGGCGGCCGCGTCGGCGACCACGTCGCTGGAGGCGGCGTCGAAGGCGTCGATGGCGGTGCCGGCGCCGCCCTCGGTGGCCAGCTCGACCGCCGCGGCCCAGTCACCCGCGTCGTCGAGGTCCACCAGCTCCTCGTGCAGGCCGGCGTAGTCGTCCCAGAGCGGCAGGGTGACCTCGTCGGCGCTGTCGGCGACCACCGCGGCCGCGGCCGCCCAGGCGTCGTCGGCGCCCTCACCGGAGCTGCGGGCGATCAGCCGGCGTGCCTCGGCAGCCTTGGCCTGACTGCCGGCGGACCGGGACCCGGCCTCGTCGAAGGCACGCTGGAAGCTGTTGTCGCGGATCTCCTCGTGCCGGCCGTTGACCCAGGCCGAGTAGCCGGCCGTCACCACGGTCAGCGCGGCCACCACGGCCGCGGCGACGACCAGGCCGACGTTGTAGCGGCGGTGGAAGCGGCGCGCGAGCTGCCGGTTGACCCACCACAGCGCCCCGAGCGCCAGCAGGCCGGTGAGCAGGATCGGCAGGGTGTTCTGCCCGTCCATCTCGTCCTCGGCCCGCTCGGTGTTGGCCGTGACCAGGGCGTCGAGCGGGCGGGCCAGGTCACCGTCCGCGGCCAGCGCGGCGCCGGCCAGGCGGAGGTACTCCGCGCCCACCTGGTCGCCCTCGCGGTTGGCCGCGCGGGCCTGGGTGACGTCGTCGGCGTACGCCGAGATCGCGGTGTTCAGCTCGCCCAGGGCCGCCCGGTCGGCCGGCTGGGCCTCGGCGGCGTCGGCCACCAGGACCAGGGCCCGGTCCACGGCGGCGTCGTACGACGCCCGCGAGTCGGGGCTCTCCAGCCCGCCGACGAGGTAGGCGGTCGAGGCCAGCGCGTCGGCGCGGAAGAGCGAGGAGCGGATCTCCTGGACCCGCACCAGCTGCTCGCTCTCGTCGGCGGCCCGGCCGGCCGCCTGCCAGGCCAGCAGCTGCCAGAGCGCGGCGAGCAGGCCGAACAGCACCCCGGCCGCGACCGCGACCAGCAGCCACCGGTTGAGCAGCTTCGGGGTGTCCTCGGCCGGGCTCGGCACGGCGGCCGGCGGGGACGTCGTCACCGCCGGGGCGACGGCGGTCGCGGGGGTCGCGGGTGCGACCTGGACCTGGCTCACGGTGCCTCCTCGGGGGCGGGCGGGGTGCCTGGGTCGGCGGCCGGCCAGTCGACGGGCCCGGTCGGGACCTCCGGGTCCGGCTCGGGCTCGGGCTCGGGCTCGGCGTCGGGGTCGGTGTCGGACTGGAGGTCCTCGACCACCAGCGTCCGCAGCTGCTCCAGGGTCGGCTGCTCGATCTCGCGCAGCCGCCAGGCGTGCCGCCCGATCGCCGCCTCCAGCACGTTGCGGACGTAGCGCGCGTTGCCGAAGGTCGGGCCGCGCTCGACGCCGGCCAGGATCTCGCGGAGCCGGGTCAGGACGGCGTCGTCGACGTCGTACTCGGCGGAGCGGGCCATCACGCCGAAGATGTCGGCGAGCTCGTCGTCGGCGTAGTCGGCGAAGTCGATGGTGGTGCGAAAGCGGCTCGCGAGTCCGGGGTTCTGACCGACGAAGACCTCCATCGGGACGGGGTAGCCGGCGACGATGACCACGAGGTCGTCGCGCTTGTCCTCCATCTCCTTGACCAGGGTGTCGACGGCCTCCTGGCCGTACTGGTCGCCGGCCAGCGCGTAGGCCTCGTCGATGAACAGCACGCCGCCCTCGGCGGACTTCACCACGTCGGCGGTCTTCATCGCGGTCTGGCCGAGGTAGCCGGCCACCAGCTCGGAGCGGTCGACCTCGATCAGCTGGCCCTTCGAGAGCAGGCCGAGCGCGCGGTAGATGCCGGCGACCAGGCGCGCCACCGTCGTCTTGCCGGTGCCGGGGTTGCCGTTGAAGATCATGTGCCGGGTGATGGTCGGCGCCTTCAGCCCGGCCTGCTGGCGCAGACCTTCGACGCGGAGCACGGCCGCCTGGCGGTGGATCTCGGCCTTCACGTCGGCGAGGCCGACCAGGGTGTCGAGCTCGGCGAGCAGCTCCTCGACCGTCTTCGGGTCCTCCTCCGGCTCGGGCTCCTCCTCGACGACCGGCGGGGCCGGCTCGGCGGGGGCGGCCTGGACGGGCTGCTGCACCGGCTGACCCGGCGCCGGTGCGCCCGGCAGGCCGGGCTCGGGCGGGAACTGGAGGCCGGACAGGTCGAGGCCGCCGGCGAGCTTGCGCTGGATGGTGCTGAGCTGGGCGAGCAGGCTCTGCGCGACCTCGTCGCCGACGCCGGGGACGGGCTGCCGCTCGGCTCCCGGCAGCGGGCCGGGAGCGCTCTCCCCGAGCTGGGCTGCAGCGGCCGTGGCCGCGTTGCCGACGGTGCGCGGATTCTCCTCCCCGAGGGAGGACGCGGCGAAGGCGACGTCGGCCAGCGCTCGGGCGTACGACGGCGCGTGCGGCGATCGGGTCAGCTGGAGCTGGCCCATGGTCGGCGTGGGCGCCGAGCGGAACCGGCGGCCCCGCGAGGCGGCGTCCATGAACTCCTCGGCGGAGGACGCCCGGCCGGTCTGGGCCGACCAGTCGACGAACGCTCCCCGGGCGGCCTCGGCCACGGTGGCGGCGAGCGCCTCCCCCTCCGCCCGGGCGGCGCCGGGGTCGATCCCGGCGGTCGTCGCGGCGGCGGCGAGCGTGTCGAGAGCGTCGGAGAGGGTGGGCGAGCTGTCGGTCATGAGGGGGATCCCAGCGTCATGTCGGTGCCGGACGGCGGCCCGAACTTGGCCTGCAGGAACATGCCGTGCGCGACCAGCGCCTGGGCGTCGGCGCGGTTGGCGGCGTCGAGGATCTTCTCCATCGTCGCGGCCAGCAGCTCCAGCTGGTCGATGAGCACCATCAGCGAGGTCTTGTAGCCGTCGATGGGCCGGGTGTCCGCCCAGTCCCGCGGCAGTCGGAGATACCCGCCGACCGCCTCGGGCAGGTAGTTCGTCGCGGTCGCCACGACCGAGTAGCTGTCGGCCGAGCCCGCGCCGAGATGGCGCAGCCGGGGCAGCGTGTCGTTGATGATCCGCGCGATCCGTCGTACTCGAGAGGTGACGACGGGCGGCGCGTTGCCCTCGACGAGCATGGCGTTGACGCGGTTGAGCGAGGCGAGGATGTCCTGCTCCGTCGGCGGTGGGGGTACGACGTGGACCGGCTCCTCCTGGTGGCGGCCGAACCACGCCCTGAGGCCCATCCGGCGCCTCAGCGGGTCGGCAGCGTGGAGAGGTCCAGGGAGCCCGCCGCGTTGCGCGCGTCGTGGGCCTGGACCCGGTCCAGGTAGGCCTTCGACTTGTCGACCTCGGCCCCGAGGACCCCGATCGTCTGAGCCATCGAGTCCAGCGCCTTCAGCTTGAACTCGTCGATGGAGTCCATGGTGGCGTAGATGTTCTGGAAGGCCGCCTGCAGCTGCTCCATGCCGATCGTCGAGGACGCGGCCTGCTCCTGGATGGCCGCGGAGTTCTCGCGGAGCATCTCGGAGGTGCGCTGGATCATCCCGGACGTGGTGGTGTTCAGCGCCGTGATCTGGTCGAGGACCAGCTTCTGGTTGCCGAGGGCCTGGGCGACGATGACGGCGGTGCGCAGGGCCGAGATCGTGGTCGTGGACGCCCGGTCGACCCCCTTGATGAGCTCGATGTTGTTCTTGATGATGATGTCGATCGCGAGGTAGCTCTGGATCGAGACCGCGAGCTGGGTCAGCAGGTCCTGGTGCTTCTGGCGGACGTAGAACAGCACGTCCTGGCTGAGCGCCTTGGCCGCCTCGGGGTCGGAGAGCTCCAGCTCGGCGATCCGGGCCGCGAGCTTCGCGTCGAGCCGCTCGGCGACGTAGACGTACTGGTTGAGCCGGCCCATGGTCGCCCACAGGTTGGCCTTCTCCAGGTTGAGGGCGACGTTGTCCTTGGTCAGCTCGTCCTGGCCGTTGCGCAGGCTGTGCAGGATGCCGTTGAGCTGCGACTGCGCCGACTGGTACTTGCGGAAGTAGTCGGTCACCTTGTCGCCGAAGGGCAGGAAACCGAGCAGCTTCTTGGAGCCGGTCGCCTCGCTCGGGTCGAGGTCCTCGACCGTACGGCGCAGCTCCAGCAGCGTCTTGCCGACCTCGGAGCCCTGGGCGATGCCGCCCTCCTTCAGGGCCCGCACCGGCTGCTCGAGCATCCGGTTGGACGTCTCGGCGGCCTTGCGGATGTCGGCGTCGCCCATGGTGCGCACGCTCTCGGCCTGGGCCGCGAACTCCGGGCTGCCGGCCTGGCTGGTCCCGAGCGCGCTGAGGAAGGACTCGACCTTGGCGTCCAGCTCCGGCAGCACCTCGGCCGAGACCTGGGGTGCCATCTTGGGCGCGGCGGTGGCGGCGACCGGGGCGGGGGCCTCGGGCGCGGTCAGCGTGAGGACGGGCTCCGGCGGCGCCAGCGGCGCGACGGCGGCCGCGCCGGCGTCAGGTTCTCCAGCAGGTGTGGTCATGGGCATCTCCCGGGCGACATCGGTGGCTCCTGCGAGCCGCATGCGCGCAGTCTGACACGTCCCTCAATCTTGGTCTCGATACGCCGGTCGCGAGCTCGTCCCTCGGACGTTCAGGGTCTCGATACGCCGGTCGCGAGCTCGTTCCTCGCTCGCGCGGCTACTCGACCTGGCGCCCGGTCCCCGGCCTTCGCAAGCTCAGGCCGGGGGGCGCTCACTCAGACGTCGGTCGGCATGACGTTCGTGCCGTTCTTCATCCGCTCCCGGAAGCTGCCGGTCGGGAACTCCCGGTCCTTGAGCTTCTCCATGAAGCCACGCAGCGTGCGCTCGCCGTACACCGGGGCGACGTGGTCGACCACGGACCAGTACTTCGCCGCCTCGAGGTAGTACGCGACCGGCTTGAGCTGCTTGCTGACCTTGCCGAGTCGGGTGAGCCGGGCGATCTTCTTGTCCCAGGTCCTCATGGTCACGACCTCCCACTGCGGGTCGCGGCCGGTGACGTCGAACATCATCTCGCCGGCGCCCTTGAGGGTGACGGTGTTGTCGGCGCTCCACGGGCCGCCGACGGGCAGCACCCGGCCGAGGGCGTCCTCGTTGAGGACCTGGTTGACGATGAACTCCGCGAGGTCCTCGCGGGCGATCGGGTTGACCACGCTGTACTCGCCGTGGTCGAAGATCCGGTAGGCGAGGCCGTTCTTGACGTCGCCGAAGGTCGCGGACAGGTAGGGGAAGTACGCCGTCGGGCGCACGATCGTCCACGGCAGCCGGCCGTGGTGCTGGCCCATCAGCTCGCCCTCGACCTGGAGCTTGTAGACCTGCGGGATCAGCTCGGGCCGGTAGGCGCCGAAGTCGCTGATCTGGATGAACTGCCGTACGTCGTGGGCGACGGCCGCCTTGATGCCGTTGACGACCGCCTCGTGGTCGACGACCCGGCACTCCTCGGCGTCGTTGGGGCGACGGCCACTGAGCAGCGAGATCACCACGGCGGTCGGCGCGGCGGCGACCGCGCTCAGCACGTCGGCGGCGATCGTCGGGTCACCGACGACGACCTCGGCATCGGCGTACTCGGCCTCGTTCTTGGTCTCGGCTCTGCGGGCCAGCACGACCGGCCGGTAGCCGCGTCGGGCGAGCTCGGGCACCAGGGCGCGACCGATGTAGCCGGTGCCGCCCAGCACGAGCACCCGCTCGCCGCTGCCCGAGCCCGTGGGGCCGGTGACATAGGTCGTGGACTCGGTCGCGTGCAGGCGGTTGATCAGCTCGTGGCTGTGCTGCTGCGCGGCGGCGACGTCGAGGTTCGTGATCGTGCTGTAGGCCATGAATAGATCATATACACGATCTACTCGGGGAGGCGGACGGTCCAGGCAGGAAGCCAGAGCTGGGTGAGCGGCCCGATCGCGACGGCGTACAGGACGGTGCCGAGGCCGAGGGTCCCGCCGAGCAGCAGGCCGACCACCACGACCGCGACCTCGAGGCCGGTGCGCACCACCCGGAGCGATCCCCCGGTGCGCCGCGCGAGGCCGGTCATCAGGCCGTCGCGCGGGCCGCGGCCGAGCTGGGCGCCGATGTACATGGCGGTGGCGAGCCCGCAGAGCACGATCCCGCCGAGCATCAGCGCGATGCGCAGCGCCAGGGCGTCGGGGCGGTCCAGCAGCCACAGGGTCGCGTCGGCCGAGAGCCCGACGACGAACGCGTTGGCGATGGTGCCGAGACCCGGCCGCTCGCGCAGCGGGATCCACGCGAGCAGCACCACGAAGCTCATCACCACGACGGCCTGGCCGAGGGTCAGCGGCACGTGCCGGATCAGGCCGGAGTGCAGCACGTCCCAGGGCGCGAGACCGAGGTCGCCGCGCACCATCAGCCCGAGCGAGACGCCGTACGCCACCAGGCCGACGGACAGCTGCGGGAGCCGGCGACCGAGTCGACCGGCGCGGAGCTGGGCGATCGGGCCGAGCTCGGCGAGGGTGGGCCGCGCCCGAGGCGCGGTGGTGCTGCTCATGGTCCCAGTCTCGGCCGGATTGGACTGGTCCTGAATAGCCAATCCTGGAAGAGTGGCCTGCATGCCCCCGTCAGTCTCCGCCGCGAGGGTGGCCACCCTCGCCGGCGCCTTCGACCGCAGCCCGGCGTACGCCGGCCTCGCCGACGAGCTCGTCCTGCTCATCGGTGACGGCCGGATCCCGGCCGACGTACGGCTGCCGAGCGAGCGCGAGCTGACCGAGGTGCTCGGCGTCTCGCGCACCACCGTGACCCGGGCGTACGCCGTACTGCGCGACGCCGGGTACGCCGAGGCACGGCAGGGCGCCGGCACGTTCACCCGGGTGCCCGGCGGCCGGGAGCGCGCCCACGACCGGGCCCTGCTCCCCCGGCCCGGCGACCTGGACGCCATCGACCTCAACTGCGCCGCCGCGTCCGCGCCTCCCGGCCTGGTGACGGCGTACGCCGAGGCGGCCGCCCAGCTGCCGGCGTACCTCGGCGGGCACGGCTACTTCCCCGCCGGCCTGCCGGAGCTGCAGGCCGCGATCGCCCGGACGTACGACGACCGCGGGCTGCCGACCGACCCGGCGCAGATCATGGTCACGGCCGGCGCGCTCTCGGCCGCGGCGGTGGTCGCGCGGGCGCTCACCGGCAGCGGCGACCGGGCCCTGGTCGAGTCGCCGGTCTACCCGAACGCGACCGAGGCGATCCGGCTCAGCGGGGCTCGGCTGGTCGAGGCGACCGTCGACCCGGGCGGCTGGGACCTGGCCGCGATCGCGGCGACGCTGCGGCAGTCGGCGCCGACGATGGCCTACCTGATCCCCGACTTCCAGAACCCCACCGGCCACGTGATGAGCGACGCTCAGCGCGAGGAGTACGCCGCCGCGCTGCGGAGCACGCACACCGTCGCGGTGGTCGACGAGGCACACCAGGCACTGGCCCTCGACGGGCAGGAGATGCCACGACCGTTCGCGTCGTACTCCTCGGAGACGGTGACGATCGGGTCGGCGAGCAAGAGCTTCTGGGGCGGCCTGCGACTGGGCTGGATCCGGGCGCCGCACGGCCTGATGGAGCGGCTGACCCGGGCGCGGGTCGCACTCGACCTGGGCGCACCGGTGCTGGAGCAGCTGGTGCTGACCCGGCTGCTCGCCTCCGGGCCAGTGCTGCCCGAGCACCTGATGCGGCTGCGCGAGCAGCGCGACGCCCTAGCCGCGGCGGTGCGCGAGCAGCTGCCCGAGTGGACCTTCCGGCTGCCGACCGGCGGGCTCGCGCTCTGGTGCGAGCTGCCCGCCCCGCACGCGACCGCCCTCACCGCCGAGGCCGAGCGTCGAGGCGTGATCGTCGCCCCGGGGCCGATGTTCGCGGTGGGCGGAGGACTCGACCGCTTCGTCCGGATCCCCTGGACCCGCCCGGCCGCCGAGCTCGAGGAGGCTGTACGCCGGCTGGCCGAGGCGTGGGCGGTCGTCCGCGAGCGTCGTACCCCTGTCGACCGGACTGCCGGTCGGGTGATGGTGGCTTGAGAGAACTGGCGGGATAGTCCGTCACACCAGGGGTCCGATAATCGGAGAACCCGCCCAGGTGTGACGGACTACCCCGCCAGCACGTGCTCAGACCAGGCTGACGGCGCGCACCGAGGTGGCGTCGATGGCGGACTGGATCTCGGTCAGCACGTCGGCCGGGATGGCCGAGTCGACCGACAGGGCGACCAGCGCCTGACCGCCCTTGGCGTCGCGGGCGACCTGCATGCCGGCGATGTTGACCTGTGCGTCGCCGAGGATCTGGCCGACGGTGCCGACCATGCCCGGACGGTCGCTGTAGGTCAGGAACGCCAGGTGGTCGGTGGGCTCGATGTCGACGTCGAAGCCGTTGATCTCGACCAGCCGCTCGCGCTGGTTGATGCCGACCAGGGTGCCGCTGACCGAGACCTGCGAGCCGTCGGCGAGGGTGCCGCGCAGCGTGATCAGGTTGCGGTGGTCGGGGCTCTCGCCCTCGGTGACCAGGCGTACGGCGGTGCCGCGCTCGGCCGCCAGCAGCGGCGCGTTCACGTAGGAGACCTGCTCCTCGACGATGTCGCTGAAGACGCCCTTGAGGGCGGCCAGCTCGAGCACCTTGACGTCGAACTCGGTGATCTCGCCGCGGACCTCGACGTCGAGCTGCTGGGCGACCTCGCCGGCGAGACCGGTGAAGACGCGACCGAGCTTCTCCGTGAGCGGGATGCCGGGACGCACGTCCTCGGCGATCACGCCGCCCTGGACGTTGACCGCGTCGGGGACCAGCTCGCCGGAGAGCGCGAGGCGCACCGACTTGGCGACGGCGATGCCGGCCTTCTCCTGGGCCTCGTCGGTGGAGGCACCGAGGTGGGGGGTGGCGACGACGTTCTCGAGCTCGAAGAGCGGGCTGTCGGTGCACGGCTCCTTGGCGAACACGTCGAGGCCGGCGGCGGCGATCCGACCGGTCTTGAGCGCGTCGTACAGCGCGGCCTCGTCGACGATGCCGCCGCGGGCGGCGTTGACGAGCACCAGCTGCGGCTTGGCCTTGGCCAGCTGCTCGGCGCCGATCAGGCCGATCGTCTCGGGCGTCTTGGGCAGGTGGACCGACATGAAGTCGGACTCCGCGAGCAGGGTGTCGAGGTCGACCAGGCGGACGCCCATCTGCGCGGCGCGACCGGCCTGCACGTAGGGGTCGTACGCGATGACCTTCATGCCGAAGGCGCTCAGCCGCTGCGCGACCAGGACGCCGATCCGGCCGAGACCGACGATGCCGACGGTCTTCTCGTAGAGCTCGATGCCGGTGTACTTCGACCGCTTCCACTCGCCGTTCTTCAGCGCGGCGTGCGCCGGCGAGACGTGGCGGGCGGCGGCGAGCATCAGCGCGACGGCGAGCTCGGCGGCCGAGACGATGTTCGAGGTCGGCGCGTTCACGACCATCACGCCGGACTGGGTCGAGGCCTTGACGTCGACGTTGTCCAGGCCGACGCCGGCGCGGGCGACGACCTTCAGCTTCTTGGCGGCGGCCAGGGCCTCGGCGTCCACCTTGGTGGCGGAGCGGACCAGGATCGCGTCGACGTCCGCGATCGCGGGGATCAGCTCGGCGCGGTCGGCGCCGTTGCAGTTCCGGATCTCGAAGTCCGGGCCGAGCGCCTCGACGGTGGCGGGGCTCAGCTCTTCGGCGATGAGTACGACGGGCTTGCTCACAGCGGATGTCCTTCAACAGGTCGATCGGGAAGTGACGGGAACGCCTCGCCGGCCTCTTGCTGGATCCGGCCGGGGCGATCGTGCACGACGCTGTGCCGATCGCCACACTACCCGAGATATTCGGTGGCACCTGAATCGCCAACGGCCTACCGTGACGGAGTCCTATCGCCTCCCATCGGCAGGTCCCGTTGCTCCTCTGAGGAAGTCCTCACGCCCGGTTCCGAGCGCGTCCGCGCGCACCCGGCGTACCTCTCTCAGACCTCCCAGGAGCACCCGTGCAGTCCGCTGCGATCACCCTGTCCTCCGTCGGCTTCGCCTGGCCCGACGGCACCCCGGTCCTCACCGACCTCGACCTGCTGGTCCCCGCCGGTCGGGCCGGCCTGGTCGGGGTCAACGGCTCCGGCAAGTCGACGCTGCTCCAGCTCGTCGCCGGCGTCCTCTCCCCCACCTCCGGGCACCTCCGGGTGTCCGGCGAGGTCGGCTACCTGCCCCAGGACCTGACCCTCGACGTGGCCCAGCCGGTCGAGGAGTTCCTCGGCGTCGGGGCGGCCCGACGCGCGTTGCGGGCCGTCGAGTCCGGCGACACCGACCCCCACCTGTACGACGTCATCGGCGACGACTGGGACGTCGAGGAGCGGGCGGTCGCCGAGCTCGAGCGGCTCGGGCTGCCCGGCGACCTGCTGGACCGCCGGATCGGCGAGGTGTCCGGCGGCGAGGCCACCCGGCTCGGCCTGGCGCGGCTGCTGATCCGGCGGCCCGACGTACTGCTGCTGGACGAGCCGACCAACAACCTCGACCGCGCCGCGCGCGAGCAGCTGTACGACCTCGTCGAGACCTGGCCCCGCACCCTGCTGGTGGTCAGCCACGATCGGGAGCTGTTGGAGCGGGTGGACCGGATCGGGGACCTGCGTGGCGGGTCGGTGCGGTGGTACGGCGGCGGTTTCTCGTCGTACGCCGCCCAGGTGGCGGCCGAGCAGGGCGCCGCCGAGCAGGCGGTGAGCACCGCGCGGGCCGACCTGCGCAAGCAGCGGTCCGACCGGGTCGAGGCCGAGCGGGTGCTGGCCCAACGGCGGCGACAGGGCCGGCAGGCGCAGCTGGCCGGCGGGATCCCGAAGATCGTCGCGGGCATGAAGCGGAACGCGGCCGAGCAGTCGGCGGCGAAGTACCGCCGGGTGCACGAGGAGCGGCTCGACGCGGCGCAGGACCGGCTCGACGTCGCCGAGTCCCGGCTGCGCGAGGACCGTGAGATCCGCATCGACCTGCCCGGCACCGAGGTGCCGCGCGGGCGGGTGGTGCTGGCCGGCGGCGAGCTGGAGATCAACGGCCCCGACCGGGTGGGGATCGTCGGCCCGAACGGCTCCGGCAAGACCACCCTGCTGAACATGCTGGTCGGGCGGGCCCGGGTGCCGGTCGGCCACCTCTCCCAGCGGCTCGACCTGCTGGACGACGACCTCACCGTCGCCGAGAACGTCGCCGCGCGCGCCCCCGGCGCCGACCGCACCGAGGTCCGGTCGCGGCTGGCGCGGTTTCTGTTCCGTGGCCGGGCCGCGGACAAGCAGGTGGGCGCGCTGTCGGGCGGAGAGCGGTTCCGGGCGACGCTGGCCGCGCTGCTCCTGGCCGACCCGGCGCCGCAGCTGCTGCTGCTCGACGAGCCGACCAACAACCTCGACTTCGCGTCGTACGACGCCCTGGTCTCGGCGCTCGACTCCTACCGCGGCGCGCTGGTGGTCGTGAGCCACGACGCGGGGTTCCTGGAGGAGATCGGCGTGGAGCGGGTGCTCGACCTGGACCCGTCTCAGGACGCGGTGGCGCAGGTGTCCGCGCGTCCGGTCTCGGTCCAGACCGCACAGCAGGTGAGCGAGTAGCGGCCGAGCGCCTCGAGGTGGCCCCGCCACATCTTCACCGCCGGGTGGTGCCGCCAGCCGTAGCCGGGCACGGTCAGGCCGCGAACGACCTGGAGGCACTCGACCCGCTCATTGCCGAGCCGTCTGGCGTCGAGGGCCCGGGCGGACGCCTCGAAGTCGGCGTACGGGAGGAAGGTCTGCACCTGCCCCCCGGTGCCCGATCAGATGCCGAAGTACGGCGCCTCGAGCGGCCAGTCCTCGGAGATCCAGCGCGGCACCAGCTCGTCGAGAGCGGCCTCGACGGGCGACTCGACGTACTCGTCCCGCACCCACCACGAGATCACCGCGTCGGCGTCGGGCCGGTTGGACGGGTCGATGTAGACGCAGCCGATCAACTCGGTCTCGGCGGCGTCGAAGAGTGCGTAGTTGAAGGACTCGTGGGCCTGGATCTCGTCCCAGTGATGCTGCAGGTCCGCGCGGTCCTGCTCGGCGGTCATCGTCTCGGGCGGCCAGCCCCAGGCCTCGCCGTAGATCGACCAGAGCCGCTCGCGCGAACCCATCACGGCCGGCATGTCGAGCTCGGTGTCGTCGGCGTGGATCGGCCGGAGATGGTGGCCGGTCGACAGCTCGACGCGGGTGGGGTGCTGCCAGTCGGTGGGCAGCCAGGCGGTGGTCATAGCGGGATCCTGGCACCGAGAAGTCGGATGCGTCTCGGCCATTTCCCGTGCGAGGCTCCCCGGGTGCACCTCGAGACCGACCGCCTGCTGATCCGCCCCTGGACCCACGACGACGCCGACCGCGTGCTCGACATCCAGAGCCGGATCGAGGTCGTGAAGTGGCTGGGCGACGGCGAGCCGGTGCTGATGAAGGACCTCGACGAGGCGCACCAGCGCGTCGACCGGTACGCCGAGCGATCCGCCCACCCGCCGCTCGGCTTCTGGGCGGTCGAGGTGCGCGCGACCGGCATCGTCGCGGGCTCGGTGCTGCTGGTCACCCTGCCCAACGCCGAGGCCGGCGAGGTCGAGATCGGCTGGCACCTGCACCCGGACTCCTGGGGTCACGGCTACGCGAGCGAGGCCGCCCGCGCGGTGCTGGCGCACGGCTTCGACGCGGGACTGCCGGAGATCCTCGCGGTGTCGCATACCGACAACTACCCGTCGCAGGGCGTGATGCAACGGATCGGGATGAGCGACCGCGGCGTCGTCGAGCGGTGGTACGACGGCCCGTCCGCCCTCTTCGGCATCACCGCCGAGGAGTGGCGGGCCGCTCAGGGCTGATCAGGTCAGCAGGCTGAGCACCCACGTCGCCTGGGCTGATCCCGAGCCGCCGGCTGGCGCGAGTGGCGGGAGCCGGTGCTGGGTGGACCGCAGCTGAGGGCACGGCACCGGGGAGAACGACCGGGGCGCGACTGTAGCCCCGACGGGCGGTGCTGTGCCGCTTGTCGTCAGGACCGCAGGGTGTCGAGCGAGATGGTGCCGAGGTGGTCGCGTCTGAAGACCAGACCGTTCGGGCTTCGCCACACGAAGCTGGTGTCGTCGAGCTTGTCGTAACGCCACCTGGTGTGGGTCTTGGCCCGATGGTGCCGGCGGCAGAGCGGGGCGATGTTGCAGTCACAGGTGGGTCCGCCGCGGGCGGCGGGGTCGATGTGGTCGCAGTCGCACCGACGGGCCGGCTTGCGACACCACGGGAACACACACGAGTGCTGCAGCAGCACCTGGCGTTCGCGGAGCCGGTCCGGGGTCTCGTAGGCGTCCACGTGGACGTGACCAGCCAGGTCGATGACCGGCTTCACGACCACCTGCGTGTCGCCGTTGGCGCACCAGGTCCTTACCTGGTCGGCCGAAACGAACGAACGGGTCTCCTCCACGCGCGCCAGGTGCAGGTCGCTCCCGGCCCCGGCGAGCGCGGCTTCGGAGAGGTGCACGTGCAGGACCACCTGCCGCGGCCGCTTCCGCTGCCGGTCGTCGGGCTCCCCGGTGTTCAACTCCAACGACAGCTGGCGACGGGCCAGGTCGCCGACCGCGATCGAGCGGCGGATGTCGACCGGCACGTCGAGGCCGAGCTGGCCGAGCTCGCGGGCGCGGCGGGCGACGGCGTCCTCCAGGTCGAGGGCGTCGGCCAGATCCAGGGTGCCGTGGACGTCGACGGTGCCGTCGAAGGAGACCTGCTGGGACTCGATGTCGAAGTGCCGCTTCTCGAACGACGCCTCCCACCGCGCCTTCGCCTCGGCCGGGTCGTACGTCACCCGCGCCTCCTCGACCGTCCGGTCGAGCTGGGCGATCGAGACCTTGTGCGCCACCGCGTGCAGGTGCGCGTCCACATAGGCCGCACCCTGCATGGGGAGGTCGACGGTGGACTTCGCGATCCGCCGCGCCTTCCACGCCGGCAGGTCCAGCGCTTGGACCCGGCCGTAGATCCTCGGCAACCGGTGCGCGAGCTCGACCGCATCCCCGAGGTAGATCCGCCCAGCATCGGTAGAGAGTCCCAGCGCAGCGGCGAACTCCAACACACTGAACTCCGCCACCAACGGGGCACCCTCTCCGGCGATGGTGACCGCGTCCTGCGCACCGAAGAAGGTCACCGCAGCCTCGTCGAGAGAGTCGGTGGAGTGCATCGCCGCCCAGGCCACCGCGGACGCCAACAGATTCGCAGCGGCCCGGGCCTCGGCCTGCCGTTCGGCGCGCGCGAACGCGAGCAACGCGGATGCGTCGTCGCAGTCGTGGAGCTCACCGTTGGCCATACCAGTAATGTATTCGAGGCCACCGACAGTCCGGGTGTTCTTCCACAGCGGTGACCACGACGGTCGACCCGAAGCAACCGTAAG
This sequence comes from Nocardioides sp. W7, assembly GCF_022919075.1. NCBI lineage: Bacteria > Bacillati > Actinomycetota > Actinomycetes > Propionibacteriales > Nocardioidaceae > Nocardioides > Nocardioides sp. W7. Next base: position 2,581,024 of record NZ_CP095078.1, on the reverse strand, counting down.
CCGACCAGCAGCCGCGACCAGGTACGACGAGTGCTGCGAACGACGAGCCCCTTATTTCATTGAACGTCTTCGAACCAACCTGGTGCCGAGCGGAGACCGCAACCCACCGCCGTACCCGACGCCATATGGAAGCTCACTGGATCTCGACAACGTCAGGCGCTGCGCGCCTTCCTGCTCGATCACCGGTCGGGCGCAGAGCGCCTTCCTGCTCGATCACCGGGTCAGGCGAAGAGCGACTGGCCGACGTACTCCCCCGGGGCCACGCCGGGCGGGACGGCGAAGAGGGCGGAGCCGGTGAACTTGAGGTACTCCATCAGCGCGTCGCTGGTGGACATCGCGTTCTGGATGGGGATGAAGTGCGTGCGGGGGTCGCGGACGTAGGCGATGAAGAACAGGCCGGCGTTCAGCCCGCCGAGGGCGTCGGAGCCGTCGACGAAGTTGTAGCCGCGGCGCAGCATCCGGGCGCCGTCGTGGAGGTCGGGGTGTACGACGCGGACGTGGGCGTCGACGGGGATGGCCGGCCCGTTCGATCCGGGCAGGTCGAAGTCCGGCTGCGTGTGCTCCTTGCCGCCCGAGAGCGGGGCGCCGGTGGCCTTGGTGCGGCCGACGAAGTTCTCCTGGTCGCCGAGGGGCTGGCGGTCCCAGACCTCGATGGTCATGTTGATCCGGCGCGCGACGAGGTAGGAGCCGCCGGCCAGCCAGGCACCTCGCGGGTCGTCACCTGCGCCGACCCACACGTGTTCGGCGAGGGCCGCGGCCTCCGAGGACTTCACGTTGGCGGTGCCGTCCTTGAAGCCGAACAGGTTGCGCGGCGTCTCCTCCCCCACCGACGTGGTCGAGGTGCGGCCGAAGCCGAGCTGTGACCAGCGCACCGCGACCGTGCCGAACCCGATCCGGGCGAGGTTGCGGATGGCGTGCACGGCGACCTGCGGGTCGTCGGCGCAGGCCTGGATGCACAGGTCGCCGTCGGAGCGGGCCGGGTCGAGGTTGTCGGCCGGGAAGTGCGGTAGCCGCTGCAGCGCCTCGGGCAGCCGCTCGGCGATCCCGAACCGGTCCCGCCCGTCGGCGTCGCGGAACAGCGACGGCCCGAAGCCGAACGTGATGGTCAGCCCGCCCGCCGGCAGCCCGATCGCCTCGCCGGTGTCGTCGGGCGGCAGGTTGGTCGCACCCTCGACCGGTCCGATCTCGCCGGCCGGGCCGCCCCGGGTCATCCGCTCGGCCGCCTCGGTCCACGCCTGCAGCAGCTCGACCAGCTCCTCGCGGGAGTCGGTGCGTACGTCGAAGGCCGCGAAGTGCAGCCGGTCCTGGACGGGGGTGTCGATGCCGGCCTGGTGCTCGCCGCGGAAGGGATACACCTTGGCCCGCGCCGGCCCGTCGGCTGAGGGAGCCGCGTCCGACGCGCGGCCGGCCACGAACGCACCGGCCACCCCGGCGGCGGCAGCACCGCCGCCGAGGAGGCCACGACGAGAGAATCGGGTCACGACACCATCATCCGCCTCGCTCAGGAGAGCACCGCAGCGGTCAGCTTCGAGAGCGGCTCGGACAGCGCGTTGACCGCGTCCGAGAGCGCCTTGACCTGCTCGGGGGTCAGGTCGTCGTAGAACACGAACCCGTCGCCGGAGCGCTGCGCGTCGAGGAGCTCCTGGAGCTCGGCGAACCGGGCGTCGAGCTGCTCGGCGAGCTCGGGGTCCTTCTGCTCGACCAGCGGGCGGACGCCCTCGTAGCCGACCTTGGCGCCGTCCACGTTGGCCTGGAAGTCCCACAGGTCGGTGCGCGACCAGTACTCCTCCTCGCCCGTCACCTTGCCGGTGGCGACCTCCTCGAGCAGGCCGCGCGAGCCGTTGGCGATCTGGTCGACGGTGAACTCCAGCTCCTGGATCCGGGTGTCCAGGGTCTCGGTGTTCGCCAGCAGGTCCTGGGCGTACGTCGCCCGCTCCTCGGGCGTCAGCGCCTGGTACTTCTCGGCGCGCGCCGGCCAGAGGTCCTTCTCGATCCTGTGCCAGCCGGTCCACTTCTGACCGGGCTCGAGGTCGGCCTCGCGGGCGTCCATCATCGGGTCGAGGTCGCCGAAGGACTCAGCGACCGTCTCGATCCGCTCCCAGTGGGTGCGCGCCACCGCGTAGAGGGCACGGGCGGCGTCGTCCTCGCCGCCCTCGTACAGCTCGACGAACTCGCGGGTCTTGACCAGCAGCTGGTCGGACTGGTCCTGGACGTAGGCGGCGTAGTTGGTCTGCGCCTGGGTGATCAGCTCCTGCTCGTCGGTGGAGACCTTCACCTCCTCCTCGGAGTCGGTCACCGTGAAGGCGTCGCGGATGCCGTCGCCGGTCATGCCGGGCTTGCAGGCGGTGACGTACTCGCCGGCCGGGGCGTTGACGGTGAGCTTGCGGCTGATGTTCGGGCCGACGTTCTCGACCTCGGCGACGATCCGCAGGCCGTCGTCCCCGAGCAGGTAGAACTCCGTGACCTGGTCACCGGTGTTGGTGACGTCGAAGGTGAGCGTGCCGGCCGGAGCCTCGGTGGCCGAGAGCTCGCAGGCCTCCGCCGAGGAGGCCACCGTCAGCGACCGGGGGTCGTCGGGGTCGCCGCTCGCGCCGTCGGTGTTCTCGGCGCAGGCCGCGAGGGCCGGGATCGCGACCAGCAGGCTGGTCACGAGGATCGCTTTACGCATCGGCTGTTTCTCTCTCGATGGGAGTGGAACGGCGTCGGACGCCGAGGACGAACAGGGTCATGACCGGCACGGCGTACAGGAGCCAGGCCGCGGCCTCCAGCCACGTGGTGGCCGGGGAGAAGTTGAAGACGCCCTTCAGCAGCGCGCCGTACCAGCTGTTGACGTCGACGGTGTCCGAGACGTCGAAGGCCAGGTTGTGCAGACCGGGCAGCACACCGGCCTCCTGCAGGTCGTGGACGCCGTACGCCAGCACCCCGGCGGCCACGATGATCAGGAACGCGCCGGTCCAGGTGAAGAAGCGCGAGAGGTTGATCGAGACCGCGCCGCGGTAGATCAGCCAGGCCAGTACGACGGCCGTCGCGATGCCGAGCCCCGCACCGAGCAGCGGCTCCCAGGTCGGCGGCGCGACCCCGCCCGCGTCGCGGGTGCCGGCGCGGGTCGCGGACCACAGGAAGAGCGCGGTCTCCAGGCCCTCCCGGCCGACGGCGAGCACGGCGACGACGACGAGCGACCAGCGACCGCCCTCGGCGGCGACGTCGATGCGTCCGCGCAGCTCGCCCGAAAGGCTGCGCGCGGCCTGGGCCATCCAGAAGATCATGTAGGTCACGAAGCCGACCGCGACGATCGAGAGCGACCCGCCGATCAGCTCCTGCGCCTCGAAGGTCAGCGTCTGCGGACCGTAGGTCAGCGCCGCTCCGAAGGCGAGGCTCACCGCGACGGCGAGCGCGACCCCCGCCCAGATCCGCGGGAGCAGGTGACGCCGGTCGGTCTTGACCAGGTACGCCACCACGATGCTGACCACCAGGCCGGCCTCGAGGCCCTCGCGGAGGCCGATCAGATAGTTGGCGAGCACGAACCGAGATCGTACGCCGTCCGTTTAGGACTGCCTAACCTTTGTTAGATCGAGCACCCGTCCGGACCGCACGCGTCGGCGTCGCCGCCGACGGTCAGCAACACCGGGTGCGCCTCGGTCCAGGCCCGGTCGAGGACCTGGGCGAAGACCTCGCTGGGCTGGGCGCCGGAGACGCCGAACTTCCGGTCGACCACGAAGAACGGCACCCCGGTGGCGCCGTACGCCCGCGCCTGGGCGATGTCGGCGGCCACCGCGTCGGCGTACTCCTCGGAGGCGAGGACGGCGGCGACCCGGTCGGCGTCCAGGCCTGCGGCCACCGCAGTCGCGGTCAGCACGGCGTGGTCGCCGACGTCCTCGGCCCGGGTGAAGTACGACGTCAGCAGCGCCTCCTTCAGCGTCCGCTGGAGCGGCGGACCGCCGGCCTCGAGCGCGAGGTGGAGGAGCCGGTGCGCGTCGATGGTGTTGGTGTGGACGTTCTCGAAGAGCCGGAGCTCGAGGCCGTCGGCGGCCGCGGTGTCGATGAGCTGCTGCTGCATGTCGCGCATCTCGTCCTCGCTGCGGCCGTACTTGCGCGCGATCACGCCGGTCGTCAGCTCGTGGCCGTGGTGGGGCGCGGTCGGGTCCAGCTCGAAGGACCGGTAGACGACCTCGACGTCGTCACGGTGCTCGAAGTCGGCCAGCGCCCGCTCGAGGCGGCGCTTGCCGACGAAGCACCAGGGACAAACGACGTCGCTCCAGATCTCGATCTGCATGTGGAGGTCAACAGCGGACGGGGGTGTCCCCATTCCCGAGGTTCTCAATATCGTATATTCTCTAGGAACTCGTCCGTCGAAGGGAGCAACGCATGCCGATCCGCCCTGGTGGAGCCGGACTCTCGATCGCCGGAGGCATCCGCGAGTTCGCCCTCGCGTCGCCCACCGCCACGGCCGTCATCGACGGCGACCGCCGCCTGAGCTTCGCCGCGCTCGACGAGCGCGCGAGCCGGCTCGGCCAGCACCTGCTCGGCCGGGGCCTGCGCCCCGGCGACCGGGTCGCCGTACTGCTCGGCAACCGGTTGGAGTACCCCGAGATCGCCGCCGGGATCGCTAAGGCCGGACTCGTGATGGTCCCGCTCAACCCGCGCCTGACGCCCGGCGAGAGCCGCTACATCCTCGAGCACTCGGGCGCCCGCGCCCTGGTCCTCGACGACGCGCTCGCCGCGGTCGCCGGCGACCTCGCCGACCTCGGCCTCGTCGTGCTCGGCATCGGCGGCACCCAGCTCGGCCCCGACTACGACACTCAGCTGGCCCGCGCCGACTCCCGCGACCCCGGCGTCGCGGTCGACGAGCTCGACGCGTTCTGCATCGCCTACACCTCGGGCACGACCGGCCGCCCCAAGGGCGTCGTCATCTCCCACCGCAGCCGGGCGCTGACGTTCTACCTCAGCGCGCTCGAGTGGGGCCTCGGTCCGGGTCGTACGTCCGCGGCGGTCGCGCCGATGTACCACGGCGCGGGCTTCGCCTTCGGCTACGCGCCGGTCTTCGCCGGCGGCACCGTCACCATGCTCCCCCACTGGGACCCCGAGGAGTTCCTCGCGCTGATGGAGCGGGACCGGGTGCAGTCGACGTTCCTGGTGCCGACCCACGCGCAGATGCTGCGCGGGCTCGGCGAGGGGGCGGTCGCGAAGCACGACCTCGGCGCGCTCGACACCCTCTACTTCAACGCGGCCGCGCTGCCGTGGCCGCTGAAGCAGTGGGTGATGAGCGAGTTCCCGGGCCGCGGCATCCACGAGCTCTACGGCTCGACCGAGGCGGGCATCATCACCAACCTCCGCCCGGCCGACCAGGACCGCAAGCCCGGCTCCGTGGGCCACGCCTGGTTCATGACCGAGCTGCGCGTCGTCGACGACGCGGGCAACCCGGTCGCGGCGGGCGAGCCGGGCGAGCTCTTCAGCCGCTCGCCGTTCCTGATGAACGGCTACCACGACAACCCCGAGGCCACCGCCGAGTGCACCACCGAGGACGGCTTCCTCACCTGTGGTGACGTCGTGGTCCGCGACGACGAGGGCTATGTGCACATCGTCGACCGCAAGAAGGACCTGATCATCTCCGGCGGGCTCAACGTCTACCCCCGCGAGATCGAGGACGCGCTGGCCTCACACCCCGCGGTCGCGGACTCCGCGGTCGTCGGCGTACCGAGCGAGGCCTGGGGCGAGGAGGTGTCGGCGTACGTCGTGCTCCGCGACGGCCGATCCCTCGACGACGCCCTCTCCGCCGAGCTGACGAGCCACTGCCGCGACCGACTCGCCGGCTACAAGATCCCCCGCCACTGGGCCGCCATCGGCGCGCTCCCCCGCAACGCGAGCGGGAAGGTCCTCAAGCGCGAGCTGCGCGACGGACCCAGCACCAACTGACCTGCCCCACCCCGTTCACCACCACCATCGGAGGAACACGTGCGACCCCACGTCGAGCTCATCCAGGAAGACGACTACGTCTGGCACGGCGCCGAGCTGCCCGGCGGCGAAGGCCGGGCCAGCGAGCGCCGGCTCTCGGTCGACGAGGAGGACGGCTCCTCCTCGCTGCGCGTGGACTTCCACACCGGCTGGGGCCGCAGCGCCGGCATCCACCACGCCAACACCGAGTACTACGTGCTCGAGGGCGAGATCGACTACGGCGGCCGGAAGATCGGCAAGGGCGGCTACCTCTACGCACCGAAGGGGGTGCCGGTCGACTACCTGAAGGTCGCCGAGGGCACCAAGCTGCTGCACTACCGCGAGTACGGCGACGCCGGCTTCGACGCGGTCGACTCGCTCGGTGGCGCCCAGCGCTGGGCCGACGCCCGCGAGGACCTCATCGTGATCGACTCCGAGGCGATGAAGTGGGACGCCGTCCCCAACCCGGGCCCGATGCCGGGCCTGTTCATCAAGTACCTCCACGTCGACCCGGTCACCGGCTTCTACACCCGGCTGGTGCACGCCCAGGAGGGCTGGTCGGACCACCGCCTCGCGCACCACCCCTGCTACGAGGAGGCGTACACGACCCAGGGCCACATGGAGTACAACTTCGGCACCCTGGACCTCGGCACCTACTTCTTCCGCCCGGCGCGGGTGAAGCACGGCCACTTCACGACGATGGAGGGCGGCGCCACCTGGCTGCTCCGCTCGGACGGCGAGCTGAAGAACTGGTACACGCAGAACGAGTGGGTCCGCTGGGGCGGCGACGGCGTCAACTACACGCCGGAGGGTCTCAACGAGGAGCCGCACCAGCCGACGCGCTGGTCGTCCTCGACCCACGACCTGGCCGAGCCGTGGCGCACCGAGGAGGACATGCGGCAGATGACCGCCTCGTGGCAGTTCCAGATCGACCAGGGCCAGGACAACACCCCGGTCAAGCACCAGGGCACCGGCCTGGACCCCTCGGTCCGCGCGATCATCGCCGCGATGAAGCGGGCCGACGCCGACTCGCTGCAGGGCGGTCACGGCGACGACCACGGTCACTCCCACGACCACGACCACTCGCACGACGATCACTCGCACGACCACGGTCATGACCACAGCCACGACGAGGCCCCGGCCCGCGAGTCGATCAACCTCGACTGGGGCTGGGCCGGCAGGGACGTCGAGCACCCCGACGAGCGCACCGGCGAGCTGGCCCACAACTGGGGCGCCCGCGTCACCTGGAAGAACGGGGACCCGATCCCCGCCCCGATCATCTCCTCGCTGCCCGTCCGCAGTCGCTCGCGCGGCCGCTGGGACGGCGACGGGATGTGATCTGACCCTTGTCGACCCTGCTCAGCACCGCTGCCCTCGCGGCGGCCGAGAACTCCTCGGCCGCCGCGGGGGCCGCCGTCGAGGCCGCCCACGGCCTCAACGGCCACACCGTCGCGATCATCCTGCACGTGCTGCTCTTCACGTACTGGCTCGGCGGTGACCTCGGCGTCTACTACTCCAGCCGGTTCATCATCAAGCCCGAGCTCTCCCCGGAGACCCGGGCGACCGCAGCCAAGATCATGGTCGGCTGCGACATGGCGCCGCGGTTCTCGCTGATCCTGTTCGGGGCCAGCGGGTTGACGCTCATGTACTACGGGCCGCTGGGCGAGGAGTTCTTCCTGACCGGGTGGATGCTGGCCCTGGCCTGGGTCGGCACGCTGGCCTGGGCGGCGGTCTCGCTGGCCGAGGCTCGCGGCGGGAGCACGCACACCCGGCTGTGGCACACCGCGGACCTGTGGGTGCGCTACCTGCTCTCGGCGGTGCTGATCGGCTTCGCGATCTACACGATCGCGGCGAGTGAGCCGTTCGGCGTGGACACCAACCCCCGGTGGTTGGGCGCCAAGCTGCTGGCCTACGGGCTCTGCATCTTCTGCGGCGTGATGATCCGGCGGGCGCTCAAGCCCTTCGGCCCGTCGTTCGGCACGCTGATGACGAGCGGCTCCACTCCCGAGGTCGAGGCGGGCATCGTCGGCTCGATCCGGCGCAGCGAGCCCTGGGTCTACTGCATCTGGGCGATGGTGCTCCTTGCTGCAGTGCTCGGCGTGATCAAGCCGGGGTCGACCGCGTTCTGACCGGCCTCGGGGGTGGACCGGTCCAGAGGTCCGGACGTACGACCGGCTGCTCGTCGGCGGTGTGTCCTAGGCTCGCCGGGATGACTCCGGGGCGGCTCGCGGACCGCGCTCGCCTGCGCGACTGCGCGGTCCGCAACCCCTCCGGCAGGAGGATCCGGATCTTCGAGGTCACGTGAGCACAACCCCGACGAGGAGCGTCGTATGAGCCCGACCCAGCACCCCGCCGACAGCCACGACCTGATCCGGGTGCACGGCGCCCGGGTCAACAACCTGCGTGACGTCAGCGTCGAGCTGCCGAAGCGGCGGCTCACGGTATTCACCGGGGTCTCCGGATCGGGGAAGAGCTCGCTGGTCTTCGGCACCATCGCCGCGGAGTCGCAGCGGCTGATCAACGAGACCTACAGCGCGTTCGTGCAGGGCTTCATGCCGACCCAGGCACGGCCCGAGGTCGATCTGCTGGACGGACTGACCACCGCGATCATCGTGGACCAGGAGCGGATGGGCACCGACCCGCGCTCGACGGTCGGCACCGCGACCGACGCCTACGCGATGCTGCGCATCCTGTTCAGCCGGCTCGGCACGCCGCACATCGGCTCGCCGCAGGCGTTCTCCTTCAACGTCGCGTCGGTGAGCGGCGCCGGCGCGGTGACGATCAACAAGGGCGGCCGGGAGACCAAGGAGCGACGCAGCTTCGAGCTGATCGGCGGCATGTGCCCGCGCTGCGAGGGCCGCGGAGCCGTCAACGACATCGACCTGACGGCGCTGTACGACGAGGAGAAGTCGCTCAACGAGGGTGCCATCACCATCCCGGGCTACAGCATGGACGGCTGGTACGGCCGGATCTACCGCGGTTGCGGCTGGTTCGACCCCGACAAGCCGATCAAGAAGTACAGCAAGAAGCAGCTCGACGACCTCCTCCACAAGGAGGCCACCAAGATCAAGGTCGAGGGCATCAACCTGACCTATCTCGGTCTGGTCCCCCAGATCAAGAAGTCCTTCCTCGCCAAGGACGTCGACGCGCTCCAGCCGCACATCCGCGCGTTCGTCGAGCGCGCGGTCACGTTCTCGACCTGCCCCGACTGCGGCGGCAGCCGGCTCAGCGAGCAGGCGCGCTCGTCGAAGATCCGCGACAGGAACATCGCCGAGCTCTGCTCGATGCAGATCAGCGACCTGGCGACCTGGATCCGCGACCTCGACGAGCCGCCGGTCAAACCGCTGCTCGACGCCCTGGGCGACACCCTCGACTCGTTCGTGGAGATCGGGCTGGGCTACCTCAGCCTCGAGCGGCCCTCCGGCACCCTCTCGGGCGGCGAGGCGCAGCGCACCAAGATGATCCGGCACCTCGGGTCCTCGCTGACCGACGTCACCTACGTCTTCGACGAGCCGACGATCGGCCTGCACCCGCACGACATCCAGCGGATGAACCAGCTGCTGCTGCAGCTGCGCGACAAGGGCAACACGGTGCTCGTCGTCGAGCACAAGCCGGAGACGATCGCGATCGCCGACCACGCCGTCGACCTCGGCCCGCAGGCGGGTTCCGCGGGCGGCCAGGTGGTCTACGAGGGCAGCGTCGAGGGCCTGCGCGCCAGCGACACCCTGACCGGCCGGCACCTCGGCGACCGCACCGCCCTGAAGGAGTCGGTCCGCACCGCCACCGGCGCGCTGGAGGTCCGCGGCGCGAGCACCCACAACCTGCAGCACGTCGACGTCGACCTCCCGCTCGGCGTGCTGGTCGTGGTGACCGGCGTGGCCGGCTCCGGCAAGAGCTCGCTGATCCGCGGCTCGGTGTCCGGGCGCGACGGCGTCGTCTCGATCGACCAGGGCGCGATCCGGGGCTCGCGGCGCAGCAACCCCGCGACGTACACCGGACTGCTGGAGCCGATCCGCAAGGCGTTCGCCAAGGAGAACGGCGTCAAGCCCGCCCTGTTCAGCGCCAACTCCGAGGGCGCCTGCCCGAACTGCAACGGCGCCGGCGTCATCTACAGCGACCTCGGGATCATGGCCGGCACGGCCACCCCGTGCGAGGTCTGCGAGGGCCGGCGCTTCGACGCGTCGGTGCTGGAGTACTCCTACGGCGGCCGGGACATCAGCGAGGTGCTCGCGATGTCGGTCGCCGAGGCGGAGGCTTTCTTCGGCCCGGACGGCGCCGGAAAGCTCCCGGCGGCCCACAAGATCCTGGCCCGGCTCGCCGACGTCGGGCTCGGCTACCTCACCATCGGCCAGCCGCTCACCACGCTGTCGGGCGGCGAGCGGCAGCGCCTCAAGCTCGCCGTGCACCTGGGCGAGAAGGGCGGCGTCTACGTCCTCGACGAGCCCACCACCGGCCTGCACCTCGCCGACGTCGAGAACCTCCTCGGCATGCTCGACCGGCTGGTCGACTCCGGGAAGTCGGTGATCGTCATCGAGCACCACCAGGCCGTGATGGCGCACGCCGACTGGATCGTCGACCTCGGTCCCGGCGCCGGCCACGACGGCGGCCGGGTGGTCTTCGAGGGCACCCCGGCCGACCTGGTCGCGGCGCAGTCGACGCTCACCGGCGAGCATCTGGCGTCGTACGTCGGCCCCTGAGGCGGCCGCCGGCGGTTCGGTGGTCCTGCGCCCGCCCGACCCCGCCGAGCTCCCCCTCAGAGCGCCAGCCCGGCGAACCGCTCCCCGATCCGAAGATGGGTGGCGGCGTCCGGGTGCAGGTCGTCGGGCAGCGGCAACTCGTCGTGGTCGCCCGCGCCGTACAGCTCCTGGCCGTCGAGGTAGCGCAGGTGCGGATCGATGGCCGAGCGCTGGGCGACGATCCGGGCCAGCTCGGCGCGGACCACGCGCAGGGTCAGCTTGCCGGCCGCGACCTCGGCGGGGTCGCCGGTCGCGCGGAAGCCGAGCCGGCCCTGGGCCATCGCGGTGGTGTCGACGGCCGCCGGGCCGGGGGTGTCCTCGTGGATCGGGCAGTACGTCGGCGATACCACCAGCAGCGGCGTGGTCGGGTGGCCCTCGCGGATCGTGTCGAGGAAGCCGTGAACGGCGGCGGTGAAGGCGCGCAGCCGCATCAGGTCGGTGTTCACCAGGTTGATCCCGACCTTGACGCTGACCAGGTCGGCCGGGGTGTCGCGCAGGGTGCGGGCGACGAACGGGTCCAGCAGCGCGCTGCCGCCGAAGCCCAGGTTGACCAGGTCGACGCCGGCCAGCCGCGCGGCCACGGCCGGCCAGGTGCCGGTCGGGGTGGCGGCGTTGGAGCCCTGGCTGATCGAGCTCCCGTGGTGCAGCCAGACCGGCCGCTCGCCGCTGGGCACCGGCGCCACGGGCGCATCCGCACGGAGCGCGACCAGCTCCGTGGTCTCGTCGTGCGGCAACCAGATCTCGACGTCCTTGACCCGCGCGGGGAGGTCGTCGAACCGGAGCGTGCCCGGCTCCCCCGCCAGCAGCTCGAACGAGCCGGTGGCCAGGTCGATCGCCAGGGTGCGGCCGCCGGTCACGGTCCCGCGGCCGAGCGGCTCGCCGTCGACGACCAGGTCGTAGCACCCGTCCGGGCGGGGCGGCGCGCCGGCGTACGCGCGCTTGGTCGGGATGGTGTCGAGCTCGAGGACGGTCGCGGCCGTGCGGAGCACCAGGCGTACGCCGGCCGGCTGCGACTCGGCCATCGTCAGCTGAGCGTCGGCGACCTGCGCGCGGGCCCAGCCCGGCAGCCGGTGCGGGAGCAGGCCGGTCGCGGTCTCCTCCAGCTCGATCGCGCCGCGGATGAGGTCGGGGGTGAGGGGGACGGTGATCATGCGGACCAGCTCCTGAGGGTCGTGTCGAGGGCGAGCAGGATCCGGGTCCAGCTCTCCTGTGCGTCGGGCATGGAGTGCTCGAAGCCCCCGGCGGCCTCGAGACTGGTGAAGCCGTGGAACACGCTGCCGAGCAGCCGGACCGCGTGCGTCTGGTCCACCTCGCTGAGGTCGTAGCCACGCAGCACCGCCCGCGACAGGGCGGCATGCCGGGGACCCGCGCTCGCCGCGGCCGTCTGCGGGTCGAGCCGGTGCCGGGCGGCGTCGTACCGCCCGGGGTGCTCGCGCGCGTAGTCGCGGTAGACGTCGCCGAGGGCCACCAGGGCGTCCCGGCCCGCCCGGCCGGCCAGCGCCGCGTCACCGCGGTCCGCGAGCTCCTCCAGGGCGAGCAGTGCGATCCGGGTGCGCAGGTCCTCGGTGCCCCGGACGTGGGAGTAGAGACTCGCCACCTGCACGCCGAAGCGCCGGGCGACGGCCGACGCCGTCACGTGGGCGAAGCCGACCTCGTCGGCCAGCTCCGCCCCGGCCCGGACCAGCCGGTCCGGGGTCAGTCCTGCGCGTGCCATCCGCACTCCTCTACCTAAACTGTTTAGGCAGAGTACAACAGGCCTTAGGAAATTCTCGAACCCGCAGCCAGTCGGTCGCCGAGCAGCCGACCGAAGACCAGGGCCGGGGTGAGCACCATGCCGGAGCAGAAGCTGTTGCCGCAGGTCGCGCCGGCGCCGATCACCTCGCCGATCGCGAACAGGCCGCCGATGACCGCGCCGTTCTCGTCACGCACGGCGAACGAGTCGTCGATGTCGAGACCGTCGAAGGTCACCACAGCGATGCCCTGGTTGTGCAGCGCGTAGAACGGCGGTACGGCGATCGGCGCGGGCAGGTGCCGGCGACCGAACTCCCCGTCGACCCCTGCCTCGACGGCCCGGTTGTACGCCGCCACGGACCCGACCAGTCCGGCCGGATCGATCCCGGCGAGGGCGGCGAGCTCCTCGAGCGTGTCGGCGGCGTGCACGCCGGGCCGGACGTTCGCGTGCCGGCGCAGCTCCTCCGGACCCCACCCGAGCACGAGCGGGGGCTCGCCGACCCCGGCCCGGGAGACCGCGTCGTCGTCGAAGACCATCCAGAAGACCTGGTCGGGCAGCGCGGTCAGCTCGCGCTCCTTGACGTCGATGGACGGCTCGTCCTCGGCGATCCAGCGCCGGCCGGTGCCGTCGACGTAGATCTCGCGCGGCGGACGCTCCGTGGTCAGCAGCGCCCGCTCGGCCCAGTTGGCCCGGTGCGGACTCTGCGGGTCGCGCATCCCGCCGAAGGTCGGGAGGTAGGTCCCCTCTCCCTGGATCGCGGCGCCCACGCTCGTGCCGAGGTGGATGCCGTCACCGGTCGAGGTCTTCGAGGCGACCGTCACCAGCTCGACGCCGTGCCGCTCGGCGAACAGCTCGCCGTCGGCGCCGTACCCGCCCGTCGCGAGGACCACGGCCGGGGCCCTCACCTCGACCTCGACGCCGTCGCGATACACCTCGATGCCGACCACGCGACCACTCCCGTCGGTGAGCAGGCCGGTGACCGGCGCGCTCGTCCACAGCGTCAGGTCGTGGCCGGCGACGGTGGACTCGACCTCGGCCTGGAGCACCTGGAGGACCGAGAGCCCGCCCTCGATGCCGTAGACCGTGCGCGGGATCTCGTAGGGCTCGTGCCCGTAGACGATCCGCGGGGACTCCGGGTCGAACGGCATCCCGGCCTCGACCAGCCACTCGATCGTCTCGGGCGCGTGCTCGACGACCTGGGCGATCAGGTCCTTGCGGCCGGTGTCGTTGCTGATCCGGTAGATGTCGGCGAGGTGCAGGTCCGGGCTGTCCTCGATGCCCCGCGCCCGCTGGAGGCTGGTCCCCCCGGCGGAGAGGTGCCCGCCACTGAGGTGCAGGGTGCCGCCGATCCGCCGGTCCTTCTCGACCAGCAGCACCCGGGCTCCGCCCCGCGCGGCTCGGCTGGCGCAGGTCAGGCCGGCCGGACCGGCGCCCACCACCACGACGTCATAAGCAGGTTCGACCACCTCTAGATCATATATGATCAAGCCTCTCACCGAGCCTCAGGAGCGCACATGGATCCGCAGCAGAACCCGAGCGACCCGGCGGCCGTGGTGCTCGCCCGCGTCCCCGACGGCGTCCCGACGCCGGCGGACTTCCGCGTCGTACGCCTCCCCCGCTCCCCGCTGGTCGACGGGCAGGTGCGGATCGCGGTCCGCAGCCTCTCGCTCGACCCGTACCAGCGCTCCACCCTCGGCGGCCGGCACCTCGGCGACGCCCCGGTCGGCCCGGGTGACGTCCCGCCGGGCCGCTCGGTCGGCGAGGTCGTCGAGTCGCGGTTCCCGGGGCTCGCGGTCGGACAGCACGTGCTCGCCGAGACCGGTTGGCGGGCCGAGACCGTCGTCGACGGCGCCGCGGCCACTCCGGTGTCGGTGCCGGCGGGCGTGCCGCTCTCCGCGGCCCTCGGGGCGCTCGGCATGCCGGGGCTGACGGCGTACGCCGGCCACGTGCGGCAGCTCCGACCGGTCGCCGGGGAGACCGTCGTCATCGGGTCCGCCACCGGTGGCGTCGGCGCCGTCGCGGGCCAGCTCGCGCGGCTCGCCGGCGCGCGGACCGTCGGGATCGTCGGCTCCGAGGAGAAGGCGAAGCTGGCCGACGGACCCCTGGGCTACGACGCCGTCGTACGACGTGGCCCCGACCTGGCCGACGAGCTCGCCGCGGCCTGCCCGGACGGGATCCACGCCTACCTCCACCTCGGCGACCAGGAGACCCTGGACGTGGTGATGGAGCGGCTCGCGATCGGTGCGCGGGTCTCGCTGTGCGGCCTGATGGACCAGTACAACGGCAGCGCGCCGACGCGGCTGCGCGCCGGCGCCGTGATGGCCGCCCGGGCCGAGGTGGTCGGCATGGTCGTCTTCGACCACGCCGACCTCTCGTCCGAGCACGTCGAGCACGTCGGGGCGCTGCTCGCCTCCGGGGAGCTCGTCACGGTCGAGGACCACTACTCGGGGATCGAGCAGGCCCCGACCGCGTTCGCCCGCCTGATGGGCGGGCAGAACGTCGGCAAGGTCGTCGTCGACATCGAGTCCTGACGAGCGGACCCGCTGCGGCTACAGGCCGTAGCGGGCGAGCTTGTCCTGCTTGCTCCCCAGGAACTTCCGCATCATCCGGCCCGTGGTCAGCCAGGCGATCTCGTCGCCGTTCTTGGAGCTGGCGAGCATCTGGTCCACCAGGTACGGCGCTACGTCGTCCACGTGGTCGACCAGGATGTTGAGCATCTTGCGCTGGCTGGAGACCGACTCGGGGTGGGTCTGCGCCTCGCGCAGCCACCCGTCGGTGATCAGGATGCCGGGCCGGACCTGACCGACCCGCACGGACGTGCCCTCGACCTCCCGCACCAGGGCCCTGGTGAACATGTCGAGACCTCGCTTGGTGGCCGCGTAGACGCCCATGCCGGGACGGATGCTGCCGTCGCTGCCGCCGCCGAGGACGTTGAACACTCGACCCCCGCCCGAGGCCGTCATACCGCGTACGGCGACCTGAGCGCCGTTGATGGTCCCGAGCATGTTCGTGCCGATCATGGTCGCCACCTCCTCGGAGGTGGTCTCGACGATCGTGCGCATCGTGTAGGCGACGCCGGCGTTGTTGATCCACAGGTCGACCGCACCGAACGCCGAGACACCGGCATCCCACAGCGCCTGCACCTGGGCAGGATCGGTCACGTCGGTCACGACGCCCACGGCCTGTGCACCGCCGGTGGCCTCGGGCTGGAGCTTGCCGGTCGCCTCGTCGACGGCGGCCTGACTGCGGCCGGACACGACGACGTGCTGGCCGCGGCGGAGCAGCTCGCGGGCGAGCGCGAAGCCGATGCCCTTGGTGCTGCCGGTGACGACGGCACTCTTCGTGGAGATGGTCATGCGTTCCTCCTGCTGGGACGTCGGACGAGACGGTGCCCCGACCCTTCAGGGAAGGACCGGGGCACCGTCGAGTGGTTCAGCTGGATGTCAGCCGGTCAGCAGTTGGCCTTGACCGCACCGGTCGCAGCGTTGTGCTTCGACTTGGCCGCCTTGGCCGCCTTGGCCGCCTTGGTCGCGGCCTTCTTGGCCTTCTTCAGCTTCGCCTTGGCCTTCTTGGCCTTCGCGCCCTTGGCCTTCTTAACGGCCTTGGTCGCCTTCTTCACCGCGGCCTTGGTGCTCTTGACCTTGGCGTCGGCCTTCTTGACCGCGGCAGCCGTGGTCGTGACGTCACCCTGGGCCTTGACGCAGGCGGCCGACGGGCCCGGCTGCGGCACGGCAGCGACCGTCACCTTGACGACGGTCGAGGTCGACCCGACGTACGAAGCGGGGTCGGTAGGCACGAACTTCGCGGTGTAACTGTGCTCACCGGCGCTCACGCCGGTCAGACCCACAGCGGCGGCACCCGAGGCGACGACCTTCTCGCCGACCTTGACGGCACCCTCGAAGAACTGGACCTGGCCGGCAGCGGTCGGGGTGACCGTCGCCGAGAGGGCAACCTGCGCGGCAGCCGGGGAGGACCCGGTCAGCGCGGTGGCCGTCGCCGCGGCCGGCACTGCGGCCACGGTGACGTCCTGCACCGTCGAGGACGAACCCTCGAACGCCGCGGCGTCCGTGGGCACGAAGTCGGCACGGTAGCTGTGCTGGCCGGCAGCGACGCCGGTCAGGCTCAGCGTGGCGGCACCCTCGGCGACCGCCTGCTCGCCGACCTTGGTCTCACCCTCGAAGAACTCGACGGTGCCGGCAGCGACCGGAGCCACCGTCGCGGCGAGGCTGACCGCACCCGGGGCGGGCGAGGTCGCGACGAGCGTCGTCGCGGTCTCGACGGCGGGCTCGGGGACCACCGTGCAGGTCAGCGGGTTGTCGGAGATCGTGACCGGCACCGCGGGGTTGAACTGGAACCCGGCGCGCATGTTGATCGCCAGCGACTCGATCGACCCGGATGCCAGGTCAGCAGTCCCCACTCGCGTACCACTCAGGTCCGGCATCTCGTACTGCACCGTGTTACCGGCACCACCGCCAGCGATCGGCGCCGGGTAGGTCAGCGCCCCCTCCAGGGCCACCGACTCACCGTTCAGGTCGACGCCCAGGTCGACCTCGAAGCCCGCGACCTTCAGGCCCGTCGGGAACCCGGTGCCCGGCATGTCGCTCAGCGACGCCGTCACCACCGTGCCGGCCGCGGTGGCCTCCGAGACCACCGTGTACGGCAGGTTGAACGAGCCGTTGGTGCACGAGAAGTCCTCGGTCAGCGTGACCGCGCTGGGCTCGGGGACGGCCGTGCAGGTCAGCGGGTTGTCGGAGATCGTGACCGGCACCGCGGGGTTGAACTGGAACCCGGCGCGCATGTTGATCGCCAGCGACTCGATCGACCCGGATGCCAGGTCAGCAGTCCCCACTCGCGTACCACTCAGGTCCGGCATCTCGTACTGCACCGTGTTACCGGCACCACCGCCAGCGATCGGCGCCGGGTAGGTCAGCGCCCCCTCCAGGGCCACCGACTCACCGTTCAGGTCGACGCCCAGGTCGACCTCGAAGCCCGCGACCTTCAGGCCCGTCGGGAACCCGGTGCCCGGCATGTCGCTCAGCGACGCCGTCACCACCGTGCCGGCCGCGGTGGCCTCCGAGACCACCGTGTACGGCAGGTTGAACGAGCCGTTGGTGCACGAGAAGTCCCGGGTGGTCACCAGGGTCGAGCTGGCCGCCCCCGGGGTGCACGTCAGCGGATTGTCGGAGATCGTGACCGGCACCGCGGGGTTGAACTGGAACCCGGCGCGCATGTTGATCGCCAGCGACTCGATCGACCCGGATGCCAGGTCAGCAGTCCCCACTCGCGTACCACTCAGGTCCGG
Organism: Nocardioides sp. W7; assembly: GCF_022919075.1. Classification (NCBI taxonomy): domain Bacteria; kingdom Bacillati; phylum Actinomycetota; class Actinomycetes; order Propionibacteriales; family Nocardioidaceae; genus Nocardioides; species Nocardioides sp. W7. Next base: position 2,563,323 of record NZ_CP095078.1, on the reverse strand, counting down.
CATCTCGTACTGCACCGTGTTACCGGCACCACCGCCAGCGATCGGCGCCGGGTAGGTCAGCGCCCCCTCCAGGGCCACCGACTCACCGTTCAGGTCGACGCCCAGGTCGACCTCGAAGCCCGCGACCTTCAGGCCCGTCGGGAACCCGGTGCCCGGCATGTCGCTCAGCGACGCCGTCACCACCGTGCCGGCCGCGGTGGCCTCCGAGACCACCGTGTACGGCAGGTTGAACGAGCCGTTGGTGCACGAGAAGTCCCGCGTCAACGTGAGAGCGCTCGGCGCGGCTGAGGCCGGCGAGCCCAACATCGGAATGGACATGGCGCTGGCGACCAGGGCCCCCACGGCCAAGCCCACATACCTGCGTATACGCATTCATCCTCCTCGTGCCGACCCCACCACTACCGGTGTGGTCTACGTCTCATGCGAGAATATACGATATCCACGGGTTCGCCTACGATTTCCGGAAACGATCGTGTTAATTCGCCGTGGACCACGGGCGGAACTCCCGGCAGACGGGCAATCAGCGGGCGCGGGCCAGCACCAGCCGGGCCTGGCGGATCACGGCCTCGTCGACGAACCTGCCGTCGTCGTCCACCGCAACCCCGGCGCCGGCGAACTCCCAGCGCCCGACCAGCGTGCGCGCCGCGTCGACCTCATCGGGGGTCGGCGTGAAGACCTCGTTGGCCACCGCCACCTGCCCCGGGTGGATGCACGCGCGGCCGACGAAGCCGAGCCGGGCGAGCTCGACGGTCGAGGCCCGGAAGGCGTCGAGGTCGCGGAAGTTCGTCGAGACCGGCGCGATCGGCGGCTTGATGCCCGCGGCCGCGGAGGCGAGTACGACGTGCGAGCGGGTGTAGAGCAGCTCCCGCTCGTCCGGGCCGGGGGTGATGCCGACGTCGGCACGCAGGTCGGCCTCGCCGACCTGAAGCCGCTGCACCCGCGGGGCGCGCGCGAGCTCGCCGGCGCGCAGGATCGCCCGGGCGCTCTCCAGCAGCGGCACCACCCCGGCGGTCGAGCCGAGCGAGGCCAGCAGCTTGTCGAGGTCGAACAGCTCGTCGACGGTCTCGGTCTTGGCGACCAGGAACCCCGTCAGCGCCGGGGCACCCGCCATGGCACGCACGTCGGCCTCCCGCATCGGGCCCGGGTTGACCCGCACCCACACCCCGACGTTGTCGAGCACCGGGAGGTCGTGCAGCCAGATCCGGGTCGTCTCGCGCGCCCGGTCCTTGTCCTTGGGAGCGACGGCGTCCTCGAGATCGAGGATGATCTCGTCGGCGCCCCGCTCGAGGATCCGCGCGAGCTTGTCCTCGGCGTTGCCGGGCACGTAGAGCGCCGAGCGGGCCACGAAGTCACGACGGTCAGCCGACACGGGTCTCCCCCTTCAGCAGCGACTTCGCGACGACGGTGCGCAGCACGTCGTTGGTGCCCTCGCCGATGCTCATCAGGATCGAGTCGCGGTAGAGCCGCTCCACCTCGAACTCGGTGGAGTAGCCGTAGCCGCCGTGCACCTTCATCGCGTCGATCGCCGCCTGCAGGGCCACCTCGGAGCAGAAGATCTTCGCCATCCCGGTGGCGCCGTCGGCGCGACCGTCGCGGACGGCGTCCGCCGCCCAGTAGGCCATCAGCCGGGCCGCCTGCACCTGGGTGCCGAGCTCGCCGAGCTTGAGCTGGATCGCCTGGAACTCCGAGATCGGCTGACCGAACGCCTTGCGCTGCTTCGCATAGGCCAGCGCCTCGTCGTGCGCGCGCTGGGCGATGCCGACCGAGCGGGCCGCGATGTTGACCCGGCCCCACTCCAGGGCCGAGAGCACCTGCTGCATGCCGCGACCCTCGACCCCGCCGACCAGCTGCGTGACCGGCACCCGCACGTCGCTCAGCGTGATCTCGCACGACTCGGTGCCCTTGTAGCCCAGCTTGGGGATGTCCTTGGTGACCTCGTAGCCAGGAGTGTCGGCCTCGATCAGCAGCACGCTCATCCCCCGGTGCGCGGGCGAGGCCGACGGGTCGGTCTTGACCAGCACCGGCAGCGGGTCGGCGTACCGGGCGTTGGTGATCCACATCTTCGAACCGTTGACCACGTAGTGATCGCCCTCGAGACGCGCGGTGGTCCGGATGCCCTGCAGATCGGTGCCGGCGTCGGGCTCGGTCAGGCCGATGCCGGTACGCCGCTCGCCGGTGGCCAGACCCGGGAGGTACTTGTCCTTCTGCTCCTCGGTGCCGTGCATGGCGATGAGCCGGCAGGCCAGCGAGTGGCTGCCCAGGATGCCGGCGATGCCCATCCAGCCGCGGGCGATCTCCTCGAAGACCAGCGCGAACGAGACCGGGTCCAGGTCGAGTCCGCCGTACTCCTCGGGCACGGTGATGCCGAAGAGCCCCATCTCCTTCATGCCGTCGACGATCTCCGTCGGGTAGCGGCCGGACTGCTCCCACTCGCGGGCGACCGGGACGATCTCCTTGTCGACGAACTGGCGCAGCAGCGCCTTGAACTCGCGCTGGTCCTCGTCGAGCTTGAAGTCCATCAGTGCTCCTTGGTCGGGTCGGGAGAGGAGGGGGTGAAGTACGGGAGGGCGCGCCCGTCGGGCAGGTCGACCCAGGCGACGCGGACCGGGTCACCGATCCGCCAGCCGCCGTCGCCCGGTGCGGGGGGCTCGAGGCGGGTCAGCACGACCGGCCCCTCGGCCAGCCGCACGCGCGCGATCGTGTACGGCGCCGTCAGCTCCGGACGCGGCGGTCGGTGCACGACCGTGAAGGTGTCGACGACGCCGGTGCCGGCGGCGTCGACCTGGGCCAGGTCCGCCATCGATCCGCAGCCGGTGCACAGGGCACGCGGCGGGTGCTGGACCCGGCCGCAGGCGGTGCAGGACTGCACGGTCAGCCGGTGCTCGGCGGTGGCCGCCCAGTAGGCCGCGCTGTTCTCGTCGGCGGGCGGGACCTCGCCGGGGATCCAGTCGGTGCTCATCGAGCTCATCGGGCCACCCCCAGGACGACCGTCGCGTGCGTGGACAGGATGCCGCCGGTGCCGTGCGCGACCGCGATCTCGGCTCCGGGGACCTGACGCTCCCCGCACTCGCCGCGCAGCTGGCGGACCGCCTCGACGAGCAGCAGCACGCCGTACTGGCCGGGATGGCAGTACGACAGCCCGCCGCCGTTGGTGTTGAGCGGCAGGGCCCCGCCGGGCCGGATCCGGCCGTCGGCGATGAAGTCGAGCGCCTCGCCCACACCACAGAGCCCGAGCGCCTCGACGCTGAGGGCCGCGGTGATGGTGAAGGAGTCGTAGACCTCCGCGACGTCGACGTCGGCCGCGGTGATCCCGGCGCGCGCGTAGGCGTCCTGGACCGCGCCGCGGGCACCCGGGACGGCCAGGTCGGCCACCGCGGTGAAGGAGGTGTTCGTGGTGCGCTCGCCGTAGCCGAGCACCTCGACCGGCCGTTGTCTCAGGTCGCGGGCGCGCTCGGTCGAGGTGAGCACGACCGCTCCCCCGCCGTCGGTGACCAGGCAGCAGTCGGCCGCGGTCAACGGACTGGAGATCATCGTCGAGCCGACGACGTCCTCGACGCTCAGCGAGCCCTTGCCGTAGCGGAACGCCTGCGGGTTCAGCAGCGCCCACTCCCGGGCGGCGATCGCGACCTCGGCGAGCTGCTCGCGGGTGCCGCCGTACCTGTGCAGGTAGGACTGGGCCGCCATCGCGTAGTACGACAGCGGGTAGAGCGGGTCGTAGGGCTCCTCGAACTGCGCCTCGGGGATCCACGCCTCGTGGACACCGCCGAGCCGGCGCGAGCGGGCCGAGCGCTGGTTCGAGGCGAAGGTGATCACCACGGTGCTGCACTGGCCGGCCGCGATCGCCTGGGCGGCCCGGGCCACGAACATCTCGTAGGCGCTGCCGCCGGCGAAGGTCGAGTCCGTCCAGGTCGGCACGATCCCGAAGTAGTCGGCCAGCTGGGTCGCGGAGAAGCGGGAGACGCCGGTGCTCGCGATGCCGTCCACGTCGGCCAGGGTGAGGCCGGCGTCGGCCAGCGCGCGCGTGACGGCCTGGGCCTGCAGGGTCAGGATCGAGGAGTCGGTGACGCCCAGGTCGCACTCGGCGGCCCCGACGATCGCGACGCCGGTGCTCATGACGCGCCCGGACCGTCGGGCCGGCCGAGCAGCACCACGGCGCGGCACGGCGCGGCGGCAGCGCGAGAGTCGGTGCCGTCCTCGGCCACCACGACCACGCTCAGCTCGACACTCACCCGGTCCGCGGCGACCTCGGTCACCGTGCCCTGGCAGCGCAGCGTCTCGCCGGCGAAGACCAGGTTGCGGAAGGTGAACTCCAGCTCGTGCACGAACGACTGCGGGCCGAGCCAGTCCTGGAGCTGCTCGACCAGCAGTGCGCCGTAGACCTGGCCGTCGACGATCGGGCCGGGCAGCTTCTTCTCCGCGACGTACGCCGTGTCGTAGTGCAGCTTGTGCCAGTCCCAGGTGGCGCCGGCGTAGGCGACCATGTCGGTCAGGCCGATGGTCCGCTCCAGCGCCGGCACGGCGTCTCCCACGGCGATGCTCGAGTGGTCGACGAACGTGGTCGGGAACGTCTCGCTCATGCCTTCTTCTCCAGCCCGACGAAGATGATGGTCTCGGCGTTCTCGGCGAGCAGCTCGCCGTCGGCACCGGTGTACGTCGCGGTCGATCCGACGACCAGCATCGCGTTGCCCGACCCGGTGATCTTCTCGGTGACCGAGGTGATCCGCCAGGTCGCGGTGACGACGTCCTCGGGGCGGATCCGGCGGTGGAAGGTGTACTTGTTGCCGCCGCGGACCTGCCGGGTGCCGGGGATGTCGAGGCCCCAGGTGTGGCCGGCGTACCCCTCGTGGTCCATCGGCAGGGCGGCGTACTGGTTCGTCTCGCAGACCAGGGTCAGCGGCGCGGTCACGCCGGCCAGCCCCTGCTCGCGGGCGTACGCCGGGTCGGAGTAGAGCGGGTTCTCGTCACCGATCGCGAGGCCGAAGTACCGACCCGCGGCGGCACCGATCGGCTCCGGGGCGGTGTAGACCCGGGTCCGGCCCTCGAGGGCACGGACCTCGTCGGTGAGCAGGCTCATCGCTGCTCCTCCGGGTAGAGCGCGGTCGGGAAGACCTCGAGCAGGAACTCCGGCCGCAGCAGGCTGTGGCACAGCGCTCCGGTCGAGGCGGGCCACGGCGGACCGAGCAGCCGCTCGCGGACCTCGGCGACCGCCTTGTAGTCCCCGACGGCCGACTCCACGCAGTACTCCGTCGTCTCCAGCAGGTCGGCCGGGCCGAGGCCGGCGTACTCCAGGAGGTGCAGGATCGCGCCGTACGTCGTCTCGGCCTGGGCGCCGAGGTCGTCGGCGTGCAGGGCCTGCTGGGTCTCCATGTCGAGGGCCGCGAAGCCGGACATGAACAGCGTGCGGCCGGCCTTCACGCCCGGCGCGTAGGTCAGCGTGTCGTAGCGCGACCAGCCCGGGTTGACGATCTCCAGCGGGTGCCGCGAGGCGGTGACGTCGATGGCCACGAGCGCACCCGGGACGTGCAGCTGGCTCATCAGGATGCCGCCCGCGCCCGGGTAGACGCCGCCCTCGTTGTCGCCGAGCAGCTCCTTGCGGACCTTGTGGGTGCCGCGGTAGACGGCGCGAGTGTCGGGCGTGGAGTAGTCGTACGTCGTGACCGCGTGGCCCAGGGTCAGCCCGACCTGCTCGAGCAGCACGCCGGCCTTCTCGAGCACGTAGCGGTACTGCGCCCCGAAGTCCCCCGGCGCGACCACGTCGCCGTGCTCGTCGATCGGGGTCACGGTCGGCAGGTAGACGACGCCGTCCTGGCCCTCGGTGATCGAGGAGGCCTGCCAGGTGCCGGCCTCGCGGGCCTCGGAGGCGACCCGCAGCTGCCGGCCGCCGCCCTTGACCGCGTGCAGCTCGATCTCGAGCCACGCCGCGCGGCGCACCAGGCGCTCCACGACGACCGTCCGCACGGTCGGCCGGTCGCCGAGCAGCTCACGGCGTACGCCGGCGGCCTCCTCGTACGCCGGCAGGCCGGCGACGGTGACGTTCTCGCTGACCCGGGTGACGTCCTCGGGGCCGAAGCCCGCACCCTCGAGGATCGCCAGGCACTTGGCGTAGGCGATCCGCGCCTGCTCCTCCATCGAGCCCGACACGGTCATCTTGCCGAGCGCCTCGTCGTGGCGGGCCGAGGTGTGGCCCGAGGTCCAGGCACTGTCACCCTCACTGAGCCCGAGGCAGAAGGTGAACCCCTCGTAGGGGAACCAGCCGAACTCGGCGGGCTTGATGGCGGACAGGGTCATGCGGTGGCCTCCTGGGCGGAAGGGGTCGCCGCGGCCGCGGCGAGGGCGAGGATCTCGGTGAGGTCGGGTACGTCGGCCAGCCAGTGCACGGCGGCGGCGAGCTCGCCCGCGGTGGTGCCGACGTTGCCCTGGAGCTTGGTGAACAGGGCCTCGTCGGAGAGCGGGTTGGTGCCGCCGCCGGGACTGCGCTCCAGGTGTGCGGAGACGGTGCCCCCGTCGGCCAGGGTGAGCACCACGTCGCCGGCGGCGTCGGCAGCGACGACACCGGCGCCGTCGGTGACGTCCCAGGTGATCCGGGCCGCGAGCGCGCTGATCTCGGGGCGGTCCAGGTTGGCCGCTTCGTAGGTGTCGACACCGACCCGGCCGTCGAGCAGGATCGCCGCGACGCTCCACGGCAGGCTGAACTTGGCGGCGTACGGGCTCACCGGGCGGGTCAGGTCGCGGTCGCCCGCGCAGACGACCGAGGCGGAGTCGGGGTGCACCTGCGCGTGCAGGCCCGCGAGCTCGGTGGCGGCGACGCCAGCTTCGACCAGGGCGAGCTGGGCGGCGGCCATGGTGACGTGGGCCAGCTGGCAGGTGGGCCAGGGCTTGATCCCGATCCGGGTGGTCTCCCAGCCCTGCGGGTCGCTGCTGCCCAGGTCGCGCAGGATGACCCCGGTGTCGACGCGCCCGCCGGCCACGGAGGCAGGGGCGAGCGCGTCGTACACGCCGTGCGGTCCGTCGAAGACGGTCTCCGGCCCGGTAGCGCCGACGGCGGCGAGCCGCGCGGCCAGGATGCCGGCCTGCGAGGCGAAGCCCGGATGGAGCTGCTTGGTGCTGGCGCCGGTGGCCAGGAAGGCCAGCAGGCCGCCGGCCTGGCTGCCGGCGATGCCGAGCGCGTTCGTCGTGGTGGCCGCATCCAGGCCCATCAGCCGCGCGGCGACGGCAGCCGAGGAGAACACTCCGGCCACCATCGTGGCGTGCAGGCCACCGGCGTGGAAGCCGTTCGGTGCAGCCGCCGCGACCCGGCACGCGACCTCGTAGCCGACGACGGCGGCGTCGAGGATCTCGCGACCGGTCGCGCCGACCTGCTCCCCCACCGCGAACGCGGCCGGCAGCACCACCGCGGTCGCGTGCACCAGGCCGCCCGCGTGGGTGTCGTCGAAGTCGAGCGCGTGCACCAGGGTCCCGTTGGCCAGGCCAGCGGCGGGTGCCGGGAGCCGGGTCCGCGACCCGAGCACCGTCGCCTCCTCGGGGCCCCCGAGGCCGGTGGCCACGATGACGGCCGGCACCGCGGCACCGGCACGCATCCCGGCGACCGCGTTGCCCAGGCCGTCGAGCAGGTGCCGCAGGGCGGCGTGCTCGACCTCGGCCGGGAGGCTCAGCGGGCCGACGACCCAGCGCGCCAGCTCGGGGGCGATCATCACGCCTCGGTCCCGAAGGCTCCCGCTGCCTTCAGCTCGGCGATCTTCGCGGCGTCGTACCGGGCGACCTCGCGCAGCACCTCGTCGAAGTGCTCGTTGCGCTGCGGGGCCCGCACGTACGTCGGGACCTCGGAGCCGACCCGCACCGGCGAGGCGAGCTGCTGCACCGTGCCGTAGCGCGGGTGCTCGGTCTCGACGATCAGGTTGCGCTCGATCGTGTGCGGCTCCTTCAGGGCGGCCTCCACGTCGTTGATCGGGCCGCACGGGATCGACGCCGGATAGCACTTGGCCAGCCAGTGGTCGACCGTCTCGGTCCGGAAGATCGCCTCCAGGAGACCGGTCAGCTCGGCCTGGTTCTCCTGGCGCAGCGCGAAGGTCGCGAACCTCGAGTCCGGAGAGGCCCACTCGGGGTGGCCGATGACCTCGGCCAACCGCACCCAGAACTTCTCCTTCGCGCAGCCCACGACGAACCAGCCGTCGGATGCCTCGAAGGCCTGGAACGGCACCAGCGAGGGGTGCGCGGAGTGGCTGATGCGCCGGGGCGTGTAGCCGGCGTTCAGGTGCCAGGTCGCCGGGTAGGTCAGCATCGACATCGCGGTGTCGTACAGGCTGACGTCGCAGTCCATGCCGACGCCGTCGCGCCGGGCCGCGTGCAGCCCCGCGAGCAGCGAGAGCGCGGCGACGTACCCGCCGGAGAAGTCGACCAGCGAGAGGCCCGACTTGGTCGGCGGTCCGTCGGGCTCGCCGGTGAGCTCCATCCAGCCGGCCAGGCCCTGGAGCACGTAGTCGTAGCCGGGCTCCTTCTTGCGCGGGCCGGTCATGCCGAACCCGGTGAGCGAGCAGCACACGATCGCCGGGTTCAGGTGCTTGAGCTGGTCGTAGGTGATGCCGATCTTCTCCGGCACGTCGCCGCGCAGGTTGGAGTAGACGGCGTCCGCGTTGCGCACGAGGTCCTCGAAGACCTCCCGGCCGGCGGCGGTCTTGAGGTCGAGCGAGACCGACTTCTTGTTCCGGTTGAAGGTCTCGAAGAAGAGCGAGTCCTCCGCCTCGTTGTACGGCGGCACGTAGCGTCCGACGTCGCCGCCGACGTTCGGGTCCTCGAGCTTGATGACCTCCGCGCCGAGGTCGGCGAGGTGCACGCTGCCGAACGGGCCGGCGCCGTACTGCTCGAGCGAGATGATGCGGACGTCCTGAAGCGGCTTCACGGCCGACCTCCTGTGATGGTCTGGATGAGGTCGATGACCTCGTCCTGGCCGGCCCGGATCTCCGCCGGGCTCAGGCCGTGGGTGGGCGCGGAGAGCTTCACCGCGTCGGCGATGTCGTGGTACGCCGAGAGCTGGTCGAGGACCCGGTCCCGGTCGCCGTTGAGGGTGACCGCGTCGACCAGCTCGGGGCTGACCACCGCGGCGAGGTGCTCGGCACCCTGGCCGCCGCGGAAGGCGTCGACCACCCGCTGCTGGGCCTCGCCGAGGCCGTGGAACTCGAAGAAGTCGGCGTACGTGCGCACGCTGGCGTAGAAGCCGACGTGGCCGCGGACCCGGTCGAGCGCCTTGGCGGGGTCGGCGTCGACCGAGCAGCAGGCCGAGACGACCAGCTCGAGGTCCTCGCGCCGGCGACCCTCGACCTGGGCCAGGCCGGCCTCGATCTCGGGCAGGATCCGCTCGGAGAGGTACGACGGGGAGCACAGCTCGTGGCTGATCCAGCCGTCGGCGACGCGGGCGGCGAGCCGGGTCATCGCCGGACCCATCGCGGCGAGGTAGATCGGGATCTCGGTCCGCTGCACCGGGTACGGACGCTCGTAGCCCCGGATCCGCATCGGCTCGAACTCGCCGACGAGGTCGATCGGCCGCCCGGTGGTGGCGCCGGCGACCAGGTGCCGGATGTTGCGGACCGTCTCGCGCAGGTGGCCGACCGGCTTGCCCCAGCGGGCGTTGTGCCAGTCCTCGTTGAGGCGCTGCACACCGGTGCCGAGCCCGAGGATGAACCGGCCGCCGGACAGCTCGTCGAGGTCGAGCGCCTCCAGGGCGGTCACCATCGGGCTGCGGGTGAAGGCCAGCGTGATCGCGGTGCCGACCTGGGCGGTGGTGGTGGCCTGGGCCAGCGCCGCGGCGCTCACCGTGGCGCTGCGGTGCAGCTCCGGCACCCACACCACCTCGGCGCCGGCCAGCTCGGCGCGGCGGGCGGCGTCGGCCAGCTCGGCCAGCGTCTCCCCCCACGGTGCGAAGGTGATCCGCATCGTCAAGGCCCTCAGCCCTCGACCAGCGGAGTGCCCTCGGCCAGCGGGGTGCCGTCGACCAGGGCCTTCTTGCCCTCGGGGAAGATGCCCTCGAGCTGCTCGGCGCCCTGCTTGTAGACGTAGAACATGCGGCGGAACGAGCAGACCTCGTCGCCGTCCTGGTTCAGGGTGCGGGTCTTGACCGTGACGATGCCGGCGTGCGGGCGCTTGGCCGACTCGCGCTTCTCCAGGACGACCGACTCGCTGTAGAGCGTGTCGCCGGCGAAGACCGGGTGGGTCATCCGGATGTCGTCCCAGCCCAGGTTCGCGAAGGCGTTCTGGGTGAGGTCGGTGACGCTCTGGCCGACCGCGATCGCAACGGTCAGGGTCGAGACGACCAGCGGCTTGCCGAACTCCGACCTGGCGGCGTACTCGCTGTTGAAGTGCATCTGGTTGGTGTTCATCGTCAGCAGCGAGAACGAGATGTTGTCGGCCTCGGTCACCGTGCGTCCGAGCGGGTGCTGGTAGATGTCCCCGATCTCGAAGTCCTCGAAGAATCGTCCCTGCCAGCCGGGCTGCACGCTCACTGTGTTCCTCTCGTCGGGGTCTTGCGGTAGATGGGCGCGCCGACCACCAGGCGCGGCGCCGCGGAGCGCAGCAGCAGGTCGGCGACGACGTCGGGGCGGGTCAGCGGTGCGTCGTGGCCCCCGTCGAGGACGTCGTACGGCGTGCCGCGCGCGTCGAGGCGCGCCCGCGTCGTACCGCACGGGTACGCCGGCGGCGTGTCGGCGAAGAAGACGTGGGTCGCGGGGACCGTCGCCTCCGCGGTGGACGCGCGGTCGAGCGACGGGGCGAACGGCGTGGGCACCAGTCGCTCGTTGAGCCACGCGACGGTGGCCTCGTCGAGGTCGCCGCCCGCGGTCAGCGGGCGCGGCGGGACCAGGGTGCCGCGGGGCGGGAGCAGGGCGTCGTCCGGCGGGACGGGCGCCACGTCGACGGCGCGCTCGCCCGGGTCCGGCACGGCGGCGTCGAGGTAGACCAGGCGGCGCAGCCGGTCCGGGGCGCGCACGGCGACCTCGCGGACCACCACGCCGCCCTGGCTGTGCCCGACGAGCACGACGTCGTCGAGGTCCTCGGTCTCCAGGAGGCCGACGACCTGGTCGACCCAGGTCGCGAGGCCGGTGGCGGTGCCGTCCAGCGTCGGGGTGTGCACGTCGTGGCCGGCGGCGATCAGGCGCGGACGGACCCGACGCCACGACCAACCGCCGCGGAAGGCGCCGTGGACGAGGACGAAGGTGCTCACGACGGCAGGTGTCCGGGCTCGTCGAGGACGACCTCGAGGTATTCGCGCGGGTAGGAGTCGTAGGGCTGCAGGTGCTCGTACATCGCCAGCAGGTGTGCCTGGTAGTCCGGGTGCTGCGTGCACTCCTCGTAGTCGGCGATCGAGTCGAAGTAGCGCAGGTGCGTGAAGTGGGTGCGGTCCTCGACCCCGCGGACCAGTCGCCGGCCGCGGTAGCCGGGGTGCGCCCGGAAGAACCGGCCGAACTCCTCGGAGAGCGAGACGTACGCCGCGGCGTGCTCCTCGCCCGGCCTGGTCCAGGCCTGGCTCACGACGACGATCACGGCCCTCTCCTCCCGAATGCACGCTCGAATACAGTGACAACATAGATCATATATCCGTAACATGGCGGCATGACGAGCAGCACACAGACCAAGACGATCCACGAGTTCCTGGCTGAGGCTCCCGACGTCGACAGCTCCGAGCTGTGGGCGGCGTTCTGGGAGATCCTCAGCGAGGCCAAGGACCGCATCACCGCGGAGCTGCCGGTCCAGGCGCACCCGTCCGGTGCCGACCTGGAGTACTGGGCGACCGAGGACGCCAGCTACGAGGGTTCGCTCAACCCCTACACCGGCGACCCGGACGAGGGGGTCGAGTGGCTGGTCCACTCCTGGATCGGCAACCGCAAGGCCTCGATCCTGGACATGAACCTCCAGGTCTGGCTCGGCCCGCACATCGACGTGCCGCACCTGATCATCGTGTTCGGGACGGTCCCGCAGATCTTCTTCTACAGCGAGCTGACCGCCCGGCGCGACCTGATGACCGACGTCGACTACCTGAACCGCTACTACGACCCGCTCAACGAGTCCTTCCTGAAGCTGCGTGGCGACGACCGGTTCACCTGGTCTGTCAGCCACGGCACCTACATGCGCGCCTACCTGTCCCCGATCGCGCACTCCTACACCGCCGAGCGCACCGAGGACGTCGTCGAGACGCTGCGCGAGGTGGTGCGCGAACGGGTCGACACCTGGCTGGGCTGGGTCCGCGACGCGAAGCCGGTCCCGGTCGAGGAGCGCGCCGCGCTCCGCGAGCGCGACCACCGGGTCCGCACCCTCGGGTACACGATGGACCCGATGAACGAGCTGTCCAAGAAGTTCCTCGGCGCCGAACGGGTCGACGAGCTCGTCGCGACCCGCGCGGGCCTGGGTCAGATCCGAGAGATGGAGAACCACGCATGAGGATCCTGGTGATCGGCGCCGGCCTGGTCGGCACCCTGGCGGGTGCCCGGCTGCGGGAGCTGGGCCACGAGGTGGCCGCGACCACGACCACCCCCGGCAAGGTCGAGGGGCTGCTGGAGAAGTTCGACGAGGTGCTCGTGCTCCGCGGCAGCGACCGCGACGCCGTCCGCGCCGCGCTCGAGGGCCGCGACGCCGTGGTCGTCGCCGCCGGGCCGTCGGCCCAGAGCTCGATGACGCCCGAGGAGCGCGCGGTGACCTACCGCGAGATCCTCGTGGAGACCGCCGAGTCCGTCACCGGAGCGACCACCTCCGGCGACGCGCCGTACCTCGTGGCGCTCTCGTCGACCTCGGTCTACGGCAACGCCCAGGACCACCTGGACGAGATCACCGAGGCGGGCCCGGTCACCGACTCGACCGACCCGAGTCCCACGATGTTCCTGGCGATGGAGAAGGTCTACCTCGAGCGGGCCGGCGACCGGGCCTGCGTCTTCCGCTGCGGCGACATCTTCGGCGCCGGCGACCCGCCCATCGAGGCCAAGGTGGCCATGGCCCACCAGTACCTCGGCGGCTCGGTCCCCTTCAGCGGCGACGCGCTCTTCTACCGCCTCGCCGTCGAGGACGCGGCCGACGCGATCGTGCACGCGCTCGAGAACCGGATCACCGGCCTGCACAACCTCACCCACGCCGAGGTGCCGCCGACCAATGCGGCCATCTTCGACGCCCTCTCCGCGGCCCAGGACCTCCCGGCCCTGACCTACCGCGACGAGATCGCCTCCCCCCAGAAGCCGATCTCGGTGGCCCGGCTCACCGAGAGCGGCTTCGCCACCACTCGGTCGTACGACGCCGTCACCCTGGCGGCCGCGAACCGCTGATCCACCCCCGCACGAAGAAGCCCCCCGCGACCTGGTCGCGGGGGGCTTCTTCGTGTCTGCGTGGATCAGCTCCGCTTGCGGGCCACCTGCGGGACGCAGAGCAGGCCGGCCGCGCCGAGGAGGGTGAGCGCCAGGGCCCACAGCCCCACGACGGGGAGCGAGTCGCCGCCACCGGTCTTCGGCAGCGTGCCCGCACCCGACGAGACGCCACCGGAGGAGGCAGGGGTCGCGGCGGTAGCCGTCGGCTCCTCTTCCTCCTCCTCCTCGGTGGGCTCGCTGCCCACGGTCATCTTCCCCAGCGAGACGGGGCTGGCTGCCGTGCACTCCGCGCCAATGCTCGCCGAGGGGAAGTTGAAGGTGAACTTCGAGACCTTGATCTCCAGCTCGTCGCCGTCGACGCCGACGGTGCCGGTGAGGTCCTTGACCGGGACCTCCACCTTGGCTGCGGCATTGACCTGGTCGGTGCTCTTGAGGGTGACCGCCTTGCCACCCGCCGTGGCGGCGAGCGTGTAGTCCATCGAGCCCTGGATCGGGACCGGGGAGATGGCCGGCAGGTCGCTCATCTTCGCGGTGAGGGTGACGTCGTCACCCTCCTTGGCGCGATAGCCGCTGACCGTGACCTTGGCGTTGTAGTCGAACTTGCTGCCGATCGGGCTGAGCAAACAGGCGAAGGTCGCACTGCCCTTGGCCGGCTTGCCACCCTTCGACCCCGACGGGACCGACGCGCTGGCCGTGGGGCTCGGCGTCGGCGTGGCCGTGGCCGTGGTCGTGGTCGTCGGCGTCGGAGTGGGGGTCGGTGGGGTGCCGCTCACGATCTTCAGCGTCCCGAAAGCAGCACCCGCAGTGGGCAGGCAGAAGCTCTCCATCCCGAAGGCGGGCATCGCGAAGTCGTAATTGGTGACCTCCGCGACCGCGTCGACCGCCGAGGAGGTGAACGTTCCCCGCAGGTCCGGCTGGTCGAAGGCGGCCTTGGGGAGCGCGTTGACCTTGCCGCTCCCGGTCAGGGTCACCACGTCGCTGCCCAGCTTGAGCTTCATCGTGTTGTTGAAGTCGTAGTCGGTCAGCGCCACCGGCACCACGCCGCTCATCTGCGACACCTTCGCGATGACCGTCACCGTCGTCGAGCCGGCGGGACGCACCGCAGAGAGCGTGATGGTGCTGTTCCATGGGAAGTCGGGGAACGGGGCCAGCTTGCAGTTGAACACCGGGCTCCCGACCAGGTCGTCACCAGCCGCGGAGGCGGGGCTGCCGCCCATCGCCGCGATCGAGCCGACGACGACACCGCCGACGGCCAGCAGCGCGGCGAGCGGGTGCCGGAGCCGGGCGAACCGGGCGCGGGAACTCATCGGCCGACCTCCGGACGACGCCGCCCGGGCACCAGGAGCATCACGGCGACGCCCGTGCCGAGCAGCGCGGTCGCGCCGAGCAGCAGCACCGGGACGGAGTCGCCGGCGCCGGTCTTCGGCAGCGTGCCGGTGTCAGCGACCGGCGCGGCCTCCGTCGACGGCGCCACGGACGGCGCGGCCGGCGCGGGGGCCGCGGGCGCCGCCGCCGGAGCCGCACCGAAGGTCATGGTGACCTCCCAGGTGTTGGCCTTCACCGTCGCCGCGTCGGCCGCCGTCGGGAGGGGACCCGCGGCGAGCACGCACTCCTCCGTCGTGCAGTCCACGTTGCCGAACTTCTCCTTCACCACGATGGTGAACTGGGCGACCTTCCCGCCGGCGTCGGCGTCGCGGAAGACCGCGCCGCCCTGCAGGTTGCAGTCGCCCGGGCCGACGTAGCCCTTGCGGCACTGCCCGATCGCGATCCCCTTCAGACCCGGCTTGAAGCCCGACCCCGAGATGGTCACCGACTGACCGTCCTTCAGGTTCTGATGGGCACTGATGTCCAGCGCGGGTGCGGCGAAGCTCGGGGGCGCGGCCATCAGCACCGCGGCCAGGGCCACGAACACCACGACCAGCGAGCGGGGCAGCAGGTTCACTCGTCTCATTGCGACGATCTCCTCAGGGTTGGTCATCGACTCGGAACGGGTTGGATACGGGTCGACAGCGGGTCGGGGGTGGACGAATCTGGACCGGCCGCCAGGTGCAGGCCGGAGCGATGGATCGCCGCCTGGTCGGCGCCGAGGTACGACGTCACGACCGCGGGGTCGTTGCGCACCTCGTCGGGCGTGCCGGTGGCGATGACGCGCCCCAGGTTCATCGCGAGCATCCGGTCGGACAGCCGCGAGAGCAGGGGCAGGTCATGCTCGATGACGACCATCGTGGTGCCGAGCTCGGCACGGATGGCCAGCAGCAGGTCGCCCAGGGCCTCGCTCTCGCTTTGGGCGATGCCCGCCGACGGCTCGTCGAGCAGCAGCACCCGGGGCTGCAGCGTCAGCAGGCAGGCGAGCTCGACCACGCGGCGGGTGCCGGTCGACAGGTCGCCGACGGGGCGGCGGGCGTAGCGGGTCAGGTGCATCCGCTCCAGCACCTCGTCGGCGGCCGCCGCCTTGTCGATCTCCGCCGAGCGGACGCCCAGCGCGGAGGTCCACAGTCGGGTCGGCTCGATCCGCTCCTGGGCGACCATCAGCGTCTCGTGCACGGTGAGGGTCGGGAACAGCGCAGCGTCCTGGAAGGAGCGGACCAGGCCCTCCTGCGCCCGCTCCTCCGGGGTCGCCCCGGTGACGTCGATGCCGTCGAACACGACCCGCCCGCGATCCGTCGCGGTGAATCCCGCGACGATCTCGAAGCAGGTCGTCTTACCCGCGCCGTTGGGACCGATGACCCCGAGGATCTCGCCCTGCTCCACCTGGAAGCTCACGTGGTCGACCGCGACCACCCCGCCGAAGCGCCGGGAGATCCCGTCGACGGTGAGGATGGGACCGGTCGTACGGGCTCCCGGAGCGACCCGCGGAGCGAGGCCCTCCAGGCGCGGGCGCTCGTGCAGGGGCGAGGACACGTGCCCCTCTGCGTCGAGGTCGACGACGCCGTGCCGCTCGCGCAGCGGGTCGAGGCCGTGACGGCGCGCGAGGCCGTCGTACAGCGAGTCACGCATGCGCACCATCACCCCGCCGAGGCCGTCGGGCAGGAAGATGACGACGAGCAGCCAGCCGATGGCCAGCGCGGCCTGGCCGGCCATCCCCATGCCGACGAGCGCCGGCAGGCCGACGATCAGCAGGGCACCGACCAGCGGCCCGAGCGAGACGGTGAGCCCGCCGACGACCGTGAGGGCGACGACGTCGATGCTCGCGTCGGCCGGGAAGGAGTTGACCGTCAGCTGCGACTGGCCGTGGCCCACCACGATGCCGCCGAGCCCGGCGAGCGCCCCGGAGACCGCGTAGAGCTGGATCATCCGCATCCGGTTCGGCACGGTGAACGCCCGAGCGGCGTGCTCGTTGTCGCGCAGGGCCTGGATCATCCGGCCGAAGCCGCCATGACGCAGGTTGTTGGTGACCCACAGCCCCACGCAGAGCATCAGCAGGGCGAAGAGGTAGTAGTCGACGGCGTACTCGAGCGGGTAGTCCCACCAGGTCGGCTTCGCGGGCGCGATGCCGTCGCCGAGGAACAGGTCCTGGCGCAACAGCCAGGTCGAGGTGGCCAGCGCGAAGGCCAGCGTCGACACCGCGAGGGCGAGCCCCTTCAGCTTCATGGCCGGGATGCCGACGAGGGCCGAGGCGGCAGCCGCGGAGAGGACGCCGCACAGCAGGCCGAACAGGAAGTTGCCCGTCGACTCGGCGACGTGCACCGACGCGGCGGCGGCGATGCCGGCGTACGCGAACTGGCCGAGCGAGAGCTGGCCGGACACCCCGGTCAGCAGCCCCACGCTCAGGCCCACGAGCGTGAAGCCCGCGACCAGGGAGAGCACCGACGCCGTGTCGTTGCTGACCAGGTAGGCGACCCCCACCGAGGCCGCGATGCCCACGACCACCGAGACGCGCGGGATCCACCGGATGCTCGGGACCGAGCGGTACGCCGGGGGCAGGGGCGGGAGCACGACGCGGCGCCAGCGGCCCTTGTCCTGACCGGCCCGGCCCAGCTGCGGCTGGCGGAGCAGCGCGACCACGATGATCAGCGCGATGACCACGGTCACCAAGCCGCGGGTGTCGGGATTGGAGAGCAGCACCTGCTCGATCACGCCAATGCCGAGCGAGGCCGCGATGGCGATCGGGATGGACGACATCCGGGCGATCACGGCGCCGGCCAGCCCCTTGAGGAGGAGGTCGGGACCGATGCCCTCCAGGCCGGAGCCGGCGGTCGTCGGGGTCACCAGGATCGCCGAGAAGCAGGCGATCCCGCCGGCGATCGTCCAGGCGAGCGTGGCCATCCAGCGGGCCGGGATGCCTTCGAGCCGGGCGGTGTCGGGGTCGTCGGCGGCGGCCCGGATGCCGATGCCCATCCGGTGGTAGCGCAGGAACCAGGCCAGGCCGGCCAGCAGCACGGGCGCGAGGACCAGCATCGCGACGTACGGCGTGCCGATCGGCAGCGACTGGATCTCGAACGTCGGCAGCATGGTCGGCTTCGGGTAGGTGAAGCCGCTGACGCCGTCGCTGTTGATGATCAGCGACATGACCACGATCAGCTGGGACAGGCCGAGCGTCGCGATCATGCCCACCAGCGCGGGCCGACCCTCGAGCCGTCGTACGACGAGGATCTCGACGAAGCCGGACAGCAGGCCGCCGACCACGATCGCGACCACGAACGAGGCCCAGTACGGCAGCCCCCAGTCAGTGACCATGAGCGCGAGCACCGAGGCACCGAACGCGCCGATCGAGCCGTGAGCGAAGTTCACGAACCGGCTGGACCGGTAGACCAGGACGAGGCCGACGGCGAGCAGGCCGTAGGTCAGGCCGGTGAACAGGCCGATGACCAGCCGGTCGACGCCGAAGTCGAAGCCGCTCATGCCGTCACCGCCGTGTGTCCGCCGAGCATCAGGGTGCGGACCTGCTCGGGATCGGCGGCGAGCGACGCCGCCGACTCCTCGGCGATGATCTCGCCCTTCTCCATCATGTAGACCCGGTGGACGAGCGAGAGCGCGACGTTGACCGACTGCTCGACGAGCAGCACCGCACTTCCCCGCTGGTTGAGCCGACGCACGAGCTCCATGAGGCCGCCGACGACCACCGGAGCGAGGCCGAGCGAGAACTCGTCGATGACGAGCACCTTGGGCTCGTTGACGATCGCCTTGGCCAGCGCCAGCATCTGCCGCTCACCGCCGGAGAGCGTCGAGGCCGGCTGGTCGCGGCGGGCGTGCAACCGGGGGAACACCGTGAGGGCGGCCTCGACCGCCTCCTTGGTCCACTTCCGGCTGCCCGAGGTGTAGCCGTGCATGGCCAGGTTCTCGGTCACGCTCAACGACGGGAACGTCGCCTGGCCGACGACCTGGCACAGGCCGAGACCGACGCGCTTGCGAGTGCCCATCCGGGTCACGTCGACGCCGCCGAGGTGCACGGAGCCCTCGTCGGGGGACAGCAGACCGCCGATGACCTTCAGCAGGGTGCTCTTGCCGACGCCGTTGGGGCCGAGCAGCGCAACCATCTCGCCCTGCTCGACGCTCAGGCCCGCGTCGAAGAGCACCTGCACCGGGCCGTAGGAGGCACGGATGCCGGCGCACGCCAGCGCCGGGGCGCCCGGACCGGACTCACTCATCGAAGGGAACCTCGGGTCCCTCGTAGACGAAGTGGCCCTTGTCGGCGTCGAAGCGCAGCACGCGGTAGGCGCCCACCGCGGCCCGGCCACCGTCGCCCAGGGCGTTGCCCGGGCCCGAGGCGCTCTGGAACGAGGTGCCGTCGCGGTCGAGGATCGTGGCCCAGGTCGCGGCGTTCAGGTCGCCCTCCACGCCGTCGGCGCCCAGCTTCAACAAGCGGGTCGCGTCGCAGTACGGCAGTGCCACGCGCGCCGACTCCCGCGACTCGAAGTTGACGCCGCCGTCCTCGTAGATGCCGAGGCACTCCTTCTCGGTGTCGGTGGAGGGGAACTCCAGCTCCGAGTCGGGCACGTCCTGAGGCGGGTGGAAGCCGATGCCCACCATCCCCTTCATCGTCTCCGGGGGCGCGGTCGTGGGGTTGTTCACGAAGAACGACGGGTTGTCGAAGCTGGAGATGGCGTAGCGCGGGGAGAACCCGTCCTGCGAGCCCGCGACGGTGGCGAAGACCGACGCCATGCGCGAGCCGCCGAGGAACATGAGTCGCTCGATGCCCTTGCTGCGGAAGGTCACGGCCGCCTGCTCCAGGCCCTGGAAGAGCGTGCCGGTGTCGGTGGTGTCGACCCACGCGACCTCCGGGTCGACCTCGGCGTCGCGCAGCAGCGGGACCGCGACGTTCTCGATGCTCTCGCGGTTGACCGGCGAGTCCGCCGCCACGACGCCGACGGTGTCCTGTCCCTCGAAGAATTCCTGCTCCGCCAGCACTCGCACGTAGGTGCGGATGAACGAGTCGTACTCCGGGAAGCTCGCGGTCCAGACGTAGGGCGACTCCTCCTCGAGGTAGTCCTGGCTCATCGCGAACAGCGACGCGTCGATCACCACGGTCTGGCGAGCCGCGTAGCAGGGGCGGGCGTTGACCTGGTACTGGCCGGTCGTCACCACCGCGAAGGCCTTGTCGTCCTGGGTGATCTTGTTGCACAACTGCTCCTCGGCAGCGGGCGAGTCGGTCTCCGCGTCGTAGACTCGGAAGACCGCCTCCATCCTTCTGCCGCCGAGGCCGCCGTTGTCGTTGACCCAGTCCTCGAGCGCCTTGATCTGCTTCTTCTGGTCGCCGACAGCTGCGGTCTCGAATCCGGTCATCTTCTGGACCGCGTCGAGGTCGACGGCGATGAACACCACCTTGACCGAGTCCTCGGTCACCCCCGGCCCGTTACCCGCCGCCACGGCGACGCGGCCGTCGGCACCGGTGTGTCCACCCGGCATCAGCGTCCCGCACCCGGCGAGCGCGACGGCCAGGCCGGCCCCGACCGCTCCGACGCGCAGCAGCGCCGAACGATCGCGGGTCCATCTCCTCGTGGTCTGCACCTGTGACGTCACTCCGCTCGGTCGGGAACTGGCTCGGGAAGATTTCTGAAAGAATATACGATATCAAGACGCGTTCCGGGAGCTCTTGGCGCCGGATCTTTCCCACCACGACTCCGCGGCGTCGAGGTCCACGACCGCGTCCCCGGAGTCGACGGGGGCGGGCGGCTCCGTGGAGAGCACCTCGGTCGCCACCCCTGCGGAGGCCACCGCGACCGTCGCGTCCGGGACCGGGCGCGGCCCGGTGCCGTTGCGATAGGCCCACCAGGCGTCGGCGGCGGCCAGGTCGACGACCGCCTCGCCGTTCTCGGGCACGTCGAGCGCCGCGGCGGGCGTGCGACGCAGGCCCAGACGGCGCTGCACGCCCCAGCCGAGCAGCCCCAGCGCCACCGCGTTGAGGGCGAAGAGACCCCAGGGGTACGTCGACCACTTCAGCGCGAACGCACCGTCGTCGGTGTCGCCCACCTGGCCGACGACCCGGTAGCCGCCGAAGGCCGCCATCGGCAGCTCGAGCGGGACGGTCACCACGCTCTGCTCGCCCGGGTCGAGGTCACCCACCTCGGCATCGACCAGCTGCGGCTCGACGTCGTCGGAGCGGCCCACCGCCACCCGGACCACCGGGTCCGTCACGGTCTGCGCGCCGACATTCTCGACCAGGAAGATCAGGTCCCGGCGCGGCGAGCCGCCGAAGAGCTCCGACAGCGTCGCCTGACCGTCGAGACGCACCTCGGAGACCGCGAGGTCCTCGGTCGCGTCGGGGGTGGGCGCCACCGGGGTGGGGACGACGACGGGGACGTCCTCGGGGAGCGGGATCTCCACCGGCGGGACGACCGCGGTGTCGGTGCCGGTGCCGGCATCGGTGCTCGTGCCGCCCGAGTCCGTGGTCTCGTCGCCCGCGTCGGGGGTCGGGTCGTTCGCGTCGGGGTCCTCGCCCTCGTCGACGGGCGGCTCCTCGACCGGAGCGCCGGCCCCGCCGATGACGCCGGAGATGAGGTAGACCGCGCCGATGTGGCTGCTCGTACGAGCCTGGTCGACGATGACCGACTTGGTCGCCTTGTCGGCCACCTCGAAGTCTGCGGTGAAGCCTCCGGCCGCGGTCACCGCGACGGTGACCGTCGGGTCCGCGGTGGCGGCCGTGGAGCTGCTGGTCCCGGCGTACCCGCGAATGGCGACGGGGCGGGTGGGGTCCCAGCCGGTGCCGGTGAGGGTGACGGTGGTGGAGTCGACGCCGAGCTTCTCGGCGGCGGCGACCAGCTGTACGCCGAGCACCGCGAACGGGGTGCTGACCTCGGTGACGCCGTCGCCGGCGCGCAGGGTGCCGGCACCCACGGGCGCGGTGCCGGGCACCGTGAGGGTCGCGGTCGCCGTGCCGTCGGGCTCGGTCACGACGTCGCCGACCGTCAGGCAGGTCGCGCCCGTCGCGCCCGTCGCGCTCGGGCCGCACAGTCGCAGCGAGGCGGGCGCGGACGAGGCCAGCCCGGCGAGCGCGACGGTGACGACGTCACCCGGGCGGGCGGTGTCGAGGACGGCCTGGTCGGCGACCGAGGTGATCGTGGCCGAGCTCGCAGCGACGGCCGCGAAGTCGGTGGTGAGGTCGGTGGGCTCCGGGACGGTCGCGGGGTTGGTGCCGCCCGGCGTACCGGTCTCCTGCCCGTTGCAGGCGACCCGGAGCGATTCGGCGGGGACGTCGAAGGAGACACCCTCGAGGCCCACGGTGTGCGCGCCCGCGGCCGCGATCGGGATCGCGGCCTCCGCGACCAGGTCCTCGACGGGGTCGCCGGCCTCGACGTCGAACGAGACCTCGACCGGCTCGGCCAGCGGCTGCCCGTCCAGGGAGAAGAGGAACGAGGCCGTGCCCGTGACGTCGTCGGTCGAGGAGATCACCGGCCCGCTGGCGATGGTCGCCGTCGCGGTGCGGGTGCGGCCGACAGCGGTGGCGCCGTCGCTCTCCAGGAGGAACCCGCCGTCGGCCACGGTCGTCCACGGCTCGAGCGCCGTCGAGATGTCGCTGGCCGGAGCCGGGTCGAGGGCCGGTCGATAGGCCCAGCAACCGCCCGCCGGCGACGCGGCCGCCGCAGCCGGGTCGACCACGACCAGGCCGTACGATGCGGCAGCGGCAGCGACCAGCAGCGCCGTGAGAGCGCGTACGACGGACCTCATCCACTACCTCCGCTCGGACGCCGAAAATGGCGATTCTGCGATGATATATTCATTGGGTGGTCAATGTGTGGAGTTCGGTGACGCGATTCACGGCGCGAGCGGTGGCCGAGCTCGCCATCACGGTCGGGATCGTGCTCGCGGTCTTCGTCTTCTACCTGCTGGTGTGGACCAACCACCGGACGGCCGCGGCGCAGGACGACCTGCGCGAGGACTTCCAGGCCCAGCAGGAGTCCGGCCGCGGATCCGCCGCGAAGCCGGCCGCCCCCGGCTCGGGTGAGGGCTTCGGCGTCCTGCACATCCCGGCCCTCGGGGACTGGAGCTGGGTCGTGGTCGAGGGGGTCGACGACGAGGACCTCGCCCGCGGACCGGGGCACTTCCCCGACACCGCCCTTCCCGGCGAGGTGGGCAACTTCGCCGTCGCCGGTCACCGGGCCACGCACGGCGAGCCCTTCGCCGACCTGGACAAGCTCCAGGAGGGTGACCCGATCGTCGTGGAGACCGTCGACGGCTGGCTCGTGTACGACGTGACCTGGGTGCGGATCCTCAGCCCGAGCGCCACCGAGGTGCTCGCGCCCGTCGCCGGCCACCCCGGCGAGAAGGCGAGCCAGCGCACCCTGACCCTGGTGACCTGCCACCCGCGGTGGAGCTCCACGGAGCGCCTCGTGGTCGGCGCCCAGCTCGTCGAGCGGCGCTCGGCCGACGCCGGCCCACCGGCCCAGCTCGGCTGATCGCCTCGCACCGGCCCGGCCCGCCCACTCGCTGGTCGAGTAGTCCGCGAGGAACGAGCGGACGTATCGAGACCACCGACCCGTCTCGCGGCCACTCCCCACGGTGATCAGTCGAAGGCCGGGTCCGGCTCGACAGCGGGAGAGAGCGAGCCGATCAGGACCTGACTCGCACCGGCCCCTGACCCGAGCGTGTCCGACAGCCCCGCCGGTCTCGATACGCTCGCTGGCGCTCGCTACTCGACCACCGAGCACACTCGCCGGACCTGTCGAGCCCGCCCACTCGCTGGTCGAGTAGTCCGCGAGGAACGAGCGGACGTATCGAGACCACCGGCCCGCGGCTACTCCCCCACCGTGATCTTGTCGAAGGGCAGGTGCGGCTCGACGGCCGGGAAGGCCCATGCGAGCAGCACCCAGCAGACCAGGGCGAGGAGCGCCACCGTCTGGACGACCTTCAACCAGGTCGGCCCGGGCAGCAGGCGCCACAGTGCGACGTACACGTGAGCAGCCTAGATCGCCGTCAGTGCTCGCGGAGCAGCGAGCCGAAGCCGTGGAGCTGGTCCTCGATGCCGTTCTCGCGCAGCGCCATCCACCAGGTCGCGGCGTTGATCGCGATGACCGGCTTGTCGAGCCAGCGCTCGGCCTCGTCGGCGAGCTCGGTCATGCACAGGTTGGTGCCGCACTGCACGATCGCGTCGATGTCGGAGTCATTGATCTCGATCAGCGACTCGCGCAGCGTCCGCTCGCTGACCTGGGCGATCTCGACCGCGCTGTTCACGCTGAGTCCCTTGATCTGCCCGACCTCGAAGCCGATCTCGGTGAAGAACTTCCGCACGTTGGCGTCGCCGATCGGGGTGTACGGCGTGACGACGGCGATCTTCTTGGCGCCGTACAGGTTCAGCGCTCGCTCGCAGGCCTCCGCACCGGTCGCGACGCCGAGCCCACCGGAGAGCTCCTTGATCTGCTGGACGAACTGGCGGTTGCCCTCGACGCCGTCCCAGAAGGTCTCGGCGCTCATCCCCATGACCAGGTAGTCGGGCTGCATCGTCATGATGCCCTCGACGCAGTCGGCCATCGCGGCGCGGATCTGCACGAGGAGGTTCTGCATGCCCTCGTCGTCGGCGATCCGACCGTCGCGGATCAGGATCCGGCCGTAGTGCGACGTGACGCCCGGGACCCGCATCGAGTCGAACTCGGGCTGGACGATGGTGTTGGTGCTGGGGGCGATGACGCCGAACTTGCGCCGGTAGCCCAGCCGGTCGATCCCGCTCACGCGGTCACTCCTGTCGTGTCGTCAGCGGCGGCGGTCCTCGTGCTGGCCGGGCCGAGGCGGGTGAAGTGCTCGCGCAGCCACAGGGCGGAGAGCAGGAAGCACAGCTGCACCGCCGAGTTGGTCAGCTGCTCGCCCCACTGGAGCTCGAGGGACTGGTCGGGCTGGGCGGCCAGCGGCGGCAGGCAGTTGGTGCCGACCGTGTAGATCACGAGGAGCACGCCCACCGACGTCTTGCCCGCCTTGAAGGCGGCGACGGCGAGGGTGATGCCCAGCACCGACGCACCCACGGCGGCCGCGATCAGCAGCGGCCAGTTCTCGTAGCTGCCCGAGGAGATGCTCATCCACGCGGCGCCGATGCCGGCGGCGGCGGGGAAGAGGACGTACGGCCACGGGCTGACCTCGCGCCCCTTGACCATGCTCATCGCCGCCCACGCCACGGCCGCGAAGCCGCCGGCGATGCACGGAAACAGCAGGTTCTCCAGGATCGGGTAGTCCCAGCAGCCGCTGGCGACCAGCGTCTTCCAGGTCGCCTTCGCCAGGCCGCCCAGGGTGACCAGCAGACCACCGGCCAGGGCGATGCCGTACGCCCGCGGGATCCGCGCGCGCACGGCGCCCGCCAGGATCACGAAGGCGGCGCCGGCGAGGATCACCGGCACGAAGTCCTCCACCGCGAGCGGCAGGTTGTACTCCGTGCACACGTCGATGGCGCTGGCGGCGATCATCAGGCCACCTCGGCGAAGAGGTCGCGCTTGCGGAACCCGGCGGTCATGAACCGTCGGGCGGCCTTGCCGTTGGTCAACCACTCGACACGGGCGCCGGACTTCTGCGCCGCGAGCACCTTGCCGGCCAGGTACGGGGTGACGGTCTCGACCTTGTCACCCAGGATGTTGAAGATCTTCTTGGCCTTGGCGAAGCCCTCGGGGTCGTGGTCGTAGTCGCCGACCAGCAGGTCCGTGACGACGATGCCCGGGGAGAGGAAGCCGATCTTGACGTCGGTGTCCCGGTGCTCCTTGACCAGGACCTCGGTCAGGTAGCGCAGCGCGCGCTTGGACGCGCCGTACACACCGATCCCCTTCTGGGTGCGGCCGTCGGAGCCGAAGCCCTCCATGTTCCACACCCAGCCGCCACCGGCCTGGGCGGCCAGACCGCGGGCGGCCACCGACGAGCCGTTGAGCGCGCCGGCGACGTTGACCGCGAAGACGTTCGCGACGTCCTGGGGGTCGGTGTCGACGATCGGGGCGTTGGCGCACGAGATGCCGGCGTTGTTGATCCACACGTCGACCCGCCCGAAGGCGGCCACCGCGTGGTCCCACAGGGCCTGGACGGAGGCGCGGTCGGTGACGTCGGTGGCCAGGCCGGTGGCCCGGTCCCCGGCGCCGAGCTCGGCGAGCGCCTTGTCGACGGCCTCGGTGGTCCGGCCGCAGATGACGACGCGCGCGTCGCGCGCGAGGAACTCACGCGCGAGGCCGAGGCCGATCCCCCGGGTGCCGCCGGTGACGACGACGACGCGGCTCGAGGTTGCGGCGGCGCTCATCGCGCCTCCCACGCCAGCGACCCGTGCACGTAGTGCGTGGTCGTGTCGCCCCTGAGGAGCTGCCAGACGACGGCGAGCTCACGGGTGTCGGGGTCGATCAGGAACTCCCGGCCCTTGATCTTCTCGACCCCGGTGTGGTCAGGACCGACGAGGTGCTGGCTGGTGAAGAGCGCCCGGCCGTACGACGTCGCGTTGCCGAAGACCTCCGGGCCCTCGAACATCGTGCGCGCGCCGTCGCGGTAGCGGTCGAAGGTGTAACGACGCTCCAGGCCGCCCTCCCACGTCACCGTCTGGCGCGCCGAGCGCAGCGAGGTCGGGTCGTGCTCGACGCGGACCCGGACCTCACCCGCGTCCGACTGGTCGGCGCCGTTGAGGAACAGGGTCCCGGTCCACGCACCGGCCTCCTTGGTCGGGAGGACCTGCGGCTTGGGGCCGCGCTCCATCTCGAGCGCACGCCAGTCGTCGACGTAGCGCTGCGTCTCGGGGTTGGTCTCGCGGTCCGTGGTGCGCTTGTAGACACCGTTGAACACCGCGCAGACGGCCCAGCCGTCGTGCAGCACCGAGGAGTAGACCTGGGTCTCGCCGTCGGCGAGCACCTGGTTCCAGGTGCGCAGGTCGGCCTGCCAGCCCGGGGAGTAGTAGTGCGCGTCCACGAACAGGCCGTAGGGCTGGCCCGTGCCGTAGAAGTCCGGCCCGGTGTAGACCCGGTTCTCGTCGGAGTCGACGACGCCGAAGTCGAACTGGGCACCCAGCTCGAAGCGGTTGCGCAGCGGCCCGGCACCCGACAGCTTGGAGTCCATCCAGTACCGAGCGCCCTCGGCGGTCACCTCACTGGCGCGGGCGATCGACTCGAAGCCGACGTGGTTCCCCTGGGCGTCGAAGAGCCCCGGGATGCCGTGCCACTCCCCCTCGATCCGCTTCTGCCACGCGCTGGTCTCGACCTCGCTCATGCAGGGAGCTGGTTGTCCACCAGCAGCAGTCGGATCTGCTCGGCGACGGGCTCGGTGAGCAGTCGCGAGATCTGCGCCCAGACCTTGTCGACGTCGGCGTTGAACAGCAGGCCGCGGTTGCGGGCGTCCCGGGCGACCAGGTCGGTGTCCGCGATGTCGGCGGCGACGTCGGCGGGCACCTCGCCCTCGAGGAGGGAGAACCAGTGGTCGAGGTACGACTTCACCGGGGTGTCGAGCTCGGCGAAGGCCTCCTCGGTCGAGCGCGAGGCCAGCATCCACGACGACATCACGGTGAGCTGTCGGGGCTCCAACGCGGCCTTGGT
Organism: Nocardioides sp. W7; assembly: GCF_022919075.1. Lineage (NCBI taxonomy): Bacteria > Bacillati > Actinomycetota > Actinomycetes > Propionibacteriales > Nocardioidaceae > Nocardioides > Nocardioides sp. W7. The sequence continues at coordinate 2,536,079 of NZ_CP095078.1, read as the reverse complement.
GTACCCGGGGTTGGCCAGCACCGCCTCGTAGGTCTCGGTCAGCGGCCGGTGCGCCCAGTCGTTGTAGACCATGTGGGTGCCGGCGTCGACACGCTGGATCAGGTCCAGGTGGAAGGCGTAGTGCCCGCCCGCGTGCACCGAGTCCAGGGTGAAGTGCGGGACCGGGCTGCCCTCGGGGGTGAAGGCGAACACCATGTGGCTGTCCATCTGGATCTGCGGGACCACGATGCCGACGTACACCGCCTTCGCGATCCGCTCGCCGGTGAAGATCCGCGCCTCGCCGACGCCCATCGGCTCGCCGAAGGCCGACGAGGTCAACGGCAGGTAGGGCGCACCGTCGGGGCCGGTGACCTCGGTGAGGCCCCCGCGCTCGACGAGCGTGTCGAGCGCGCTGTGGCACAGGGCGCCGGGAAGGCTGGTGGTCACATTGCTCATGCCTTGATCTCCTCGATCGTGGACTTGCTGTCGGAAACGGTGTCGGTGCGGGGTGCGTCGCCGCGAACGCTGCGCTCGGAGTTCCCGCGCAGGATCTCCTTGCTGCGGACCTCCTTGAAGTTCCACGCGCTCGCCAGCTCCGGCACCTCCTTGCGGATGGGCGACGGGATCACCCGGGCCTCGACGCGGGCCGGGCCCTCGCCGACGATGGTGTTGCCCTCGACGCTCCACCCGGCGTCGATGAGCTCCTGGCGGCGGCGGCGGTAGAGCACCGCGTTGTAGTCGCTCTTGACGTGCAGCTCGTCGGACAGGTCGAAGGGCAGCAGCTCGGGACGGACGGCGTCCACGATCGTCTGGTCCTCGTAGAGCACCTTGAACACCCGGCGACGTGCGTCGCGGTCGGCCCACTTGCCCTTGAAGAACGTGCGCAGGGCGACGAACTTGACCAGGGTGGTCTCCTCGTCGATCGGCACGTTGACGTCGAAGATCTTCATCTCGCCCATGGGCGTCTTGACGTCCAGCAGGAGCAGGTTGGGCAGCCACCAGGTGGTCGACACCGGGACGGGCGGCCGCTCCGTGAGCGACTTCTGCTTGTTCGGGTTGATGACGCCCCAGATGCCCTTGGACTTGGGCGGGTGCAGCTCGACCGACACCGTGCAGTGCCACTCGGAGCTGTCGATCTTGAACTCGGGGACCTCGGGCTTCTCCTTGTTGCCGAAGACGCCGCCGTGCACGAAGGGCGTGTGCGCGACGTCGACGCCGTTCTCGAGGATCCGCTCGTAGTTCGACTTCCACAGGAACGAGCCGGTGACCGCCCGGTAGGTCTCGGTGTCGTCGATGTCGGACCAGTCCGGGATCGGCGGCCGCTCCTCCTCGGGGAGGTCGCCCATGAAGACCCACACGAACGAGTACTTCTCGAGCACCGGGTAGGAGTCGATGCGCGCCTTGCGCGGGATGCCCTTGTCGGGGTGCGCGGGGATCTTCTGCACCTGGCCGTCGGGCTTGAACTCCCAGCCGTGGTACGGGCACACGATGCAGTCGCCCTTGACCTCGCCACCGGACAGCGCGGCACCGCGGTGGACGCAGAGGTCCGACATCGCGACGACCGAGTTGTCGCTGTTCTTGCGGTAGAGCACGAGCTGCTGGCCGAGAAGCTTGACCTTCTTCGGCTCGCCCGGCTTGATGTCGGTGCTGAACTCAACGGCGTACCAGAAGTTCTTGAACACGGTGTTCTCCTACCTGCGCCGGATGGCGGCGATCTCGGGCTGGGGCTGCTCGGCGAGCTGGTCGAGCTGTGACTTCGCAGAGGGGTTGCTCGTGAGGTGCGCGGCGAAGAACGTCGAGACGACGTCGCCGAGCACCTCGCGGAGACGGTCGTGGTCGGCGTCGGTCGGGGTCTCCAGGAAACCTCGTGCGGTGGACGGGTCCTCCGGGTGCGAGGCCAGCATGTGGCCCGCGCCGGCCAGGTGGACCAGCCAGCACTCCGTCGTCGACGCGACGGCCTCGCGCCAGGTGCGCTCGACCGGGTCGTGCCCGGTGGCACCGGCCTGCTCGCCGTACCGGATGGCGCTGGCGGCGACCACTCCGTCGTCGGTGCCGGCGACGATCATGGTCGGCGCCTCGACCGGGGCCGGCAGCAGCGTGTTCGACGGGTAGCCGATCAGCTGCGAGGCCATCGTGTGGGCGCCGTACGTCACGACCGCCCGCACCTCCGGGAACCACGCGGGACCGGCGGACTGCAGCAGCACGGTGCCGCCGGCCGAGTGCCCGAAGGCGCCGATCCGGTCGAGGTCGAGCAGGCCGGCGAGCGGGCCGGACTCGTTCAGCGCGGCGACCGCGTCGAGCACCGGTCGCAGGGCCGGCGTCGTCGGTCGCTCGCCGTAGTGACTCGGGCCCGCCGCGACGATGTCGACACCCGGGGTCAGCCCGTGCTGGCCGGGGAACAGCTCCCCCACCCAGTCGTAGCCGACACAGACGTTGCCCGCCGCGACCAGCCGGAAGGCGAGCCAGCGGTAGGCGTCGGCCGGACAGTTGACCCCCGGCACCAGCACCACGACGGGGTACGGCGCGCCGGCGTCGTCGGCGGCGAGCGCACCGCTCATCCGCTCGGTGTCGTCGCGTGCCGGCAGCGCCGGGTAGCGCACGGCGACGTGCACCGTGTCGTACGGCGCCTCGGCTCCCGGGACCCGGGTCGCCGTGCGCACGGTGCGGACCAGGACGGCTCCGTTCTCGGACATGGGTGCGTCAGGCCTGCTCGTGAGCGCGCGGGAGCTCGCGGTCGCCGCCCCACAGGGCGCGCACCAGCGTGTTGGTCAGCTCCTTGCCGAAGAACCGGTCGCCCATCTCGTTCGCGGGGTCGCGCTCGGCGACGTTGCGGCGGGTCGCGAGGTCGTCCGCGGCCAGCGCGGCCTGTTCCTCGGCGGGGACCCGCTCGGCCTCGTCGACCCAGGCGAGCCAGCGGTCGAGGTGGTCGGTGGCCAGCTTGGTCACCAGGTCGGTGGTGCGGCTGTCGGTCGTCGCGGTGTAGGCGTGCGCCATCGGCGACAGGCTCGCCCGCACGAAGCCGCTGCGGCTGACGAACGGGTCGAGGAAGTCGTTCTCGTGACGGACCTGCTCCCACTCGGCGTTCAGCGGGCCGTAGTACTTGTCGTAGGAGTCGGTGTCGGTCAGCAGGTTGGAGCGCGGCACGGAGTCGACGAAGATCCACGCCTGCGGGAAGGCGCCGAGCGCGAGGCCGAAGTGCGGCACCTTCACCTGGGGACCGAGCCAGATGGTGAGGTGGATGTTGGCGAAGCCGAGGGTGGCGTTCTCCATGTGGGAGTGCACCATCCAGTCGATCTCGGGACCGGCGTACGCGCGGATCCGGCCGGTGGGGCCGCCGTTCTCGCCGCCGAAGCTCTCCAGCACCTCCGAGGAGGGATCGCGGGTGAGGTCGAACCGCTCCGCCACCCGTGCCTTGAGGCCGTCGACCAGGTCCATCCAGGTCGCGAAGATCTCCGAGATGTCGGTCGTCGGCGCCTCGTCGTAGAACTCCTGCACGGACTTCAGGGTCTGGCTCATCGCGCTCCTCGGGTCCTGCTCAGTGGGTGGTGACGCAAAGTATATATAATCTATGAGGCGGTGTGAAAGCACTTCCGGCATCGGGCTCAGCATCGGTCGAAGTCGGGACCAAAGTCCCGATCTCCGGTCGCGATTCGGTCTCAGCTGGGGTACGCCGCGGCGCCGAGACCGGCCCCGCCCGCCCGGAACGCACCGGGCGCGTGCACCACGCAGGGCTGGGTGTGCTCGAGGACGCCCTCGTCGCCGTACTCCCGTCCCCACCCGGATCGCTTGATTCCTCCGAAGGGGGCGCGCAGCGACATGCCGGTGCGGTTGTGGGTGTTGACGAACGTGAAGCCGGCCTCCAGCCGGGCCGCCACCGCGAAGGCGCGCTCCTCGTCGGCCGACCAGACCGACGCGGCCAGGCCGAGATCACCGGCGTTGGCGAGCGCGATCGCCTCCTCGAGGGAGTCGTAGGCCAGCACGGGGACGGTCGGCCCGAACTGCTCCTCCGCGACCAGCGGGTCGTCGGCGGCGGCGCCGAGCACCAGCGTGGGGCGCAGGAAGTGGCCCCGGGACAGGTCGGCCGTCGGGTCGACGCTCCCGAGCACGAAGGCCTCGGCTCCCCGGGCGCACGCGCCCTCGACGAGCGCCCGGACCCGGGTCGCGGACTCCGCCGTGACGACCGGACCGATGGTGACGCCCTCGCTCAGCGGGTCCCCGAGGCGCAGCACGCGGTCGGCGGCAGACCGGTAGGCCGCGACGAACTCGTCGAGTCGACCGCGCGGGACGAGCAGCCGCTTGACCGCCATGCAGACCTGGCCGGACGTCGCGAACGTCGCCATCACCAGCCGGTCCATCGCGTCCGGGCCGAGGTCCGCGTCGTCGAGCAGCAGCGCGGCGTCGTTGCCGCCGAGCTCCATCAGGGTCGGGGTGAGGGTCTGGCCCGCGAGGGCCGCGATGGCCCGGCCGGCCCGCTCACCACCGGTGAACGCCACCCGGTCGACGCCGGGGTGGCCGACCAGCGCGGTCGCCGTCTCGGCGTCGCCCTGCACGACCTGCACGATGTCCTCGCCGAGCGCGGAGCAGAGCAGCTCCACGACCCGCGCGATCGCGTACGGCGCCAACGGGGACGGCTTCACGACCACGACGTTGCCGGAGACCAGGGCCGGCCCGAGCTTGAGCGCGGCCAGGATGACGGGGGCGTTCCAGGGGGTGATCGCCGCGACCACGCCGTACGGCCGGCGCCGGACGACCAGCCGGCCGGCGTCGTCGTCGATGACCTCGTCGGCGAGCAGCGTCTCGGCCCGGTCGGCCGACCAGCGCAGCACGGTGACGGCGAAGCCGAGCTCGCCGCGACAGTCGGGCAGCACCTTGCCGGTCTCGCGCGCCATCAGCTCCGCGAGCTCGTCGAGCTCGGCGGCGACCAGGTCCGCGCCGGCCCGGACCGCCGCGCAGCGAGCTTCGAGGGCGCTCGCCGCCCAGGCGCGCTGGGCGGTGCGGGCGCGGACGACCGTCGCGTCGACCGCGGCCGGGTCGGCAGCCTCGACGCTGCCGACGAGCTCGTCGGTGCGGGCCGGATTCTCCCGCTCGATCATGGGTCCGCTCACTACGGCGCCTGGACGCCGACCATGTCGACGACCTTGCCGGAACGCAGCGAGTTGATCATCGAGGTGTTGAGCAGGTGCCTGCGCATCCGCTCGCGGTCCGCGGCCAGCTCGCGCAGCTCGTCGTGGTAGGCCTTGATCGCCGCGGGGTCGTCCAGGCGCAGCTTCTCCCAGTTGTCGTGGGTGATCGTCTTGACGTACGACAGGGCCACCTGGCGCCGGGCCTCGCACGCCTCGTCCAGCTGCCCCTCGGTGCCCTCGCCGCGCAGCAGCGCCAGCAGCGCCGTCGTCTCCACGTAGGCGTCGTGGATGCCGCTGTTCATGCCCATCCCGCCGAGCGGGTTGTTGATGTGCGCGGCGTCGCCCATCAGCAGCAGGCGGTCCTTGCGGAACGCGTCGGCGACGCGCTGGTGGACGCGGTAGAGCGTGGTGTGCAGGACGTCCCACTCGCGGCCCAGGTCGGCGACGCCGCCGAGGCGCTCCTGGACCCGGGCCGGGTCGATCTCGACCTCGTCCGGGGTGTTCTGGTCGGTCGGGAAGAGGATCCGCCAGTGCTCCGGGGTGCGCAGCAGCACCAGCCACTCGGTGGGGTCGAAGACGTAGTTGACCGCGGAGATGCCCGGCAGGATCGTGTCCAGGTCCTCGGTGGTCGAGGCGACCAGGAAGCGCTCGGGGTAGGTCATCCCCTCGAAGGTGAACCCGGCGGTCTGCCGCACCTGCGAGTTGGCCCCGTCGGCGCCCAGCACCCAGTCGGCGGTGAAGGTGTCGCCCGCCTCGGTGGTCACCGTGGCCGAGGTGCCGTCGCTCTCGGCCCGCACCACGCGCTGGCCGAAGTGGACGCGCACGTGGTCCATGCCCTGGAGGACCTCGAGGATCACCGGCGTGAGCTTGGACTGCTCCACCTGGACCCGGAACGGGAAGCGGGTGTCGTCGGCGAGGACACCGAGGTCCAGGTCCGCGATCGGTCCGGTCTCGCGATCGCGGTACTGGAACCCGGTCGACACCAGACCCCGCGCCATCAACGGCTCGAGCACGCCGAGCTCGTCCAGCATCTCCAGGCTCGGGGGGTGGAAGGTCGACGCACGCGACTCGGCGGCCAGCGTGTCGCCGGCCTCCAGGACGGTCACGTCGATGCCGGCGCGCGCGAGCATCAGCGCGGCGGTCAGTCCGACCGGGCCGGCGCCCGCGACGAGGACGGTGGTCTGCTGGGTCATGAGGCATCTCCTGCGGCGTACCGCTGCTCGAGGTTCAGGAGGTCGGGCAGCCCGACCAGGGCCGTGAGGTCGTCCCAGCCGAGCCGCTCGACCGGGCCGGCGTCGCCGCCCGCGGCGATCGCGGCGTACACCCGGGCCTGGGCGTGCGCGGCAGCGAGCAGCGCGGACACCGGGTGGATGACGATGCGGACGCCGAGCTCGCGCAGCGCCGCCTGGTCCAGCGGGGGCTCGTCGCCGGCCGCCTCGGACCGGTTGACGACCAGGGGCGGGCAGGCGCCGGTGGCGCGGGTGACGCCCTCGACCACCCGGGCCAGGTCCGGCGTGCTCGCGCCCTCGACGAACACCGCGTCCGCACCCGCCTCGGCGAAGGCCACGCAGCGCTCGGTCGCCGACGCGACGCCCTCGACACCCAGGGCGTCGGTGCGGGCGACCACGACGATCCCGCGAGTGCCGGCGGTTCCCGAGGGGGCCGCCTCGACGGCGGCCCGCACCCGCGAGGCCGCCTCTTCGACGTCTACGACCTGCTTGCCGGCGAGGTGGCCGCAGCGCTTCGGGGCGACCTGATCCTCCAGGTGCAGCCCCGCGATGCCGGCGGCGGCGTACGAACGCGCGGTCGCCCGGGCCTGCAGCGCGTTGCCGTAGCCGGTGTCGGCGTCGGCCAGCAGCGGCAGCCCGGCCAGCGCCGGCGTGACGCTCTGCGCCACCTTGACGATGTCGGCGGCGTGCACGAAGCCGAGGTCGGGCAGGCCGAGCGCGACCGCGGACGCGACTGCGCCCGACAGGTGCGCGCCGGCCACGCCCGCCCGGGCGGCGAGCCGGGCGCTCACCGCGTCGTACACCCCGGGCAGGTGGACCAGGTCCGGACCACGCAGCAGGGCGCGGAGCCGGTCGGAGGGAGCATCCATGGTCACCTGCCGTGCAGGGCGAACCCGCCCTCGACGCCCACGACGCGGGCACCCGTGAAGATCCGGATGGTCTCCACGGTGCCCTCCTCGCCGAGCCCCGAGAGTCCCCAGGCGGGGCGTGGCGTCATCAGGTGCAGGCTCATGATCGTCGAGCCGTTCACCTTGACCTCGCCGGCACGGACCTGGCGCGCGAACGCCATCGCCTGATCGGTGTCGGCGCCGAGGACGTAGCCCTCGAGGCCGTACGGCGTGCCGTTGGCCAGCTCGAGCGCCTCGTCGAGGGTGTTGTAGGCGTGCACCGTCGCGACCGGCCCGAAGATCTCGTGCTGGGCCTCCGCGGCCGGCACCCCGGTGAGCAGGGTCGGCGCGAGGAAGTGACCCTGCTCCGGCACGGAGGTGCTGGTGCAGGTGACTCCCCCGACGGCGACCTTCGCCTCGAGCTCGGCGTGCACCCGGCCCAGGTGCACGGAGTGCACCAGCGGGCCGAGCTCGGTGGCCGGGTCGAGCGGGTCGCCGACCCGCAGGTCCGCGAGCCGGTCGAGGGCGAGGCTGACGATCTCGTCGGCGATCTCGGCGGGGACGACGAGCCGTCCGAGCGCCCGGCACCACTGGCCGTTGAGCGTGGTGAGCAGGTCGACGGCGGCGCGGGCCGCGTCGGCCGGATCCGCGTCCGGCAGCACGACCAGCGGGTTGTTGCCGCCGAGCTCGAGCTGGGTCGCGGTGAAGTCGGCGGCGCAGGCCGCGGCGATCGCGCGACCGCCGGGCAGGCCGCCGGTGAAGGACACGGCCCGCACCCGCGGGTCGCTCACCAGGCTGCCGCCGACGCCCGGACCACCCTGGACGAGCTGGAAGGTGCCCGCGTCGACCCCGGAGCCGAGGCCGGCCTCCGCGAGGACGCCGGCCACGATCCGGGCGAGCTCGGTGGTGGCGTACGGCGCGTACTCGCTGGGCTTGAGGATCGTCGGGCAGCCGGCGGCGAGCGAGCTGGCGATCTTGTGCGCGGCCATCGGGGCCGGCGCGTTCCACGGCACCAGGCACAGGGCCGGTCCGAGCGGCAGCCGATGCACCTCGACGCCGTTCCCCGACATCCCCTGGTGGTGCTCGAGGAGGACGCCGTCGCGCAGCGTCTGCGCCACCAGCCGGAACGCGCCGGGGACGATCATCCCCACGATGGAGGTCTGCGTGACGGGCACGCCGGTGGCGAAGGCCTCGAGCGCCGCGAGGCGCGGCACCTCGCCCTCGAGCGCGTCCGCGACCTGGTCGAGTACGTCGGCCCGGGCGGCAGGCGACATCCGCACCCACGCACCGGACTCGTAGGCGACCTGGGCGGCTGCAGCGACCCGCTCGACGTCCGCGGCCGAGGTGGCCGCCGCAGCGCCGAGCTGGGTGCCGAGGAACGCGTCCTCGAGGATCAGGTCGAGCTGCTCGGCCGGCGCCGACCAGACGCCCGCCACGAGCTGTGCCGGGAGCGGCAGCTCCAGACGGGGCGTGTCGATGCCGTCCTGGGTGCCGTCCTGAGTGGTGGTCAACGCGTCTCCTACTTGGCGGTCTGGGAGGGCTTGGCGAAGCTGTCGCTGGTGGTCAGTCCGGCCCAGCCCTCGTTGTCGACGATCATCTTCGCCAGGTCCAGCTTGCCGCGCTCGGCCGGGAACGCCTGGACGAGACCCATGGCGGTGTCGCGGATGGCGCGGCCGATGGGGTTGCCCATCAGGGCGCCGGAGGTGCCGCACATCTTCAGTGACGCCAGGGCCACGTCGTGGGCGTGCTCGCAGATGGCGCCCTTGGCGAGCTTCCAACTCTGGACGACCTCGTTCTTGGGCAGGATCGGCGGGTCGCTGGCCTCCAGGTCGATCTGGCGACGCAGCCACAGGTGCGCCTCGGCCAGGTGCCGCTCACCGTCGCCGATGATCACCTGGTGCATCGGGCTGGAGGCGATCGGCTTGCCGGTGTCGGCGAACGTCGCGGCCATCACCCGCCCCATCGCGAAGTCCCACACGCCCTGCGCGATGCCGGCGTAGATCGAGGCGATGGCGATCTGGTTGCCGACCCACGAGCCGCGCGACATCGAGGTGGCGCGGGTGAAGGCGCCGGGCACGGCCAGGGAGAGCTCGTCGGGGACGAAGCAGTCCTCCATGATCAGGCCGTTGTTGTCCGAGGCCCGCATGCCCAGGCCGATCCACGGCGAGCGCGGGCGGGCGCCCTCGGCCTCGCGGGGCACCAGGAACAGGGTGAGCGCGTCCATCCCCTCGACGTCCTCGCGGCGTGCGGTGACGAGGTAGTAGTCGGCCGAGCCGGAGAGGCAGCCGAACGACTTCTCGCCGTTCAGCAGCCAGCCGCCCTCGGTCCGGGTCGCGGTCGTGCGGATCAGCACGTTGGCGTTCGAGGCCTTGACCGCCTCGCTGGCGAAGTTGCCGATGGCCTTCTTCTCGGTGCCCATCAGGTGCAGCACCTTCTCGGCGAAGGCGCGCACGACCGGGGCCTCCTCGTCGTCGTACAGCCCTGCCTCGAGCGCGGCCAGCGGCAGCATGCCGCGCGAGGAGGAGGAGCAGTGGAAGAAGAAGGCCAGCGCCGTGGAGCCGCACACGGTGCCGAGGGTGTACGTCGTGGCCGCGAGGTCACGCAGCCCGCCCCCGAGGCCGCCGTACTCCCGCGGTACGACGAGGCCCAGCAGGCCGGCGTCGCCGAGCAGCTTGAGGTGACCCTCGGGCAGCGCCCCGGCCTCGTCGGCCGACTCCGCCGCTGCGGCGATGGCCGGCAGCACCGACTCGACACGGAGAGCACGCTCGCGCTCCGCTTCGGTGAGATCGGGGAGGAGGTACTCGGCGGTCAGCTGTGCCGTCATCCTGCGGCTCCTACTACTGGATCGGTCGTGGCCTGGCCGGCCGCGAGGTCGTGGGCACCGACGGTGACGTCGGAGCGGGTGGCGATGGCGAGCCGGAGGTCGTCGGCGACCCGGCCCAGCTGGCCGCCGTCGGCCGGCGAGTCGACGTCGAGCTCGCCGAGCAGCCGGACGAGGTCCTCGGTCGCGACCGTGCCGTCGAGGCCGGCGAGCGTGGTGTCGAAGTGGTGGACGCCGCTCTTCAGCGCCGTCAGCGCCTTGACCAGGCCGAGCCGGTCACGGTCACCGAGGCAGGCCCGCAGCGGCACCGGCCGGGCCAGCCCGACGGCGTCCTGCAGCACCGCGCGCACCTGGAGCGGGGTCGCGGCGCCGTTGCTGTCGGCCATCCCGATCTCGCGGACCCGGGCGTCCGAGAAGGCGACCACCGCGGCCAGCACGGCCTCGGTGCGGTGCGGTGCGAACGCGTCGTCGAGGACGATGGCGACCCGGTCCGCCACGCCCTCGATGATGCTGAGCGTCTCCTGCACCGCGCCGGGTCGGGCGGCGTCGACGGCGATCTCGACCGCGTCGAGGTCCAGGGCCAGCGCCCGCTCGAGCTGGACACGGGTCGCGACGAGCGCGGTGGCGCCGGCGGCGAGCGGCTCGGGGACGGCGACCGGGTCGCCCACGTGGTCGGTCAGGTCGAGCACCCGGACGCGCACGCCGCTGGCGGCCACGTCCCGGGCGGTCCGGAGCACCCCGTCCTCGGGGTGCTGCTGCCGACGCAGCGCGGCGACCAGGCCGCTGTCCGCGAGCGTGGCGACGTCGGGCAGCACGTCGGCGAACTGACCCCAACCGCGCGAGTGGAACAGCAGCGGCGCCGTACGACGGGCCGCGTGGCCGGCCAGCACCTCGCCGACGAAGATCGTGTGATCGCCACCGGGGTACTCGTGCACGACCCGGCAGTCGAGCCAGCCCAGGGCGGAGTCGAGGAGCGACACCCCCGTGGCCGCGGTGGTCCAGGACTCACCGTCGAAGCGGTCCTCGACCTCGAGGCCGGGCACCATGCCGGCGAACCGGCGGGCCACCTCGGCCTGGTCCTTCGCGAGGACGTTCACGCCGAAGACGCCGCCTCGAGCGATCAGCTCGTGGGAGTACAGGCGCCGGTCGAGGCAGACCGAGATCAGCGGCGGGTCCAGGCTCACGCTCGAGAACGAGCTGGCGGTCATGCCGTGGCGCACTCCGTCCACCAGCGTGGTCACCACCGTGACACCACTCGGCCACTGGGCCATGACGCCACGAAACGTTGCGGGATCAACCATCGCGCACCTCCTCTCGACTAGAGAATATACAATATCGGATAGGTGAATCGCGCAAGCCGATTGGGACAATCCACCTCGGGACGTGCCACGATTGCGCCGGCGTAACGAAACCGTCACGCCGAGCACCTGATGCACCTGGATGTACAAGGAGAACTCGCATGGCGCGTACGCGCACCGGAGCACCGGTCCGCCCGATCGCCCACCTGTCTTTGGTGGACCGGGTCACCGACGAACTGCACCGCGCGATCCTCAACGGTGACATCCGTCCCGGTGCCGCGGTGTCGATCGTCGAGCTCTGCGAGCAGTTCGACGTCAGCCACATCCCGGTGCGCGAGGCCCTGCGCCGACTGGAGAGCGAGGGACTGGTCAGCCTCCGTCCCGGTCGCTCCGCCCTGGTCGCACCGCTCAGCGAGGGCGACCTCGCCGGCATCTACCGGCTGCGCAGGGTGATCGAGGGCGACCTCACGATGCGCGCGATGGAGCAGATGTCCCCCGAGCGGATCGAGGCGGCCCAGGTCGCCCTGGACGAGTACGCCCAGATCGAGCGGGAGCCGGCGGCCCTCGCCGCGGCCCACCACGCCTTCCACGCCGCGATCCTCGACGACGTCACCGGCACCGTCGACCGCCGCGTGCTCGAGATCCTCTGGCACTCGGCCGACCGCTACCTGCACCTCGGCATGGAGAACCTCGACCGGGCCCCGGAGACGACCGAGGCCCGCATCAAGGAGCACCGCGCGCTCCTCGACCTGGCCCGTGACGGCAAGGCCGAGGAGCTCCGGGACGCCTGGGTCGCGCACCTCGAGACCAGCGAGGCGGCCCTGCAGGCCGCGCTCAGCGGCCAGGCCGAGGCCGACGAGGTCGCCGGGGCCTGACCGGCTCGGCGCTCAGCCGCCGACGGGCGCCACGAGCACGCCCGCGAGCCCCCAGGGGCGACCGTCGACCAGGTCGGTCCCCTTGCTCACGAAGCGGTTGACCGCACATGCCGGGCGCAGGGTCGCGACCTGCACCGACGAGGCCGCCAGCACCGGGTCGGGCCGGCTGATGATGCCGGCGAACGGACCCCGGTCGGAGGCCCACAGGGTGAAGTCCGTCGACAGCGGGTAGAGCGCACCGGCGCCGTACTCGCCCCTCCGGCTGGCCACCGCGACGTTGAGCCGGTTCTCGGCGGCGCGCTCCAGCAGCAGCGGGTCGAGGTCGGTGACGGCCTGGGTCGTGAACGGAACCGCGACGACGTCGACGTCCTGGAGCGCCGCGAGCCGGAACGTCTCGGGGTAGAGCGCGTCGTCACCGACGACGAGCGCGAGCCGGCCCCAGGGCAGGTCGGCGACGTCGAGGCCTTCCCCCAGGTCGCTCGCCCAGTCGTGGCGGGCGCACGAGTGCAGCTGCCGCTGACGCAGCACGACCCCGGCCGCCGAGAGCACCAGACCCACGTGGGCGTCACCCTCGGCCACGCTGGTCGCGACGAGCGCGTCGGAGCCCTCGAGCGCCGCGACGACGGCGTCCGGGGTGATCTCGGCGAGCTCGGGGAGCACGACCAGAGCGGCGCCGGTCGCCAGCGCCTCGGTCAGCAGGGTCGCCACGTCCTCGTCGCCCTCCGGGCCGACGACCGCCGTCACCAGCTCCGCGGCGCCGGCCGGGCGCTGTCGCCCGCGCGGGGCGTCGAGGATCGGGCGGTAGAGGTCGGGGCGGCGCGTCGCCATCACGTCGGTGCCGTCGGGGCGGCGCTTGTCGTCGGCCAGGGAGACGTCGATGTCGGCGACCACCACGGCCTCGCCGGTGCGGGGACCGATCGCCACCACGGTGCCGTCGGGCGCCACGATCTGGGCCTCCCCCGCGCCGTGCAGCAGCTCGGCCGGGACGCCCACGCGCTCGGCCACCATGGCGATGCTGTGCGGTGGCACCAGCGGGCCGACCTTGTTGGCGGCCACCACCCAGACCCGGTTCTCGACGGCCCGCACGGGCACGTGCAGCGAGGCCTCGTCGAGGGCGAAGGAGTTGATGCTGTTCAGCAGCAGCTGGGCGCCGCCGACGGCGAGCATCCGCGGCGTCTCGTTGATGACGCCGTCCATGCAGGAGTAGAGGCCGACCCGGCCGACGGCGGTCTCGACGACCGGGGATGCTTCGATCGCCGGGTCGAGGTGGTCGCGCTCGCTGCCCATCAGCACCTGCTTGTCGGTGACGGCGAGGATCGTCCCGTCCGGACCGAACAGCAGGTTGCTCCCCGTGGTCCGGCCGTCCTCGCGGGCCAGGGTGCAGTTGGCCATCAGGTGCAGGGAGTGCTCGGCCGCCTTGGCCGCCAGGGCGGCCACGAACGGACTCTCGAGGGTGAGCGCCATCCGGCGCGCGTGCTCGCGGTCGGCGTACCAGGAGACGTGGTTGCAGAACTCGGGCAGCACCACCACCTGGGCACCCTCGGCCGCCGCCCGGTCGGTCATCCGCAGGGCGGTGTCGAGGTTCTCCTCGACGTCCTCGGTCACGGCGTACTGGACAGCGGCCACACGAACGTTCGACATCATGCTCCTATATATGATCTACGCTAGGCGCCAAGCCTCGCACACCAGACCTTCGAACCCTAGGAGCCGGCCGGATGTCGGAAGCGACCCGTGAGCAGTCTGAGACCGAACCGGCCCTGGTGGAGGTGACGGCGTACGCAGGAAGGCCGCCGGTCTCCATCGACCTGAACAAGGCTGCCCCGTTCGGCTGGTGGGCCGCGATCGTCATCGCGCTCGTCGCCTTCATCGACCGGGTCGAGGTCAACCTGATCGCCGGCGCCCTGCCCCAGATCCAGGACCACTTCGGGTTCAGCGACACCTGGGCCGGCGCGATCCCGACCGCCGCCTCGGTGGCCGGCGCCCTCCTAGTGCTGCCCGCCGGCCGGCTCGCCGACCGCGCCCCCCGCGTGGTGACGATCTCGGTCGTCGTCCTGATCTGGTCCCTCTGCTCCGTCGCGAGCGGCCTGGCGACCAGCTTCATGCTGTTCTTCTTCATCCGGATCGTCATCGGCGGCGCCGGACAGCTCTACAACCCGCCGGCCTCGTCGCTGCTGGCCGACTACTACCCGGCGCGCAGCCGCTCCAAGGCGTACGGCTTCGAGCGCGCGGGCTACTACATGGGCCTGCCCGCGGGGGTCATCCTCGGTGGCGCCATCGCCGATGCGTACGACTGGCGCACGGTCTTCTTCATCGCCGCCGTCCCCGGGCTCCTCGTGGCGCTCCTGGTCCTCACCCTCAAGGACCCGATCCGCGGCCTCGGCGACCGGCTCGAGCAGGCCCGCACCGGCGACACGGAGGCCGCCCAGGGCAAGCACGTCGTCGACACCCGGTCGATCCGGGCCCAGACCGCGGAGCTGCTGCGCATCCCCACCCTGCGCGGCGTGACCGTCGCCCTGGCCATGCTGTCGCTGGGGGTCGCCGGTCTCTTCTACTGGATCCCGACCTTCCTGGTGCGGGTCGAGGGCGTCAGCGAGGCCACCGGCTCCTCGCTCTCCGGCGCCGTCGGCGGCACCGGCATCGTGATCGGCATCGTGCTCGGCTCGAAGTTCGGCGACAAGTACCACGGCCTGAAGAAGGGCTGGCGGATCAACGTCTCGGCCGTCTTCCTCCTCGTGGGTGCGGTCGGCCTCACCGGCACCGTCCTCCTGCCCGGCATCACGGTGCGCAGCGCCATGATCGCGCTGGCCTGCATCGGCTTCGCCGCGGCGATCCCGAACATGACGGCCGCCAACGCGGACGTGCTGCCCGCCAACGGTCGCGGCATGGGCTTCGCCGTGCTCACCTTCCTGGTCACCCTCGGCGGCTCGGCCGGTCCCCTGCTGATCGGCGTCGTCTCGACCCTGCTCGCCGAGACGTTCGACCTGAACAAGGCCGACTCGCTCCAGTACGCGATGCTGGTCCTGCTGCCGCCGCTGTTCATCTGCATCGGCATGGCCGCCAAGATCCGGCACACCTACGACGACGACGCCGCCAAGGCCCTCGCCGGCGGCTGAGTCGGCCCCTGACTACACAGCACAGCGCCCCGCCCGAGGATCTCGGGCGGGGCGCTGCGTCGTACGGCGGGTGTCGCTCAGCTCCAGTGGTGGACGACCGCGCGGCCGGGGCGGGCCGGGACCGGCGTACCGGCGGGGACGAAGGCCCAGTGCCGGTCGGCGGGCCAGAGCACGTCCACGTCGACGGCGAAGGACTGCTCGGGCAGGTCGTCGTGGACCGTGATCGAGCCGACCAGCCCGGCGTGCGCACCGCGCTGCTCCCCCACGGCCAGCGGGGTCACGGTGGCGGTGCCGGCGTCGTCCGCGGAGCCCTCGGCCCAGCCGCCACCGGGGCCGGAGAACCACACCAGGGCGCTGGTGCCGTCGGCGACGAAGGTGGCCGCTCGGGTCGCGCGGGGCTCGACGACCAGGAGGTCACCCGGCCCGACGGCGAGACCGCTCATGCTCAGCTCGCCGGAGAGCAGCACCATCTCCTCGCCCGCCGGCTGGTTGCCGACGGCGTCGCGCCGCCAGCCGTCCGGGAAGCGCACCAGCACGCTGCGGGTGCCCCGCTCTGCGTCGGCGTGCAGCATCACGAGCTTCGCCGGCAGGTCCGAGCCGGCGATGTTGTGCTCGAGCCACTTCAGGTCGGCGGCGTCCAGGTCGAGAACGGTCATGCGGGCTGCTCCTAGCGAGACGAGGGGTGGGTGGTGAGATGGGCGACGACGTCGTCCTCCGAGAGCACGTCGGCGTACTTCGAGTCCAGGTCGAACAGGTTCTGGTCCTGGGTCGCTGAGTCCCGGTCCCCGCACGCGTCGGCGACCACGATCGGCCGGAAGCCGTTCTGCAGCGCGTCGAGGGCCGTGGCCCGCACGCAGCCGCTGGTGGAGAAGCCCAGCACGATCACGGTGTCCACCCGCTGGGCGTTGAGGGTCGCGGCGAGGCTGGTGCCGAAGAAGGACGAGGCGTACTGCTTGCTCACGACGACCTCGCCCTTCCGCGGCGCCGGCGAGTCCGGGAAGGCGGCGTACGGCGAGCCCTCCTCGAAGACGCTCAGCCCGGGGACCTTGACGGCGAACCAGCCCGCGTCGGCACCGCCGGGCGCGAGCTTGACCGTGGTGAAGACGACCGGGTGTCCGGCAGCCCGCGCCGCCTCCACGACCCGGTCGGCGCTGGCGCGCGCGGCCTCGAAGCGGCCCTCCGTGTCGGTCAGCGGGCCGCCCGCGAGGTAGGCCCGAACCACGTCGACGACGACGACCGCCGGCCGCTCGCCGAACCCGATCCGGCCCCGGAAGCCGACGCTCTCGTAGTCATCCGCGCGGTCCATGCTCAGATCACGCCGTCCGCGGCCAGCGCGGCCAGCCGGTCGGCGTCCAGGCCGAGCAGGTCGCCGTACACCTCGTCGTTGTGCTGGCCGAGCTCCGGTCCGGTCCAGCGGACCGAGCCCGGGGTGGCCGACAGCTTCGGGACGACGTTCTGCATCGCGAGCTCGCCGAACTTCGGGTCCGGCACGCGCACGATCGCGTCGCGGGCGATGAAGTGTGGGTCGGCGAGCATGTCCGCGGCCGTGAAGATCCGACCGGCCGGTACGCCGCCCTCGTGGAGCAGGGCGAGCAGCGCGTCGGCGTCGTGCTTGCCGGTCCACACCGAGATGTGGTCGTCGAGCTCCTGCTGGTGCGTGCCACGACCGGAGTGGTCGAAGTAGCGGCTGCCCGCGGCAGCGAGCTCGGGCTCGTCCATCAGGGCGGCGAGCCGGCTGAAGACCGAGTCCTGGTTGGCCGCGATCAGGATCAGCTGGCCGTCGGCGGTCGGGTAGACGTTGCTCGGCGCGACGTTCGGCAGTACGGCGCCGGTGCGCTCGCGCTGGTAGCCCTGCACGTCCCACTCGGTGACGGTGCTCTCCATCATCGCGAGCACGGCCTCGTAGATCGCGCTGTCGACGATCTGGCCGTCTCCCGTGATGTCGCGGTGCCGCAGCGCGGCCAGCGCGCCGATGGTCGCGTGCATCGCGGCCAGCGCGTCCCCGATGGAGATGCCGGTGCGCGAGGGCTGCCGGTCGGGCTCGCCGGTGATGTAGCGCAGGCCGCCCATCGCCTCGCCGATCGAGCCGTAGCCGGCGCGCGAGGAGTACGGGCCGGTCTGGCCGTAGCCGCTGACCCGGACCAGGACCAGGCGCGGGTTGATCTCGCGCAGCCGGTCGTAGCCGAGGTTCCACTTCTCCAGCGTGCCGGGGCGGAAGTTCTCGACGAAGATGTCGGCCTCGCGGATCAGCTCGACCAGCAGCTCCTGGCCGGCGGCCTCGCGCAGGTTGAGGGTCACCGAGCGCTTGTTGCGGCCGACGACCGGCCACCACAGCGAGCTGCCCTCGGCCTTCTCGCGACCCCACTGACGCATCGGGTCACCGACGCCCGGGGGCTCCACCTTGATCACATCGGCACCCATGTCGCCCATCAGCTGGCCGGCGAAGGGACCGGCGAGCAGCTGCCCGGCCTCGATCACGCGGACCCCGGCCAGCGGGCCGCTCGGAACAGTCGTCATACCACGATCGTATATCCGATACGCTTTGCTCGTGAATCAGGTCCAGATCGTCGAGGTGTCCCCGCGCGACGGGTTGCAGAACGAGTCGCGCCTGGTGTCGACCGAGGACAAGGCCACCCTCGTGCGCCGCTGCCTCGACGCCGGGGTACGACGGGTCGAGGTCACCGCCTTCGCGCACCCCGAACGGGTCCCGCAGATGGCCGATGCCGAAGCCGTGCTGGCCGAGGTGCGCGACGACCCGCGGCTGACCTCGATCGGGCTGGTCCTCAACCGGCGCGGCCTGGACCGCGCGATCGCTGCCGGCTGCGACGAGATCACCGCCGTCGTGGTCGTCTCCGACGGCCTGGCCCTGCGCAACCAGGGCGTCGACACCGCGGCCCAGGTGGCCGCCTGGCAGGCCATGGCCGACGACGCCCGCTCCGCCGGCCTGGCCACGACCGTGATCCTCGCTGCGGCGTTCGGCTGCCCCTTCGACGGCGAGGTCTCGACCGAGCGGGTCCTGGAGGTCGCCCGCGGGGTGCTCGACGGGGGGCCCGACGAGCTCGCGATCGCCGACACCATCGGTGTCGGTGTCCCCGCCCAGGTGCGCTCGATCGTCTCCGGCCTGCGCGCCCTCGACGCGCAGATCCCCCTGCGCGCGCACTTCCACAACACCCGCAACACCGGCTACGCCAACGCGCTGGCCGCCGTGGAGTCCGGCGTGAGCGTCCTGGACGCCTCGGCCGGCGGCATCGGCGGCTGCCCGTTCGCCCCCGGCGCCACCGGCAACATCGGCACCGAGGACCTGCTCTACCTGCTGCACCGCTCCGGCTACGCGACCGCACCGGACGGCGGGCGACTGGACGCCGAGTCCCTCGCCGCCACCGGCACCTGGATCAGCGGCGTGCTCGGTCTCCCCCAGGCGCCCGCCCAGCTCGGCCGGGCCGGCCTCTTCCCACGACCCGTCGCGAAATAGCGCCGAGCCGGCGCAAACTCGCGCCGGCTCGACGAATCTCTTCGTGCAGGTGGTGCGGATCAGCAGGAGACGCGGACCTCCGCGGCCTTGCAGGTGTCGTTGCCGCCGCCACCCTTGACCACGTCGCGCCCCGGACCGCCGTCGAGCCGGTCGTCGCCGTCGCGGCCGTTGATCGCGTCGTCCCCGCCGTTGCCGGAGAACCGGTTCGGGCCGTCGTCGCCCCGGATGATGTCGCGAACGCCGCTGCCGCGGACGTACTCGATCGACGCGAGGTCGGACCGACCGCCGGAGACCCGGACCCGGCCGGACTCGCCGGACTGCAGGTCCACGATGGTCTGGCGGCGCCCCACGAGGCTCAGGATGTCGTTCCCCTCGCCACCGTCGACGGTGCCGCTGACGTACTGGCTGCCCGCGCCGCTGGCGAACACCGGCGAGAGGATGTCGTTCCCGGTGCCACCGTTGAGGACGGTCGCGATCGCCGCGACCGGACCCTCCTTGACGGAGCTCGCGGCCTTCAGGGTGTCGTTGCCCGAGCCACCGTTCGCCGTGCCGCCGTAGCGGAGGTCGATCGTGTCGCGGCCCGTGCCGCCCTCGACGACCGCGGCGTACGCCGTGACGTCGTCCTTGCCCGCTCCGGCGTCCACGGTGCCGCGGTAGGCACGGACCGTGTCGCTCCCGGCGCCCGTCGCGATCGTGTCGCCGTCGGTGTCGAACTTCGGCCCGACGCTCGAGACGTAGGTGTCGGCGTCGGCGCTCCCGGTGAAGGTGTCGGCGAAGGCGCTTCCGCGGACCACCCGGATGCCGGTGACCGTCTCGTTGTCACCGCCGTCGACCACGGTGCCGGCGGTGAGGTCGACCGTCACCGCGGCGGTCGACCGCTCGAAGGTGAGCACGGTGCCGGCGAGACCGACGAACGTGTCCTTGCCGGGACCGGCGAAGACGATGGTCGCGCGACCCTTGGCCGTGCCGGCCACGTCCTCCAGGGTGTCATCGCCCGCACCCCCGTCGAGGTCGGCCTTGGTGCCGGAGACGGCGCAGATGAGGTCGTTGCCCTCCTTGCCGTCGACCTTCACGCCGGTGAAGCCGCCGGTGTGGATGACGTCGACGTTCTCGGTGCCCGTCAGTACCTGGTTGTTCGCGGTGGCGACGATCGTTGCCGCCTGCCCCTGGCACTGCTCGCCGACCGCCTGCGCCGGGCTCGCCACGGCGAGCGCGACGCCCGCGAGCGTCAGTCCCGACGTCGCCGCCGCGGCCATGATCGTGCCTCTGTGTCGCTGCGTTCTCATCTGTCCTCCGAGCTGATCGATTTCGATGCGCGGAGGTCCGGATGCCCGGACCGCCGCCCTTTACTCTTCCCCACCGCTCAAGCCGCACGCCTCGTCGGCGGTGGAAGTTCCTGGTGCCTCAGCAGGAGCGGCGCACCTCAGCGCTGCCTCGGTTCCGGCCGGGACCGGTCTTCTGTTCTACCTGCTCTCCAGTCCGATGCCGGCCAGGCGCGATTGGTTCGCGCGGAAAATGCACGAACCGGCGCGGGTGAGCTGCGGTGGGCAACTCGACTCGCGCCGGCTCGGCATGAAGCGGGGTGGATCAGCGGGTGGCGGTGCCCTCGGTGTAGTCCGAGTCGTGGCTCTTGACCCAGGCCATCAGCTTGCGGAGCTCGCGGCCGGTGGTCTCGATCGGGTGCGCCTCGCCCTTCTTGCGGAACTCCGTGAACTCCGGCGAGCCGTTGTCCATGTCGGTGATGAACCGCTCGGCGAAGGCACCGTTCTTGATGTCCTCGAGCACGGCCTCCATGTTCTTCTTCACGTCGGGCGTGATGACCCGCGGGCCGGAGACGTAGTCACCGAACTCGGCGGTGTCGGAGACCGACCAGCGCTGCTTGGCGATGCCGCCCTCGTACATCAGGTCGACGATCAGCTTCAGCTCGTGCAGGCACTCGAAGTAGGCGACCTCGGGCTGGTAGCCCGCCTCGGTGAGCACCTCGAAGCCGTACATGACCAGCTGCGACGCGCCACCGCACAGGACGGCCTGCTCGCCGAACAGGTCGGTCTCGGTCTCCTCGGTGAAGGTGGTCTTGATGCCGCCGGCGCGCAGGCCACCGATGCCCTTGGCGTACGACAGCGCGAGCTGCCAGGCGGTGCCGGAGGCGTCCTTCTCGACGGCGACGAGCACCGGGACGCCGCGGCCGTCGACGTACTCGCGACGGACCAGGTGGCCGGGGCCCTTCGGGGCGACCATGAAGACGTCGACGCCCTCGGGCGGGGTGATGTAGCCGAAACGGATGTTGAAGCCGTGGCCGAAGACCAGAGTGTCGCCCTCCGCGAGGTGGGGCGCGATCTCCTCGGCGTACAGCTTCCGCTGGTGCTGGTCGGGCGCGAGGATGACGATCACGTCGGCCTCCTGCGCGGCCTCGGCCGGCGTCAGCACGCGCAGGCCCTCGGCCTCCGCCTTGGCGCGGCTCTTCGAGCCGGGCTGCAGACCGATGCGCACGTCGACGCCCGAGTCGCGCAGCGACAGCGCGTGGGCGTGGCCCTGGCTGCCGTAGCCGATGACCGCCACGTTCTTGCCCTGGATCAGGGACAGGTCGGCGTCGTCGTCGTAGAACATCTCAGCCACGGTGGGCTTCTCCTTCGTTGGTGGTGGTGCAGGTTGACTGTCTCGTCACCGGGTCTCGGGGCTCGGCGCCGGGGCGCCTCGCGCCTCAACCAGCGGTGGCGGCGGGTGGAGCGGGAATGGCGACCGGGCGCAGGGAGCGCTCGGAGACGGATCGGGAGCCGCGACCGATCGCCACCATGCCGGACTGCACGAGCTCGCGGATCCCGAAGGGCTCGAGCACGCGCAGGAAGTCGGCGAGCTTGGCAGCGTTGCCGGTGATCTGGATGGTGACCGCGTCGGTGGCGACGTCGACCACCTTCGCACGGAACAGCTGGACGGTGTCGAGCACCTGGCCACGGGTCTCGGCGGTGGCCGCGACCTTGACCATCAGCAGCTCGCGGTTGACCGAGGCGGTCGGGTCGAGCTCGACGATCTTGATCACCTCGACCAGCTTGTTGAGCTGCTTGGTGACCTGCTCGAGCGGCGAGCCCTCGACATTGACCACGATGGTCATCCGCGAGATCTCGGGGTGCTCGGTCGGGCCGACCGCCAGCGAGTCGATGTTGAAGCCGCGGCGGCTGAACAGCCCGGCGATCCGGGCCAGGACACCGGGCTTGTCCTCCACGAGGACCGACAGGGTGTGCCTAGTCATCAGAGGTCGTCCTCGTCGAAGTCGGGCGCGAGGTCTCGCGCGTACTTGATCTCGTCGTTGCTGGTGCCGGCGGCGACCATCGGCCACACCATGGCGTCGCGGTGCACGCGGAAGTCGACGACCACCGGGACGTCGTTGATCTCCATGGCCTTCTCGATCGTGGCGTCCACGTCGGCGGGGCTGTCGCAGGACAGGCCCACGCAGCCGTAGGCGTCGGCGAGCTT
Source organism: Nocardioides sp. W7 (assembly GCF_022919075.1). NCBI lineage: Bacteria > Bacillati > Actinomycetota > Actinomycetes > Propionibacteriales > Nocardioidaceae > Nocardioides > Nocardioides sp. W7. Next base: position 2,513,811 of record NZ_CP095078.1, on the reverse strand, counting down.
GACGAAGTCGGGGATCCGGACCGGGCCGCCGTGCCGCTGCAGGTTGGTGTTGGAGTAGCGCTCGTTGTAGAAGAGCGTCTGCCACTGCCGGACCATGCCGAGCGACTCGTTGTTGATGATCGCGACCTTGATCGGGATGTTCTCGATCGCGCAGGTCGCGAGCTCCTGGTTGGTCATCTGGAAGCAGCCGTCGCCGTCGATCGCCCAGACGGTGGTGTCGGGCATCCCGACCTTCGCGCCCATCGCCGCCGGGACGGAGTAGCCCATGGTGCCGAGCCCGCCGGAGTTGAGCCAGGTATTCGGCTTCTCGTAGCCGATGAACTGCGCGGCCCACATCTGGTGCTGGCCGACGCCGGAGGTGTAGATCGAGTCCGGTCCGGCGATCTTGCCGAGCCGCTCGATGACGTACTGCGGCGCGAGCGAGCCGTCGGCCGGCGTCTCGTAGCCGAGGGCGTACTTCTTCTTGACCCCGCTCAGGAACTCGACCCAGGCCTCGTAGTCACCGGTGGTGCCGGCGTCCGCCTCGGCCTTGAGCGCGACGATCAGGTCGCTGATCACCTCGCGGCAGTCACCGACGATCGGGACGTCGGTGTAGCGGTTCTTGCCGATCTCGGCCGGGTCGATGTCGGCGTGGATGACCTTCGCGCCGGGGGCGAAGGAGTCGAGGTTGCCGGTCACCCGGTCGTCGAAGCGAGCGCCCAGGCTGATGATCAGGTCGCTCTTCTGCAGGCCGGCGACCGCGGCGACGGTGCCGTGCATGCCCGGCATGCCGAGGTGCTGCGGGTGACTGTCGGGGAACGCGCCGCGCGCCATCAGGGTGGTCACGACCGGCATGCCGGTGAGCTCGGCGAGGACCCGCAGCTCCCGGTGGGCGCGGGCGCGGATGGTGCCGCCGCCGACGTAGAGGACCGGGCGCCGCGACTCCAGGATCAGCCGGGCCGCCTCGCGGATCTGCTTGGCGTGGGGCCGGGTCACCGGTCGGTAGCCGGGCAGGTGCAGCTCGCGCGGCCAGTCGAACGAGGTCATCGCCTGTAGGGCCGACTTCGCGACGTCGACCAGGACCGGCCCGGGGCGCCCGGTGGAGGCGATGTGGAACGCCTCCGCGATCTTCTGCGGGATCTCGGCCGGGTCGGTGACCAGGAAGTTGTGCTTGGTGATCGGCATCGTGATGCCGCGGATGTCCGCCTCCTGGAAGGCGTCGGTGCCGATCAGGGCGGCGCCGACCTGTCCGGTCACCGCCACCATCGGCACCGAGTCCATGTGGGCGTCGGCCAGCGGCGTGACGAGGTTGGTCGCGCCGGGCCCGGAGGTGGCCATGCAGACCCCGACCTTGCCGGTCGCGGCGGCGTACCCCTGGGCCGCGTGGCCCGCGCCCTGCTCGTGCCGGACGAGGATGTGGCGGATCGTGGAGTCCATCAGGGGGTCGTACGCCGGGAGGATCGCGCCTCCCGGGATGCCGAAGATGTGCTCGGCCCCCGCCGCCTCCAGCGACTTGATCAGGCTCTGTGCGCCCGTGATCTCGCTCATTCCTTGCATTCCTTACCCGTGGTCCCGATGCGGTGCTGTGGCAACAAAAAACCCCTCGGTTGCTGGGCAACGAGGGGTGACGCGCTGGCTGAACAGGTCAGCGGGCGCGTCGCGTGCGTACAAGAAGGTCCTGGCGCATGCGACCACGGTAGCCGGTCGGTCTCGTCGCGTCACCCAGTGTGGCAGTCGTCCCAGGATACGGGATGACCGTCTTGGGATGCGGATGGGCCCCGAGCGCCGGTCAAGGCTCAGCCCTCCCGGCCGAGCCAGGTCGTGATGCAGGCCCGGTTGCCCTGCGCATCCGCGAGCACCCAGTACGCCGGCGCGCGGTCGTCGCTCACCATCGTGCCGCCGGCGGCGACCGCGTCGCGGATCCGCTGCTCGGCGACCTCGGGCGGGACTCGCACGTCGAGGTGGAACCGCTGCTCGACGCCCTCGGACGAGCGAGGCTCGGACTCCTGGAACCACAGCGTGGTCCGACTGCCGTCCGGGTCGACCAGCTCACGGTCGTCGCCCTCGGACGTCTGGTAGCCGAGCAGCGCCGCCCAGAACGGCATGATCTCCGCGCGGTCGTGGGTGTCGAGCGCGAGCTCGGTGACGGAGACCCCGCCGGGGTCGGCCGTCGCGCCCAGTCCCCCGGCCGCCTCGGAGATCTCGCGGGCCAGCCGGACGTCGCGCCGGGTGATGCCGCCGACGTCGTGGCTGGACAGCCGCACCGTCACCAGCGAGTAGGTGAGGTCGACGTCGGGATGGTGGTTCGCCGCCTCGGCGGCCGCCCCGATCGCGTCGACCAGGGCCAGACCCGTGGCGAAGTCACCGGTGCGGAACCGGGCGTGCAGGGCGGCGAACATCACCCGCCAGTCGGCGAGCAGCTCGGCCTCGACGCCGTGTCCGTCCAGGCGCTCCTTGTCGGCATCCGTGGGGGAACTCATGGCAGCACCTTCCGTCCGATGGGACCGGGGTTCCAGGCGATCTCCCAACGGTACCCGTCGGGATCGCCGAAGTAGCCGGTGTAGCCGCCCCACTCGCGCTCCTGGCCGGCGTGCACCGGCTCCGCACCGGCAGCTCGCGCGGTCGCCAGGACGGCGTCGACCTCCTCCCGGGTGGCGACATTGTGGGCGATGGTGAACGGGGCCACGCCCGGGCCCCGGGAGATCGGACCGACCTCGGCCTCGAACGCGGCCTCGGCCCACAGCGAGAGCACCAGCCGCTCGCCCGCCTGGATCATCACCACCTCCCCCGCGACGTCGACGTCGGCGACCCAGCCCAGGCCGTCGCAGTAGAAGGCCCGGCTGGCGTCGAGGTCGCGCACCGCGAGGGTCAGGAAGCTGATCCGCTGGTCCATGAGCCCGACCCTGCCACGGCGCACCCCCAGGCCTCCACGGCCCTTCCCCGCCGGCCCTCCGACGACCTCCCGATGACTGGGGACACGCTGCCCTGCCGGTCGGGACACCGGGCGCCCCAGGCTGCCGACGTCATCGACCCGAGGAGCCACCATGACCAGCGCACCGCCCCTGACCATCCCCCCCTCCCATCACTCCGACCGCGGCCCCGCCGGTCGCGGCTGGGCGATCGTCGGCGCCGTCGCCGGACTCGCGGGGGTGGTCGGCATCCAGGCCTCGCTCTCGATCGACGCCGTCTACAACAAGAAGTACGCCGGTGACGCCGAGCTCATCACCGAGCGCCTGGAGGACTTCGTACCGAACCTCCTGGTCCTGCACGTCGCCATGATGGTCGCGAGCCTGCTGCTGCTCGTCTTCGCAGCCGGGCTGCGCCGCCGGCTCCAGGGCCAGGCCCCGGCCGGCAGCCTGTTGCCGGACGTCGCCGCCGGGGGGCTGCTGCTCACCTCGGTGGCGGCCCTGATGGGGGTCGCCTTCTCGACCGAGATCGTCTTCGGGGTGACGGCGGACGACCCGAAGCTCGACCCGGAGTTCGCCGCCGTCGTCGGGCACTGGATCGGGACGGTGCCGTGGCTGTGGGTCGGGGCGGGGGTCACCGGCATCGCCGTCGCCGTCGCGGCCCTGCGGCACGCGGCCGCGCCCCGCTGGATCGGGTGGGTCGCGGCGGTGCTCGGCGGCCTGACCACGATCGCCGGGCTGTCCCCGCTGCAGTACATGGCCGGCTTCACCGGTCCCGTCCTCGTGCTGCTGCTCGGCGCCGGCTTCGCGCTCGGTGACCGGTCGACCGGCCGCACCCCCTGACCCGCCCGTGACGTCGGGTGCGGTCGCCGCTGTCACGTCCCCCCGGCAGGCGGCCGTCGAGCTCGTCGTCACGGACGGAGGCCGGCCCCGGGCCGCCGCGGCACTCGCCGTGGTCGCCTGGGGCCTGGCCGTGCTCTCGCTTCCTCTCCTGCTGCTCGCGCGACCACCCGTCGACGCGAACCTGCTCTTCTTCGTCGTCGACGTCTCCGTGGCCTGCCTGTACGGCACGGTCGGGGCGGTCGTGCTCGGCCGGCGTACCCACCCGGTCGCGTGGCTGCTCGCGCTGGCCGGCGTGGGCGGCGGGCTGTCCGCCTTCGGCTACGCGTACGACGCGTGGGCGGCCGCGCCCGGCGGGCTGCCGCCGTCCGACGCGGTCGCGACGCTGAGCTGGACCGGGTGGGTGCCCGGGACGCTCGCGCTCTTCCTGGTGGTGCCCTGGTTGGTCCGCGACCACCCGCTCGGTAGAGCCCGGTGGGGAGTCGCCGTCGGGGTGATCCTGTGCCTGGGCTTCCTGCCGGTGTCCACGACCTCGGGTCAGGCCTACGTGCCGATGCTGCTGGCGGTCTCGGGGCACGGCCTGCTCACGGCCGCGGCGGTCGAGCGCCGGCGGCGCACCGGCCCGCTGGAGGAGCGCAACGGGCTGGGCTGGCTGGCGCTGGGGACGGCCGCCCTGGCGGCGTCGTTCCTACTGCTCCTGCCCTGGATCCCGGCTCCGATGTGGGCCGTGCCGACGCTGCACCTCGCCTCCCAGGCGGTCTTCCCGGCCGCGGTGCTGGTCGTGGTGCTGCGCAACCGCCTCTGGGGGTTGGACCTGGTGGTCAGCCGGGCCGTCCTGGTCGGACTGCTCACCACCGTGCTGCTCGCGCTCTACCTGGGCGCGACCGCCCTGGTGACCCAGGTGCTGCCCGGCGAGGAGCCGGCCCGCCTCATCGGGGCCGGCGTGGTCGCCGTGGCCGTGCAGCCGCTCCGGCTGCGGCTGGGCCGCCGGGTCGACCTGCTGGTGCACGGCGAGGCGGCCGACCCCGGCCGGGTGGTCCGCAGGATCGGCTCGCAGCTCACCGACACCGGCACCGTCGAGGACCTGTTGAGCGGGCTCGCCGAGGACGTCGGCCGCTCGATGCGGCTCTCCTCGGTGACCGTGCACACCGACGAGACCGAGCCGGTCCGGTGGGGCGAGCCGGCGGGTCTCCCCACCGTCGTACCGCTGCGGCACCGTGGCGAGCACGTCGGCGATCTCGAGGTCACGGCGACGGCCGGCGAGCAGCTCTCACCCCGCGACCTGCGCAACCTCGACGACCTCGCCTCGGTCGTGGCGGCGGCGGTCGCCGTCGTCGGCTCCGCCGCGGACGTCGAGCGGATGCGCGAGCGACTGTCGCAGGTCCGGCTGGAGGAGCGGCGAGTGATCCGCCGCGAGATCCACGACGGCCTCGGCCCCTCGCTCGCCGGGATCCGGCTCGGTCTGCAGGGAGCGCGCAACCTGCTGACCGACCACCCGGAGGCCGGCCGGGAGCTCCTCGCCCACCTGCAGGGCGAGGTCGACGTCGCCGTCGAGGCGGTCCGCACGCTCTCCCACCACCTGCTCCCCCCGGTCCTCGAGGAGCTCGGGCTGGAGCCGGCGCTCCGCGAGCTCGTGCACCGGTACGACGACTCCCGGCTGAGCGTCTCGCTGGACGCCGGTCCGGTCGGGGGGCTCGCCACGTGGACCGCGGCGACGGCGTACGCCATCGCGAGCGAGGCGCTCACCAACGCCGTGCGGCACGCGAGCGCGACGACCTGCCGGCTGACCCTCCGAATCCTCGAGGACCGGCTGGTCCTGGAGGTGGCCGACAACGGTCGCGGGGTCGCGACCGACGCGGTGCCCGGTGTCGGCACCCGGTCGATGCGCGAACGGGCCACCGAGCAGGGCGGCACGGTGGAGGTCACGGCGCGCCCGGAGGGCGGAACAGCCGTCACGGCCGTGCTGCCACTGGTAGGAACGTCCCCGTGAGCGAGATCCGCGTCGCCGTCGTCGACGACCACCCCGTCTTCCGGCTCGGCATGGCCGGGCTCCTCGACTCGCTGCCTGGGATCAGCGTCGTGGCCCAGGCCGAGTCCGCCGCCGAGGCGATGGAGCGGGTCGACGACCGGGTCGACGTCGTGCTCATGGACCTGCACCTCGGCGACGACTCCGGCATCGAGACCACCCGCGACCTGGTCCGCCGTCGGCCCGACCTGGCGGTGCTGGTGGTGACCATGGACGAGGACGACGAGTCGGTGGTGGCGGCGATCCGGGCCGGCGCGCGCGGCTACCTGCTGAAGAGCTCCTCCCCCGAGCAGGTCGAGCGCGGCATCCGGGCGGTCGCGGAGGGCGAGGCGATCCTCGGCCCGCAGGTCGCCGCCCGGGCGATGGCCAGCCTGATGGCGGGGCGCACCGCCGTACGCCTGCCGTTCCCGGAGCTCTCCGACCGCGAGCGCGAGGTGCTCGACCTGCTGGCCCGCGGCTACGACAACACGACCATCGCGCGCCGGATGGTGCTGAGCCCCAAGACGGTGCGCAACCACGTCTCCAACGTGCTCACCAAGCTGGGCATCCCCGACCGCGCGACCGCGATGATCAAGGCCCGCGAGGAAGGTCTCGGGGGCGACTGAGTGCCCCGCCCGCCTGGGCACGCCGGGTCGGCGTGCCCTAGGTTCCGGGGGTGACGACCGCCACCGCCGCGCGACGCTGGCACCTGGTCACCGGGGTCGTCGCCGTGACCGCGTTGGTGCTGCAGCTGGTGCTCGTCGTGCAGGGCGGCGGGGTGCTCGACGAGCGGAGCGAGCCGGGCCTGGCGGTGCGGCTCGGGCGACTGGTCTCGTACTTCACCATCCAGAGCAACCTGCTCGTCGCCGTCGCCGCGATCACCCTCGCCCGCTACCCGTCGTACGACGGGCGGTGGTGGCGGGCCCTGCGGCTGGCCGGCCTCGTCGGCATCACGGTCACCGGGCTGGTGCACTTCGTGCTGCTGCGGCCGCTGCTCGACCTGACGGGCTGGGACTGGGCGGCCGACAAGCTGCTGCACATGGTGGTGCCGGCGCTGGTGGTCGTCGGCTGGCTGGCCTTCGGCCCGCGGCCGCGGGTCACCCTGACCGAGGTACGCCGGGCGCTCATCTGGCCGCTGCTCTGGCTGGCCTGGACCCTGGCCGTCGGCGCGCTGACCGGCTGGTACCCCTATCCGTTCCTCGACGTCGACGCCGAGGGCTGGCCGCGGGTGCTGGCGGCGGCCGCGATGGTGACCGTGCTGTTCCTCGCGCTGTTCGCGGCGGCGTACCGCATCGATCGGCACTCCCGTCCGGCACCATCCTGGGACTAGCGTGTCGTCATGACCGTCGACCCCTCCGTCCGGCCCAGCGGCACCGGCTGCGTCGAGTGCGACGACGTCGGCGGCTGGTGGGTCCACCTGCGCCGCTGCGCCCGGTGCGGGCACGTCGGCTGCTGCGACTCCTCCCCCGCCCAGCACGCCACCGCCCACTTCCGCGCGACCGGTCACCCGGTGGTGCAGAGCTTCGAGCCGGGCGAGGACTGGTTCTGGGACTACGCCAGGGAGGTCGGGGTGCTCGGCCCCGCCCTCGCCGAGCCCACGTCCCACCCGGAGGACCAGCCGACGCCCGGCCCGGCCGGGCGGGTGCCCGCGGACTGGCGCGACCTCATCCACTAGTCAGCGCAGGGTCTGGGTGAGCTCCTGGCGCTCGCCGTCGAGGACGAGCCGGCCCAGCGCGCCGTTGACCAGCGGCAGGAACGGCTGGACGTGGCCGCACTCGACGTCCAGCACCACCGGCACGCCAAGCCCTCCGAGAGCGTCCGCGACCGCGTCGGCCTGGGTCATCAACGCGGCGTCCGGGGCGCTGGTGCGACCGATGATCACGCCGCTCGCGTGCTCGAACCAGCCGGCGAGCCGGAGCCCGTGCAGCGATCGGCAGATGTCGTAGGCGCCCTGCTCGCAGGCCTCCAGGTAGACCAGCAGACCCTCGTCGGGGTGCGCGCGGCCGTACGACGCGACATCGCCGTACGGCGTCCCGGCCAGGTGGCAGACCGTCTCGATGCAGCCGCCGACCAGGCGCCCGGTCACGTCGACGGGCGCTCCGTCGAGCGAGGACCAGCCGCCCTCCCGGTCGAGGGTCATCGTGCGGACGCCGGGGTCGCCGACGTAGTCGTCCCAGCCCGTGCTGCGGTAGCGCCGGGGGCTGCGCTGGGTGAACGGCCCGGTCGCGGACGCGACGTCGAGCCAGTGCAGCAGGCCGGCCGGCGGGTCGTACGGCGTGTCCATCAGGTTGCTGCCGTGCAGCGTCGCCCAGCCGGTGCGCAGGCTCAGCGGCAGCATCACGGTGGTGAGGTCGCTGAAGCCGACCAGCCAGGTGGGCTCGGCCGCCTCCAGCGCGAACCAGTCGACCTGGTCGAGCAGGTCGATCGCGGTCTCGCCGCCCCAGGGCGGGACCACCGCGCGGATCGCCGGGTCGGTGAGCATCCGGGTCAGCTCCGCCGCGCGCTGCTCCCTCGGGGCGGAGACGACCCGCCCGGCGCCGAGGCAGTCGCCGAGCTGCACGTGGTAGCCGCGTGACTCCAGGAAGGCGACCGCCACGTCGAGCCGGGCCCGCATCCGGTCGTCCACCCCGCTGGACGGGGCGGTGACGCCGATCGTGTCGCCGGGACGGAGCGGTCGGGGGAAGCGCATGGCTCAGCCTGTCAGGGCGTCCAGCATGTCGCGAACCGTTTCCAGCCCCCGTCGTACCTCCGCGAAGGAGGTGGACAGCGGCGACAGCCCGATCCGCAGCCCGTGCGGGTCGCGATAGTCGGGGATCACGTCGCGCTCCCACAGCGCCGCGGTCACCTCGCGCATCAGGGGGTGCTCGAGGGCCACGTGACCGCCGCGCCGGGCGCTCTCGCGGGGGCTCGCGAGGGTGACACCGCGTTCGACCAGCAGCTCCCCGGCGATCTCGACGGCGTAGTCGGTCAACCCGACCGACTTGGCCCGGACCGCTTCGATGCCGGCCTCCTCGAGGAGCGCGAGCATGTCCTGCAGCGCCAGCATGCCGACGATCGGCGGGGTGCCCGACAGCATCCGGCGGATGCCCGGCGCGGGCGCGTACGACGGCCCCATCAGGAACGGGTCGCGGTGGCCCATCCAGCCCTGGATCGGCTGGGCCAGCCGGTCGTGGAGGCGCTTGCGCGCGTAGACGAACGCGGGCGAACCGGGACCGCCGTTGAGGTACTTGTACGTGCAGCCCACCGCCAGGTCGACGTCCCAGTCGTCCAGGTGGACCGGCACCGAGCCCGCCGAATGGCACAGGTCCCACAGGACGAGCGCGCCGGCGTCGTGGGCGATCCGGGTGAGGGCCGGGACGTCCGCGAGGTACGCCGACCGGTAGGCGACGTGGCTGAGCACGACGAGGGCCGTCTGCTCCCCCACGGCCGCGCGCAGCAGCTCTGCGGTGACGCCGGCCGTGGTGTCGACGTCGATCCAGCGGACACTCAGGCCGCACTCGTCGGCCACGCCCTGGGCGACGTACCGGTCGGTCGGGAAGTTGTCGCGGTCGACGACGATCTCGGTGCGGCCCGGCCGCGCCGCCACCGCCGTACGCATCGCCTTGTAGAGCAGCACCGTCGTGGAGTCGCCGACGATCGTCTGGCCGGGCCCGGCCCCGAGGCAGATCCGCCCGAGGTCGTCGCCGATCCGGGCCGGGAGGTCGAGCCAGCCCTCGTCCCAGCCCCGGATCAGCCGCCCGCCCCACTCCTGCTCGACGAACGACTTGAGGCGGTCTCCGGTGACCCGCAGCGGCCGGCCCAGGCTGTTGCCGTCGAAGTAGACCAGTGGGGTCTCGGCCCCCACGAAGCGGTCGCGGTACGCCGCCAGCGGGTCGCCGCGGTCGAGCTCGGTCGGGTCGGTCCTCACCCGGCGAAGGGTAGCGACCGGCGGTCAGCAAGCCTGTGGACAGCCGCTTTACCGGCCCGGGAAGTGTCGGTGGGCCCGGCTGGACTGGATCCATGTCAGCGATCGCCTCGCCTCCGCACCCGGTCACGGGTCTGCTGGTGCGCACCGGCGAGAACCTCGCCGCGATGCGTGACGCCTGGCTGCCGTCGCTGACCGCGGAGGAGACCGGACGAGCGCTGGTCGAGACCGACCGACTGATCTCGCAGCTGACCGAGCTACAGGCCCGCCTCGCCGCGCACGCCGACGCCGTCGACCTCGCCGGACCCACCGGCGCCACCTCCACCGCGAACTGGCTCGCGGTCCAGACCCGCCACCCACGGACCTCGACCCACCGACTGACACGACTCGCCGCAGCCGTCGACCGCGACCTGTACGCACCCGTCCGGCACGCCCTCGCCGACGGCGCCATCAACCCCGACCAGGCCCTCGTCATCACCGACGCCATCGACGCACTGCCCGACACCGTCACCGCGGAGATCCGCGACCGAGCGGTCGCGGTGCTGCTCGAGGAGGCCGCCCATCACGACGCGCGTGACCTGCGCCGCCTCGGGAAACGGATCCTCGACGTCGTCGCCCCCGAGACCGGCGAGGCCCACGAAGCCCAGCTGCTGGCCGCCGAAGAGGCTCGAGCAGCCGCGTCCGCCCGGTTGACCATGACCGAGGACGGACACGGCACCACCCACGGCCGATTCACCATCCCCACCCTGCACGGCGACCTCCTGCGCAAAGCCCTGACCGCGATCGCCGCCCCCAAGCACCAGACCGCCACCCACGGCCCCGGTCAGGGGCGCCGACCCGGGCCCGAGCGGCTCGGCCGCGCACTGTGCGAGCTGCTGGAACGCCTCCCCGCCGATCACCTGCCACAGGCCGGCGGAATGAACGCGACCCTCGTGGTCACCATGACCCTCGACGACCTGAGACGCGACACCGCCGTCGGGCAACTCGACACCGGCCACCGCCTCTCCGCCGGCGCCGTGCGCCGACTCGCATGCGAGGCCGGCATCATCCCCGCCGTCCTCGGCGCCCGGTCCGAGGTCCTCGACCTCGGACGAAAACAGCGACTCTTCAGCAAGGCCCAACGCACCGCCCTGGCCCTGCGCGACCGCGGCTGCACCGCAGACGGCTGCGACTGGCCACCGGCCCTGTGCCACGCCCACCACCACGACCCGTGGAGCCACGGCGGCCCGACCAACCTCGACAACGCCCGGCTCCTCTGCCCACGACACCACACCCGCGCCCACGACCCGACCTGGGAGACCCGACACCTGCCCGGCGGGAAGGTCGCCTTCCACCGGCGGACCTGAGTGAACGGCGCCGAGTGCACAGCGCTGAATGCACGTTGCTGGGCCCGTACTACCTGTCCTCCGGCTGACGGAGGGCGAGCCACGCCTCGAGGTCGTCAAGGGCCCTCCGCGCCATCGGGGTGGCGTGGGCGGTGAAGCCGTGCGGCGACTCGGGGTAGACCCGCAGGTCGAGGTCGACCCCTGCGGCCGACAACCTGGCGGCCATGGCCAGGTTGTCCGCCAGGAGGATGTCGGCGTCTCCGACGATCATCAGGACGGGCGGCAGGCCCGTCAGGTCGGCGTAGATCGGGGAGAGCTCCGGGTGCGTGCGGTCGGACGCGGCCCCCGCGTAGGCCTCGAGGAAGTACTCGTCCGCGATCAGGCGGCCGGCGGGAGTCTGGGCGCTGAGGTCGTAGGTGCCGAACTGCAGCACCGCGGTGTCGACCGCAGGGATCCCCCGCTCACGCAGGCGGAGGAGCGTGGTCACGGCCAGCGTGGCGCCGGCCGAGAACCCGCTGACGGCGATCGCGGTGGTTCCGAAGCGCTCCTCGGCGTTCTCGGCCAGCCACAGCGCCGCGGTCTCGCAGTCGTCGGGTGCAGCAGGCCAGGGGTGCTCGGGCGCCAGGCGATAGTCCACACTCACGACCGCGACGCCGATGGCGTCCGCGAGCTGGCGGTTGCGGAGGTCGCTTCCGGCAGCGGACCCCAGGTAGAAGCCACCACCGTGGATCTCGAGGACGACTCCCGCCGCCGGCCGGTCCACCGGGGCGTGGATGCGCACGGGGACCCGACGTCCCCCGGCGCCGACGGTCTCCTCGACCGCCGGCGGCTGGGACCGGACCGGTGCTGCGAGGCCGGAGCGGACCGCGCGAAGCTCCTCCGGGCTGCGGGGGCCGTGACCGGCCACGCGCTGCGCGTAGAACGCCCGCGACTCCTCGGCGAGTGCCACCAGGCTCGGATCGACCCGGTGCTCGGCATCGATCTTCATCGAGAGCACCGTAGGGCAATCGCGGACGACCCGTCGGTCTGATCAGGGCCGAGCGGACCCGCCCGCCCGTCCCGAGAACAGCTGGCCGACGGCGAGCCCCACCGCGACTCCGATGACGGTCTCCAGACCCCGGTCGACGAGCAGGTCCCGGGCGGGGACGGGCGAGGCGAGGTGCACCATCAGCAGCGCGAGCGGGGTGATCGCCACGAGGGCCAGCGCGTAGTTGCGGCCGACCAGCAGCTCGGCCACGACCTGCAGCGCGACCACGACGAGCACCAGGACCAGCCCCGCCGGCTCGAAGGCGAGCACGACGCCGGCGACGAGCAGGCCCAGGCCGGTGCCGACGACGCGGTGCACGCCCCGGGTCAGCTGGGCGCTGCGGGAGCGGGCGGCGAGCGGCACCACGGCGGAGACCATCGCCCAGTACGGGTGCCCGATCCCGACCCCGGTGGCCAGGGCGCCGGCGGCGAGGACGGCCAGGCCGCTGGGGAGCGCGAGGGTGCGCAACCGGCCCTCGGCCGGACCCAGGTCGGGTACGACGGGGGCCGGTCCCCCGTGCACGCGTCGCCACCACGACCCGGCGTTGCCCACCACCACCGCGAAGGCCGCGGTGGCTCCGGCGACCAGAGCCGCGGTGGCCGCGTCCGCCGGCGAGCTCGGCACCGAGGCGCAGGCGGTGAACGCGAACACCGGGAACAACGCGCCCGGCGGGTGCCACTGCCAGGTGTCGGAGGCGACCGAGGCGCCGGCGGCCACCAGCGCGGCCAGCGGCACGGCGAGCCAGGCGCGGCCGTCGTAGGTCCCGACCAGCACGCCGAGGGTGACCAGGGCCGTGAGGAGCAGGCCGAGCGCGGCCTGCATCCGCAGCCGGGATCCCCCGACCCGGGTGCGACCGTAGAGCGAGGTGAACGCGCCGAACGCGGCGTACGCCGACCAGGCCAGGTGGTCGGTCGCCAGCAGCACCAGCAGCGGGACCAGTACCGACAACCCGGCACGGGCAGCGACCCGGTGCGCGCCGTCATGGGGCCCGAGCCCCAGGAGGGAGGCGGCGAGCCTCACTGGAAGCTGACGAACCGGACGCGCGGTCGGATCGCGTGCACGTCGGCGGGGCCCATCCGGTTGACGTCCTCGTCGTAGAACAGCTTGAAGCCCATCGTGAACTGGCGCGGCTTGGCGACGGCGGTGTACGTCGCCCGCTTCTCCCGGCGGTTCCCGAAGCCGTCGACGTGCTGCACGGACGCGAGGCCGGGGCGGTTCTTGATCCGCTCGATGTCGGGCAGCATGGACGTGCGGAACTGGTGCAGCACGAACAGCTTCTCGGGCAGTCGCTCGCGCCGGACCAGGCCGGCCAGCCAGGCGGAGGTCTTGTTCACCTCGCGGGCGTGGACCCGCCCGACGACCCGACCGGGGACCTGCCCGCTCGGCATCCGCCACTCGGGGTCGAGCGCGAGCCCGACGTACGGGTCGCGCAGGGCCCACTCCCAGCGTTTGGCGACGGTCAGGAAGTCCGAGCGCCCGGGCTGGAGGTCGAGCAGCAGCAGGACCCCGTGCCTGCGGGCCGCGGCGATGTAGCGGCGCACGTCCGCGCGCTCGATGTCGTGGCTGTAGTCGCCGTCGGGGCCGGGCTGGGAGTCGGCGACGGTGACGATCAGCTCGAAGACGGGCTGGACCGGTCGCCCCGGCCGCCGGAAGGCTCGGGCGGTACGGCGTACGGCGGCCGCGGCCCGCTCGGGCGGCCGCTCCCCCAGCACGCCGAGCGCGCCCGTGCCGGCGGTGCCGTAGTGCGCGACCAGGAACCGGCGCCCCTCGAACACCCGGGTCCGGCCGCCCGGCAGCGTGGTCACCGGCTCCGCCCCGGCCTTCTCGGCCGGTTCGGCAGGAGCGGCGGGAGCAGCCGGCTCCTCGACGACCGGCGGCTCAGCGGGTGCAGGAGGCCCGGGAGGCCCGGCCGGCTCCGCCGCTGCCTGCGGCAGCCCGGGCCCGGCGGGCGTGGTCTGGTAGCCCGCGTCCCACGCGACCGCGATCAGGCCGAGCAGCACCAGGAGCAGCAGGAACAGGACCGGTCCCGTGGGCTCCGGACGACCGGGACCCGACGGCGGCGCGGTCACGACTCCTCCCGGCCCGGCACCGGGTCCTGGTCGAAGGCGGGCAGGCCGTCGATGCTGGTCCGGTTCTTCTTGACCCGGTAGGCGACCACGCCGCGGGGGCCGCGGCGCTCCATGTTCGGGGTGAGCAGGTCGCGCTCCTCGTCGAGGGTGAGCAGCGGCAGCGCGTAGCCGCACGAGTCGCTGACCCGCTCCACGTCGACCACGATCACCGCGCGGGCGGCGGGGTTCTCGGGGAAGCGGGCGGCCCAGGCGGCGAACTCGTCGTCGTACACGGTGACCACCCGGCCGCGGCCGTGCAGCCGCACCACGTTGGGCGTCCGCTCGAAGGAGCAGAACATCAGCGTGATCCGGCCGTTCTGCCGCAGGTGGGCGATCGTCTCGGCGCCGCTGGCGGTCAGGTCGAGGTAGGCGACGGTGTGCTCGTCGACGACCGCGAAGGTGTCGGCGAGGCCCTTCGGGGAGACGTTGACGTGGCCCCCGTCGCCGGACGGCGCGGTCGCCACGAAGAAGACCGGCTGCCGCTCGACGAACGCCCGCAGGCGTGCGTCGATCGCGTCGTAGGTCTTCCCCATCCCCCGCGCGCCCTCAGCTGGTGACGGCGCCGTGGGCGGCGGACTGCACGACCTTGGCGTACTTGCCGAGCACACCGCGGGTGTACTTCGGCGGGCGCGGCGTCCAGCCCTCCTGGCGGGCGGCCAGGTCGGCCTCGGAGATCTCGACCTCCAGGCTCCGGTTGAGCACGTCGAGGATGATCGGGTCGCCGTCCTGCACGAACGCGATCGGGCCGCCGTCGGAGGCCTCGGGCGCGATGTGGCCGACGCACAGGCCGGTGGTGCCGCCGGAGAACCGGCCGTCGGTGACGAGCAGGACGTCCTTGCCGAGCCCGGCGCCCTTGATGGCGCCGGTGATGGCCAGCATCTCGCGCATGCCGGGGCCGCCCTTGGGGCCCTCGTAGCGGATGACCACGACGTCGCGGGCCTGGATCTTGCCCGCCTCGAGCGCGTCCATGGCGGCGCGCTCGCCGTCGAAGACCCGGGCGGTGCCGCGGAAGACGGTGTCGTCGAAGCCGGCCGACTTCACGACCGCACCCTCGGGCGCGAGGGTGCCCTTCAGGACGGTGATCCCGCCGGTCGCGTGGATCGGCCGGTCGAGCTTGCGGATCACGTCGTCGTCGAGGGCCGGCGGGGCCAGCGCCTCGAGGTTCTCGGCCATGGTCTTGCCGGTGACGGTCAGGCAGTCACCGTGCATCAGGCCCGCGTCGAGCAGCGCCTTCATCACGACGGGGATGCCGCCGATCTTGTCGACGTCGTTCATGACGTACTTGCCGAACGGCTTCAGGTCGCCCAGGTGCGGGACCTTGTCGCCGACCCGGTTGAAGTCGTCGATGGTCAGGTCGACGTCGGCCTCGCGGGCCATCGCCAGCAGGTGCAGCACGGCGTTGGTCGAGCCGCCCAGCGCCATGACCACGGTGATGGCGTTCTCGAACGCCGGCTTCGTCATGATCTGGCGGGCGGTGATGCCCTGGCGGAGCAGGTTGACCACGGCCTCGCCGGAGCGGTGCGCGAACCCGTCGCGGCGGCGGTCGACCGCCGGCGGCGCGGCCGAGCCGGGCAGGCTCATGCCGATCGCCTCGGCGACGGAGGCCATCGTGTTGGCGGTGTACATGCCGCCACAGGCGCCCTCGCCCGGACAGATGGCCCGCTCGATCCGGTCGACCTCGGCGCGGGTGATCTTCCCGGCCAGGCAGGCGCCGACCGCCTCGAAGGCGTCGATGATCGTGACGTCGTTGCCGTCGACCGAGCCGGGCATCGTCGAGCCGGCGTAGAGGAACACGCTCGACAGGTCGAGTCGCGCGGCGGCCATCAGCATCCCGGGCAGCGACTTGTCGCAGCCGGCCAGCAGCACCGAGCCGTCGAGGCGCTCGGCCATCATCACGGTCTCGACCGAGTCGGCGATGACCTCGCGGGAGACCAGCGAGTAGTGCATGCCCTCGTGGCCCATCGAGATGCCGTCGGAGACGGAGATGGTGCCGAACTCCAGCGGGTAGCCGCCGGCCGCGTGCACGCCGTTCTTGACCGCCTTCGCGAGCCGGTCGAGGGAGAGGTTGCAGGGGGTGATCTCGTTCCAGCTCGAGGCCACGCCGATCTGGGGCTTCTCCCAGTCTTCGTCGCCCATGCCGACGGCACGGAGCATGCCGCGGGCCGCGGCCCGCTCCAGGCCGTCGGTCACGTCCCGGGAACGGGGCTTGAGATCGGGAGTGGTCGGGTGCTGCTCGCTCATGCCCACGAGCCTAATCGCGGCCCGAGCGCGGCGTAGGGCGGTCTCAGGTCCGGCGTCCCCGGCCGGCGTCCTCGGCCGGCTTTGTGCCCGAGTCGGGCTTCGGAGTGGCGGGTCTCTCAACGTCCCTGCGCGTGTGGTCTGGACGCATCGGGGGTCCGACCCCCTAGCGTGGTCTCCGTGGATCCGGTCAAGCCGCTGGCCTGGGGCGATGTCGAGGCAGCCCTGTTCGACCTCGACGGGGTGGTCACCCCGACCGCCGAGGTGCACATGCGCGCCTGGGCGGAGATGTTCAACGCGTTCCTGGAGGCGTACGCCGGTCCGGGCGATCGCACGTCGTACACCGACGCCGACTACTTCGCCCACGTCGACGGCAAGCCGCGGTACGACGGGGTCCGCGACTTCCTCGCCGCCCGCGGCATCGAGCTGCCCGAGGGCACCAGCGACGACCCGGCGAGCGCGGAGACGGTCCGCGGGCTGGGCAACCGGAAGAACGAGGCCTTCAACGAGGTGCTGGCGCGCGACGGCGTGACGGCGTACCCCGGCTCGGTCGCGCTCCTCGACCACCTGCGCGACCTCGGCATGCCGCTGGCCGTCGTCTCCTCCTCGGTCAACGCGCCGGCGGTGCTGGAGGCGGCCGGGCTGCTCGACCGGTTCCGGACGGTCGTGAGCGGCAAGGTGGCCGAGGAGCTGGGCCTGCCCGGCAAGCCGGCCCCTGACACGTTCCAGCACGCCGCCGAGGCTCTCGGCGTCCCCGCCGCCGGGGCGGTCGTGCTCGAGGACGCCGTCTCCGGCGTGCGGGCGGGAGCGGCGGGCGGGTTCGCCGCCGTCGTGGGTGTCGACCGGGGCGCGGGCGAGCAGGTGCTCCGCGACGCCGGAGCGACAGTGGTGGTCCGCGACCTCGCCGAGCTGGTCCCATGAACCCCCGCAAGGTGGGCCCCGACCCGATCGACCGGGGCCGGTTCCCGATCGACCCGTGGCGCCTGGTCGAGACCAGCTACCACCCCGACGACCTGGGCATCACCGAGACCCTGTTCACGGTCGCCAACGGCTACCTCGGAATGCGCGGCAACCCCGAGGAGGGGCGGCCGTCGTACGCCCACGGCACCTTCGTCAACGGCTTCCACGAGACCTGGCCGATCCGGCACGCCGAGGCCGCGTTCGGCTTCGCGCGCACCGGCCAGACCATCGTCAACGTGCCCGACGCGAAGGTCATGAAGATCTACATCGACGACGAGCCGCTGACCTTCGGCACCGCCGACCTGGAGTTCTACGAGCGCTCGCTGGACTTCCGCGACGGGGTGCTGCGCCGCAACCTGGTCTGGCGGACGCCGTCGGGCAAGCGGGTGCGGATCCACTCCACCCGGATGGTCTCGATGACCCAGCGGCACCTGTCGTTCCTGACGCTGGAGATCACCATGCTCACCGGCGACGCCCCGGTGGTCATCTCGTCGCAGATCATCAACCGCCAGGACGGCCGCGACGAGTACCAGGCCCCGGTGACCCCCGCCTCGGCCGCCGTGACGGTCGACCCGCGCAAGGCCGCGGCGTTCGAGGGCCGGGTGCTGCTACCCGGGCTGCACTACTCCCGCGACGACCGGATGCTGCTCGGCTACCGGTGCGCCACGTCCGGGATGACCCTCGCGGTCGCCGCCGACCACGAGCTGATCACGACCGACGAGCACGAGGTCGTGGTCAGGGGCGACGAGGACCTCGCCAAGACGGTGTTCCGGGTCAACGCCACCGAGGGCAGCACCGTCACGCTCTGCAAGACCATCGCCTACCACTCCTCGCGCGGCGTCCCGCTGCGTGAGCTCTCGGACCGGTGCGACCGCACGCTGGACCGCGCCAAGCGCCAGGGGTACCGGCACTACCTGGAGGAGCAGCGCGGCTGGTTCACCCGCTTCTGGGACTCCGCGGACGTCGAGATCGGCCCCCAGGACGGCAGCGCGAACCACAACCTGCACGCCGTCCAGCAGGCGGCGCGCTTCAACCTGTTCTCCCTCGCCCAGGCCAGCGGCCGCACCGACGGCCTCGGCGTCCCCGCGAAGGGGGTGACCGGCTCGGGCTACGAGGGCCACTACTTCTGGGACACCGAGGTCTACGTCATCCCGTTCCTGACCTACACGCTGCCCGAGGTCGCTCGCAACACCCTGCACTTCCGCTCGATGATGCTGCCCGCGGCCCGCACCCGCGCCCGAGAGATGGCCCAGAGCGGGGCGATGTACCCGTGGCGCACGATCAACGGCGAGGAGGCGTCGGCGTACTACGCGGCCGGCTCGGCGCAGGTGCACATCGACGCCGACATCGCCTACGCCCTGGTGAAGTACGTCCGCGCGACCGGCGACCGCGGCTTCATGGTCCGCGAGGGCATCGACATCCTGGTCGAGACCGCACGGATGTGGGCCGACCTCGGCTTCTGGCGCAGCAACGGCGAGCCGAGCTTCCACATCCACGGCGTGACCGGTCCCGACGAGTACACGACCGTCGTCAACAACAACCTGTTCACCAACGTGATGGCCCGCTTCAACCTCGAGCAGGCCGTCGAGGCCGTCGAGTACGTCCGCGAAGCCGATCCGGTCGAGTTCGACCGGATCCGGGCCCGGCTCGACCTCGACGGCGAGGAGGTCGAGGAGTGGCGGCGCTGCGCGGTGGGCATGTCGATCCCGTTCGACGACGGCCTCGGCATCCACCCGCAGGACGACTTCTTCCTCGACCGCGAGGTCTGGGACCTCTCGCAGACCCCGGCCGAGCTGCGACCGCTGCTGCTGCACTTCCACCCGCTGGTGATCTACCGGTTCCAGGTGCTGAAGCAGGCCGACGTGGTGCTCGCCCTGTTCCTCCAGGGCGACCGGTTCACCCAGGAGGAGAAGCGCGCCGACTTCGAGTACTACGACCCGATCACGACCGGCGACTCCACCCTGTCGGCGTGCGTGCAGTCGATCATCTCGGCCGAGGTCGGCCACCACGAGACGGCGCTGCGCTACTTCTACGAGGCGCTGTACGTCGATCTGGCCAACCTGCACGGCAACACCGTCGACGGCATGCACGTCGCCTCGTGCGGTGGCGTGTGGAGCGCGCTGGTCTCGGGCTTCGGCGGGATGCGCGACCACGGCGGCGACCTCTCCTTCGACCCGCGGCTGCCGGTCGGCTGGCCGTCCCTGTGCTACCGGCTCGCCTGGCAGGGGTCGCGGCTGGTCGTCGCGGTCACCGAGGACCAGCTGACGATCACGCTGGCGGAGCCCGCGTGCCCGGACGCCACCGTGACGCTCAGCGTGCGCGGCACGTCGTACGTCCTAAGCGCGGCCGCGCCGCTGGTGGTCGCGCTCGCCGACCAGGGCCCCCGGATGTCCGGGGTCATCAACGACCAGCCGATCACCGGTGGCGTCCGCGCCGACGGCAGCACCATCACCTCCGGCGTGCCCGACCCGATCGTGCACGAGCCCGAGACCGGCGAGCTGCCGGTCTTCCACGAGCAGGCCGCGCCGATCGGCACCCACGTCCCGCAGTGACCGGCGGAGCTCAGACCCGGGCGGCGCGCACCACCATCACGTCCGGCAGGTTGGCCACCAGCGGCCGCCAGGAGTCGCCGTCGTCGGTGGAGCCCCAGACCGCGCCGTTGCGGGCACCGACGTACAGGCCGGCGGCGTCGTGGTCGTCGGTGCACATCGCGTCGCGCATCACCCCGACGTAGAAGTAGTCGGGCAGGCCGGTGCCGAGCTCCTCCCACGACTCCCCCGCGTCGCGCGAGCGCCACACCCGGGCCCGGCCGTCGGTCGGGTAGCGGCCGAAGCCGGCGTTGAGCGGGAAGACGAAGACCGTGTCCGGCTCGTGGGGGTGTACGACGACCGGGAACCCGAAGTCGGCCGGCAGCCCGTCGGCGATCGAGACCCAGGTCGCGGCGTGGTCGTCGGAGCGGTAGACGCCCCCGTGGTTCTGCAGGAACAGCCGCTCGGGCCGGGCCGGGTGGCGGGTGACCTTGTGGACGCACTGGCCGAACTCGGGGTACTGCTGGCCCTCGGGCAGGAACTCGGCCCGGATGCCCTGGTTGCGCGGCGCCCAGGACGCGCCGCCGTCGGCGGTCTGGTAGACCCCGCCGGTCGAGATCGCCACCGTCACCGATGCTGGGTCGGTGGGGTGCGGGAGGATCGTGTGGAAGGCCTGGCCGCCGAAGCCGGCGCCCCACTCCGGGCGGTGGGGGTGCTCCCACAGCGCACGCTCGAGCTCGAAGTGGGCGCCGCCGTCGGCCGAGCGCCAGACCGCGCCGGGCTCGGTGCCGGCGTACACGACGCCGTCCTCGGCGCCGGGCACCAGCTGCCAGACCCGCTCGACGGACGCGTCCGACCCCTCGGGGAAGCGGACCGCGCCGTTGGGCGTCTCGCTCCAGGTCGCTCCCAGGTCGTCGGACCACCGGACCTGCGGGCCCAGCCAGCTCGACGACGCCCCGGCCAGCAGCCGCGGCGACGAGGATCGGGTGTCGACCAGGCAGGAGTAGACCTCCTCCATGTCGTGGTGCGGTCCGGTGAACTCCCAGTCGGTGCGGTCGTCGCCCGCCGTACCGATCCACAGCCCCTTGCGCGTGCCCACCATCAGCACCGTGCCCATCCCTGCCTCCTTCGTCGCTGACCTGACGTCGATAGGTTGACCCGGTGACCGTCCCGAAGTCATCGCCGGTCTGGTTGGTCCTGATCGGGATCCTCTCGGTGCAGTTCGGCGCCGGCATCGCCAAGAGCCTGTTCGACGAGGCCGACCCGACGGCGATCGTCTGGCTGCGGCTGACGGCGAGTGCGCTGATCATGCTCGCGATCGCCCGTCCGGCGCTCCGGGGGAAGACCCGCGAGGACTGGCTGGTCGTGCTGGCGTACGGCGCCAGTCTCGGACTGATGAACTGGGCGATCTACCAGTCCTTCCAGCGGATCCCGCTCGGGCTGGCGGTCACCATCGAGTTCGTCGGCCCGCTGACCCTCGCGGTGCTGGGCTCCCGGCGGGTCCAGGACCTGCTCTGGGTGGGCCTGGCCGCGCTCGGGGTGCTGCTGCTCGGCTTCGAGCGCACCGACCTCGACCCGGTGGGGGTGCTGTACGCGCTGCTGGCCGGCGCCGCGTGGGCGACGTACATCCTGATGAGCGCGCGGACCGGACGCCGCTGGCCCGGCTTCGACGGCCTGGTCGTGGCGAGCGTGGTCGCCATGCTGCTGCTGACGCCGCTCGCCCTGGGCCGGCACGGCGACGAGCTGGGCGACGGGCGGATCCTGCTCCTCGGCGCGCTGGTCGGGCTGCTCAGCTCGGTGATCCCCTACACCTGCGAGCTGGTCGCGCTCCGCTCGATCCGGCCGTCGGTGTTCAGCATCCTGATGAGCCTGGAGCCCGCCGTCGCGGCGCTGGCCGGCATCGTCGTACTGGCGGAGTTCCTGAGCCCGGTCCAGTGGGCGGCGATGGTCTGCGTCGTCGTCGCGAGCGTCGGGGCGACCCGCTCCGGGCAGGTGCTGGCCGAGCCGGCACCGGACTGAGCCGGCCTCCGTTCACGATCTCGTCACGTCACGGTGTCCCGTCCGACGCCCGACTGTCCTACGCTGGGGCCTCCCCCCAGCACCTGATCTCGGAGCTTCCATGTCCGTTGCCGCGCTGTCCGTCTCCGCCGTCACCCCCCTCGCCCAGCTGGTCCACCGGGCCGAGCGCCGCTTCGATCGTTGGTCGGTCGAGTCCCAGCTGCGCGCCCGCCGCAACGCCATGGTCGCCTCGACGGAGCTGGCCCAGCGCCGGGCCGAGCGCCGGGAGGTGGAGGAGTTCCTCGCCCACCGCGACCCTGCGCCCGCCCCTCGCGCGAACGAGACGCGCGCGTCCCGCTGATCGTCCCGCGCCGCCGGCGGCCCTACCATGCGGGCATGCCGTCCTCCGCTGCCCGCGTCGACTCCGGCGCCACCCTGGCATTCAGCGACGTCCTCTCCGACGACGGCACCAGGCTGCGGGCCTGGACCAACGACCCGGACGGCACCATCGAGGGCCCCACGGTCGTCCTCTGCAACGGGCTCGGGACCAGCCCGTGGACCTGGCCGGCGCTGCTGCGCCCCGGCTGCGGCGTCCGGGTCGTCTCCTGGAACCACCGCGGCACCGGGGGCTCGGACCGCCCGGTCGACGTCGACCGGGTCGGCATCGACGAGTTCGTCGAGGACGCGCTCTCGGTGATGGACCACTTCAGCATCGACCGGGCTGTGCTGATGGGCTGGTCGATGGGCGTCAACACGATGTTCGAGGTGGCCGCCGACCACCCCGAGCGGGTCACCGGCCTGTTCGCCGTCGCCGGCGTCCCGGGCGACACGTTCTCGACCATGCTCGGTCCACTGCTGCTCCCCCGGCCCGCCGCCCGGGCGCTCACCGTCGGGCTGGCGCACGGCCTGCGCCTGGGTGGCCGCGCGCTCACCCCGATCGCCGCCCGACTCCCGGTCGGCCGCCGGGCGATCGGGATGCTCTCGCACTCCGGGTTCATGTTGCCGGTCCCCCACCCCGAGCTCGCGGCCGCCGCGGTGCGCGAGTTCCTGACCACGCCGCTGGACTGGTACGCCCACCTCGCACTCCGCTCCTCCGAGCACCCTCGGGTCCCGCTGAGCCGGATCAAGGTGCCCGTCGCGTTCGTGGCGGCGTCGTACGACGTCCTGGCCGGCTCGCGCCACATGCGCACCGCCGCGGCCCGACTCGCCGACGCGACGTACGTCGAGCTGCGCGGGAGCCACTTCATCCAGATGGAGCAGCCCGACCGGGTGCACGCGCTGCTGTTGGACTTCCTCACTAGGGTCGGCTGACATGAGGCGGGCGCGCGCACTGGTCACGACCACCGTGCTCACCGCTGCCCTGCTCACCGGCTGCTCCCAGGACGGGTCCGAGGTCACCTACGACATCGAGGGCACCCCGACCGCAACGCCGACCCCGACGCCCACCTCGGCGGCCCCGAGCCCGACGGTTCCGACCGCGCCGACCACGACCGGGGAGAGCGAGACCGTCTCGAACCGCCCCCCGAAGGTGATCGAGACGATCGCGACCGGGCTGGCGGCCCCGTGGGGGCTGGACTTCCTCCCCGACGGAGACGCGATCGTCACCGAGCGCGACACCCGCCGGGTGCTGCGGATCGGCGGGGCGAAGCCGCACCGGGTCACCGAGCTCGGCACCATCGACGCCGCGGCGCCCCAGGGCGAGGCCGGGCTGCTCGGCGTCGCGGTGTCGCCGACCTTCGCCGAGGACCGGCAGGTCTACCTCTACGTCAGCACCGCCGAGGACAACCGGGTCGTCCGGGCCACCCTGCGGGGCGACCGCCTCGGCGTACCGGAGCCGGTGCTGACAGGGATCCCCAACGGCTTCCGCCACGACGGCGGCCGGCTGGAGTTCGGTCCCAACGGCTTCCTCTACGTCACCACCGGCGAGATCGGCGAACCCGACCGGGCCCAGGACCGCGACGATCTCGGCGGCAAGATCCTGCGGATCACCCCCGACGGTGACCCGGCGCCGGGCAACCCGTTCGACAGCGAGGTCTGGTCCTGGGGGCACCGCAACGTGCAGGGCCTGGCCTTCGTGGGTGACCAGCTGTGGGCCTCGGAGTTCGGCGACCAGACCTTCGACGAGCTCAACCAGATCCGCGCCGGTGCCAACTACGGCTGGCCCGAGGTCGAGGGCACCGGCGGCACCGAGCAGGGCTTCGTCGACCCGCAGGTCACCTGGAGCACCGACGACGCCTCCCCCTCCGGTCTCGCCTACGCCGGCGGCCACCTCTGGCTCGCCGCGCTGCGGGGCGAGCGGCTGTGGCGGGTCAGCCTGGTCGACGGCAAGGCGACCGATCCGCAGGCCTTCTTCGTCGGCGACTACGGCCGGATGCGCACCGTCGTCACCGCGCCCGACGGGCGGCTGTGGCTGACGACGAGCAACCGGGACGGCCGGATCGAGCCGCGACGTGGGGACGACCGGATCCTGGTCATCCGGCCCTGACGCCGTCCCCCGGCGCCTCGACGCGTCCGGTCACCGTCGCCCGCCGCGCGGCCCGACGCAGGGTCGTGAGCACGGCCGGTCCCAGGACGACGACCGCGACCGCGGTGGTGATCGCCCGGCCGGTGTCCCAGCTGCCGGTCGAGGTCAGCAGCGTGTAGACGAGGAACGTCTGCAGGTTGTCCACCACGGGCGCGCCCGGGACGTAGGCCAGCGACCCGGTGTGCCCGGGCACCTGCACGCCGAGCAGGAACGGCCAGCTCGAGAGGTTCATCAGCAGGCCGTAGAGGTACGACGCGACCACGCCGTACGCCGCCAGCATGAGGATCTCGGTCCGCCCGGTGACCCGCCGCGGGAGCAGGCCCGCGCCCAGACCGACCCAGGCCGCGCAGATCATCTGGAACGGCAACCACGGGCCGACGCCGGCGGTCATCAGCCCGGAGGCGAACAGCGACGTGCAGCCCAGGACGTAGCCGAAGCCGGGGCCGAAGACCCGGCCGGCGAGGATCAGCAGGAAGAAGACCAGCTCCACCCCCGCGGTGCCGGCCGAGATGCCGCGGAGCACCGCGTTGACGGCGCAGAGCACCCCGAGGACGGCGAGCACCCGCGGATCCAGCCCGCCCTCGCTGATCTCCGCCAGCACGACGGCGATCACGATCGGCAGCAGGGCGAGGAAGAGGAACGGCGGGTCGACCCGGGTGGTGCCCGGCTCGACCTGCACGAGCAGCGGCCAGCAGAGCATTGCGAGGCCGGCGACCGAGGCGACGACCAGGACGGCGGCCGAACGGCGCGAGAGCGCGATGGCGCCGGTCACGGGAGGCCGTCCAGGGCCGCCAGGGCCGCCACGACCTCGTCGACGCGCAGCCACGGCGCCCCGAGCACCTTGGTGATCTGCGGGGCGAAGGCCGGCGACTCCGAGATCACCCTTCGCACCGGCCCCGCGGAGACGACCTCGCCCTCGGCGAGCACCACCACGTCGTCGGCGGCCTGGGCCACGAACTCCACGTCGTGGGTGGCGACCAGCACCGCGTGCCCGTCGGCGGCGAGGTCGCGCAGGATGCGGGCGAGCACCCGCTTGGCGGCGTAGTCCAGCCCGCGCGTGGGCTCGTCGAGGAGCACCACCCGCGGCCGGGCGGCGAGCACCAGCGACAGTCCGAGCGCGAGGCGCTGCCCCTCGGAGAGGTCGCGCGGGTGCGCGTCGTCCGGGATGCCCGGCACCAGCCGGTCCAGGATCTCGCGGGTCGCCGGGCCGCCCGCGGCGCACTCCTCGGCGACGGTGTCCAGGTAGAGCAGGTCGCCCGCGGTCTGGGGCAGCAGCCCGACCAGCGCGCGCCGGTCCGCGGGCTCCAGCCGGGCCGGGTCCAGCTCGCCGGCCCGGACCGTCCCGCCCTGCCGCCGGCCGCTGCCCTGCAGCGCCCACAGCAGCGAGGACTTCCCGGAGCCGTTGCGACCCATCAGCCCGGTCACCCGGCCGGCCGGCACCTGGACGTCGACCTCGCGGAGCGCGATGGTGCGCCCGTGGACGACGCTCAGTCCGGTCGCCACCAGGCCGGGGGTGACGGCCCGCTCGACCGGCGGGACGGGCTCGGCCAGCGCCGGCAGCTCGCGGGCCCGGCGGCGGGCGTCGCGCACGCTCAGCGGCAGCGGCGACCAGCCGGCGGCCCGACCCAGCTCCACGATGGGGGGTACGACGGGCGAGGTGGCGAGCAGCTCCGCCGGATCACCGACCGCGACCCGGCCGTCGCCGGTCAGCAGGCACATCCGGTCCGCGAACGGGACCACCCGCTCCAGCCGGTGCTCGGCCAGCAGCACCGACACCCCGAGGTCGTGGACCAGCCGGGTCAGGGTCGCGAGCACCTCCTCGGCCGCGGTCGGGTCGAGCGCGGACGTGGGCTCGTCGAGGACCAGGAGCCGCGGGTGCATCGTCAGCACCGCCCCGATCGCGACCCGCTGCTGCTGGCCCCCGGAGAGCGTGCGCAGGTCCCGGTCGCGCAGGCCGGAGATGCCGAGCAGGTCGAGGGTCTCCTCGACCCGGCGCCGCATCGTGTCGGCGGGCAGGCCGAGCTGCTCCATGCCGTAGGCGAGCTCCTCCTCCACCGTGTCGGTCACGAAGCCGGCCGCGGGATCCTGGCCGACGTACCCGATCGCGTGGGCCCGCTCGCGGGGCGGCAGGCGCACGATGCTGACGCCGTCGAGGAGTAGGTCGCCGCCGAGCACGCCGCCGGAGAAGCGCGGGACGAGTCCGGTCACGACGCCGAGCAGGGTCGACTTCCCGACGCCGGTCGGTCCGGAGACGAGCACCAGCTCGCCCTCGTCGACGACCAGGTCGACGCCGTCGAGGACCCGGCGCTCGTCGTACCCGAACGTGATGCCGCGCAGCTCGATCACGCCGCCACCACCCTCGGCGGGGGCGCGATCACCGCGGCGGCGAGGCCGGCCAGGGCGCCGACCAGCGCGAGCCCGGCGACCGTGGGCACCTCGGTCAGCGGCGGGTGCGCGAGCAACGGGCTCTCCCGGCCCACCCACCAGCACGCCGCCCCCGTGGCGAGGCCGGAGAGCGCGACGCCGGTCTCGGGCCAGCGCCAGTGGTCAGGGCGGTACGTCGTCCGATCGGCGCGGCGGCCCGCGCTCCGCAGGCCGGCGGCCGCGAGCAGCACGCCCAGGACGACCATCGGGAGTGCCAGGTAGCGCGGGGCGGTCGTGTCGAGCACGGCGTAGCAGCCGATGCAGAGCCCGCACAGGCCCAGGAGCAGCAGGGCCCCCGTGGTCCGCCGGGCTCCTGGGCTGGCGCCCGAGGTGCGGCCGTAGCCGCGGGTGTCCATGCCCGCCGCCAGCGCGAGCGAGCGCTCCAGGGCGTCCTCGAGCACCGGCACCAGGGTCCGGCGGAGCCGCCCGACCCGGCGCTGGTCACCGGCGCGCAACCGCTGGGCGGCCCGGACCCGCCGGACGCTGTCGGCCAGCTGGGGCAGCACCGTGACCGCGACGACCAGGGCGGTCCCGACCTCGTAGAGCGCCGACGGCACGGATCGCAGCAGCCGCTTCGGGTTGGCCAGCGAGTTGGCGGCGCCGAGGCAGATGACGATGGCCGCGAGCCGCATCCCGTCGTACAGGCCCGCGAGCAGGCTCTCCAGGGTGACCGGGCCGAGCAGGGTGATGCCGCGGACCCAGCCGGGCAGCGGGATCCCCGGCAGGTCGAGGAGCACCGTCTCGCCGTACGACCCGCCGAACACGAGGCGGAACAGCACCCGCACCACGACGATCAGCAGGCCCAGCCACAGGTAGAGCCGGAAGGACCGGCCCCACGGCTGGTCGGAGCGGCGGGCCGCCACGACCAGCGCCGCCACCCCCACCAGGAGCAGCAGCACGAACGGGTTGGTGGTCGTCGAGGCCGCCGTCGCGAGCCCGAGCGCCCACACCCACCAGGCCAGCGGGTGCAGGTCGCGCGGGAGTCGGCCGACCCGGACGGCGGTCGTGGCGGTCACGGACCCGACGAGCCCGCGCTCCGGCGGCGGTGCACGACGACGGCACCGGTCACCCCGAGGACCGCGACGAGCATGGCCAGCACCAGCCAGGTCGGTACGCCGCCGTCCTCGGAGGTCTGCGCGGCCACCGGTGCGACCGGGTCGCGCACCACGTCCGACGGCGACGCCGTCGGGGTGTCGCTCGGCACTCCGGACGTCGTGCCAGCCGCGACGGATGCGCTCTCCGTCGGAGCTGCGGACGCGGACGCGCTCGGGCTGGCGGACGGGGATGCCGTGGACGTCGCCGAGTCGCTGGCCGTGGGCTGCGTCGTCGGCGTCCCGGGCCGGGCGCTCGGCGAGGTGCTCGGCGCCTTCGTGGGCGCCTTGGTGGCCGCCTTGGTGGCCGCCTTGGTGGGCGACTTCGTGGGCTGCTTGGTCGGCGTCTTCGTGGGCGACTTCGTCGGCGCGGGGGCCTGGTGGACGGCGGGTGCCACGCCCGGCGCCGTGGCCGAGCCGCCGCCCTGCTTCCAGGCGAAGGCGACGGAGGAGCCCGCGGGAACCTTCAGCGCGGAGGCGCCGTAGTTCGCGTAGTTCCAGCTGCCGCTCTTGCCGTCGGACCACCACAGGCCCCAGTAGGCGTCGTTCGGCGGCGTGTCCACGCACGGGTCCTGCGCGGGCTTGCCCGACACCCGGCAGACGAACCCCGGCTCGGTCTGGACGTAGGTGAGCGGGAAGCCCGCCGCCGGCAACAGCGCCGATGCCCGCTGGCCGGCACCGTCCGGCACGCAGCTGCCCTGGATCCCGCCGCCGAGCTCCTTGAAGTCGACGAGGACGCTCACCCCCGACGCCGTGCTGCAGGTGGCCGCCGCCGCGGGGGCGGCACCGGTGGCCAGGACCAGACCGGGACCCGCCGCCGCGGTCAGGGCGACCGCGGCGGCGAGCCGGCGTACGAGTCGGAGGTTCATCGGGTGACCGTGATGACCTTGCTGTTCCTGCGGTTCTTGAACTGACCCCGCACGAGCACCTTGGCTCGGCCGACCTTGGTGGCCTTGAACCGCAGGGTCTTCTTGCCCTGGGCGTTCGCCTTGCCCTGGGCGACCTTCACCCCGCGGAACGTGACGACCACGGACTCCCCCTTGGCGAGGCCGCGGACCTTGACGACGACCTTCTTGCCCCGGTGGGCCTTCTTCCCGACGGAGAACAGGACCCTCTTCGCACCGAGTCCGGTGATCGCGACGGCGTCTGTCTCGCCGCCTGCGTCGACGACCGACACGGACGTCTTGCGCGTCCTGGTGGACAGCTTCACCGACGTGCTGGCTGTGCCCGATGCGGGCAGCAGCACCCGGGTGCTCGTGCCGTTGGCGCTCACGCACAGCGTGTCGCCCGGTGCGCCCCGCAGGCCGACGGTCTGGGTCGAGCCGGCCCGGACCAGCTTCGTCGTGGCCGTCACGGCCGTGTCGCCGGCCGCGGCACCGCCCGGCGCCCAGAGCAGCGCGGGCAGCGCCTGGGTCGTGGCCCGGGTCGCGACGCTGGTGTCGACCTGGTCGAGCGCGCCCGACGCGGCGTTGGCGTAGCCGAGGTCGTCCAGCGTCACGGCGCCGGCGTCCTGGGCGGCGTACGGCGCGCAGGAGCCGGCGTTGGCGAGCTGGTGGGCCCGGACCCATCCGGCTGCCTTCGCTGCCGCGGCGGTGTTGCCGGAGACGCCGAGCGCCCAGCCGGCGAGGCCGGTGCTGTTGGCGTTGGCGCCCCACGAGCCGTCGGCCGCCTGCTGCGAGGCGAGCCACGAGGTCGCCTCCGCCAGCTCAGTGGCGGTCTCGCCCTTCTGGCCCTGCAGCATGAGCACGGTCAGCGCGGTGGTGTCGACGCTCGCGACCGGCGCAGCCGCACCGTCGCAGGTCTGGTCGGCGGCGTCCTTGGCCGGGAAGTACTCCTGGACGAAGCCCGCCTCGCACTGCTGGCCGAGCAGGAAGTCCAACGCCTCGTCGGCCTCGTCGGAGCCCGCGAGGTCGAGGGCCGCGACGGCGTACGCCTGGGTCAGCGGGCTGTTGTAGTCGTAGGGGTCCGGGTCGACCAGCCGGCCGACGATGCCGGTGTCCTCGGAGATGTTCCCCTCCAGGGCGGTGACCAGGCCGTCGATGGCGGAGCCGCTGCGCCCCTGGGCGAGCAGGTACGACGCGAGCTTGGCCCGCGACCCACCACCCGTCGCGTAGCTGCCGATGGCGCCCTGGAGCGCGTCCGTCAGCGCGGTGAGCTTCGCCGGCTGGCCGCCGACCGCGTCGAGCGCGTACGCCGCGTCGATCGTCAGGCCGTAGTCGATCGAGCTCTGGGGCGGCGTGTTCTCCGGCCAGATGTACCAGGACTTGATCAGGCCGTCCGGGCCCGGCTGCGAGGCGAGGTACGCGGCGCCGGCGGCCGCCGGCGACCGGTCGGCCCCGGCCGGGGCCGGGACGGGTCCGGCCTGGGCCGCGGGAGCTGAGACGGCGACGATGGCGGAGACCGCCAGGGCGGGGGCGGCCAACAGGCCGACCGCGCGTCGTACGGAGATGTTCATGGTTCCTTCCCGCTGCGACAGCGGGCGGGAAACGGCGGATGCCGGTTCGGCCACCCGCTGCGTTCCTCGACAGCGATGTGATCAGGACGCATCGCGACAGGTGCTCCGGCTCGTCGGGCGGTACGTCGTACCGCCCGACCCACGGTTGCGGGTCAGCGCCGGAATTCGACCGGCTTCCCCTGCTGCGGGCGTTGATGGATGTGTCCGAGCACCATAACTCCGCAGCCCGCGCGGGACGTCATGCGGACGGAGCACCCGCTGGCTCCGTCCGCATGACGTCCGTCACTCAGATCAGGCGAGCTTCTCCAGGATCAGCTCACGCACCCGGGCGGCGTCGGCCTGCCCGCGCATCTCCTTCATCACCGCACCGATCAGCGCACCGGCGGCGGCGACCTTGCCGTCGCGGATCTTGTCGGCGACGTCGGGGTTGGCGGCGATCGCGGCGTCGACAGCGGCACCGAGCGCGCCGTCGTCGGAGACCACGGCCAGCCCGCGGGCGGCGACGATCTCCTCGGGGGTGCCCTCGCCGGCGATCAGGCCGTCGAAGACCTGGCGGGCCAGCTTGTCGTTGAGGGTCCCGGCGTCGACCAGGGCCTGGACGGCGGCCACCTGGACGGGGCTGACCCCGAGGTCGACCACGTCGACGCCCGCGTCGTTGGCCCGGCGGGTCAGCTCGGCGATCCACCACTTGCGGGCGGCCTGTGCGGACGCACCGGCCGTGACCGTCTCCTCGATCGGGACGAGCAGGCCCGAGGCCACCACGTCGCGCATCTCCAGGTCGGTGTAGCCCCAGTCGGCCTGCAGCCGGGCCCGGCGCTCGACCGGGTTCTCGGGCAGGGTGCCGCGCAGCTCGTCGACCCACTCGCGACTCGGCGCCACCGGCACCAGGTCGGGCTCGGGGAAGTAGCGGTAGTCGTCGGCGTCGGACTTGGGGCGGCCGCTGGTGGTCACCCCGGTGTCCTCGTGCCAGTGCCGGGTCTCCTGGAAGATCGCCTCCCCGCGGTCGAGGATCGCGGCGTGCCGCTGCATCTCGTAGCG
This sequence comes from Nocardioides sp. W7, assembly GCF_022919075.1. Taxonomy (NCBI): domain Bacteria; kingdom Bacillati; phylum Actinomycetota; class Actinomycetes; order Propionibacteriales; family Nocardioidaceae; genus Nocardioides; species Nocardioides sp. W7. The sequence continues at coordinate 2,482,461 of NZ_CP095078.1, read as the reverse complement.
GACCGCGCGCTCGACCGAGCGGAACGAGTTGACGTTCTTGGTCTCGGTGCGGGTGCCGAGGCTGCCGGTGCCCTTCGGGGCCAGCGACAGGTTGACGTCGGCGCGCAGGTTGCCCTGGTCCATCCGGGCCTCGGAGACGCCGAGCGCGAGGATCAGGTCGCGCAGCTGGCTGACGTAGGCGCGGGCCACGGCCGGTGCCTTCGCCCCGGCGCCCATGATCGGCTTGGTGACGATCTCGATCAGGGGGATGCCGGCCCGGTTGTAGTCGACCAGCGAGTAGTCGGCGCCGTGGATCCGCCCGGTGGCCCCACCGACGTGCAGCGACTTGCCGGTGTCCTCCTCCATGTGGGCGCGCTCGATCTCGACGCGGAACGTCTCGCCGTCGACGTCGACGTCCATCCAGCCCTCGAAGCAGATCGGCTCGTCGTACTGCGAGGTCTGGAAGTTCTTCGGCATGTCCGGGTAGAAGTAGTTCTTCCGCGCGAACCGGCACCACTCGGCGATCTCGCAGTTCAGCGCCAGGCCGATCCGGATCGCCGACTCGACGGCCTTGCGGTTGACGACCGGCATCGCGCCGGGCAGGCCCAGGCAGGTCGGGCAGACCTGGGTGTTCGGCTCGCCGCCGAAGACCGCCGGGCAGCCGCAGAACATCTTGGTGTTGGTGTTCAGCTCGACGTGGACCTCGAGCCCGAGAGCCGGGTCGTACGACGACAGCACGTCGTCGAAGGCGACGAGGGTGTCGGTCATCAGTTTTCTCCGTCCAGGGCGGGGGCCTTGCTCAGCAGGGGCGCGCCCCACTGGGCCTCGAGAGCGGCCTCCAGCGCGGCGCCGACCCGGTAGAGCCGGTCGTCGGCGAGTGCGGGTGCCAGGATCTGGAAGCCGGCCGGGAGGCCGTCCTCGTCCGCGAGGCCGGACGGCAGCGAGATGCCGGGCACGCCCGCGAGGTTGGCCGGGATGGTCGCGAGGTCGTTGAGGTACATCGCGATCGGATCGTCCAGCTTCTCCCCCAGCTTGAACGCGGTCGTCGGCGCCGTCGGCGAGACCAGCACGTCGACCTGCTCGAAGGCCGCCTCGAAGTCGCGCGAGATGAGCGTGCGGACCTTCTGGGCGGTCCCGTAGTAGGCGTCGTAGTAGCCGCTGGACAGCGCGTAGGTGCCGAGGATGACCCGGCGCTTGACCTCGTCGCCGAAGCCCGCGTCCCGGGAGGCCCGCATGACGTCCTCGGCGCTCGGGTTGTCGATGCCCTCGGGCAGCACCCGCAGGCCGTAGCGCATGGCGTCGAACTTGGCGAGGTTGGAGGACGCCTCGCACGGCATGATCAGGTAGTACGTCGCCAGCGCGTGCACGAAGTTCGGGCAGGACACCTCGACGACCTCGGCACCGGCCTCGACCAGCAGGTCGACCGACTCCTGGAAGCGCGCGAGCACCCCGGCCTGGTAGCCGTCGCCCGAGAGCTCGGTGATCACGCCGACCTTCAGGCCGGACAGGTCGCCGGCCGCGCCCTGGCGGGCCGCCGCGACCAGGTCGGGCACCGGCTGGTCGATGCTGGTGGAGTCGCGCGGGTCGTGCCCGCCGATCAGCTCGTGCAGCAGCGCGGAGTCCAGGACGGTGCGGGTGACCGGACCGACCTGGTCGAGGCTGTTGGCCATCGCCACGAGGCCGTAGCGGGAGACCCCGCCGTACGTCGGCTTCACGCCGACCGTGCCGGTGACCGCACCGGGCTGGCGGATCGAGCCGCCGGTGTCGGTGCCGAGGGCCAGCGGCACCTCGAACGCGGCCACCGCGGCCGCGGAGCCGCCGCCGGAGCCGCCCGGGATCCGGGTCAGGTCCCACGGGTTGCGGGTCGGGCCGTAGGCGGAGTGCTCGGTGGAGGAGCCCATCGCGAACTCGTCCATGTTGGTCTTGCCGATGATCGGCAGGCCGGCGGCCTTGAGCCTCGCGACGACGGTGGCGTCGTACGGCGGCACCCAACCCTCGAGGATCTTCGAGCCGCAGGTGGTCGGCAGGCCCTCGGTGGCCAGCACGTCCTTGACCGCGATCGGCACGCCGTCGAGGGCGTGCAGCGGGGCGCCGGCGGCGCGGCGGGCATCGGAGGCCGCGGCCTGCTCGAGCGCACCCTCGGCGTCGACGTGCAGGAACGCGTGCACGTCGCCGTCGACGGCGACGATCCGGTCGAGGGCGGCGCGGGTCAGCGCCACGGAGGTGGTCTCGCCGGCGGCGAGCGCGTCCGCGGCCTCGGCCGCGGTCAGCCGGGTCAGGTCGGCTCCGCCACGGTTCGCTGCGCTCACTGCTCGTCCCCCAGGATCCGCGGGACGGCGAAGCGCTGCTGCTCGGAGGCGGGGGCCCCGGAGAGCGCCTGCTCGGCGGTCAGGCTCGGCACCACCACGTCCTCGCGGAACACGTTGGTGACCGGCAGCGGGTGCGACGTCGGCGGCACGTCGTCCCCGGCGACACCGCTGATCGAGGCGACCGACTCGAGGATGACGGACAGCTGGGGCGCGAGGTGGTCGAGCTCGGCGTCGTCCAGGTCGATCCGGGCGAGCGTCGCCAGATGGGCGACCTCGTCGCGAGAGATCTCAGGCATGGGTTCCATCCTAGGAGAGGACACGGGCAGTCCTGCGCTCGGTCCGCACCCCACTCCCCCGACACGCACGAAGCGCCGCCACCCGAGCGGGTGGCGGCGCTTCGTCGTACGACGGGGTGCGTCAGCAGCGGCGGAGCTTCTTCAGCTTGAGCGTGCCGCCGTCGCCCATCTGCCCCTGGTACTGGAAGGCCTCCAGCCGGTAGCTCCTGTCGTTCTTGCGGATCTTGACCGAGACGGGCTTCGACGTGACGCCCTTGTTGACGATCGGGGTCGAGGCCCGGTCGATCTCCTTCTCGCCCTTCCAGACGATCAGGCCGACGCCGACCTCGGCCTGGCGGCCGTTGACCACGCGGGTGACGACCTTCCAGCTCTTGCCGTTCGGCGTGGACTTCTTGCAGGCCTGCTGCTTCGCGCCGGACCAGGTCTTGATGGTGGTGAACTTCGTCGCCCGCTCGGCGGGCTGGGCCGGCGCCGCCTGGGCGACGGCGGGAACCGCGAGGAGCACGGCGGAGGACACGGTGAGAGCGATGAAACGCCCGATCGACTTCATGAATTGATCGTTTCACCTATCGGTCGGCGTCGTGACTGAAAGTAAAGAACCGAAGGGGTGAAGTCGTCAGCAGGCCCGGACCGCGTTGATGGCGACCTTCTCGCCGCGGCCCACGTGGGAGTTCTCCAGCCCGACGAGGAGGCGGTACGCCGGCTTCCCGCGCGGCACCAGGGCCGATCCCGCCTTGGACACCGAGCCCGCGTCGACCGACCCCGACAACCACAGCTGGCCGGCGGCGCCGTCGGGACGTCGCACCTGCAGCCGGCCGGCGGTCACCCGGTCAGCACCCCGCGCGTCGACGCGGACCCGCACCCGCCACCGGTTGCCGGTGACCGGGGCCTTGCAGAGCTGGACCTTGGCACCGGAGAGGGTGACGGCCGTCTGCCACGCCGGAGCGGCGGTCGCCGGGGCGGCCACGGCGATCGGGACGGCCAGCGCGGCGGGGACGACGGCGGCGGCCAGCGCCACGAGGATCCTGGAGGTCATGCCTGGCATCCTGGCCCCGGCGGCTCGGACGCAAACGCGAGCGCCGGCGTCCGTCCACGTCGAGGCTACGAGTCCTGCGCCTCCTCGGCCGGCGGCGGGCCGTTCTCCAGCAGCGCGGTGAAGCCGGCCTCGTCGAGGACGGTCACGCCGAGCTGCTCGGCCTTGTCGGCCTTGGAGCCGGCGTTCTCGCCGACCACGACGAAGTCGGTCTTCTTGGAGACCGAGCCGGCCGCCTTGCCGCCGCGGGCCAGGATCGCCTCCTTGGCCGAGTCGCGGCTGTAGCCCTCGAGCGAGCCGGTGACCACGATGGTCAGGCCCTCCAGGGTGCGGGGCGTGGACTCGTCGCGCTCGTCGGCCATGGAGACACCCGCAGCGGTCCACTTCTCCACGATCGCGGTGTGCCAGTCGATCTTGAACCACTCGATGACCGCCTCGGCGATCGTCGGGCCGACCCCCTCGGCCGCGGCGAGCTGCTCCTCCGTGGCCGCCTGGATGTCCTTCATCGAGCCGAACTCCTGGGCCAGGGCACGGGCCGCGCTGGGACCGACGTGGCGGATGGAGAGCGCGACCAGCACCCGCCACAGCGGGACGTCCTTGCGGGAGTGGAGGTTGTCGAGGAGCCGCTGGCCGTTGGCCGACAGCACCCGCTCGCCCTCCTCGGTCTTCTTCGCCGCGCGCGTGAAGAGCTCGGTGCGCAGCAGTTGCTCGGCGCTCAGGTCGAAGACGTCGCCCTCGTTGGTGATCACGCCCGCGTCGAGGAGCGCGGTGGCGGCCTCGTAGCCCAGCCCCTCGATGTCGAAGGCGCTGCGCCCGGCGACGAAGTAGACCCGCTCGCGGACCTGGCCGGGGCACTGCTCGTGGTTGGGGCAGCGCAGGTCCTTGTCGCCCTCCTTCTGCTCGGCGAGCGTGGTGCCGCAGGCGGGACACTCGGTCGGCATCACCCACTCCGCCAGACCCTCGGGCCGCAGCGGCAGCACCGGGCCGACCACCTCGGGGATCACGTCGCCGGCCTTGCGCAGGACCACCGTGTCGCCGGGGCGCACGTCCTTGCGCCGCACCTCGTGGGCATTGTGGAGGGTGGCGTTCTCGACCGTCGAGCCGGCGACCCGGGTCGGCTCCATCACGGCGTACGGCGTGACTCGGCCGGTGCGCCCGACGTTGACCTCGATGGCGAGGAGCTTGGCGTTGACCTCCTCGGGCGGGTACTTGAACGCGATCGCCCACCGCGGCGCCCGGCTGGTCGAACCCAGCCGACGCTGGAGCGCGACGTCGTCGACCTTCACCACCACACCGTCGATCTCGTAGGGCACGATCGTGTGTCGCCGCTCGCCGGCGTCGGCGATGAACACCTCGACCTCCTTCAGCGTCGACACCACGCGGACCGCCTCGCTGGTCGGCAGTCCCCAGGTCGCAAGCGCGTCGTAGGCGTGCGACTGCGCCTTCGGCTCGAAGCCACGGCGCTCGCCGATGCCGTGGCAGACCATGCCGAGCGCCCGCGTCGCGGTGACCCGCGGGTCCTTCTGGCGCAGCGAGCCCGCCGCCGCGTTGCGCGGGTTGGCGAAGACCGGCTTGCCGGCGTCGGTCATCGACTCGTTGAGGCGCTCGAAGGCGGCCACCGGGAGGAACACCTCGCCGCGCACCTCGATCAGCTCCGGCACCGGGAACTCCTCGGTGCCCCTCAGCCGGTGCGGCACCGAGTCGATCGTCTTGACGTTGGGCGTGACGTCCTCGCCGGTCGACCCGTCGCCGCGGGTCAGCGCCCGCACCAGCCGACCGTTCTCGTAGAGCAGGTTGATGGCGAGGCCGTCGACCTTCAGCTCGCAGAGCAGCTCCGGCGCCTCGATCCCGTCCCGGCCGAGCCGGGCGTACCACGCCTCGAGCTCCTCAACGGAGAACGCGTTGTCGAGGCTCTCCATCCGGCGCAGGTGGTCGACGGCGGTGAACTCCGTCGAGACCGCGCCGCCGACCTTCTGCGTCGGGGAGTCGGGCGTCCGCAGCTCGGGGAACTCCTCCTCGAGGGCCTCCAGCGCCCGCAACCGCTGGTCGAAGTCGGCGTCCGAGAGCGTCGGTGAGTCCAGGACGTAGTAGCGCCAGCGTGCGTCCTCGATCTCCTCGGCCAGGCGGCGGTGCTGCTCGCGGGCCTCCTCGGTGGCGGGCGTCGGCTCGGTCATGCGCCTATCTTGCCGCCTGCCACCGACGCCCCCTCCGACCACCCGACGTCCCTGCCCGGCGGCCGTTCCGGCGGGTGGTCTAGACCATCGGGGAGATGGCGGGAACATCTCGTGGCACCTTCACTGTTGGCGATGAAACGAAACGGTTTCGTTTCATATGTGTCGACCGTCACAGGAGATCAGATGACCCCGTCCGAGGCGGCCGTCCAGCGGCCCCGCGTCGAGGGCGAGCGCGAGGTGGAGATCCTCGACGCGACCCTGGCGGTGCTCGCCGACGTCGGCTACGACCGGCTCACCATGGACGCCGTCGCCAGCCGGGCCAAGGCCTCCAAGGCGACGCTCTACCGCCGGTGGACCAACAAGGTCAGCCTCGTCATCGACGCCGTGGCGCACTCGAAGGGACCGCACGAACTGCCGGACACCGGCAGCCTCAAGGGCGACCTGCAGAGCATGTTCTGCGGCATGGGCGGCCTGGCCGACCAGGAGGCGGTCGCCACGTTCGGCGCCGTCGTCACCGCACTGACCCGTGACCCGACGTTCGCCGAGGCGTTCCGCCGCGACGTCATCGGCCCCAAGATCGCGGCCTCCCGCCTCGTCTGGGAGCGCGCCGCCGCTCGCGGCGAGCTCAAGGAGGGTCTCGACCTCGACCTCTTCGAGCCGGCCCTGGCCGGCATCGTCATGCACCGCGTCTTCGTCATGGGCGAGGTGCCCGACCCCGACCTGATCACCAGCGTGATCGACCAGATCATCGTGCCCGCAGCGACCCGCTGAGCGGCCGACCCGAACCTTCCGAACACCTCCCCGAAACTCCCAGAGAAGGAACACCTCCATGACCGACCTCGCGACTCCCGAGGCCCCGCCCTCCGGGAAGAAGCTCCACCTGGGCTGGGCCCTCGTGCTCATCTCGATGGCGCAGCTGATGGTGGTGCTCGACGCCTCCATCGCGAACATCGCACTGCCCTTCATCGGCAACGACCTCAACATCGACGACGCCAACCTCACCTGGATCGTCACCGGCTACGCCCTGGCCTTCGGCGGCCTGCTGCTGCTCGGCGGCCGCCTCGGTGACCTCTACGGACGTCGCCGCGTCTTCATGATCGGCCTCATCGTGTTCGCGGTCGCATCCCTGCTCGGTGGCTTCGCCCAGAACGAGGCACTCCTGCTCGCCTCGCGGGGCCTCCAGGGTCTCGGCGCGGCGCTCGCCTCCCCCGCCGCCCTGGCGCTGATCACCACGACGTTCCCGGCCGGACCCGCTCGCAACCGCGCCTTCGCGGTGTACGCCGCGATGTCGGGCGCCGGTGCGGCCGTCGGCCTGATCCTCGGCGGCTGGCTCACCGGTCTCGACCCGGTCCTCGGCCTCGAGGGCTGGCGCCTGACGTTCCTCATCAACGTCCCGATCGGCCTGGTCGCGGCCTTCCTGGCCCCGCGCTTCCTCAACGAGTCGGAGTCCCACCCGGGCGAGCTCGACGTACCCGGCGCGATCGCCGGCACGCTCGGCCTGCTCGGCCTGGTCTACGGCTTCAGCCGCGCCGGCGAGGCGGCGCACGGCTGGAGCGACCCGTGGACCATCGCGTCGCTGGTCGCCGGTGTCGCGCTGCTCGCCGCGTTCGCGTTCATCGAGTCCCGCGTCAAGCACCCGCTGCTGCCGGTCCGGGTCTTCAACAACCGCACCCGGGCCACCAGCTTCCTGGTGATGATGGTCGTGCCGGCCGCGATGTTCGCGATGTTCTACTTCCTGAGCCTGTTCATCCAGCTCGTCGTGGGCTACAGCCCGCTGCACACCGGCTTCGCGTTCCTGCCGTTCTCCCTCGGCATCGTGCTCGGCGCGGGCGTCTCGTCCAACCTCGTCAACCGGATCGACCCGCGCTTCATCGCCGGTGTCGGCACCCTGATGGCGGCCGCCGCGCTCTTCGGCTTCTCCCGCCTCGAGGTCCCGCACGGTACGGCCGACCTGCTGGCCCTGGGCAACGACAGCTACCTCGGCGCCGACGTGAGCTACTGGGCGTCGATCTTCCCGTTCATCGTGCTGATGTCCGTCGGCATGGGCATGGTGTTCGTGCCGCTCACGCTGACCGCGGTGCACCACCTGCGCCCGGAGGACTCCGGCATCGGGTCCGGCGTGCTCAACACGATGCAGCAGGTGGGCGGCGCCCTCGGCCTGGCCATCCTGAGCACGGTCTCGCTGCACTTCGCGAGCGGCACCACGTCCGACCTGACCCGTGACCTGATCGCCCAGGGCAAGTCGCCCGAGGAGGCCGGCGGTCTCGCCTTCATCGGCGCGTTCACGGAGGGTGCGACGGCGGCGTTCCTCGTCGGCGCCGCGCTCATCGCAGTCGGCTCCGCGGCGATCTGGCTGTTCCTCAACGTCAAGCACGAGGAGCTCGCCACGGACGGCCCCGAGGGCGGTGTGCACGTGGGCTGACCCGCCCCCTGCGCACGACTACGACGGCCCGCCCGGTCCCCCCGGGCGGGCCGTCGTACGTTCAGCCGCCACCCGGGGGGACGAAAAGCGCTTGGCGGCAAGCCCGCGCGCGTCCTACGCTGTTCGGTGACGAAACGAAACCGTTTCGTTTCATGAGCGTGAACAGATCCCGGAGTGCAGATGACCCCGTCCGACTCGGCCGTCCTGCGGCCCCGCGTCGAGGGCGACCGTGTGCTGGAGATCCTCGAGGCCACCCTGGTGGTGCTCGCGGACGTCGGCTACGACCGGCTGACCATGGACGCCGTGGCCACCCGGTCCAAGGCGTCGAAGGCCACGCTGTACCGCCGCTGGACCAACAAGCTCAGCCTGGTCATCGACGCACTCGTGCACACCAAGGGCCCGGCGCAGATTCCGGACACCGGCAGCCTCCAGGGCGACCTGGAGGCGGTGTTCTGCGGTGTCGGCGGACTCGCCGACTCCAGCGGCGTCGCCACGTTCGGTGCCATCGTCACCGCCCTCACCCGTGACCCCGAGTTCGCCGCGGCCTTCCGCCGCGACGTGCTCGGCCCCAAGATCGAGGCCTCCCGCGCCATCTGGCAGCGCGCCGCCGCTCGCGGCGAGCTCCGCGAAGGTCTCGACCTCGACCTCTTCGAGCCGGCTCTCGCCGGCATCGTCCTGCACCGCGTCTTCGTGATGGGCGAGGTGCCCGACCCCACCCTCATCAGCCGAGTGATCAGCCAGATCATCGTGCCCGCCGCGACCCGCTGAGCGCCCGATCCGACCGACCTGGCGATCCCGGAAACCAGAGAAGGAAACGACTCCCATGACCGACACCACGCGCGTGGAGGAGGAGCCGACCGCTCCCGGCGCTGGCAGGCACCTGGCCTGGGCACTCGTGCTCATCTCCGTGGCGCAGCTCATGGTCGTGCTCGACGGCACGATCGTGAACATCGCCCTCCCCTACATCCAGCGCGACCTGGACATCTCCAACGCCAACCTGACCTGGGTCGTGACCGGCTACGCGCTGGCCTTCGGCTCGCTGCTGCTGCTCGGCGGCCGCCTCGGTGACCTCTACGGTCGCCGACGGGTCTTCATGGTCGGCCTGATCATCTTCGGCGTCGCCTCACTGCTCGGCGGCCTGGCCACCAACGAGGGCCTGCTGCTCGCCGCTCGGGGCCTGCAGGGCCTCGGCGCCGCCCTCGCCTCCCCCGCGGCCCTGGCGCTGATCACCACGACCTTCCCGGCCGGCCCGTCCCGCAACCGCGCGTTCGCCGTGTACGCCGCCATGTCGGGCGTCGGCGCCGCCGTCGGCCTGCTCCTCGGCGGATGGCTGACCGGTCTCCACGGCGTCTTCGGCCTCGACGTCGAGGGCTGGCGACTGACCCTGCTGATCAACACCCCGATCGGCATCGTGACCGCGCTGCTCGCCCCGCGCTTCCTCGCCGAGTCCGAGTCCCACCCCGGCGAGCTCGACCTGCCCGGCGCCGTCACCGGCACCCTCGGCCTGCTCGGCCTGGTCTACGGCTTCAGCCGGGCCGGCAGCGAGGGCTGGAGCGACCCGCTCACCATCTCCAGCCTGGTGGCCGGCGCGCTGGTGCTGGCGCTGTTCCTGGTGATCGAGAGCCGGGTCGAGCACCCGCTGCTGCCGTCGCGGGTCTTCCTCAACCGCACCCGGGCCGCCAGCTTCGGCGCGATGTTCCTGGCCCCCGCGGCCATGTTCGCGATGTTCTTCTACCTCAGCCAGTACATCCAGACCGTGATGGGCTACAGCCCGCTCAAGGCCGGCGTCGCGTTCCTGCCGTTCTGCATCGGCCTGGTGGCCGCGGCCGGCATCTCCTCGAACCTGATCAACCGGTTCGACCCGCGCTACCTCGCCGGCACCGGCACCATCCTCGCTGCTGCCGGCCTCTTCGGGTTCTCGCGACTGCCGTACGACACCACCTCCCCGGTGGCGCCCGAGACCGGGAACTACGCCACGGACCTGCTGCCGTTCATCCTGCTGATGTCCTTCGGCATGGGGATGACCTTCGTCCCGCTGACCCTGACCGCGGTGCACCACCTGCGCGACCAGGACACCGGCATCGGTTCGGGGGTGCTGAACACCATGCAGCAGGTGGGCGGCGCGCTGGGCCTGGCGGTGCTGGCCACGCTCGCGACCCAGACATTCACCGACCGGGCCAGGGAGCTCGGACCGGAGATGGCCGACCCGACCGTCCAGAGCCAGGTCTTCACCGAGGGCGCGACCAACGCGTTCCTGCTCGGCGCGATCCTGATGCTGGGCGCCTCGGCGATCACCTGGGCCTTCCTCAACGTCAAGCACACCGAGCTGGCGACCGACGGCCCCGAGGGCGGTGTCCACGTGGGCTGACTGGCCTACCCCCCATCGCGCCCACCAGCACGGAGTTGAGTCGGGTCCTCCTGCGTTTGAGTCGGGAATTCCGGATGGCCTCAAGTCCGGACTCAACCGTCGCTGGGCCGGACTGGATGGGGTACGGCGGACGGCAGCACGACGAATCTCTATATGATCTATCGTTTGCGCCGTGACCGACCCGACCCCTGCCCCGCCGATGTCCGGAGCGGGCGTCGGAGCCCACCTGGGCCGCGCCCTCGTCCTGATCTCCGTCGCGCAGCTGATGCTGATCCTGGACGGCACCATCACCAACATCGCGCTGCCGCACATCGCGCGCGACCTCGGCATGACCGGCTCGTCGCTGACCTGGGTGGTGACGATCTACGCGCTGGCCTTCGGCGGCCTGCTGCTGCTCGGCGGCCGCCTGGGCGACCTGCTCGGCCGGCGCCGTACTTTCACCATCGGGCTGGTCGTCTTCGCCGCTGCGTCGATGCTCGGCGGCGCGGCCACCGAGGGCTGGATGCTGCTGGTCGCCCGCGCCGCGCAGGGCCTCGGCGCGGCACTGGCCTCCCCCGCGGCGCTCGCCCTGATCACCACCAACTTCCCCGCCGGCCCGGCGCGCAACAAGGCGATGGGCGTGTTCGCCGCGATGTCCGGCATCGGGGCGGCGACCGGCCTGCTGCTCGGCGGCTTCCTCACCGGGCTGGACAGCATCCTCGGCATGGACATCACCGGCTGGCGGCTCACGCTGTGGATCAACGCACCGATCGGCCTGGTCGCCGCACTGCTCGCCCCGCGCTGGCTCGCCGAGGCGGAGCGCAACCCGAACCGTCTCGACGTCCCCGGCGCCGTGACCGCCACCCTCGGTCTGTTCGGCCTGGTCTTCGGGCTCTCCCGCGGCGGCGAGGCCGAGCACGGCTGGGACGACCCGGGGACGCTGGCCTCGCTCGCGGCCGGCGTGCTGCTCCTGGTCGCGTTCGTCGCGGTCGAGCGCAGGGTCGCCAACCCGCTGCTGCCGCTGGGGATCATCCTCGACCGCACCCGCGGCACCAGCTTCGGCGCGATGATCTTCGCCGCCGCCGCGATGATCTCGATGTTCTACTTCAACGGCCAGTTCGTGCAGCGGATCATGGGCTACGAGCCGCTGCACGCCGGCGTCGCCTTCCTGCCGTTCTCGGCCAGCGTGATGGTCGGCGCCGGGCTCTCCTCGGCCCTGGTCAGCCGGATCGGCGTCCGGGTGATCACCGGCACCGGCACCATGCTGGCCGCTGCGGCCCTCTTCGGCTTCTCCCGGTACGACGTCGACGACTCGCCCGCGGCGGTGCTGCTCAGCCTCGCGCCCGGCGGCGACCCGCTCGGCGCCGACGTCTCCTACGCGACTTCGGTGCTGCCGTTCCTGATCATGATGGGCGTCGGCATGGGCATGACCTTCGTGCCGATGACCCTGACCGCCGTGCACGCCGTGCGCCGTGAGGAGGCCGGGGTCGGCTCCGGCGTCCTCAACACCGTCCAGCAGGTCGGGGGCGCGCTCGGCCTGGCGATCCTGGGGACCGTGTCGCTGCACGCCATCAACGCCCGTACCGACGACGTCGCCGGTCCGCTCCGCGAGGGCCTGGCCGCCGGCGGTGTCGACCCGGACGCCACGGTGCCCGGCGGCGCGCTGAGCTACCTCGACTCCGCCCTCTACACCGCGACCTACACCGAGGGCGCGACCAACGCGTTCCTGGGCTCCGCGCTGCTGATGCTCGTCGCGTCGCTGGTCATCTGGACCTTCATGCGGGTCAGCCCGGCCGAGCTGGCTCCGCCGAAGGACGCCGCGGCGCCGGCACCGGTGGCCTGAGCCGGACCGAACCGAGCCGGCTCAACCGAGGTGGGACGCCGCGGCCCGGACCAGGGCCAGGGCCCGGCGGGCCCACTGCGGCGAGGCCCCGGCCAGCCCGCAGGCCGGGGTGAGCACCAGCCGGCTGCCCACCTCGTCGAGGTCGAGGCCGAGCATGTCGAGCCACCGCAGCACCGACTCGGTGACCTGCGTGTCGGTGAGGGACGACGCCGGGTCGGTGCTCGGCACCACCCCGAGCGCGAGGGTCTCCCCCGCCTCGAGCGCCTCGGCCAGCGGGTCGTGGTCGGCCGCGCCGAGCACCGCCAGGTCGACCGAGAGTCCCCGGGCGCCGGCCCCCCGCAGCAACTGCCACGGCACGTCCGGCGCGCACGAGTGCACCCACGGCTCGGCACCGGCGTCGGTGATCGCGGCGAGGACCCAGCCCAGGGTGTCGGAGACCTCCGGAGGATGCACGGTGCGGTGCCGGCCGAAGCCGGACGCGGTCGGCACCTTGCCGCCCAGCACCGCCGCGATGGCGGGCTCGTCGACCTGCACGATCAGGCGATCGACCTGCGGCAGCCGCCGTCGTACGTCGCGGACGTGGTCGCGCAGCCCCTCCGCGAGGGCCTGGGCCAGCTCGCGCCGGGCACCGTGGTCGGAGAGCACCTTGTCGCCGCGCGGCTTCTCGACGGTCGCGGCGAGCGTCCACGGGCCCGCGACCTGGATCTTGAAGGCGCCTCCCTCGGTGGGCAGCGCGCCCTGCGCCTGCTCCTCGAGCCCGTCGAGGTCCTGCGCGAGCAGGCTGCGGGCGCGCCGGTGGTCGACCCCCGACGCATCGGTGAGCCGCCAGCCGGCGGGCTGCAGGTCGACGCCGAGGGTGCTCAGCACCGCGAGCGCGCGCCCGGTCATCCCCGCGGTCACGCCGCGCCCCGGCAGCTCGGGCAGGTGCGGGAGGTCGGGGAGCTCGCCGAGGACCAGCTTCACCGTCTCGTCGTACGTCTGCTGGTCGGTGCCGGGCATCGACCCGACGCCCGAGGCGATCGTCATGCAGGGACTCGTTCCGTGGTGGTGATGGTGGCGGACCCGACGACGCGGGTGCCGTCGTAGAGGACGGCGGCCTGGCCGGGCGCGATGCCGTACGCCGGGGCGTGCAGCTCCACGGTGAGCTCGTCGCCCGCGACGGTGGTCGTCGCGGGCAGCTCCTCGCCGTGGGCGCGCAGCTGCACGGTGCCCTCGAGCGTGGCGGGGACCGTGCCGCACCAGCGGGGCCTGGTGCCGTGCAGCCGGCGCACGGCCAGCCGCTCGCGAGGTCCGACGGTGACGGTGCCGGAGACCGGCTCGATGTCGAGCACGAACCGCGGCTTACCGTCGGGCGCGGGCCGACCGATCCGCAGCCCCTTGCGCTGGCCGATGGTGAAGGCGTAGGTCCCGTCGTGGCGGCCCAGCTCCTCCCCCGTGACCTCGTCGACGATGGGGCCGTCGTGGTTGGGCGCGCGGTCGCCGAGCTTCTCGCGCAGCCAGCCCGCGTTGTCGCCGTCGGCGACGAAGCAGATGTCGTGGCTGTCCGGCTTGTCGGCGACCAGCAGCCCGCGTCGGGCGGCCTCGAGCCGGACCTGCTCCTTGGGGGTGTCGCCCAGCGGGAACAGCGAGTGCGCGAGCTGCTGCTGGTCGAGCACGCCGAGCACGTACGACTGGTCCTTGCCGTGGTCGACGGCCCGGTGCATCTCGACCAGGCCGTCCGCACCCGTGCGCAGCTGGGCGTAGTGACCGGTCGCGACCGCGTCGAAGCCGAGCGCGAGCGCCCGCTCCAGCACGGCGGCGAACTTGATCTTCTCGTTGCAGCGCAGGCAGGGGTTGGGGGTGCGGCCCGCGGCGTACTCGTCCATGAAGTCCTCGACCACGTCCGCGTGGAACCGCTCGGAGAGGTCCCAGACGTAGAACGGGATGCCGATGACGTCGGCCGCCCGCCGGGCGTCGTTGCTGTCCTCGATGGTGCAGCAGCCGCGGGCACCGGAGCGGTACGACGCGGGGTTGCGCGACAGCGCGAGGTGGATGCCGGTCACGTCATGACCGGCCTCCGCGGCCCGGGCGGCCGCGACGGCGGAGTCGACGCCGCCGGACATGGCAGCGAGGACCCTCATGCCTTCGCTGCCCTCGCCCGTTCGACGCACGGACCGATCGCCTCGACCAGCGCGCTGACGTCGGCCGCGGTCGAGGAGTGACCCAGCGAGAACCGCAGCGAGCTGCGGGCGTCGGCGTCACTGCGGCCCATCGCGAGCAGCACGTGCGAGGCCTGCGGCACGCCGGCGGAGCAGGCCGAGCCGGTCGAGCACTCGATGCCGCGGGCGTCGAGCAGCATCAGCAGCGAGTCGCCCTCGCAGCCGGGGAAGGAGAAGTGGGCGTTGCCGGGCAGCCGGCGCACCGGGTCGCCGTTGAGGACCGCGTCCGGGACGACCGCGAGCACGCCGCGCACCAGGTCGTCGCGCAGGGCCGCGACCCGGGCGGCGTGCTCGGCCTGGTGCTTCACCGCCAGCTCGACGGCCGCCGCGAAGCCGGCGATCGCCGGGGTGTCCAGGGTGCCGCTGCGGATGTCGCGCTCCTGGCCGCCGCCGTGGACGAGCGGGGTCAGGTCGAGCTCACGGCGTACGACGAGAGCGCCCACGCCGTATGGACCACCGACCTTGTGGCCGGTCAGGGTGAGCGCGTCGACACCGGAGCGGGCGAAGTCGACCGGCACGGCACCGACGGCCTGGACCGCGTCGGTGTGCACGGGCACGCCGTGCTGCGCGGCGAGCGCGACGACCTCCTCGATGGGCTGGAGGGTGCCGACCTCGTTGTTGGCCCACATGATCGAGACCATCGAGACCGGGCCGTCGGCCAGCAGCCGCGCGAGCTCGTCGAGGTCGATGCGGCCGGCGGCGTCCACCGCCAGCAGCCGGACCTCGGCCTCGTCGCCCTCCGCGAGCCAGTCCAGCGGGTCGAGGACCGCGTGGTGCTCGATGCTGCTCGAGATCAGCCGCGGTGCAGGGCCGAGCTCGGCGACGCGCGACCAGTGCAGGCCCTTGATCGCGAGGTTGTCCGCCTCGGTGCCACCGGAGGTGAAGACGACCTCGCCGGGGCGGCAGTTCAGGGCCTGGGCGATCGTCTCGCGCGACTCCTCGACCACGCGGCGGGCGTGCCGGCCCGAGGCGTGCAGCGAGCTCGGGTTGCCGACGTCGAGGAGGTGCTTCGTCAGTGTCTCGACCGCCGCGGGCACCATCGGCGTGGTGGCGGCGTGATCGAGGTAGACGGGCCTGGACATGTCGTCTCCCAGGGTACGGCGCTGCGGGTACTCGCCACGCATCCGCTCAGCCCGCGGCCAGCTCGGCGACCAGCGCCCGGTGGTCGGTGCCGTCGATCTCGACGGTCCAGGTGCGGACGGCGGTCCAGCCGTCGTCGACCAGCACGTGGTCGATCTGCACGACCGGGGGCAGCAGACCCTGCAGACCGGACCCGCTCGCCGGCCAGGTGGGCTGCCAGCCGCTGCCGGAGAGCTCGGTGGCGTCGCGGTAGCCGGCGTCGAGCAGTCGACGCATCGGCGCGTGGTCCAGGGTCGCGTTCAGGTCGCCCACCAC
Organism: Nocardioides sp. W7; assembly: GCF_022919075.1. Classification (NCBI taxonomy): domain Bacteria; kingdom Bacillati; phylum Actinomycetota; class Actinomycetes; order Propionibacteriales; family Nocardioidaceae; genus Nocardioides; species Nocardioides sp. W7. The sequence goes on along the minus strand of NZ_CP095078.1, from coordinate 2,466,465 downwards.
CAGGTCCGGCTCCAGCTCCTCTGCGGCGGCGAGCAGCGCGGCGTGCTCGGTGCGCCAGCTGTCGATCCGAAGCGGGTACGCCGGGTGCACCACGAACGCGGTCACGTCCCCGATGCGCACCGACCAGGAGCCCATCACCGTGGGTAGGCGGGTCACGTCGCTGATCGGCTCGCGGGCGAAGACCATCGTCCCGCGCTTGTCCCCGGGGTCCGGTTCGCCGGCCCGGTACGGGAACAGCTCGGCCAGACCGGCCCGGTCCATCTCGGCGAGGGTGCCGGTGCTCAGCTCCTGCACCGCCAGGACGTCGATGTCGGCGTCTGCCGCCGCCTCGACCAGGCCCGGTCCGTCGCCGGCGTCACCGAGCACGTTGGCGGTCAGCACCCGGAGCGACGGCTCGGCGTCGGACGCGGCTGAGGTGCCGACGTACCAGGGCGCCACCCAGGCCAGGTGCAGTCCCAGCCCGGCGGCGGCCAGAGCGGCCACGCTCATCGGCCACCGGCGCCGCCCGCGGCGTACGGCGAGGGCGAGGAGGACGACCAGCCCCCCGGCGTACAGCAGCACCCCCGCGGGGGTGAACGCGACGGCCTTCACCGCCAGGGAGAGGTCGCTGCCGGAGAGCCGAGCGATCGTCAGCAACGCCGCGGGGATCAGCAGTACGACGGCGAACGCCCAGAGCACCACTCGCCAACGCACGCCCTGAACCTAACCGGTCCGGGCCAACGCCGTGGCCGCACGACGGCCCGGTGCCGAGCACCCGGCCGTCGGATCGCGTCGATCAGGTCGTCACGTGACCTTGATGCTGCCGATCTTCGACCTCTCACCGGCGTCGAGCGAGCACGGCGAGTTCGTGAGCAGCGGCGCACCGTCCTGGTTGCTCGCGCTGAACCTGAAGGACTTCGGGATCGAGACCGCCTGCGTGGGGCGGGCCGCACTGGGTCAGAGGAGCACCAGGTCGTCGCGGTGCACGATCTCGCGCTCGTACGCCGCGCCGAGCTCGCGCTTGAGGTCCTTGCTGGACCGGCCCACCAGGCTGGGGAGCTCGCTGGCGTCGAAGTTCACCAGTCCGCGCGCGACCGGGACGCCGTCGGGACCGGCGAGGTCGACGGGGTCGCCCGCGTGGAAGTCACCGGTGCAGCCGGTGACCCCGGCGGCCAGCAGCGAGGCGCGCCGCTCGACGACGGCACGCACCGCCCCGGGGTCGAGCAGCACGGTGCCGAGCGGCTCGGTGGCGTGCGCCAGCCACAGCAGGCGGGTGGGCCGCCGCTTGCCGGTGGGGTGGAAGAGCGTGCCGACCGGCTCGCCGGCGACCGCCGCGCCCGCCTGGTCGGCCGAGGTCAGGACAACCGGGATACCGGCTCCCGTGGCGATCCGGGCCGCCTCCACCTTGGTCTCCATGCCGCCCGTGCCGAGGCCGGCGGCGCCGGCGCGACCGATCTTGACCGAGCCGAGGTCCTCCACGCCGTGCACGTCGGTGAGGCGTACGGCGCCCGGGGTCCGCGGGTCGGCGTCGTACAGACCGTCGACGTCGGAGAGCAGCACCAGCAGGTCGGCGTGCACGAGGTGGGCCACCAGCGCGGCCAGCCGGTCGTTGTCGCCGAAGCGGATCTCCGAGGTGGCCACCGTGTCGTTCTCGTTGACGATGGGCAGCACGCCGAGCTCGAGCAGCTTCGCGAAGGTCTGGGAGGCATTGCGGTAGTGCGAGCGCCGGGTGACGTCGTCGAGCGTGAGCAGCACCTGGCCGGCGATCAGGTCGTGGCGGCGCAGCTCCTCGGTGTAGCGGTGCACCAGCAACCCCTGGCCCACCGACGCGGCGGCCTGCTGGGCCGCCAGGCCCCGGGGGCGACGCTGGAGGCCCAGCGGGGCCAGACCTGCGGCAATCGCGCCCGAGGAGACCAGGACGACCTCGGCCCCGCGGCCTCGAGCCGCGGCGAGGACGTCGACCAGTCGCTCGACCCGCGCGGGGTCGATGCCCCCCGCCGCCGAGGTCAGCGAGGAGGAGCCGACCTTCACGACGATGCGTCGCGCGTCGAGCACCTCCCGGCGCAGGCTCACCCGGCGGTCCCGGGGTCGTCCTCCAGCCAGTCCGGGTCGTCGGCGGAGCCGATCTCGTACGACATCGGGCCGATCCCCGAGCTCCTGGCGGACTTGTCGATCCGCCGGGCCACGTCGGCGCGGGTCTCGTTCTCGCCCCGGTCCCCCATGCTCTCCTGGATGTCCCGACGCCGGCCGTGGGCGGGACGCTGCTCCTCGAAGCGCTGGTCCTCGCCGCGTCGGCCGAGCATCTCCGCACCCGCCTCGATGCCGGGCTTGAAGTCGAAGACCACCGAGTTGTCGGGGTGCCCGATCAGCACGGTGTCGCCCTCGACCGCGCCCATCTTGACCAACCGGATCTCGACGCCCATCCGGTTGAGCCGGTCGGCGAGGTACCCGACGGCCTCGTCGTTGCTGAAGTCGGTCTGCCGGACCCAGCGCTCCGGCTTGGTGCCGCGCACCCGCCACCCGTCGGCGTCCTGGGTGACGCTGAAGTCGTCGCCGCCGTCGGCGCTCGGCGGGCGGAGCACGATCCGGGTCGCCTCGACGACCTCCCGCTCGGCCCGCTCCCGGGCCACCAGCTCGGCCATCGCGAAGGTCAGCTCCCGGATGCCCTCCCCCGAGGCGGCCGAGATCGGGAACACCCGGAAGCCGCGATCGCGCAGGTCCGCGGCGGTCATCTCCGCGATGTCGCGCCCGTCGGGCACGTCGATCTTGTTGAGCGCCACCAGGCGCTCGCGGCCCTCGAGGCCGCCGTACTGGGCGAGCTCGTGCTCCATGGCGTCCAGGTCGTCGACGGGGTTGCGGCCCGGCTCGATCGTGGCGGTGTCGACGACGTGCAGCAGTGCCGCGCAGCGCTCGATGTGGCGCAGGAAGTCGTGGCCGAGGCCGCGGCCCTCGCTGGCGCCCTCGATCAGGCCGGGTACGTCGGCGACGGTGAACGTCGTGTCGCCCGCCTTCACGACGCCCAGGTTGGGGACCAGGGTCGTGAACGGGTAGTCGGCGATCTTGGGCCGGGCCCGCGAGATCGCGGCGATCAGGCTGGACTTGCCGGCGCTCGGGTAGCCGACCAGCCCGATGTCGGCGACGACCTTCAGCTCGAGGACGACCTCGATCTCCTCGCCGGGCTCCCCCAGCAGCGCGAAGCCGGGCGCCTTGCGCTTGGACGAGGCCAGCGCGGCGTTGCCGAGGCCGCCGCGGCCACCCTCAGCGATGACCATCTCGGTGCCGGGGCCGACCAGGTCGGCCAGCACCTCGCCGGAGCGGGTCTTCACGACCGTGCCGTCGGGGACGGGCAGCACCAGGTCGGCGCCGTGCGCCCCGTTGCGGTGGGCGCCGGCACCGTGGCCGCCGTTATCCGCGGCGCGCTTCTTGCTGTGGTGGTAGTCGATGAGCGTGGTGACGTCGGAGTCGACGCGCAGGATCACCGATCCGCCGGGACCGCCGTTGCCGCCGTCGGGACCACCCAGCGGCTTGAACTTCTCGCGGTGGACCGAGGCCACGCCGTGGCCACCCCGGCCCGCGCTGATGTGCAGCGTCACCTCGTCGACGAAGGTGGGGACGGCCATGGTGGGTTCCTTGCTCTCAAATGGACGAAGGACGCCCCGGAACGGGACGCCCTTCGGTGCTGCAGGTGGAGGTGAGCGTCAGCTCACGCGCCCGGGACGATGTTGACGACCCGGCGACCGCGACGGGTGCCGAACTCGACAGCACCGGCGATCAGCGCGAACAGCGTGTCGTCGCCGCCGCGGCCGACGCCGCTGCCCGGGTGGAAGTGCGTCCCGCGCTGGCGGACGATGATCTCGCCGGCGTTGACCAGCTGACCGCCGTACCGCTTGACGCCGAGGCGCTGCGAGTTGGAGTCGCGACCGTTCTTGGTGGACGCGGCGCCCTTCTTGTGTGCCATGAGTTCAGTCCTTTGGGGTTGCTGCCCGAGCGGTCGCTCAGAGGGAGATGTCGGTGACCTTGACCTGGGTGTACTTCTGGCGGTGACCCTGGCGCTTCTTGTAGCCGGTCTTGTTCTTGTACTTCTGGATGATGATCTTCGGGCCCTTGGTGGCGCCGAGGATCTCCACGGTCACCGAGGCCTTGTCCAGCGCCTTCGCGTCGGAGGTGACGGTCTCGCCATCGACAGCGAGGACGACGGGAAGCGTCAGCGTCTCGCCCACCCCGGTGGCCACCTTGTCGATCTCGATGACGTCGCCCACGGCAACCTTCTGCTGCTTGGCGCCAGCGCGCACGATCGCGTACACCGCGGTCTCCTTCGTCGTCTTCTGCGTCACTACGGTCTTGGGGTCTGGGGCTCCCGACCACCGCGCACACAGCAACGAGCCTGTGCGTCGGATGGAGGGCCACTCAGAGACGGCGCGCGTGAGCGCACCGAGGTTCAATACTACGGTCCGGGACCGGCCACAGCAATTCGGCGGCCGGCCCCGCACCCCTATCGCTTGCGGGTGCCCCTCTTCTTCACGGGCACGTGCTCGATCGCGGGTCCGTCCTGGTCGTGCTCGTCCTGCTCGTCCACCGGGGCCGGCGTCGGCTCCTCGGTCGGCGGGCCGGCCGGACGGCTGGCCGCGCGACCACGGGTCCGGGTGACGACCTTCGGCGGCTCGGGGGCCGTGGCGACAGGGGCGGGCTCGGCCACCACGGGCTCGGGCGTCGCCTCGACGATGATCGGCTCCACCGGAGCCGTGATCGACTCGGGCTGGCCTGCCGGCCGGTTGGCACTGCGTCGGCGGGTCCGGGTCACGACCTTCGGGGCCTCGGGCTCGGACTTCACCTCGTCCGCGACGAGCTCAGGTGCTGCCTCGGGCTCAGGCGCCGCCTCGGGCTCCGAGTCGGGCAGGACCGGTGCGGTGACCGGCTCGGCCTGGCTCGAGCCGCGGCCGCCGCGACGACCGCGGGTGCGGCTCACGACCTTCGGGGCCTCGGGCTCGGGCTGCACCTCGTCCGCGACGAGCTCAGGCGCTGCGTCGGGCTCGGGCGTCGTCTCGGGCTCGGGGGTCGTCTCGGGCAGGACCGGCGCGGCGACCGGCTCCGTGACCGGCTCGGCCTGGCTCGAGCCGCGGCCGCCGCGACGACCGCGGGTGCGGCTCACGACCTTCGGGGCCTCGGGCTCGACCACGGCCTCCGCCGCCTGCTCGGCGGCCGGCTCGGCGACGGTCTCGTCGGTCAGGTCGTCGAGGTCCGCGCGCTCCTGGCGAGCCATCGCGGCCACGTCCGCCGGCGTCGGCGGCTTGAGCTGCGGGGCGGACGGAGCGCCGCTCCTGCTGTCGCCGTCGGACTCGTCGCCACCGCGGCCACGGCCACGACGGCGGCCGCTGCGGCCACTGCTGCTGGAGCCGGAACCGGAGCCGGAGCCGGATGAGCTCGGGCCGCTGTCGTCGCCGCGGTTGCCGGACTCGACCGGGTGGTCGTGCACGACGACGCCGCGGCCGTGGCAGTGCTCGCAGTTCTCGCCGAACGCCTCGAGAAGGCCGGTGCCGATCCGCTTGCGGGTCATCTGCACCAGGCCGAGCGAGGTGACCTCGGCGACCTGGTGGCGGGTGCGGTCGCGCCCCAGGCACTCGACCAGACGGCGGAGCACCAGGTCGCGGTTGGACTCCAGCACCATGTCGATGAAGTCGACGACGATGATGCCGCCGATGTCGCGCAGCCGGAGCTGGCGGACGACCTCTTCGGCGGCCTCCAGGTTGTTCTTGGTGACCGTCTCCTCGAGGTTGCCGCCGGAGCCGGTGAACTTGCCGGTGTTGACGTCGACGACGGTCATCGCCTCGGTGCGGTCGATGACCAGCGAGCCACCGGACGGCAGCCACACCTTACGGTCCAGCGCCTTGGCGATCTGCTCGTCGATCCGGTGGATCGCGAAGACGTCCTTGCCGTTCTCGCCGGGGGTGAACTTCTCCAGGCGGTCCTGGAGGTCCGGGGCGACCTGCTGGACGTAGGTGCTGACGGTCTCCCAGGCCTCGTCGCCCTGGATGACGAGCTTGCCGAAGTCCTCGGTGAACAGGTCGCGGACCACCTTGAGGGTCAGGTCGGGCTCGCCGTACAGGAGCTGGGGCGCACCGCCCTTGCTCCGCTTCTCGATGTCCTCCCAGCGAGCCTTGAGCACCTCGACGTCGCGGGTCAGCTCGTCCTCGCTGGCCCCTTCGGCCGCGGTGCGGACGATCACGCCGGCGGAGCCCGGGACGATCTCCTTCAGCAGCGTCTTCAGGCGGGTGCGCTCGTTGTCGGGGAGCTTGCGGGAGATGCCGCTGGTGGTGCCGTCGGGCACGTAGACCAGGAACCGTCCGGCCAGGCTGACCTGGCTGGTCAGCCGGGCACCCTTGTGCCCGATCGGGTCCTTGGAGACCTGCACGAGGACCGACTGGCCGGAGGAGAGCACCGACTCGATCTTGCGGGGCTGGCCGTCCTTGTGGCCGAGGGCCGACCAGTTGACCTCGCCGGCGTACAGGACCGCGTTGCGGCCCTTGCCGATGTCGATGAACGCCGCCTCCATGGAGGGCAGGACGTTCTGCACCCGACCGAGGTAGACGTTGCCGATCAGCGAGGTCTGCGACTCGCGGGCCACGTAGTGCTCGACGAGGACCTTGTCCTCGAGGACGCCGATCTGGGTCAGCTCGTCGCGTTGGCGGATCACCATGACCCGGTCGACGGCCTCGCGGCGGGCCAGGAACTCGGCCTCGCTCACGATCGGCGCGCGGCGACGACCGGCCTCGCGGCCCTCGCGGCGGCGCTGCTTCTTGGCCTCGAGGCGGGTCGAGCCGTGCAGCGAGGTGATCTCGTCCTCGGCGTTGCGCGTCTTGCGGACCCGGGTGACGGTGTTCTCCGGGTCGTCGCCGGCCTCGCCCCCGTCGTCGCCCGTGCGGCGACGGCGTCGCCGGCGGCGGGAGCTGCTGCCCTCGCCGGACGAGTCGTCCTGCTCGCCCTCGGACTGGCCGTCGGAGTCGGAGCCCGATTCCTCACCCGTTCCGTCGGTCGAGTCGCCGGAGTCAGCCGAGGACTCGCCGCCGCCGGACTCGCCGACCTTGCGGCGGCGTCGACCGCCACGGCGCCGACGTCGCCGGCCACCGCCGGAGCCGTCGCCTTCGTCGTCGGAGTCCTCGTCGGCGTCCTGCGTGTCGGTCGGCTCGGCGTCAGGCGTCTCCGCGGCGTCCTCGGTGATCTCGTCGGCGGCGACGATCGCGTCGTCGACGAGCTCGTCGGTCTCCTCGAGCGCCTCGGGGGTCTCCTCGACCACGGGCTCCGGGACGGCCTTCTTGGCCGCGGTCTTGCGCGTCCGGCGGGCGCGGGTCGGTGCGACCTCGGGGGCCTGGAACAGGGGGGCGATCCCGGCCGGGGCCGGGGCCGCGGGCTCGGGCTCGGCGACCGGCTCGGCAGCGGGCACCACGGGGTCCGCGGCCACCGGAGCCGGCTCGGGCTCGGCGCTCGGCGCGGCGGCGGCCTTCTTGGTGGTCCGCTTGGCGGCGGTCTTCGTCGCGGCCTTCTTGGCCGGTGCCTTCTTCGCCGCAGCCTTCTTGGCTGTCTTCTTGGCCGCCGGAGCGGCCTCGGCGGCGCCCGGATCGCTCGCGGGATCGCTCGCCGGCTCGGCGGCGGTCTCAGCCGGCGACGCGTCGAGCGGGAGCTCGGCATCGTCCGGGGCCGCGGCGGCCTTCTTGGCCGTCCGCTTGGCCGGCGCCTTCTTGGCGGCGGCCTTCTTGGCGGGCCGCTTCGCCGCGGCCTTCTTGGCGGGCGCCTCGGCCCCAGCCTCAGCGGAGGGGGCCTCGGTGGTGGTGTCGACCTGGATGTCGTCGGGCATGTGCTGCTCCTCGGGCCCGTCCCAGAGCGGGGCGGGTGTCGTGCACCGCGACCCGCGAGCTCAGGGCCGTCGGCGCAAAGCCTGGCGGTGGCGGCGACCCCCTCCGCATGTGCGCCGCCGGGAGCCGATACGTCACCTGCCGCGGTCGCTGGGCCTTGTCCCCTGTCCGGGACGGTGGCGGACCCGCTGTCACCAGGTCTGCCGGGCCGCGTCGCGGTCTGGCGACGACCTGCACCCGCCGTGCCGCCCCCTCTCAGGGACCGGCGAGAACGTCGTCGGATCGGTTCCGGCGGAGGCTTCCGCGCGTCATCGACCGTGGCGAGTATCGCACACAGGTCGTGATTGTCCGCTAACCCGACATCCCCAGCGGGTCGCCGACGGTGCCGTCCGCGCCGAGCGGACCCTGGGCGACCCGGGTCAGCAGGGGTGCCCGGCCGGCGTCCAGACCGGCCGCCGAGCGCAGCCCGGAGAGCACGTCGTCGGGTCGTACGGAGGGGACGCCGTGTCGCAGCACCAGGTCGAGCCGCGCTCCCCCGTCGCGGGGGCCGGCGCCCAGGCGGACCACCGCTGCCCGGCAGTCGAACTCCCGCAGCCCCTTCTTCGTCATCCGCTCGACGTTCACGGACTCCGCGGCGAGGAATGCCTCCACCGCCGCAGCGGCGGCCGCCGGGTCGGCGTCGATGTCGAGCACCCAGTGGCTCGCCTCCAGCAGGTCGCTCAGCGACCCGCCCGGCGACACCGCGACGGTGATCACGTCGAGTCCGTCGGGCAACGCCTCCTCAAGCGCTGCGTGCACGTCAGCGGTGTCGACCACCTGGGCGAGCCCGATCTCGAGGAACTCGGCCTCGCTCGCCGAACCGGTCGGCGCGGCGCCGGCGTACGAGATCCGCGGGTGCGGGTTGAAGCCCGACGAGTAGGCCATCGGCAGCCGGGCGCGGAAGATCGCGCGCTCGAAGGCGCGGCTGAAGTCGCGGTGGCTGGTGAACCGGAGCCGGCCGCGCTTGGCGTACCGGATCCGGAGTCGTTGGACCGGCGGGGCCTGCTGCTCGGGTTGCTCGCGCACCGGCCAACCCTACGGCCCGGAGGCCTGCTTCATCGCCATCGACGGGTACACCGTGCTCACCCGGTGGCCCGCCAGCCAGGCGGTCAGCCGCTCCGCCTCGACCTCGAGCGCGGCCCGGGCGTCGGCGGGCACCTCCTCCAGCAGCCGTACGACGACCACCCCGTCGCCGTCCTGCACCCAGCAGCCCACCACCCGGCCGTCCCACCAGGCGGTGGTGCCGGCGTTGCCGTTGGCGTCGAACAGCTGCGGTCCGTGCTCGCCGAGGTAGAAGTCACGGCCCTTCCACCCCATCACCGTCGGGTCCAGGACCGGCAGCAGCGCCGCCCAGGGCTCGACCTCGACCTCGGGCTCGGCGTCGACGTCGTCGGCCAGCACCCAGCCGGTCGCGCCGCCGTCGAGCGCGACCTCGACGGCGGCGACGTCGACGAGGGCGCAGCGTACGGCGGTCTTGGTCGAGCCGAGCCACCAGACCAGGTCGGCCTCGGTGCCGGGGCCGAAGGTGCGCAGCCAGCGCCGGACCAGCTCGGCGTACCCCTCGGCCTCGGGCAGCGGGTCGGGAACCTCGCCGAGCCAGGCCGCCATCGAGGTCCACTGCGGCCGCGCGGTGCGCCAGTGGGTGGCGTTGCGACCGCGCACGATCCGGCCCTCGACACCCAGCTGCCCGAGGACCCGGGGCGCGACGGGGACCGATTGTCCCCACCGCCCGCTGCCCAGGTCGACCCGACCGGCCAGCTCGGGGATCTGCTCGCGCAGCTCCGCGGCGGAGAGCTCGGCACCGTCGGCGAGCCGGGCCAGGGTCGCAGCCCGGGCCGCGTCGAGCCAGGCCGCGCCGTCCTCGGCCAGACCGCCGGCCTCTGCGTCCTTCGCGAGGCGGGTCCCGAGCGCCCGGGCGACGCGCGCCGAGGCGCTCCCCCACGCCGCCGGCAGCAGGTCGCGCGGGAAGACGAACAGGGTCCGCCGCATCGCGAGCTGCTTGACCAGCGAGCGGTCGTCGTACAGCGCGCGGTCGACGTCGGCGATGCTCAGCCCGTCGACCCGGGCGTGCAGGGACAGGTGGACCGACGGCGCCTCGGTCGCGTGCAGCACCGTCATCGCGCGCGTGGCGGCCAGGACGTCCGGGTGCCGGTGCGCGGGTGCGAGCCCGTGCCGGCGGGCCAGCCGGGCCCGGCGCTCGCTGTCGGGGAGGTGCCGCACGGACCCATCATCACCGGCGGCACGGGCCAGTGGCAGCATCGGGTGGGTGACCCGTCGTACCGCCCCTCTGTTCCTGGTGGGACTGGTCCTCCTCTCCCTCAACCTCCGCCCGGCGGCGGTGAGCATCGGGCCGATCCTCGACGAGCTGCGCGCCGCTCTGGGGATGTCCCCGGCCGCTGCCGGACTGCTGACCTCGCTCCCCGTCCTCGCCTTCGCCTGCTTCGGCGCCCTGGCGCCGGCCGCGGCCCGCCGGATCGGGGTGCACCGGACGACGCTCGTCGCCCTCCTGGCCCTGGTCGGCGGCCTCGCCGGGCGTACGGCGACCTCGAGCGAGCCGGTCTTCCTGGCGCTCTCGGGGCTGGCCCTGGCCGGGATGGCGGTGGCGAACGTGCTGCTGCCCTCCCTGGTCAAGCTGCACTACCCGGACCGGGTCGGCCCGCTCACCGCGCTGTACACCACGGTGCTGTCGGTCGGCCTCACCGCCGCGCTGGTGCTCACCGTGCCGATCACCGACGCCTTCGGCGGCTGGCGCGCCGGGCTCGGCACCTGGGCGGTGCTCGCCCTGCTGGCCGTCCTGCCCTGGATCGGCCTGGCCGCGCGCGACCGAGCGCTCGAGCCGGCCCCGCGGCGGATCGGGTTCGTCGACGTCGGCCGCACCCGGCTCGGTTGGGCGATGGCGTGCTTCTTCGGGCTCCAGTCCCTGCAGGCGTACGCCGTCTTCGGCTGGTTCGCGACCCTGTGGCGCGACAGCGGCTACTCGGCGGCGACCGCCGGGATCCTGGTCGGGCTGCTCGCCGCGACCGCGATCCCGTTCTCGCTGTGGCTGCCCTCGATGCTGGGCCGCAGTCGCGACCCGCGGCCGATGCTGGTGGCGGTGATGGGCTGCTACCCGCTCGGCTACCTGTTGCTCCTCCTGTCGCCGCACGATCTGGCGGTGCCGGCGGCGGTGTTGGTCGGCATCGGCACCGTCACCTTCCCGCTCGTCCTGACCCTGATCGGCCTGCGCTCGCGGACCGCCGAGGGCACCGCGGCCCTCTCCGCCTTCACGCAGGCGACGGGCTACCTGATCGCCGGCATCGGTCCGTTCGGCATCGGCCTGCTGCACGACCTCAGCGGCGGCTGGACGATCCCGCTGCTGGTGCTGACCGCGCTGACCGTGCCCCAACTGGCCGTCGGACTCCGCCTGGCCCGGCCGCGCTACATCGAGGACGAGCTCGCACCGGGGGCCGGGCTCCCGACACCGGCTGCGGTGGGCGGTAGCGTTCACTCGCCCACCCCACGTTCGGAGGACTCGTGACCCAGCCCCCGCAGTACCCCGGCACCCCCGAGCCGCCGGAGGAGCAGGGCGCGACACCGCCTCCGCTGCCGCCGGCCTACGGTGCACCACAGCCGCCGCCCCCGCCGTACGGCGCACCGCAGCAGCCCCCGGCGTACGGCGCACCCCAACAGCCCCCGACGTACGGCGCACCCCAGCAGCCCCCGGCGTACGGCGCACCGCAGCAGCCCCCGCCGTACGGCAACCCGTACGGCGGGTCCGCCTTCCCGACCGGTCCGGCCGGCAACGGCGCGAACCAGCCGTCGAAGGGCCTGGCCATCGCCGCGCTGGTGCTGTCCTTCCTGGCCTGCACCTTCGTCGCCGGCCTGGTCTCGATCGCGCTGGCGATCGTCGTCCTGGTGCGCGGCAAGGACGGCCGCAACCACGGCAAGGGCCTGGCGGTCGCCGCCATCATCGTCAGCATCGTGATGATGGCCGTGTCGGCCCTGGGCATCGTGGGCCTGGTGGTCCTCGCCGAGGAGCAGTCGATCGACAACCTCGAGACCGGGCAGTGCATCAACGCCGACGAGCTCACCGACGCCGACTCCAAGAGCATCGGGCTCATCGACAAGGTCTCCTGCAGCGAGGAGCACGACGGCGAGGTTGTCGCCACCTCCGAGATCACCACCGAGCAGGCCGGGTCCGCCAGCTCCGGCATCGACTGCAGCGCCCTGGTCGACCCCGACCTGCTCGACACCCTGAACCCGGACGGCTTCGCGATCTACGGCCTGACCCAGGACACCTCACCGGAGGTCGGCGACGCCGTCGCCTGCGTCGCGGTCCGCATCGACGGCAGCAAGCTCACGGAGAGGCTGGGCTGAGGCCCCCGCCCCGTCGAGTGACATGAAGTGGCCCCTGGAGATGCTTCTCCGGGGGCCACTTCATGTCACTCGACGGGTGCTGGCCGGCCTCAGACCACGCTGAGCGGCAGCAGCTGCTTGCCGGTGGGGCCGACCTGGATCTCGGTGTTCATCTCCGGGCAGACGCCGCAGTCGTAGCAGGGCGTCCAACGGCAGTCCTCGACGTCGATCGAGTCGGGGTTGACGGCGTCCTCCCAGTCGGCCCAGAGCCAGTCCTTGTCGAGGCCCGAGTCGAGGTGGTCCCAGGGCAGCACCTCGTCGTACGCCCGCTCGCGGGTGGTGTACCAGTCGAGATCGACGCCCGTGCCGGCCAGCGCCTGCTCGGTGGCCGCGATCCAGCGGTCGTAGGAGAAGTGCTCGCTCCAGCCGTCGAAGCGGCCGCCGTCGCGCCAGACCTGCTCGATGACCGCGCCGACCCGCCGGTCCCCGCGCGAGAGCAGTCCCTCGATGATCCCGGGCTTGCCGTCGTGGTAGCGGAACCCGATGGCCCGGCCGTACTTCTTGTCCTCGCGCACCGTGTCGCGCAGCTGCTTGAGCCGCGAGTCGGTGGTCTCGACGTCGAGCTGGGCGGCCCACTGGAACGGCGTGTGCGGCTTGGGCACGAAGCCACCGATGGAGACCGTGCAGCGGATGTCGTTGCGCCCGGAGACCTCGCGGCCCTTGGCGATGACCTTCTTCGCCAGCTCGGCGATCTGCAGCACGTCCTCGTCGGTCTCGGTGGGCAGCCCGACCATGAAGTAGAGCTTCACCTGCCGCCAGCCGTGGGAGTACGCCGTCGCGACGGTGCGGATCAGGTCCTCTTCGGTGACCATCTTGTTGATCACCTTGCGCATCCGCTCCGAGCCGCCCTCGGGCGCGAAGGTCAGGCCGGAGCGCCGGCCGTTGCGGGAGAACTCGTTGGCCAGGGTGATGTTGAAGGCGTCGACCCGGGTCGAGGGCAGCGACAGCGAGACGTTGGAGCCGTCGTAGCGGTCGGCCAGGCCCTTGGCGATCTCGCCGATCTCGGTGTGGTCGGCGCTGGAGAGCGAGAGCAGCCCGACCTCCTCGAAGCCGGACTTGCGAATGCCGTTCTCGACCATGTCGCCGATCGTCTCGATCGAGCGCTCGCGGACCGGGCGGGTGATCATGCCGGCCTGGCAGAACCGGCAGCCGCGCGTGCAGCCGCGGAAGATCTCGACGGAGAACCGCTCATGCACGGTCTCGGCGAGCGGCACCAGCGGCTTGGCGGGGTACGGCCAGGCGTCGAGGTCCATCAGGGTGTGCTTGCGCACCCGGTGTGGGATGCCCGGAACGTTGGGGACGACGGCCTCGATGGAGCCGTCGGCGGCGTACGTCACGTCGTGGAAGCGCGGGACGTAGATGTTGCCGCTGACGGCGAGCCGGCGCAGCAGCTCGTCCCGGGGGGTGGGCATGACGCCGGCGGGTCGACCCTCGGCCTTCCAGTCGCGGACCACCTCGGAGATCGCGAGCACGACCTCCTCGCCGTCGCCGAGGACGGCGGCGTCGAGGAAGACGGCGACCGGCTCGGGGTTGAACGCGGCGTGCCCGCCCGCGAGCACGATCGGGTCCTCGTCGGTGCGGTCGGCGGCATGCAGCGGGATGCCGGCCAGGTCGAGCGCGTTGAGCATGTTGGTGTAGCCGAGCTCGGTGGAGAAGCTCAGGCCGAAGACGTCGAAGGCGCGCACCGGGCGGTGGGCGTCGACCGTGAACTGCGGGATCGGACCCTGCTCGTCGCCCGCGCGCAGGACCGCCTCCATGTCGGGCCACACCGAGTAGGTGCGCTCCGCGACGATCCAGTCCCGCTCGTTGAGCACCTCGTAGAGGATCTGGACGCCCTGGTTGGGCAGGCCGACCTCGTAGGCGTCGGGGTACATCAGCGCCCAGCGGACCGTCTCGCCGGCCGGCGCGCAGTCCCACTCCTTGACGGTCGAGTTCAGCTCGCCGCCGACGTACTGGATCGGCTTCGAGACCGACGGGAGCAGCGGCTCGAGCCGGGGGAAGACGGACTCAGGGGCGGGCATGGAGAGACCTCACAGAAGCGATCGGGGAAGCCGCCATCGTAACGTCCGGAGCGGGGTCGGGCCGCTTTCGCGGCAGGGGGACACCGCCGGCCACTGTCGGCCGAGTAGCCCGTTCGGACTAGCCGACCTAGTCCATTCGGGGGATGTCTCCTAGTCCTTTACCTAACGTTCTCCGGTGCGCCGATAGTTGCCATCGTCACCCGTCGGCACATCGTCCCGGGCGCGACACGATGCAAGGAGACGCATGAGAGTCACACGGATCGCATCTCTGGCCGCGGCGGGCGCGCTCGCCGTGAGCCTCCTGGGCAGCTGGACGCCGGCGAGCGCCGACTCCCATGGGGCCTACGTCATCGGCACCGTCACCGGTGCGGCGGGCCGCCCCCTGCCGGGCGCGTACGTCAACGTCTACTGGTGCGACAAGGTCGACGACGGCGGCCCCGCGGACGCGGAGGGCTGCTACGGCGGCAAGGAGGAGGTCGGCTACCAGGGCTACGTGACCGACCGCCACGGCCGGTACGTCGGCCTGGTCTCCAACAACGTGATCGCCTACCGCAACGGCCCCAGTCGTTCCGGGGCGTGGCTGGTGCAGGCCAGCGCCTACCAGCACGTCTCCAGCGCCTTCGTCCCGGTCACCGTGACCGAGCGGACGAACGTCGCGGCACCGACGCTCGCCGTGGTCCCCGAGGCCGCCGTACCGGCACCGGCCCACACCGCCCTGACCGGCCTGGTCACCGACAGCGCCGGCATCCCCGTCGCCAACGCCACGGTCCTGGCCTACGACGCGGCCGGGCGCCGGATCAAGGATGCGGTGACCTACGCCGACGGCCGTTACTACTTCACGGTCACGGACCCCGCCACCTTCGTGAACATCCACGGCGCCACGGACCCGGCCGCCTACGCCGCGTACAACGTCACCGGGTCGGTCCGCCTGCACGTCGAGGCACCCGGCCGGGTGGCCGAGTGGTCGGGCAACACCCGCGACAAGACCAAGGCGGCCTTCGTCCCGGTCGCGGCCTACGGCTCCGCCGCTCCCGCCTCGGCGCCGACGACCGTCCTGGACACGCAGGGCAGCGTGACCGGCACCGTCAAGCTCCCGAAGGCCGGCCCCAACTGGACGGCCGACGTCACCGTCTTCGACCTCGACGGCAACGTGGCCGCCCGCGGCTACACCGACGCCGCCGGCAGCTTCAGCGTCGACATCGACCCGGGCCACTACTACGTGCGCGCCGAGGGCTCGCGGTACACCGAGGTCCCGGAGAACGCGCCCGACTGCCCGACCTGCTTCCTGGGGGCCGAGTCGTTCGGCTTCGTCGCCGGCTACTACGGCGGCGGCACGTCGCTGGCCACCGCCAAGGCGGTCGCCGTCGGGTCCGGGAAGTCCGTCTCGGTGCGCACCATCACGCTGACCAACGTCCTCCGGGCGGTCAGGAAGCCGGTGGTGAAGGGCAGGCTCGTCCAGGGCAAGCTCGTCGGGAACAAGAAGCTGACGGTCTTCCGGGGCGTCTGGAACCGACGCTCCGGCGTCACCTACAGCTACGCGTGGAAGGTGGGCAAGAAGGTCCTCGGCACCCGGGCCTCGCTCAAGGTCACCAAGAAGGTCCAGAAGCGGATCGGCACGAAGTTGAGCAGGCTGACGGTCACGGTCACCGCCACCGACAAGTACGGCGACCTCGTCTCCGGGTCGTCGACGGTCAAGGTCAAGAGGGCGCTGGCCGCCAGGAACAACAGGTAACGCCGGGCGTCCGCGGCTGCGGACGCCTGTCGTCGGATCGATCACGCCGGCCGGTTCGTCGGGGACCCGCCCCCCGACGGGCCGGCCGGTCGGCGTACTGCCCGGTCGGCTCGGAGGCGACGGGTCGTCCGTAGGGTTCCACCATGAGCACCGCGGCCGTTCGAGGCAGGTTCCAGTGGACGGTGGCCGTCCCGGTCGTGGCGATCGTGCTGCTGGCGGCCACCTGGGTCAACCACGAGAACCCCGCCGTGCTGGCGCTGATCGGGGTGTTCCTGGTCGGCGCGGTGCTCGCCTCGGTCCACCACGCCGAGGTCGTCGCGCACCGGGTCGGCGAGCCCTTCGGGTCGCTGATCCTCGCCGTGGCGGTCACCGTCATCGAGGTCGGGCTGATCGTGATGCTGATGACCAGCGGCGGCGAGGGCACCAGCACCTACGCGCGCGACACGGTCTTCGCGGCCGTGATGATCACCCTCAACGGCATCGTAGGCATCGCGCTGCTCGTCGGCGCGCTGCGGCACCACCTGGTGAGCTTCAACGCCTCGGGCACCGGCTCCGCGCTGTCC